>CAYSFU010000013.1:0-62048 GCA_964430555.1 uncultured Nitrospira sp. | reverse complement strand
CCGGTCAACATGGCTCCGAACAAGGCGCCGAACCAGATCCACCGATGGCTGATGGGTGAGGACCAGACCGACCAGAGGATCCAATCTTTGCTGTAAAACCCGGATGTGATGAGCGGCACACCCGACATGGCTGCAGCCCCGATCAGGAACGTCCAGAAAGTCCAGGGCAGCTGCCGCCGAAGTCCGCCCATCTTGAAAATGTCCTGTTCATGGTGGAGGCTGTGGATCACGGATCCGGCTGCTAGGAAGAGCAACGCTTTAAAGCATGAATGGGTCAGAAAATGAAACAACGCCGCAGACCAGGCTCCGACGCCGAGCGCCAGAAACATATAGCCGATCTGACTCATCGTCGAATAGGCGAGCACCCGCTTAATGTCATGCTGAACCAGTGCGCTGGAGGCAGCCAGTAGTAACGTCACCAGGCCAAGCACCGCAATCACCTCTTGCACCATCGGCGCGAGAGCAAATAGATGATGCATCCGGGCGATGAGATAGACCCCCGCCGTCACCATGGTGGCCGCATGGATGAGCGCGCTGACCGGCGTGGGACCAGCCATCGCATCAGGCAACCAGACTTGCAACGGCAATTGTGCCGACTTCCCAACCGCACCGATCAAAAAGAGCACTGCGACGATCATGGCCAGGTTCGATCCCACCGGCCAGGCCTCCACGGCAAGACGTTGGACCTGTTGGATCGATAAGCTTGTAAATTGCGTGAACAGGATGAAGAGCCCGATGGCAAACGCCGTATCTCCGATGCGAGTGACGATAAAGGCCTTCTGCGCGGCAGTGCCGTATTCCGGCTCGCGATACCAGAATCCGATCAACAGATAGCTGCAGAGTCCCACTCCTTCCCAGCCCAGGTAGAGCAGAAGGAGATTGTCGGCCAAAACCAGCGTCAGCATGGCGGCCACGAACAGATTCATATAGGCAAAAAATCTGGCGTATCCGTCATCGTGAGCCATGTATTCGGCGGAGTAGAGATGGATCAAGAAGCCGATGCCGGTGATGACCGCCACCATCAAGAGTGAGAGCGCATCCAGGTACCAGGAGATCCCAACTGTCATCCCAGACGTATCAATCCAATTCCAGAGCGTTTGTCGATAGAACTCTTGGTCGGGAAAGGCGCGAAAGAAATCTGCGGCGACAAGCGCAGTGGTCACGGCTGCTGTCCCCACTGAGCCGCATCCGACGCCGGCGACTTGCCGCCGAGACAACTGCGTGCCACTCAAGGCTAATACAAGAAAGCCGACGAGCGGCAGAACAGGAATGAGCCACAGTAGATCAAGCATCGTGTGTAATCATGAATGTTTAGGTTTAGGTTTACGTTGGTGGTCTTCACTCACAATTGGTGTCACCCTCTCAGCTCGCAGAAAGCATCCGCGTCCAATGTTCGAAACCGATGGGACAGCTGCAGCACAATACCCAGTGCCACAGAAACTTCAGCTGCGGCCAGGGTGAGGATAAACAAAAACATGATTTCCCCATCGACTTGTCCCCAACGAGCTCCTCCGGCAATGAATGCGAGCGCGGCGGCATTCAACATGATTTCGAGCGACAGCAACATGTAGAGAATATTCCGTCGACTCAATAAGCCGATCAATCCGAGGCCAAACAGCATCATGGCCAACACCAATGCGGGTGTGCTCAACATCAACGCCCCTCTCTCGAGAACCGACGCCCCAAGTGATAGGCACCGATCAGACCGGGCAACAACAGCATGGACGCCAATTCCACCCCGATGATATAGGGTCCATAGAGGGCGATGGAGATTCCTTTCTGTCGGGTTTCCGCAATCACGCTCGGCGTATGGTCTCCGACCGCAATGAGATAGCCCACCTCACCCAGGAGCACCAGAGCCAGGATACTGGGCCCTACCCATGCGGTGGGCGTCATCCAAGACCGCTCCCGTTCGTCCGCGAGCGGTCCTAAGAGCATCACCACGAAGATGAAGAGCACCATAATGGCACCGCCGTAGATGATGATCTCGAGCGCGGCGGCAAACTGCGCACCCAGCAAATAGAAAATCAGAGCCAGCGCGATGAGCGCCACGACGAGATACAGTAGTGCATGAACCGGATGCACGTGCGTGATGACACGCGAGGTCGCCAAGAAGGTCACAGCGGCCGCGATGTAGAATAAGATCTCCATTCTCGTCCCCTCAGTACTGCGTCACCATCCCAGGCCCTCGCTCAGTACTCCGCACGTCTTCATGGCATCAAACTCCTCACATCGACCGGTGGAAGCTCGTGTTCACCTTGCCCCTTATCTTTGTTGAGAGTTCTCACGCCCGCCACTCGATAAAAGTTATAGTCGTGATACTTGCCGGTCCCGCTGATCAGAAGATCCTCTTTCTCATAGACCAGGTTCCGGCGTGCGTATTCGCTCTGTTCAAAATCCGGAATGAGTTGAATGGCATTGGTCGGACAGGCTTCCTCACACATGCCGCAATAAATGCAGCGCGAAAAGTTAATCCGAAAGAATTCCGGATAGCGGCGTTCATGTGCATCCGGGTTGTCTGCAGCCTGCAACGCGATGCAATCGACAGGACAGGCCGCGGAGCAGAGGTAGCAGGCCACACACCGCTCTTCTCCGTCAGGATCCCTGGTCAGGACGATTCGTCCGCGCCAACGTGGAGGTAAATAGGGACGTTCTTCCGGATACTGAACCGTGACCGGCTTCGTAAAGGTCCGTTTGAAGACGACCCATAACCCGACGACCAGATTACGAGCATAGATCCATGTATTCAGCATAGGTACGTCCGCTCAATCAGGAGGCGATCCCTTCTCGCAGAACCTGCCCCAGACTCACTGCAACATACTGAGTTCCGGTGCTCCGGTTTTCCACAACACGATCCCGCCCGTCAGCAAGAGATTGATCAATGCCAGCGGCATGACAACCTTCCAGCCGAACGTCAGCAACTGATCGAATCGAAACCGTGGCCACGTCGCCCGAATGAGGATGATCAGGACGATGAACCCGAACATCTTCAAGGCAAACCACACAGCGGGCGGCAACCAGGGTCCGTGCCATCCACCGAAGAAGAGAATGACGGTCATGGCCGAGAGAAGAAGGATACTGAGATATTCGCCCACAAAGAACATCCCGAACTTCATCCCACTGTACTCCGAGTGGTAGCCGGCGACGAGTTCGGCTTCCGCCTCAGGCATGTCGAACGGGGTGCGATGGGCTTCAGCCAGTCCCGCCATGAAGAAACAGAGAAACCCGAAAAATTGAGGAATCACAAACCATTGATGCCGTTGAGCTTCGACAATGTCGCTCAAGTTGAATGACCCCGCCAAGAGCACCGCACCCATGAGAGATATCCCCATGAACACTTCATAGCTCAACAACTGCGCAATCGCGCGAAGGCTGCCGAGAAACGCAAATTTGTTATTGGACGCCCAGCCTCCGATGATGACGCTGTATGCCGCGAGGCTCGACATGGCCAAGAAAAACAGGACCCCTACATTGAGATCAGCGACCACAAAATGAGGCGCAACCGGCACCACGGCAAACGACATGAGTGCGGTAATCACGACGATGGCCGGAGTGATCACGAAGACCGCTTTATCGGCGAAAGGCGGGATCCAGTCCTCTTTCGTAAAGATCTTGATCATATCCGCCAATGATTGCAGACATCCGCCCGGTCCAAGACGGTTAGGGCCATATCGTTCTTGCCAGACTCCGAGCAGTCGCCGTTCGAGCCAGATCATCATCCCGGCCAATGTCAGGCAGCTTCCAAGAATAACGGCGATGGTCAATGCGGTGTGGCTCCAATCGATCATGCAGCTCTTCGCTTTCGTTCGGTCTTGATCGCCTCAAACAGATCGACCCACGCCGGGACGCCGACGCCGGATACCTCAGGGACAAAAGAGAGACCTGCCGTCCCCACCGGGGTAGAAGGCTCGAAGTGAATAACAAGAGAGTGCATCGTCCCTTGCAACACCAGAGCGATCGTGCTGCGGTCCTCAAGGCCCAACCGTGCTCCATCGGATGGGTGCAAAGACACAAAAGGTTGAGCAATCCGTTCGGCAATCGCCGGGGATTGATTGCTGAGTTCGTCACTTCCAAACACTGCGGAGAGTGGCAGCAGCAACCATTGCCGAGAGGCCGGCTGAAACGCACCGGGAATGGAGGTGAACCAGGCAGGTGCGTTCGTTGCAGTTGGTTCGATCAGTCGAAGCCCCGGCATTTCGTCACGCAATGCCCCCCCGACCTCGTCCTGATAGGTGTTCACCGCCTGGATGGAATTCCAGCCCGGAGCCCAGAATTGGGAAATCAGTGGCGAGGGCAGCGGTCCTCGGTATCCCTCCATCGTGAAGGCCAGGGGCGAGTCTTGATCGACAGGGGGAGGTGGTTCGTGCATTGTCAAATGAGAGAGCAGCGAGGTACGGCCACTACATCGCTCAGACTGTCTGGGTATTTTTTGACCGACCAGACGAAAACTCTCCGCCGGAGCCACCTCTCCGACGCGTGCCAGCTCAGGAGCAGCCGTCGCCGTTGCGGAGACCGCATCATCGAAGTTGCGCCAGGTCGCCACCCCCGATTCACGCTCAACATCCTGTGAGGTTACACGGGCCAGGTCGCTCAGCCACCGCCAACTCTCCTTGATATCACCATTCTGAGCAAAGACTTGGTAAAAGCGCTGAGCTCGGCCTTCTTGATTCACAAATGTCCCGTTAGATTCCGGCCCTGTGGCTGCCGGTAGGAGGATGTCCGCATGGGCCACCGTGCGCTGTTCAAGAGCATCGAGGACAATCACCGTCTGTGCCCCGCTGAAGAAGGCATCGACGTTTGCCTGGTCCGCCCGGCGATATAAGTCGTTCTCCAGCACAATCACCGTATCGGCCTTCCCTTGGCTAATTGTGTCGAAGGCCTCATTCAGGCTCCCGCCACCGAGCAGTGCGAGACCCGCACTATTGGCTTCTGGAAGCACGAAGCTGAGCCGAGGTTGTTTCCCTTGTTGGTGGAGTGCCCAGGCCACATTGGCAGCCGCTTCAATCGTCGACTGAGACCCACTACCCGTCCCGGCAATGATCAACGGGCGTTGTGCATGGGTCAGGGCTTCGGCGATGCGCTGAGCAAAAACCTTGACTTCTTGACTGAGATCCGGAACGGACGGGGCACTCTGTTTAATGGCTCCCGCCACGGCAAATCCCAACCGGGCGATATCATCCGGCGCGGCAAAATAGGAATCGGTGGCATAGGCATGAAACCAGGTACGTCGATACCCCGCGAGAAAGAGAGGGCCTCGTCGATTCTGCACGGCATTGCGCACAGCCGCCTCGTCCCACTGCGGAATCTTCAATTCGTCCACTCGCTCCATCGGCTGTCGGCGGATGGATTGCAGGAGAGCCAGCGCAAGGCGCGGCGCCTCGTTCAGGAGATCAGGGCCAAGCACGAGAACCGCATCGGCTTGTTCTGCATCATGAATAGACGCGGCCGGTACCGGCCCCGTCCGAAGGACCTTCAGCATCGTGGAGAGCAGCTGACGTTCCTGCTCATCAACCCCCTGATAAAATTGCTGCGGTCCGACCAACGCTCGAAGCGCCGCATTGGCCTCAAGCGAGGCACGCGGCGAACCGATGCCAATGATCCCATGGGCACGCCGCAAACGGTCTCCGGCTATCCCAAGAACCTGCGGCACACTCTCCGGCTTCGCCGCGTTGACACGGTCGAGTTCAGGACGCACCATGGGGTGCTTGATACGATGTTTGCTGTTGACATACTCGTAGCCGAACCGTCCTCGGTCACACAAAAAATAGCCGTTGACCTGGCTGTTAAACCGATTCGTTATTCGACGCAGAGTCCCGTACCGTTCACCGGCGGTGGTATTACACCCAAGACTGCAGTGCGGACAAATCGATTGGGCCGATTGCAAATCCCACTTCCTCGTATAGTGATGGAAGAACGTTTTGTCGGTGAACACACCGGTCGGACAGACCTCCACCAAATTACCGCTGAATTCATTCTCTAGGGTTCCGTCCTGCTCTCGGCCGAAGTACAGGGCGTCATGCGCCCCGAACACATTGAGATCCCGTCCGCCCGCGTAGTCTCGGTAAAACCGTACGCAGCGGTAGCATTGAATACACCGGTTCATCTCGTGACGAATGAAGGGACCGAGCGCCTGGTTACGATGAGTCCGTTTGGGAAAGCGAGCGCGCCGGTAGACATGTCCGGTCATGACCGTCATGTCTTGCAAATGGCACTCCCCGCCTTCGTCACACACCGGGCAGTCGTGCGGATGGTTCACCATCAACCATTCGATGACAGATGCGCGAAAGGCCTTGGCCTCAGGATCATCGATCGAGATACGCGTGCCATGAGCCGCCGGCGTCATGCAGGACATCACCAGCCGACCGGACTGATCACGATCGTCTTTGAACTGTTTCACCGCACACTGCCTGCACGCCCCCACCGATCCCATCGCCGGGTGCCAGCAGAAATAGGGCACATTCAATCCATGACCAAGACAGGCGGCAAGGAGATTCTGCCGCTCATCGACCGTATAGGGCCTGTTATCGACGATGATGATCGCCATAGACTTAGACCAAGACTCTCTGCTGCGCCGACTTCTTGCTCCAAGGACAGCCACCGATGGTAATGTGTCGCTCGAAGTCCTCGCGAAAATATTTCAAGGCTGACTGCAAGGGGGCCATCGCTCCTGGTGCAAGCCCGCAGAAGGTATGTCCCGGCGCCAGCCATTTCGCGTGCATCTCAAGCAGCGATAAATCATCGCTGGTCGCGCGCCCTTCTTCGAACGCCATCAAGAGTTTTGCCACCCAGGGCAACCCTTCCCGACACGGCGTACACCACCCGCACGATTCACGGGCAAAAAATCTTTCCAGATTCAATACAAACCCCACCGGGCACGTGCAGTCATCAAGAACAATCATCGTGGCGGTCCCGAGCCGCCCGACGTTGGCCGGGAATGAGGAGAAATCCAGAGGAAGATCCAAGTGTTCTTCAATTAAAAAGTTGGTGGAAATTCCACCAGGCAAGACGCCCCGAAAACGAAAGCCTTTCGCCATGCCACCGGCATGCTGTTCCAGCACCTCACGCGCAGTGGTGCCGAGCGGCAATTCCCACCACCCTGGATTTGTGACACGCCCACTGACGCCGTATATCTTGGTGCCACCATCCTGAGTGCGACTCAGCCGTCGATACCAATCGGCACCGTGATTCATGATGTGGGGAATGTTGTAGAGAGTCTCGACGTTTTGGACGATGGTCGGCTGCCCCCATAAGCCGACCGTCTGCGGGAAGGGAGGCTTCGCCCGTGGAACCGCACGCTTACCTTCCAGTGCATTGATGAGTGCCGTTTCTTCGCCGCAGATATACCGCCCCGCACTGGAATGGAGGTGAAGATCGAACCGAAAGGCTGTCCCAGGCAGAGGCTTGCCGAGATACCCTGCTTCATAGGCCTCCGCAATGGCTTTGGTCAGGCGCTGAGCAGATAGATGATATTCTCCGCGCAGAAAAATGTAGCCGACCTCGGCATCCAAGGCATACCCTGTCACGATCATGCCCTCGATGAGGCCATGAGGATCCCCTTCCATCAGGATTCGATCCTTGAAGGTCCCCGGTTCCATTTCATCGGCATTCGCAACGATATACTTCGGCTTGGGGGCATCAGGCCCCATCGGCACGAAACTCCATTTGCTCCCTGTCGGAAACCCGCCTCCGCCCCTACCGCGCAACCCTGACTCCCCGACCAAACGCTGCAGATCCTTGGGAGCCATTCCAGCAACCAGCTTCTGAAGACTGCGATAGCCTCCCGTCGCGACATACTCTCGCAGCAACCGCGAGTCACCATCAGAACGAATATACTGCGTAAGTGGATATTCCATGAATACTGTTACTATATTTTGTTACCTAGATTTTATATGCTACTTACTAGCAAGTGCTTTTTATTACTTCATAATTTATATTACATGTATTTATCAAAAATTATCTCAACCTCATCCGGCGTCACCTCACCGTACACCTGCTGATCGATCATGAGAGCCGGCGCCCGCTCGCAATGTCCCAGGCATGCAATCGGCAAGAGAGTCAGACGTCCATCAGCGGTCGTCTGCCCGAGATCCACCTCATAGAGTTTCTTGATCCGCTCCTGCACCTGCTCGCACCCCTTGATCCAACAACTGATACTGTCGCACATGAACGCGACATGCCGACCAACCGGCTTGCGAAAGATGAGGTTGTAGAAGGTTGCGACACTATCCACATCCTCACAGGTTATCTCGAGCAACTGTGCCACATCACGCAACGACTCATCGGAAATCCATCCACGTCGCCGCTGGAGAATCAACAACACATCGATGGTTCCCGATCGTTTATCGGGGTAATGCTTCAGTGCCTCTTCAAGTTCGCAGCGTTCAACTTCGCTCAGCATGATGCTCCTCGTATCACGTGATCCGAATTTTTGAGCTGAAAGCTTTAAGTCAATTCACAACTCCACACATGAAACATGACTGCTCATCGATCCACATCCGACAATACATAGTCCACACTTCCGAGGACGGCCAGAAGATCCGAAAGCAGCTCGCCACGCGCCATGAGCGGCACCATCTGAATATGGGCAAACGAGGGCGTGCGGATTCTCGTTCGATACGAGAACTGCGACCCATCACTCGTCAGGTAATAACTGGTCTGGCCTTTGGACGATTCCGTTGAAACTTCCGCTTCGCCTGGCGGCAGAACCGGCCCCCAACTCACCCCGACAAAGTGATTGATGAGCGTTTCAATATCCTGCATCGTGTGTTGCTTCAACGGAGGAGTGGCGAGAGGATCAAGTGACGTGTAGGGACCTGAGGGCATAGAATCCAAACATTGACGAATAATCGCCAGCGACTGGCGCAACTCCAACATGTGGACCACCGCTCGGTCATAACAATCGCCGTTCGACGCGGTGGGAACCTCAAAGTCGAACTGCTCGTACCCGGAATAGGGACGGACTTTGCGCAAATCCCACGGCAAACCGCAGGCCCGCAGCATCGGACCGGTGGCGCCCCACGCAATCGCGTCCTCGAGCGAGAGGACTCCAATCCCGACGGTCCGTTGCTTGAGGATTGGATTGTCCATGACCAGGCGCTCATAGTCGTCGAGCCGGCTGGGAAACCAATCGATGAACTGACGAACCAGCTGATCCCACCCAACCGGGAGGTCTCGTGCAACCCCACCGATCCTGAGCCAATTCGGATGCATCCGGCCGCCGCAGACGGCTTCGACAATTGAGAGGATGCGCTCTCGATCATTGAACATGTAAAAAACAGGTGACAACGCGCCTACATCCCCGGCAAAAGTCCCGTACCAGACGAGATGACTGGCGATTCGGTAAAACTCGGACATCATGACACGGATCACTTGGGCCCTCGGCGGAACCGTAATGCCTGCCAATCGTTCGACTGCAAGACAATATGGCATTTCATTCAGCACGCCCTGGAGGTAGTCGATACGGTCGGTATAGGGAATAAAGGTATGCCACGTTTGCCGCTCAGCGATCTTTTCCTGTGAACGATGATGGAAACCGATATCCGGAACGATGTTCATGATTTCTTCGCCCGCGAGCTGCGCCACCAACCGAAGCACGCCGTGCGTGCCGGTATGGGCCGGACCAAGATTGATGAACATATAGTCGAAGTCAGAGTCGCGGTCGTGGTACGTACGCGCCAAGCCCCAGTCCTCAGGCTTGAATTGCAGCGCATCCTGCGTCATGACCAGTTTCTCCGGCGGCAATTGGAACAGTCCGACTTCCGTCGCACGCGAAGGATGATCCTTTCGAAGCGGATACCCTTCCCACCAGGACGGCATCAAGAGGCGACGAAGAAATGGGTGCCCTTCAAACTGAATCCCGAACATGTCGAAGATTTCTCGTTCATACCAATCGGCATTGGGCCACAGCTCGATGCTCGAGGGCAGCGAGAGCGCCTCTGCATCAAGTGCCACCTTGATACGGAGCGACTGGTTCCGATCAAAGGAGAAGAGATGATAAAACACCGTAAAGGTTCCGATCGGTAGCCCGTCATGATTCCGGCGGAGCCGTTCGTCGGTCGCACTCAGGTCAAACAACATGAGAAACGGACGAGGGAGTTCAGCCTTGACATAGCGGAGGACAGCTCGAAGCTGCTGCCGCTTGATCCAGATCGTCGGAATTTCATCCTTGGTGGATTGGACTGCAACCAGAGATCCTTCCGAACCAAAGTGAGCCATCAACTCCGAAACCAAACCGGCTTGTGCACCGATTGAGACATCCCCCGGGGACGCGACTCGCGGTGTCATGGCTTGCCTTTCGATCGTCCGCCTGGCTGCCCTGCAAAATGAGGAGAGAGGAGATCGGTTCGAGGAAGCGCATCGATGCCGGGATATTCACGCTGACTCATCCGCTCCGCTCGTTTCGCATCTCTCATCGAAGGCATGATCGGCTTCTGCACATCCTGCGGGCCGAAGTGCCAACTCAACGGACGGCGCTCGGACCCCACCATGTTCTGGAGGAGCAGCAGGCATTCCATAAATGCGTGTGGCGGCGGGGGACATCCCGGCATATACACGTCCACGGGAATGAACTTGTCGACCCCTTGCACGACGGAATAAGCGTCAAACATGCCTCCGGAGTTCGAGCAAGACCCCATGGAGATCACCCAACGCGGCTCCAGCATCTGCTCGTAGAGCTGCTTGATAACAGGCGCTACCTTCAGAAACACCGTTCCTGATACGACCAACACATCGGCCTGTCGCGGTGAACCGCGCGCGACTTCCGCACCAAACCGCGCCACGTCGTACACGCTCGTAAAACTCGTTGCCATTTCGACGAAACAGCACGACAACCCGAAATTCAACGGCCAGAGTGAATTTTTCCGTCCCCAGGCCAAGAGATCTTGCAGCGTCGCAAAGAGGACCGACTGTCCGACGACAGCGGTTAACGGACCATCGCCGCCTTCGGTCACCCGCACACCTTCCAGTCGTCCGTTACGCCACTCGGTCATCGTAGAGCTCCGTTGTCTTCTTCATATGCGGTACCTGCTGGTGAGAAACTCGCGGACGCTGAATGCGGGCATGCCAATCAAGCGCTCCGGTAAGCCATAAATACGCAAGGGATGCCAAAAGGATGGATACGAAGATCGTCACTTCGATAAAGCCCAGCCAGCCGGTCTCCGGCACCGCAACCGCCCAGGCATAGAGGTACGCCGCCTCCACATCAAAGATGACGAAGAACATCGCGATCAAATAGTATTGAACCGGCGGGCGGACTTGCGCACTGCCGGTCGGCCGAATCCCACACTCATAGGGAATGGCCGTCGCGCTCTCCAACCGGCGTTCGGGTTTCCGCCAATACCGCTCTCCCAGTAGAGGCGGGAGGCCCAGCATGACGGCAATCACCACGCCGACACAAATCCCGTATACGCAAATCTGCCAAATAGGATCATCTACCATGGCAATAATTATGTATGTAATTATGGCACACGTTCTTTTGCTCACCTTTGGATATCATGCCGAGTGAGGTTTGGCTTTAAAAAATGAAAATATTGCAACCTGGTTGGGACGTCTTCCTTCACGCACCGGGGCGGGACAGACCTATGGAGGCGGCTGCTGCGAATCCTTCTCAACGGCAGGCGGTTGCCGCCGCTCATGACACAGCGTGCTCAACGAGCGGCAGCGTATGAAAGATCTCGCTGAGTCATGTTCCCAGAGATGACATTGTTCGCTTCGGCGAAGAGACGATCTGTTGAACGAACTGCCGTTCTTCAGCATCAGTCCGCACGTCGCCGTTCAGGCGTGCATCAAGTAATTGTGCCAGGATCTTCTTAAACTGCGGGCCTGGTTTTAGCCCCATCGTCTTCAGATCGGTCCCGGTAAGGATGAGTGTGACATGCTGATAGGAGGTGAGAAATGCCGAGATACGGCGCTTGACGATGTCCCCTTTGCTCTTGGCCATGAGGATCAACAACGTTTCATCGGACAGTCCGGACAACAGGTGATACACCTCTGCCGGCTTGAGCGATCGTTTCGATGCCAATCGGCGAATCACGTGATGACAGCCCACACGCGTCATGTTCAGTCGCGTGACGTCCTGTTCGGAGAACGGAAAGCGCTTGAGCATGTCCTTCACACCACTTTCCGGCAACATCTCCAGCAAGCCCATCATATAGACCAACCACACGTCCATCGTCCGGTCCAGGTACAGCAGCCGATACCAATCGACGGCTTCATCGATCGCATCTAAGAGCGCCTCTAATCGGTTGGACCAACTCAGCTTGGGATGAATGAATCGCAGCAACCCACTATCCGCCAACCGCTTAATGGCTTGCCGAGGCTCCCGCTCGGAAAAAAGCATCTTCAGCTCTTCCAGGAGACGATGACCGGACAGGCGATGAAAGAGGTTCATCTTGACCGCACCCGCAATCAACGCAGTGGTGTCCTTGCCTAAACGAAAACCGAACCGAGTTTCAAATCGGATCGCTCGAAATACACGAGTCGGGTCTTCGACGAAACTGAGTCCGTGCAAGACTCGAATCACTTTGTCATGCAAGTCTCGCTGTCCACCGTAGAAGTCCAACACGTCGCCAAACCCCTTCCCATTCAATCGAACCGCCAAGGCATTGATCGTGAAATCACGACGATAGAGATCTTTTTTGATCGAACTGCGCTCCACCGTTGGCAATGCCGTGGGATACTCGTAATACTCCGTTCGCGCAGTGGCCACATCGAGCTTGAGGCCATCAGGCAACAGCACTATCGCCGTCCCAAATCGTTCATGCACCTTGACTCGAGCTTGCAATACCTCGCCGAGCTTTCTGGCAAGCGCGATCCCATCCCCTTCGACCACAAGATCGACATCAAGATTGTGGATCCCCAGCAACAGATCCCTGACACCGCCGCCGACCAGGAATAATGACACCTCGCAGCGATCGGCGAACTGTCCGACGTCCTCAAGCAAGGTTGCAAGACGATGCGGCAAGCGGTTCCGCAACAACCCCTTGACATTGCGATGTGATCGTCCGGTCTCGACCTCCACGTCACACGGGTGAACGGTGCGCGCTTTGGCAGTCTTCAGGATGTCGTCATGAAGCGTGCGGAGCACATCCGTTCGGGTAATGACACCGACGACTTTCGTGTCGTTGACGATCGGGATACACCGTTGGTTTCGCTCGATCATGACCATTTCAACATCATGAAACGACGTCTCCGGTTGTGCCGTATAGGCGTCGGTCTGCATGATCTCACGCACGGCCATCTTGCCGAGTCGATGAAACAGCGCCTTCTGAATCGATTCCCGACTGACAATCCCCGTGTAATGGTCTTTCTCGTCCAGGATCGGAAAAACATTCAGACCGTAGGTTGTCATCTGCTGCCCTGCTTCGGCAATGGTAGTGTCGACCTCGATCGTTTGTACCGGACGGGTCATGACATCCTGGGCCAGCAGCGTGGGGCGATAGTGCGTGGTCAGCAGCTGAACGATCGTCTCTTTGACTTCTGAGAGTGTCTGTCCTTTGATTGTGGCGGCTGCCGCGACGGCATGACCTCCCCCTTTGAATTCCCGCGCGATCCACCCGACATCAATCTCAGGCCGGCGACTCCTTCCGATCACTTCCACACGATCAGCCATCATGACAGCTACGACAACGGCATCGACTCCGTGCAATTCAGCGAGTCGATGCACCACGCCGGCGGCCTCACCTCGGCAGCGATCGATGGCGCTCGTGGACACGAGAATCTTGCGCCCCTCCAAATACAGCACGTCGCTGTGTTCCAGTAGATCATTCAGCAATGCAATGGCATCCGGATCAAGCGGTCTGTAGAGGGTGTCTGCAACCATCGTGAGAGCCGCGCCGGCCTCGATGAGAAACGCCCCGGCTTCCAAATCGCGGCTGGTCGTGGACGCAAAGGTAAACGACCCGGTCTCTTCATAGAGGCCCAGAGCCAAGACCGTAGCCTCAAACGGTGTCACAGGGATATGTCGATGCCGGAGTTGTTCGATCACGAGCGTCGTCGTTGCGCCGACTGAATCCACCACCGACTGCTTCGATCCTCCGGCACAGACTGAATCAGCTTCAATGTGGTGATCGAACACCACGACCTCGACTCCTGGGTTTTCGAGACAGGCGATGAACGTTCCGATCCGGCTCGAGTCTTGGGTATCGACCAAGATGAGCCTCGTAATCTGCGCAAGATCGAGTTCTTTCAGCTTGCTGAGATCAAGATCATGAACGGAGAGAAAATTACGAACCGCTTCCTGCGCTCCGGCCGGCAAGACCAGCTTGGCTCCAGGATAGAGCTTCCTTGCGGCAACCATCGACGCAAGGCCGTCAAAATCTGCGTTGCTGTGCGTTACGATGACATCCATGCCGGTATTGTCGCAAGGATCGAATAGGGTACAAACCGGAGAAACCAAATGTAGATTGACCGAGTATTCCACAAAAAGAACGGAGCGCCGCAATCGACATCATGGGCTCCCATCCGCTCAGTCTGACTGCGTCACAATCAGCGATGCCGTGCTCCCTGGCGATTATGCCGCTCGCGCACGAGGGGACGAGGCGCACGCTTCTGTTTCGCGCCGGTCCGAGCCGTGTCTTTCCTTGCCCTCTCTCCGTCCACGTTTTCCTTCTTCTCTCGACGTTCGAGGCGATCTTGTTCGTGACCGGGCCGAACTGCGTCTCGATGGTTGAATTGCCCTCTGTCGAAGCTGCGCTCGATCCAGTTCTCCTGACTCGTCTGCTGTTGATCGACTACCGGTGTATCAGACTGACCATACACTGTGCCGCTCACCAACACCATCATTCCACTGATCATGATGAGTATGCCCTTCATCAGTCCCTCCTCGAGTGCCTACACCGTCCCCTCGTCCTCGGACGCCTATGACAGCGTGCACAACCCTACTCCGCTTGGTGTATCAAGCGAGGTTAGGAACGTCCACTCTTTCAGGGTTTAGTGCGAATGGGAGCGTACGTATGAATCAATGATCTCGCCCGCTGCCGGAATGCGCAGCGCGCTCCCCGGACTCCTCACTCACCGCTTGATCCACTCCCGGACCCACTGCGATCGTCATCTTTGAACAGCCGATCCCTGCGTTCTCCTCACCGAAATCTGCTCACGAAGCGCCTTGAGGTTTGCACACCCTTCTTCAAAATCAGACCCGCGTCGCCTTATGATGGCCATCGTGCGCCAGTCAGCTTAGTTCCAGAACCTCATCCACTTCAGTTCCATGCCCATCTACTGAGAGTACTGAAGGAGGGCAACCGTTGCAAGGGAGGTTCGAGGACATTCAAATATCGGTAAGGTAAACAGACGTCTGGGAAGGGATGTATCGTGCCCGACGGCCTTCAGACGTATTTCAACAATGGATACTGGATCAGCGTATTTCAGTGGACAGTCAGCTCTTTTCAGGTCGAGCGTGCTGAGACTGCCATGACGCGGATCGGATCATGCTGCCCCATTCTGCCTTTGTGCCTCGGATCCATCGGATCAGGCCAATCAACTTCCAGTAGGAATTGAGTTGCCGGTACCCAAAGTTTTCCATGACCGACACCAGGACTAATTTGAGAAGATCCGATCGCCGTTGGTACAGATGAAACGTCATTTCTTCCATCAGCAAGGCGCTCAGGGACAGTGTGATCCCCAGTCCGATAGCAACCACCACACAAATAAGCCAGACTTGGAAGGAGACCAGACCTAACCCCAGTCCGATCAGCAACAACACATAGCCCAAGATCTCAAACGCCGGTCCGAACCATTCAAACACCACCATGAATGGAAAGGCGAGCCACCCAACGGCGCCCCCCTTGGGATGACAACATAACTCAAAATGGCCGGCCAAACTGTCACAGAGTCCACGTTGCCAGCGGATACGTTGATTCCTGAGCGTGCGGTAATCTTCCGGCACTTCCGTCCAGCAGACCGGATCCGGCACATACGTAATCCGGTAAGGAATGCCGTTCACACGACAATGGTGATGGAGGCGCACCACCAATTCCATATCTTCGCCGATCGTGGCCGTTCGGTACCCTCCGACTTTCAGGACAGCCTCCTTTCGGAAAAGTCCAAAGGCGCCCGAGATGATCAACATCGCATTCATGGGAGACCAGCCCTGCCGACCGGACAAAAACGCACGGAGATATTCGACGGTTTGAAGGAGCGCCAACAGGCTCGACGGCAGCCCCACCTTGGTTAAACGTCCCGCCTCAACGGAACAGCCGTTGGCGACGCGGATCGTTCCGCCGCAGGCGACGGTACGGTGATCGAGCAGGAACGGCTGCACCACGCGATAGAGACTATCCTGCGCCAAAACCGAATCCGCATCGATACAGCAAAATAACGGATAGACCGACAGATTAATACCAGCATTGAGTGAATCGGCTTTCCCGCCGTTTTCTTTGTCGATCACACGAATGTTGGCATAAATTGAGGAGTGATACGTAGCTCGAATTGGCCTCGTCGGGAGATCGCGGCCGTACGCTTCGGGAAAGGGCTTCAGTTCGAACGCTCGCCGCAACACCTCGATGGTGTCGTCCTTCGAGCCGTCGTTGACCACGATGATTTCGTACTCGGGATATCGGAGCTGTAACAAAGATTGAATAGAACTCGCGATTGTGGCGGCTTCGTTATATGCTGGAACAATGATGCTAATTTGCGGCTCATGCCCGGTGAACGCTCGCGGGAAATGCTCCCCCATCCGCTCTTCGAAGTACTGCCGCAGCGAGAAGATGGAAATAGCATTGAGCAGTAAATACCCACCCGTCAGAGTGACCAAATACAGTAAAAACAATGCCTGACAGACACCGTAAATCGTTTCGAATGTCATGCGTGACTCGATTCCGAATCGCAATGCAGCGAGGCCGGCTTCATGCGTTCTTCCCATCCAGACGACTGCACCGACGGGTCGCAACCTGTGTGCTCGTCATCTCAGGATGGCTCTGGCCTTCCATGACTCTCTCTCAGGACCTGACGATTCCCGGGCAACGTTCATTGACCGATGTCGAGGAAATCGAATTGGTGTACGCCGGGTCTCAGCCTATTCCTAAAATTATAGTGCGTGGGAGGCAGACGGCCAATTCATTTGTTCTTTCCTCCCATCGACCATCGGATGACCGACTGGACCTATTGACTCAAACTGGTATCGGACAACCCATTGTGACCTGTCAGGCCTCCGAGGTGAATCTGGGGCCTCCGCTCCATCTGCAACTGAAGCGCCGGAACACGGCACCCTGCAGCCTACAGTGGTCGCTGCAAGTGGCCGACAAAAGTCTGGATGCATTGTCGTTTCGATCGCTCCGCATCCGTGGGACCACCTCAAGCCCTATGAGGATTGAATTGTTCGACGCATTGACCGGACCACATCGGAGTCACGCCGTCACCGAACGTCTCACCGGTCGGTTCTCAACTGAGATTCCACTCGCCACACTCGCACGACAGGTCGACCTTCGACAGCTTATTCAGATACGGCTCGTGACCGACGCCGATGCCGACATCGTCATCGACGAATTCTCGTTTCTCGGACCATCGCCGGAGACTCCTCCTGCGCCATCGTTAGGGTTTTGGTATTGGGACTATCGCACGGCGATACACGATCCCGATGGCATGGTGACTGCCTGCAGGAAGCAACAGTGCCGACGAATCATCTTGCAGCTCCCCGATGCGCGTGACTCCGACCAAATTTGGGCGGCCTATGCCCGACTATTCACTATGATGAAATCGGCAGATATTGAGCTCTTCGCGCTCGATGGCGCTCCCGACATGATCGATCACGCCGCCTCATTGATCGAAAAACTCGACCGGTTGTTGACGCTAGTTGAGCTTCAGAACCTTCCTGGAGTCCAGTTGGATATCGAACCATACCTTTTGGATAACTTTCCCGAAGATGAGACGATCTTTGAACGCTATCTGAATACCATCGATCTCGTGGCAACCGCGTTGCGGGGGCGAACGAAGCTCTCCATGGTGATTCCTTTCTGGTTCTCCTCCATCACTCATCGGCAACGACCGCTTGCGTTTTCAGTCATGGATCGAGTCGATGAAGTCGCCGTCATGAGCTACCGAACTGATATGGATGAATTCATTGCGATCAGCGACGACATGCTCCGGTACGGCGCATTGGTACGTGTGCCGGTCTGGCTGTCTCTGGAAACCACACGCCTGCTCCCTGAGCAGCATGTCGTCTTGAAACGAGAGCATCGAGTGGCGTTAGCGGACGGCGTGCTCGATCCTGTCCGGCGAACATTGACCTTGAAGCCTCCTCCTCAAGAGGAGCCACCTGGGAATGGCCCTGCAATGTGGTTTCGCATTCACCATCGCACGATGATACGCCCGGAGCGTATTTCCTTTTCAGGACGTACGGAACAAGACGTGCGACGCACGATCACAGAGGTATTCGCTCGAACTCACCACTCCAGCTTTTCAGGACTTGTGATTCATGATCTACCTGGCTACCTGGCGCTCTCGCGATAGCATGATGACCACCCCAACCTCAGGACGATTCGCTTGGAGTAGTCCTAGGCTGCCGATCATCTGGAGCCTAGCCTTGGTGCTCGGTATGGGTGGCTATCAACCGGTTCATGCCGCTAAAGAAGCATCACCACGCTCGTTACGTCAACAAGCCAAACAGTTTGAGCAGGCTCAACGGTATGCGGATGCCATTGCGATCTATCGCACGCTGCTTCGACAAGACCCTGAGAACGACGAGATCCGAGCCGCACTTGCCAGACTCTTGTCATGGCACGGCTCCCATGCAGAGGCAGCCGAGTTATACCGAGCGCTTGTACGTCGGCATCCGGCGGATCTCGACGCGCGCACCGCGTTGGCACGGGTACTCTCATGGAAAACAGACCGGAAAGAATCCCAACAGCTCTACGAAGGGATTCTACGGGAGGAGCCCCGGCATGCGGAAGCACTTCAAGGGCTGGGGGATCTCTTGTTCTGGGAACAACGCGCCGCAGATGCCCTCCCATACTATGAACGAGCCTACGCCATTGGTCACGATTCGGCGATCGCCGAACGCATCGCCTTGATCAAACGTGAGCTCTCTTCGTCAGAAAATCCGCCATCATCCGTAGCCTCCGAATTCGCGACGCATGGGAGAGCGGAACGGCTCGCGGAGGCACAGACATGGGAGCAACAGAGCGCATACAAAAAGGCGATCATTGCCTATCAACAGATCCTGACCGACTCACCGAACGACGACGAGACTCGCGGGCACCTCGCGCGTATCCTGGCACAAGACGGACAGTTCGATCAGGCGGTCTCGCTGTACCGAGATATTCTCACACGTCATCCCTCGGATCTCGATGTCCGGATCGGTTTGGCACGGGTGCTGTCGTGGCAGAAACAATACGACCCGGCGATCCAACACTATCGAGAGGTGCTCCAACAAGACGCGACCAATCACGAGGCCTTGCACGGATTGGCCGATACCTTGTTCTGGAGCGGGGCAACCCAGGATGCCGTCACGCAGTATACCCGGCTCCATCAGTTGACCGGCGATGAAGCAATTGCGGCACGCATACAGGAAATCTCCAAAGGACTCGAAGCCTCACCGCAGGCTCCGCTTGGCCTACGCGATGCAACCATTCGATTACCATTTCGCGACTACCTGAAAGTCGGATACGGCCAGTTTTCCTACTCGCGCGGAATCCAGAGCGAGCGAGATGTGCTGATCGAGGTCGCTAAATCCATTGGCGCGCAAACGCTGATTGCACGGGTTGAACCGATCAGTCGATTCGGTTTCCATGACACGGTGTTGTCGACGGAAGTCTACAGTCCTTTGTGGCGGCGAGCTTGGGGATATCTCGCCGCGCAAGGGACGATCAATCCAAAGTTTTCCCCCACGTATTCATTTGCCGGCGAGGTCTCCCAGGGACTGGGCCTTGTGCATCCTCTGCTCACACTTTTCGAAGCCTCGTTCGGTTACCGCTATCTGTCCTATCACACAGACACCATTCACCTGCTGAGTCCCGGACTGACCATCTTTTTGCCGTTGAATCTGTGGCTCACTGAAAAGCTGTATTACGTCCCTGAGACCGGCGCCATCACCCTCTCGTCACGGTTGACCTGGCGCCCAACCAACCGGCTCCAACTCTTCGTCTCAGGGTCCTTCGGAACATCCGGCGAACGAATCGTTGCGACGCAAGATGTCACGCGAGTGAGCAGCCGAACCATTCAAGGTGGGATCGTCTTGCCTGTGGTTGAGCGCGTCTCTCTGGAAATCGACGGGTACGATGAAGACCGTGGAGCGCTCTATACCAGGCGCGGAGCCAGTTTCAGTATCATCTATCACTGGTAACGACGAACGCGATGAGAGAGAATTTGTGTTGAGCTATATCCGTACCGACGTTCCGCTCGACCTCTGGTACCTCAGCGCGGTCACACTGAGCGGGATTATTATCCTGCTCCTCGCATCCATTCTTCTGTTCCGTCGAAACCGCCTGGCGAATCAACATCGACGGCAACGCATCATCGACCTCTGGAAACCATTGTTGGAGCAGTGTATCCGAGGCACACAGACCACTTTTCCCGCGCTGACGCGTCGTGATCATGTCATTTTCCTCTATCTCTGGAACGAGTGTTATCAGTCCGTACGAGACGCGATGACCGCCCCTCTCGTTCACATGGCCAGGACCGTCGGCAGTCCTTGTCGTGCGCACGAGCTCTTGCAATCTCGATTGCTGAGTCAGCGCATTCTGGCCGTGGTCACGCTGGGTCGGTTACAGGAACGATCGGCATGGGCCCAGCTCAGCCTCCTGCTGACCCATCACAATTCATTTCTGGCCTTCAGCGCGGCACAAGCCCTGCTTCGTATCGATCCGAACGCTGCCCTCCCTCTCCTCGTCCCCGTTCTCGGTCAACGAGCAGACTGGTCTCCGCTCAAAATTGTCTCCATGCTACAGACCGCAGGACAGGACTTGGCATCCGAAGTCCTCGCCAAGGCCTCCATCCAAGGAGCCCCGGATCTCAGTTCACGACTCATCCGATATCTGCCCGTGACAAAAAGCCGGCAGGGCCTACCGATTCTTCGGAAATTTCTCCGTGATGTTCCCCCCTCCACGAACATGCTGGCTTCGAGTCTCTTCGTGTTCGGAGAGTTTCGCGATCCTGTTGATCTGTCGATGGTTCGTCACCATCTGACTCACGAAGCCTGGTATGTCCGCGTGCAAGCCGCCACCGCACTTGGGAAATTGGGGTCCGCCGAGGATGAGGACCGGTTGATCAGGTTGTTTCATGATGACCAATGGTGGGTACGCTATCGGGCGGGAGAGGCATTAATGAGTTTAGAGTCGATGACGGAAGAGAAACTGACGAGGCTGCAAGAGTCGCTCACATCACCTGAAGCACATGAAATTCTCGCGCCCATTTTGGCCAAACTCCGGACACGCCGCGCCCCGGTTGCTGTTCGACCCTAAGCAACAGACTCAACGTCACCTCCTCTTCAACGGTCGACGACAGACAGCTACCGAACATCCTGAAAAAAGGCCTGAGGGAGAACCGGCAGGCTGAACTCGACGTGGAGGATGATGAGTAGCACACGAATAAAGCTTCGCCAGATGCCCATCTTCAGAAACTTTCTCGCATCGGTGACGACCGGCGGAGAGAGTAACCGTGGTTCGGTCACCGTGATAAGCCGCTCACAAAAGGTCACATCTTCCAAGATCGGCTGATTAGGAACCCCTCCGAGTTTCTCAAATAATGTTCGCCGAACGAACAGGGCTTGATCTCCATAAATGATCCGACTTCGGATGCATCGGACATTATCCAAAAATGAAATGACCCTGAGCCGCCAATCGTCATCGGAAAACCGGTGCATGAATCCGCCCGCTTGAATCGCCTGATCGCTCTCCATGTCATTGAGCCGCTGGACGGCACCACTCGGCAATAACGTATCCGCATGGAGAAACAACACCCATTCCCACAGCGCCGCTTCGGCGCCGGCATTCATCTGCGAGGCGC
Source organism: uncultured Nitrospira sp. (assembly GCA_964430555.1). Classification (GTDB taxonomy): domain Bacteria; phylum Nitrospirota; class Nitrospiria; order Nitrospirales; family Nitrospiraceae; genus Nitrospira_D. The sequence goes on along the minus strand of CAYSFU010000013.1, from coordinate 40,112 downwards.
GCCCCTTGGGAGCCTGTCGCAATTGGATCGTGACGTGTCTTGTATGCTGGGTGCCGGAGATGAGCTCGGCAACCACTTCGCGTGTGCGATCACGACTTCCGCCATCCACCACGATCACTTCATAGTCGCCATCCTGTCTCAGCAGTTCCTGCAAATTATGCGACACTACTTTTTCTTCGTTATAGGTCGGAATCACGATGGAAATCATGCGAGTAACCAGCGCGGCACAAAAGACTTAACATCCGCCACCCATGCCGTGACGTCTTCGTCGATGCTATCGAATAAATCGCAGAGTGTGTAGATGATGGAATCCGTCAGCATGAGATACCGCTGGGCGCGTTGTCGGAGCGCGTCTCGGTCTGTCTCACCGCGACGAATCGCCTGCTCCAGCTGCCGGCAACCGAATCCATGATGTTCCTCTTCCTGCTGAAGCAGAATGCGGCGCGTGCGTCCAAACGGAGCGCCGCGTTTCGCTAACCCCTGCTCAATCCGAGAAAGCGTCGTTTCCCCCAACCCTTCGAACACCACCTGTTCCGCCAGGTATGTTTCCAACAGATTGCCGCGCGCCAACTCAGCGTCGAGAATCTCGTGATATTCTTCCAGGGCCGGAAGAACCGGCACGTCGTTCAGATGTTTAGGGGCCAACCACGCAATCGCGCTTTGAAATACGACCGCATGCATCGCTTCTTGTCTGGATTGATTCATCAGAAACCGACGGGTCTTGCTGTCCTTAGTCAACACAGCCTGAGCCAGAGCACACTCATGGGCGACTCGCTCTCCATATTCAAGCACCGTCAGCAGTCGTGCAATCGGCACACGCTCATCAGGACCGATCAACATGGTGTGATCCTCCCGGGTGAATACCGTTCAACCCCCAGTCGTAGTCGAGAAATTCGATGCGATATCCCGGCTGTGTCAGCTCTCGCGCCAAGTCCGGATCGTCGAGATAGTGGGCGAGATAGGCCGACAGCGATCCTGCAGCCGCAGAAAAGTCCGTGTCGAACCATCGAAAGATCATTGAAAGCGACGCAACTTTCCGTTCTCGATCAAATCGATTTCTGGTGGGATCGTTGATGAACTGTTTGGCGACCGCATCCAACTGACGATCCAACTCCTCCGACTCATAGGTCCAGGCTTGGAGCTTTGGACAGGACAGGGAGGCGCACACGATTGCAAAATGCACACGAGGTTCATGAAACTGCCGGATGAGCATCTGGCGCTCAAGATCATACAGATTGATGGTTTCTCCACCGACTCGATGCTGTTGCCGGATGAAATAGCGATAGCGTCCCACGAAGTTTGACGGGGAATACCGGTTGAGGATGCCCTGAATAGCGAACGCGTTGTAGGCATTGATCCAAAAGGCCAGTCGATCCTGACGCGTCGGAAGCGCATTGGGATCGATCCTGTCCAGTTGCGCAAGATACGCCGCAAACCGGTCATCTTGCCGAATACCCGCATAATCGACGACTCCGTCGTGGACATGGGTCTCAAAGACCTGCCTCAACAACCTGTGCGAGAAGTCGCCATGATGAATCGGGTTGGAGGGGGCAAACGAAACCGGACCGCCGGAACAAGCCGTAAGAGCCATGATCAGACCGATCAGGATCCACCTCATCACGCTCTCCATTTCATCAGGACACCGGTGTTCGCCATGCGGCGATCGGATGGCGTAGCACCGACCCAATCACTCGCCCATCCAACCGGTTGCAGGACGATCGATCGGAACAGTGCCGAATCGCCTGTCGATCAAACCGCGCAACGATTTCGCGCAAGGGCGACTCTCGAAGATTACCGGCGGATGGAAGCGAGAGACACGGCGACACATTCCCCGACGCATCGATTGCAATGCTATACCCTCCCGCATCGCAAGGTTTCAGCTGTCCTCCCCGAAGCCATGTGACAGTGTCTTGTGCATACTGCCGCAGATAGCCCGGAGGAAAGGCCTCCTCTTCAAGCAGTCCTTCAAACACGAGGCACGCCTGCTCACGGTCATACATCAACGTCGCATCCTGTTTCCCGTACAGCCCCACATCCCAGTGGTACGCACCGACGACCGGCAAGAAACCGCGTCGACGTGCAAATGCCACCACGTCCCCCACCTCATCGCGATTCACCTCACTGACGATGCATGTCACGAACTTTGGATGGCGATAGTGCCGGAGAAGATCCAGGCCGGCGAGGACTCGTTCAAACTGATCAGCACCTCGAATTCGTTCATATTTGGCGCGATCCAAGGTGTCGAGACTGATCGAGAGGGAAACGCCGAGATCCTCACACAGTCTCACGAAGGATGCGGTGAGTTTGGTGCCATTCGTGATCACGCTCAGATGAAATCCCATGTCATGCAAGTCTTGAAGGATATCCGTCAGGTCTCGACGCAAGAGCGGCTCCCCACCTTGCACAAAAACAAACCGTAGTCCATCTTGATAGAGAGCGGTAAAGACATCTCGGATTTCGTCCCGCGACATCTCATAATGACCAACATTCAACGGTAAATCACAGTAGCCACAGGAAGAATTACAGCGGAGGTTGACTTGAAAGACAGCCAGCAGCGGGCGCTGCAAGGCGAGATTCTTCAGTCCACCCAAGAACGATCGAGAAACACTCGGTCGCCTGAGTTTCTCAGAGGCTGCTCCCGTGCCTCGCTCCAACATGCCCTGCTGCGCTCGTTCAATCTGAATCAGCATGAGGAAGCCTGATCACACGTCATTTCCATTTTCTCTCGACATATGCCTACGTTGTTGCACAATAACCGTATTCAACAGTCTGTCGACAAGGAGGCCCCTGATGCACATACCTGAGAAAGGATTTTTTTCGGTTCTTCTGGGAAGCCTGACCGTGCTTGTGTTCATTTCCCCTGCTCTCATCTCTGCCCACTCACACGACCAAAAGGGAGACCATGCTCTTTCTTCACCGTCATCCTCCACCGACGCGCCTGATTTGTCTGTACACTCAACAGCCCACCAATCAGATGCCGGTCGGTCCACCCCTACACCCGGTCCGGCATGGAAGACCATCAGCGGTACGGTTAAACAGATCAAGGGCGACATCTACATCGTTGAAGATTATGAAGAGAATCATGTCCAACTCCACGTGAACCGGGAAACCAAGCGGCTGCGCGGGCAGAAGAAAGTCGGCGACCGGGTACGTGCTGAAATCACCAGAGATGGATTCGCCAACTCCATTCAATGATCGCCTCCGGAGCCTCACGTCTCAATCTAAAGCCGCCTGAGTCGTCATAATCTCTGTCACCAATCCACTTAGTTTCTTACAATCTTAAACGTACGTCATCATGGAGGCTGATGCACTGCACTGATTCTCGGTCTCGCAATCTTCCGTACCGCTCGATATGACCCGTGGTCCATGTCAGATGGCCTGCGATGTCGCTCTACACTTTCGTCCGGCATGATAATCCTGAACTGTCACAAAAGATTCACGAATGGATGACATATGAATCATCAAGAGGTGTTCTAGCCGGTTCAGACTCACCCCTCGCCTCATCCCAGCGAGGCCTCGACCGCCACTTTTACTCGTTCCCGCGCACGATGTAACCGTACATAGAAGTTCGTTTCAGAGATGTTCAGTTGCGTACAAACCTCTTTCGTGTGTATGCCCTGCACATCACGCAAAATCAGGACTTCCTTCTGATGTGCGGGTAAATTTTCGATCGCGCGCCACATACAGGCTATCGCCTGCCTTGATGCCAATAACTTCTCGGGTGTCTGATCGTCCCGAAGATACCGAGAAAACTCTGTGTGTCCCAACCACTCTCCACGCGGTCTGAAATGAGATGGATCCGGTTCATCGTTCCAATTGGTTCCCGATTTGAAGCCTGAGAGGGCTCTTTGTCGTTTGTCTCGGATACCTCGATCCTTGGCCTTGTGGATGAGGATTGCACAGATCCACACATGGAAGGAGGAGCGGCCTTCGAACCGACTCAGCCCGCTCATCACGGCTATCCAGGTCTCCTGCACAACTTCCTCTGCCGTTGCTCGATTGGCGACATAGCGCATCGCCATTCTGATGAGCACCTCCTGATAGCGGGTCACAACTGCTTCAAATGCCTCTTCCTCACCTGCCCGCAGTTGTGAGATAAGCTGTCCTTCATCCGCCAACACAGTGGAGTCGCGGGTCAACAGTGATATCTTCCCTGTCGATACAGTCGGAGACATCAAGCCCATACACTTCTGCATATTCATCCGCATACCCATCCTCCAGTCTGCGGTCGCCTTCAATACCTGCGTTTCAACACGAGAGCATTATGATCGTATCGATCGATTTGGAACTCATTCATGACGGCGCGATGGACTCATCGGCATATTCGCAGAGAATGATCAAGAAACTGTCACGGAATCATGACATCTTTGTCACAGACTGGTCGCATTACGGATACATGGCCGCACAACCTTCACTCTAACTTAGCAACAAACAAGGCTTCTTCTGTATAGGGCTTGGAGGAGCAGAACGAAAGTCGGTGACGTGTGACCGGAATGTTTACCGGTGGGGTAAGTATTTCGTCGCTGATGCGGCAACCGGCATGATGCACGACCTGGCAACTGCAAGATGAAAGGAAAAGGTCGTTCCTTGATTGACGGCACTCTGCACCTCAATGGCGCTTCCATGCAGCTCTAGAATCCGCTTCGTGATCGCGAGTCCGAGGCCGGCCCCCGTGTCACCTTTTTGATATTTCTTCCAGACCTGATAATATCGGTCAAAGATGTGTGGGAGCGCATTCGGGGGAATACCGCATCCGGTATCCGAGACCTGTGTCACGATACTTTGGCCTCTGAGACTCAACATCACCGTGACCCGACCTCGTGAAGGCGTGTGCCTGAGCGCATTTTCGATCAGATTTTCAAGAACCCGTTCGATCAATCCGATATCAGCCGATATAAAGGGAAGGTCTTTCCCTAGCATGGCCTGGAGCGTCACCTGCTTGGCTTCGACGCTCATTCGAAACTTTTGAACTACGTCCTGCACCAATTCGCCGAGAGAAAACAATTCGAAGCGAGGCGTCATCTCAGGCGAATTCAGCTTGGCCAGCTCAAACAGTTCCCCGATCAATTCCCCTAATCGCTTACTCTGCGCCACAGCAATATCCAGATACCGCTGTCGCTCCTGTGGCGAGAGCGTACCTTCTTTCAGCACTAAGGTTTCAAGATAGCCCTGCAGGCTGGTGACCGGCGTGCGAAGATCATGAGAGACGTTGGCGATCAATTCCCTCCGCAACTGATCGGTTTCTTTCAACTGGTGAACTTGTTGACGGATGAGATCCCCCATTTGTGTGAACGTCAGCGTCAGCACATCAATATCATCTCCTAGCCTGGCTGCAACTCCTTGAGAAATGGATTGGGAGAGCAGGGAAGACTTTTCAGGAAATTCGTTCCGTTTGAAAGTCTCCAGCGCCAAAGCCAGCGAGTTGAGTTTTCGCGTCAATAGCTTCAAACAGAGCAGTCCGGCTAAGAGAGTACATATCAGAATGGCTCCTCCGATCCACAGGCTCAGTCGGAGAATATAACTCTGCTCAAGCATCTGCATGATCGAATCAAACTCTTCACCACCCAGAATAATGTACAGATAGCCCTCGATCGAACCTCCCAACGCTTCAATAGGAAAGACCGAAAATACCTTCTTCCCTGTGAGATCGCGTGGATCATCGCCAAGAATCGGAAAATCTTCGGCTCCTGACAGGAACCGTTCAAGTGGGTCGAGGGAAATGCGTTGTCGTTTGACCTTCCCCGCAGGAGCGGAAAAATTCAGGATGGCGCCCTGAGGATCAAGCAGATACAGTTCAATACTGGGATTGATTACCATGAGCTGGTGAAACACGTCCTTCATGGCCTCATCATTGACCTGTCCCTCCTGCATCAGAACTCGCTCTGACACCATCCGTTCGGCTAACATCCGGTTGAGCTTCTGGTTGACTTCTTGAAAATACAACCGAGTGGTGTACAGGGTGAGCAGGATGACCACGACACCAATCAGGCAAAAGAGCCCGAACAGAACAGCCGCTAACTTTCCATACAGCGTGTGGAACATGATGCTACCGTTCTGACCACTCTTCCGAAAAGCTATAGCCGACCCCCCACACCGTCAAAATATACCGAGGCCGACTGCTGTCATCCTCAATCTTAGCTCGCAGGCGGTTGATGTGAGAGTTCACGGTATGTTCATATCCTTCGTGGGAATACCCCCACACAATATCCAAGAGTTTGGCGCGAGTATACACTTGGCCAGGGTGTCGGGCGAATTGGAGCAACAGGTCAAACTCCTTGGCCGTCAACTCTACCGGTCGACCGCGCAGCTGGACCTTTCGCTTATTGACTTCGATCACGAGGTCGCCGACACGAATAGTCGGGGACTTCCCGAGCGGAGCCTGAGAGCGAAGAGCCTCCATACGCCGAAACAACGCTTTCACTCGTGCGAGGAATTCCAGAATACTGAACGGCTTGGTGAGGTAGTCGTCTGCTCCAACTTCCAAACCCATCACTCGATCCAGTTCCGTCGACTTGGCTGTGACCATCAGGACCAGACTATACTTCGATGACGCGCGCAGTTTCCGGCACAATTCCAATCCATCTATTCCAGGAAGCATCAGATCCAGCACGATCAAATCATACGACTTATCAAGGGCCTGCTGAAGGCCTGCGGGACCATCCTGCGCCACATCAACTTCATACCCGACATCACGCAAATGGAGATGCACGAGCTGGGCAATGTGAGAATCATCTTCAATCACAAGGATTGTGCGAGGCATCATGTCTTCTTCATCCTGTCTACCCTCTACCGATCGATCACGACCTACCCACTGCCTGAGCGGATGCTCGCATCTTCGAATCGATTCGACCGTCCCCAGACACTCAGAAGCCTCGCCCATGCAAGACCTCTGAGTGCTCTTGAGACTCTGGGTCGAACGCCGCAGGGTGCTACCGCGCAACAAGGCCATTCGCCCCGTCGGGGAGGCCTGCAATGCCGGTTCCGGTCGTCAAGCGTCCATTGCCACGATCGACTTGAAAGACCTCGATGGAATGAGATCCTGCGTTGAGCACATACAAGAACCGACTGTTCTTGTTCAACGCCATGTCAATCGGACCGGCCCCGGTGGGGGTTGCCACGGCTTCACGCAAGGTCAACTTGCCGGCCCAGTCCACTCGATAGCTGGAAATATTGTTACTGCCGGTGTTGCTGGAGTATGCAAGCTTTCCGTTCTTGGTAATCACGATCCAACAGGCGGCCGTCTGGGTGGTAGGGACCGACCCACTCAGGACAGTCACCCGCCCATCCCGCAGACGGTACGATGACACGGCAGCCTCATTCGGCGCACCTCCGAAGGCTTCGCTGACCACCAACACTCCTCGCCGAGTAAAGGAAAAGCCAAACGGTGTGATGCCGCTGGAGGGCTGCGAAACAGGCTCGGACGCCACACCATCCTCATCCACCGCATACGTATCGATGATCCTCGTCGCCTTTTCAGTCACGACCAACGTATCTCCTGAGGGATTGAACGAGATTTGCGCCGGGGCAGTGCTGGCCCCGCTGAGCGGCTGAATTGATCCTGCGATCGGTTTCAGCTTGTTGTGGTGCGTCAGTTCGAACCCCGCGATATTGCCGGCCCCTCCTGCGTTCAACACGTAGACATAATCCTCATGGGTGGCAATACTGACCGGGCGAGTCCCTCCGGAAGGCACGCGGTCGATTAGTCTGAGCTGACGACCGTTGATTTGAAACACCGAGATGTCATCGCTGCCAGGATTCACAACCAGGAGCGCATCACCATCATCGCTGAAGGCGAGAGCACCTTGATTGCCCAAGCCCCCTCCCGATCCCTTCCCTCCGGTTGGAAACGATCCGGCGGGAACCAAAGTGTCTCCATGCTGTCTGAACGTCAAGACCGCATTGCCGCTGGTCTCATTCGACATCGTGTAGACCGTTGGCCATTGCCAATCATCATTGGCGAATACCGTGCGAGCCATCCATCCAGAACAAGTAATCGCCGTGATCAGCACACCTGTGATCAATGCGCGTATCATCTCATCCTCCTCGGTTAACGGACAAATTCCAAGAAATTGACTCTTCCACGATAGCGTCGGCATCTCACGTTACTCTCGCGAAAGTATCATTTTTTTGTCACAGACCCGAGGCTTGAGAGTCACGTATCATACCTACAGGAATATTCACTAGTCAATAAACGGAAAGATGATGGAACGGCGGAGAGTCAAGCAGGGATACGCTTGGACGGAATTCGTTCTACAAACAGTATGCCAGGAAGGGGAGCGACGTCTGTCACGTGACGCTCTTCACCGTGGTTTCATAAACACAATGTCGCCGAAATAGGCCGTGGCTCGTTCCTTCGTATTGTCTGTATCGCTCATGATGGCGATGCCTTTGATCATGGGCGGCTCTTCTCCGAAGGCTTTTTTATAATCCTCATAGATATTCCGTGATTCATCGATCCAGAGTCCGATATTGGCCGGGCCACTTTCTACAACGACCATTTTGACAAAATCCGTATAGGCATTGTCGATAATCGCACCGACCGGCGCCTTCGTTTCCCACACATAATTGATGGCTCCGATCGGTATATCTCCAAATAGTGCCTGGCCCGCCTTGAACTTGAGTTTCTTGCTAAAACTCACCTTATTCGGATCATACTCGAATGTAACGTAGAGCCGGGCCGGATAATCGTCGCCCTCTTTTCTCGTCGCATCACTCTTTTGAAGCAGATTATCGATCTTCCATCGCCATTGCACGATGGGAAACTCTTTCGGGTCAATCCTGACCTCTTTGGTCAAGCCGGATGCGGACGCATCGCTCGTGGCCTTGACGACGACTTGCTCCCCGTCTTTCACCAGTTCATACGCCGTCAGTTTCGGAATCTTCTTGAAGGTCAGCGGTTTCCATCCTTCCGGCAACAGACTCCCCCCTGGTGCACTTGCAGAAAATCGCGCGACCTCCACGGTGGTCGGATTCTGTGCCTGCACCAAGACAACCCACAACATCGTGCACATCATAAAAACAAGGCTGATGATGGAATGTTGCCCCATGTTGCCGCCCATTTCCCCTATCTCCTCATCCACGTGAACAGCTTGATGAGGACATTCCTCGTCCTAGGTGAAAAATGTGCCTTCCGCCAGAGATTCACAACCTTCTTATTCACTTCGGCTTGTGTGGGATACGGATGAATCGTGCCGGCAATCGTCCTGGCCCCCGCTCCTGCCTTCATGGCAACGGAGAACTCACTGATCAGCTCGCCGGCATGCGCCGCGACGATCGTTGCGCCGAGAATCTTGTCCGTCCCTTTTTGAATGTGCACACGGGCAAACCCTTCCTCTTCCCCGTCCAGAATCGCCCGATCCACTTCATCGAGTGTGTAGGTATAGGTTTCAACCTCGAATCCCTTCTCCTTGGCATCCTGTTCGTACATACCGACATGGGCAATTTCCGGTTCGGTGAAGGTACACCAGGGCATATTCAATGACTCTACCGTGGCATAGCCTAAACCCAGTGGATGAGGGAATAACGCGTTTTGAATCACGATTTGGGCCATGGCATCAGCCGCATGGGTAAACTTATAACGAGAGCAGATATCACCGGCTGCAAAAATTTTGGGATTCGTCGTTTGCAATCTGGCATTGACCTTCACGCCAGCCTTGTCGTATTGCACACCGGCGGCTTCCAATCCGATCCGCTCCACATTGGGTGTCCGACCGACGCCGACCAAAATTTCGTCGACGATGACCGTATGCTGCTGAGCATGCGACTCGACGATCAGCCGTTTCTCCTCTCCCACCTTCTCGACTCGAAGATCGTTCCCGCAGCAGAGCAGCTTGACTCCATCACGAATCATCTGTTGTTCGACAATTTCCGCGGCATCTCGATCCTCTTTGGGCAAAATACCGTGCGCCGTTTCGATCAAATAGACGTGGCTCCCAAACCGGGCAAATGCCTGCGCCAGCTCGCATCCGATCGGTCCTGCGCCGATGACTCCCAATCGTTGCGGCAGTTGCGTGAGAGCAAAGACGGTCTCATTCGTGAGATACCCAGCTTCCTGTAACCCCGGTATGGTTGGCACAGTCGCCCTTGCACCGGTACAGACCGCAGCCTTCGCAAAGGTAAGAACTCGATTACCTGCCGGCCCTTCCACTTGGACCCTGTCGGTCCCCAGAAACCGTCCGTTGCCGAGATACACATCAACTCCCAATTTCATGTAGCGCTGGGCAGAATCATTCCGGCTGATGTGGGCCCGAAGTTTTCGCATGCGCGCCATGACGGCACCAAAGTCGTACGTCACTCCCGTAGGGATATGGAGACCAAACTCTGTCGTTTTTTTTAGATCCGCCCAAACCCTGGCGGCGCGAAGCACAGCTTTAGATGGGACACACCCAACAGTCAGACAATCCCCGCCCATCAGATGCTGTTCGATCAGTGCCACTTTGGCACCAAGACTGGCCGCCACGATGGTGGTGATCAACCCTGCAGTTCCCGCTCCAACCACGACCATATTGTACCGGCCCGTTGGCTCCGGATTGACCCAATTGGCCGGATGCACATTGACGACCAGCTGTCGGTTGTAGTCGTCGTTCGGAAGGACCAACGACTGATCCTGCTCACTCATCCCAATGATCCTTTAGCGTAGGTGGCGTGTCCCTCTCGTGATCTCGCTTTGTGTGAATCATCACTCAACACCGGGGGTATCACGCCGGTTTCTTGACAAACCGTTTGTACATGACCGGTACTAGGGCAAGCAGCCCGAGGAGTACAAAGGCACCAACTACATTCGGAGATGCGATTTCTTTGAGTGAATTGAGGGTGCCAAGCTGACGTCCGGCATAAGCGTAGACAAATGAACCGGGAATAATACCAATGGACGTGGCGACCATGTAGGTCCCGACGTTCACACGTGTGAGCCCCGAGACGAGATTGATCACAAAGAAGGGAACGAGCGGGATGAGTCGTAGCGTCAACAGATAGCTAAAGGCATTCTTCGCAAACCCTGCCTGCAACGATCCCAGCCACTTCGAGAACCTTTGCTCGACGGTATCACGCAATACGTACCGCGCGGTCAGAAACGCAAGCGTCGCTCCGGTCGTCGCCCCGATATTGACCAACACTGTTGCGAGAACGGCGCCGAATAAAAACCCACCGGCCAGAGTCAGGATCACAGCCCCCGGCAAGGACAACCCCGTCACGACAGCATACACACCAATAAAAATACCGACCGCTGCGGCAAAGTTGGCATCCGTGAAGGCCAGCAAGCTATTCCGATTCTCTTGCAATGCCGCGAGCGACAAGAATCTTCCAAGATCAAAATAGAAGAACACTCCAATGGCAAGCGCAATGACCACGGCAATAGAAACCTTGCCTATCATGGCACTCCCAGTTCCCTCCTGATTTGAAACTCGTGTAGCCATAGCGGCATCCTGACGTATCATGGAGTCTCCTCCTCCAGCTGTCAATCTCACTCTGTAGTGGTTTGGTCCTGAGGTGGTCCGGTTTCTTACAGTTTCGGGAAGAAACAAGAACAGTGTGATGGACGCTATCAAGGAAGAGGCATCAATACACGAATCGCTTCAACCTCATACGCCCCGTATTGTTTACCTCTGAGCCATCCAGCGTGACCATGTGGGTTGCGCCTCACTCCGGTGTCACCGCAAACTGCGGCGAATCGTCGTTACATAGACTACATCAATGTTATGTGGCTATATCTGCCGTCAGATTGAATGCCGTAGGATCCAAAGAAACCAGGGATTTTCAAGTCATCATTGAGCCGCTTCCGTCGTCAGCACTCCCTCTTGTAAGACTTCGCCATGGTAGACTACTCTCTTTGCAGGAGGACCGACCTATGGAAGAGAATCGGCTCACAAAGACCAAAGAACAATGGGCTCGGGCCAGGCGTGGAGGAGAAGAACGTGAAGTGTTTTATGAGGGAGATGAGCGCTTGCCGCCAGGCCAACACCTGGTCCAGAACTTCCCTGTCTTAGACCTCGGTTTCAAACCAGACATTCCTATGCATGAATGGCGGCTCAGTATCGGCGGATTCGTCACAACCTCCATCTCCTGGACGTGGGAACAGTTTCTGGCTCAACCCCAACTCACGGATCGATCAGACTTCCACTGTGTCACATCATGGAGTCGATACGACAATGACTGGGAAGGCGTGAGTTTCAAGCACATCGTTGCCCTCGTAAAACCCTTGCCACCAGCTCGATTCGTCCTATTCAAATCCTACGACGATTACACGACCAATCTCCCGCTCGAAGCCTGTGATGACGATGATGTGCTACTCGCTCGTCATTGGAACGGCGCCCCCCTTTCTCGAGACCATGGTGGGCCGGTGCGTGTCATCGTCCCGAAACGGTATGCCTGGAAGGGAGCGAAGTGGGTGAAGGAGATTACGTTTTCCGATAAAGACGAGAAAGGGTTCTGGGAGGTTCGTGGATATTCAAACACTGCGCTCCCGTGGAACAATGATCGTTACGCGTGATCGTTATTTCTTGACCCAACCGCCTGGGCTCTCAACAAAGTTTCCCGGCTTGGTGTTCTGAATCGCTTTTTCTCCGGCTAATGTTTCAACCGTTCGAAGAACCGTGCGGTTCCGTTTTGCGATCTCTTCATAAGCCTGCCGGCGTTTCTGATTCACGTCATCCATCAGTGCGCGGGTTTCGTCATTGAGAGCAGTCACCGCGCCCAGATACCCACTGGTTTTTTCGCCGACAAATCCCTTTGCTTTCGCTTCATCCAACGTCAAGGCCCATGCCGAGGACGTGACTACTATCCATAGGGTTGCCGCACAGACTGCACATAGTGAGCGTACCATGACGATTCCCCCCTCCGATACCTAAAATAGTCCGCTGTCGTTCGACAAGACTTGGTCTAAGTCCTTGTCGACCTTCAATCGAATCTCATGATCAATTTTGACATTAAGATTGATCGTGATCGGCTTCTCCGATGCGGCAACCTCAACTCGTGGGGTACAGGCTCCCAACGGCAAGAACAGAGTCGTCCACACCAGTAGACCGATGCCTGCTCGTACGGTTTCATGCCGCATAGTCTGCCTCATAAGGGTCCTGATCGCTTATATTTTTTTTCAATGATTCCTTGGATGCTTTCAACGACACGAAGGCTTTTGAGGAGCGTTGGAATGTGTTCCTGTATCGTGAGGTTAAAATGGATCGGTGGCGTCTTCTCCAGATCCGGATTTCTCCCTTCCACGCGAGCTTTCAAGTCCAACATACCCGATTCGCCGTATTTGACGCCAACCCGTAACAATGAGTACTGAAAGTTATTGAGCGCTTGAGCGACGAGCTGCAGCTGTTGATCCGACTCAGAAAGGAGCCTCGCAGAGTCCGGCGTCGATACATACCGGATGGTCCCACCAGGAGGCTGCGCCTCAATGACTCCATCATCCACCGCCATGCCTCTTGAGGTGATCGTGACGGGGAGTGTCCCATTGAGCGTGCCGGTTCCCTGCAGGCCTCGCTGCTGTTCTACGCTGAGAATCTTTGCGAGATCAAGATTCCGTAAGGAAAAAGTTGTCGTGAATGAGGGCGATGCCAAGTCCACCACAAGACCAGGACTGGTCATCATCCCTCCGAACAACTCACACTGAAAGTCTTTCATCTCAACGATCGGGAGTGGATCCGCCAAGACCCACCGAGCCTGATAGGACGTCTTGACGTTGGTCACCTCCACACCACTCTGAATGGCCGCCACAGAAAGAGCGGCCGGCCGAACCATCATGATGGACTCCAGTCCCTCTGCACGAAGAACCAGTGACGTGCTCAACCCCCTCACCCCGTAGTCATGATAGTACCCCGAAACGTTCTCCGCCACGAGCCGTGCAACTGCTGAGGTCACCCTGGTCCCGCTGCTGGATTGGCTTCCAACGGCCTCATCCCATGTCACGTCAACGGTGGCGTTGACGGTCCCGTCCAGCAAATCGCTTGATGGGCTGACCGCTCTGATGACTCGACTGAGTCGCCGCTCGGCCCCATCAAACCTCACTGGACCGATCGTGCCATGCAACACACCGTATGAAGTCTTCAGCGATTGCTCAATCCTGGCCGTTACCACTCCTCTATAAGCCGGAAGATCGACCTGGAGATCCGCCCCAATGCCCGTATGGTCGGCCGAGAACTTTGTGACCCAATGGCTTGGGCCGGGAATCTCTCCTCCAGCATCCACACTGACCTCGTCCAGGACCACCATCCCGCTGGCTGTCCAATTCGTGTCTTTCGTCTCCATCTCCTGGACCCTGAGCAGCCCCTGAGTCATGGAAACAGGCTGGCCGCTTATTCTAACGGTGGGCGCACTAATCGTGGCGGCCAACGGTCCTCCAATACAATGTCTCGGAGTCAGATCACACTCCACAGCCAAGGGTTCAGAGAGACTCAGCGTGGCGGCCGACACGAAGACCACGCCTTGTCCAATCTGTTTGACCGTAACCGAGGATGGTGGTAATAACAGCCCCGCAATATGGGCTTGTTCCAGCCGTATAGTCCCTCGCACTCTTCCTGTGGCCTCCTTTGCGGAGAGTCGTTCGGTCAATGTCCTGGGAAGCACTCCATCCAGCTGATAGGCCCCCTCGGCCAAGATCAGTTCATTCCCACGTCCTTCAGCCTTGGTAGTTTCAAACGTTGCGATCAATGGTCCTGTCGGCCTGCCATAGGTCACCTGCAACGGACCTTGGGCTACGGTGCGGATAGGAGTATCTTTCCAATAGAGCGCCCCCTGCACGACATGCTTGTTCTCAATTCGCACCAGCTGGTCTCCATGAGGAAGGATCAACCGAACAATGTCTGGGATAAGATGAGGTTGGGTATTCACCGTCGCCGTGAGGAGTACACCAGGATCCATTGTCCACACAGCCTGAGTGGCATTGCCTGCAAACTTTCCCGCATAGGCCAGCGCAATGTCTTTCGCCACTCCTTTCAATGCGGGGAGAGTCACATTGATGCGCACTTGCCCATCGACACGGGTATGCTCATCTTCCCAGAGAGACCCCAGCGCAGCCTCGGTCGCAGCCACCCCCGCCCAATCAAGTGCGACCTGCCCCGTCACTTTTTCCAATTCCGGTCCGATCGGCACAAGAAGAGCAATGAACGGAGCCAGCTCCTGGACATCAATTCGAAGTTGCCCATCGACTTGAATATCTGCACTGCCGGTCGGGCGCGATCGGGACTGCCAGGAAACAATCGGTACGGCATGGGGTCGCTCCGAAGACAAGGTAGCCGACCACGTACTCGCCGACTTCCCGGCCATCACAAGGCTATAGGAACCGGTATCTTGTCCTCGAAATGAGAGATGCCCTCCGACCTCATTGCCGGCAGAGGTCAGCTCCCCATCAATCGTGACTTTTCTGAGCGGCCCCGTTGCTTGTTCGCGGAAAACGGTCAGATGCTCGAGTTGCAATTCACCAAAGGGGATAAGGGGAAGACTCCGCAGGAGATCGCCAGCCGTCAGGAGCTTCCATGGCGACACATCTTCATCCTCGTTTTTTATCTCGTGCTTCTCGTCGATCGTGGCTTCGGTCGAATGCATCGTCAAGATATGGACGGCCACATCTTTAAGCCGTATACGATTCGCACGACCTTGCAACAGCAGCCCCATATCATACTGAATCTCCGCGTCTGTCAGGGAGATCATCAATCGCTCTTCTCCCAAATCTTGCTGGAACGAAACAACGGGTATATCCATCTGTGTCCATCCGGGATACCCGAGCTGAAGAATGACACGACTGTAGCCGTACGTACGGAGCTGATCGGCTAAGACATAGGAGACCCCTAAGGGCAATAAGAGATAGCAGCCGAACAGCACAACCACAATCAATAGCACGATAACTTGATAGCGCTGCGTCAACATGGATGATTCGTGATTCGTTTGAGGAGTCTGGTCACGGTTGTCAAACAAACTCGTCTACTCTGTCAAGAGATCTGAATGGCTCTACTATCGGACATGGGCTGATTGGATCACAGGACGTTACCGTCTCCCAACATGGCCCGAAAAAGGTGAGAATTGCAAGCCGCGCCCCACACCCTACTCATGGGTTCATCATTGATGGGAAATCTCCGAAGCGCCCTCATGCTATCAAAGGCAGACATGACATGACCACCGGTCATCCAGCAGCAATGTTATTTCAAGCAGAAATTCATATCGAGCAATCCATCCGCAGCAACTGTTGCTTCACCGCCTTTCCGGCAATCCTCCCGTGGAGTTTTTCTCTGTGTACCCTGGCCCATGTCGACCTGTCCCTCTGCCCTCGAAGACATCCCGATCGGGGAAGGCACACCTTGAGTTTGGCGAGTCAGCGTTCCGACATTCTTCTTATGGAACGTGATTCCATCTCGTGTATGCGTCAAGACCAAAGCCAACTGTGTCGATGCTTCGGAAAGAGGGATCGCGGCCGCGTGAAATGATACTCCTCCATCATCCGACCACACCTCGGCCTTGTAGTACTTGAGCGTCGGCGCGAGAGTGAACCCAATGGCCGCAATATCACCGGAATAGCTCCCATGATTGGCATGATAGAGCGTCTCTAACCGATTAATCTCGGCGAGGACCACCTCGGCCTCCACGGCTTTGGCACGATCGACAAAATGACTGTGTGAACCCATCGCCGTTGCGGCAAGGATACTCAGGATAGCCAGAACGACCAGCACCTCGAGCAAGGTGAATCCACCGTTTTTCGCACCGGCATACGCCATGACATCCTTCAGGGCCGAGTGACCGCCGTTCGAAAATTAAATCGCTGTAACGTCCCGGTGATCTCATCCAGCGCAACTCGTACTTCCTTGACACCCGCAGACTCAGCGTTCTCCATCTTCTGGAGTGCCGCCCGCAAGACACGAGTCTGATCCTGAATCTCGTCGAATGACCGCTCGATATTCTCTACAGCCAGATTGGCATGATCAGCCAACACATCCAACCGGTCGCTGGGACGAAAACGCACACGCCAACGAAGGTTTCCCCGCGCCCACTGCTGAAGACTTTCGTCTAATCGAGCAAGCGGACCTGCCACACGCCGTGTCACGACAAGACTGAAAATCACTGAACCGAAAAAGAGGACCGGAACTGCAACCCATACGGTCTTGCTCAACGCGAACATCTCCTCGGCTGCCGCCTGCCGCTCCTCCAATGAATCACTCGTGTAGAGCACGACGACGGGCTTCACATGGGCTCCGTAGAACGCCACCGTGAAAAACAGCGCCGAATACAGAAACAGCAACAATCCGATCCACGCGGCATACCCCTTTTGAATTCGATGCACAAAGAATCCGGATCGAGGATCGACCGTCGACGTGTGGGTGGCCGTGGCCATACTCATCCCCTCCATTCCTCACGACATGGCATCGATAAACCGTCTCATGCCTACCGTATCACTAAGGTTGTCATCCACCAAGAAAATGCATGCTTGCATGAATGAGACGTGGGCAAGATTATGTTGCCGTCACCGCTGGAAAGAATGTGGACGGTGCGTGGTTCAGGACAAAGCTGAGGAAGTCGAGTCAATCGGCTCCTCGCACTTCTTGCAGTTTAGGAACGTACCGAGATGCCGCTCACGGCCAACGAGAGTAAGCACCCATGGGCGGTTGAAAAACGGTGGATGATGACGCACGTGTTGCCCGTGGCCACAGGCCAGATCGGCAACCCAATCGCCATGTTCGTCTTGGTGGTAACCGATGATGGGTTGCTGCATGTATTGCGATCGCTCGCCGTCCTTATCGCTTTTCAAACGGCAATTCAGGTCGTCGAAGCGCGGACACATATCCCCAGCGTTTCTCTTGGTCCTGGTCGAAGCTCCCAAGGAAGATCACGTCTCGATCGAGATGGCGAAATTCGGCCAGACTGGTCTGACAGTTTGAGGTTTCAACGACTCGAGCATCGTATTGTCCGACGACATACACTCGGCCCTTTGCTGCCAGGTAGACGTTCCGCCGACCGGCATAGCCCGTATCTGGGAATAATTCGGTTGAAGAGCGACACCCTCCCCCTTGAACGTTCATCGTGAGGTTGAATCGCTGAAGAAATGGGTCGGTTGCCGTCCTCACAATAGCCAATCGCAGCTGGAACGGAGTGAGTTCGAGTGATGCGGTCTCAGGAACATTGCTATTGCATCCCATCGCCGTCAGCAACCAGGCCATACTCAACATCAACTCTGCCTGGAATCTCACTTGGTCGGCGAAACCTTGGGGACCGCACCGATCGCATCCAAGCCTCCCTGCGCACAGGCGTCATCCAGATGGGCGCCGGGTGCCCCACCGACTCCAATGGCCCCAACCACCTCTCCTCCTATTTCAATGGGGAGCCCTCCACCCAACATCAACATCTCACCATTGATATCGCGAAGAGCTTGAAGCGTGGGAACTTTGGTCATGAGATCAGCAAGCTCGCTCGTGGGACGCCGTAGGCTGGCGGCCGTATAGGCTTTCTTTCGGCTACTGTCTATCGTATGAGGCCCAGCACCGTCGGCACGTCCCATGGCGCGAAGCACGCCTTCACGGTCGACCACTGAGACACTCACTCGATACCCATCTTTTTTACAGACATCTAACGCGGCATCTATCGCCTTGTTCGCTATGCTCAACGGCAAGACCGATTCTTTCGGCAGGCCATCAGCCCCTATCGCATAGGGAACCGCAAGACCTGTAAAAAGACACAACGCGACACCGGCACCGACGATTCGATGTAGTTGGCTTGAGACAACCTTCATCAGCATACGCAAGACCTCCCAAACATCTCGTACCGGCAGCCTACGGATGCGCGTACTACGCTGTCAAGGGAGGGAACGCTTCGCGTTCTCGGACGACAGATTATTCAGATCGAACCGAGTGGAGTGTCTCAGGTGTGATCTTCAGCCCGAGGTCTTCGACCATGGCACGAAGCAATTCCGCAAGCGACCAGGCCTGTGCCGGACAGCCACGTGGCGCATGCGGAGAGTCACCATCGAAAATCTCGGAGACGTGACCGAGGCAGGCTTCTCCTAGGCTCGCTTCGACTCCTTTCAAAAATACCCGCGCTTCACGTTTCACCGTGGAGGTGCGCCCGAACGTACTCAACCAGGCGGTCACAAACGATCCCAACAGAAACGGCCAGACAGTCCCCTGATGATAGGCGCTATCCCGTTCTCGTGGACCTCCTTCATAACGTGGCCGATACTGCCCGTCATTGGGTGAAAGGGTTCGAAGCCCCACAGGCGTCAGGAGCTGATCTTTGACAAGCTGAAGCACCTGTCTTGCCTGTTCGTTCGTGAGAAGGTCATCGCATAGAGAAATTGCATACACTTGGTTGGGGCGGAGCGAGAGATCGTCTCCCTCTGGTCCATCGATGGTATCGTACAAATACTGTCCGCCTTCGTACCAGAATCGCGTACGGAACGATGTGACGGCTCGCGCTCTCGCTTTCCGACAATCAGCGGCATAGGCCCCTTCACCAAATTTTTCAGCCAACCGAGAGCCAACCTCCAACGCCCGCATCCACAAGGCTTGAACCTCTACCGGCTTGCCCTGCCGTGGCGTGACGACCCAATCCCCGATTTTGGCATCCATCCATGTCAGTTGAGTCCCAGGCATCCCTCCGGAAATCAGCCCATCGCCACCCATCTTGATATGGTACCTCGTGCCCTGACGATATCCATCGAGAATCTGTTTGATAGCCGGCCACGCAATGGCTCGAACCCGTTTCGTATCTTGGCTGTACGCCACATAACGATCGACGGCATGGATAAACCAAAGGGACGCATCCATGGCGTTGTATTCAGGATCGTCGCCACGATCAGGGAAACGATTCGGCACCATGCCTTCCGACACAAAGGGAATGAAGGATTCGATGATGCGCCAGGCCACCTCATACCGTCCGGTCACAAGACAGAGGCCAGGCAAGGCAATGAAGGTATCTCGCCCCCAATCGGTAAACCAGGGATAGCCGGCAATAATCGTCCGCCGAGGGCCTTGCTGAATTAAGAATGTATCGGCGGCTTGCCGGAGTGTTTCCACAATGTGATCCGGACGCTTCAGAGACTTAGAACGCCCTGTCCGTCTGGCCTGTTCCTTCTGAATGAGTGCTTCGATCTCAAGCTCCTTGATCGGTTCGCTGGCCAACGCGATGACCTGTTCCCTCTCAGGCGTCAAGTGGAAACGCCATTCTCCCGGAGACCACCAATCTTCTTGACAATCCAGCCCACGCTCCCGCTCAAGGGGAAACTGCACATGCCGATACCACTCAGGAACATGGTGGTACGTTCCGGTGTGTCGGCAATACACAGCTGGAAGATTCTGATACGGCTGCCACGTCACTCCCTGCGCTGTGACCGTCGCGTCAGGAGACAGCGCTCCGTTTTCATGATGGAGGGCATGATACTCACGACCCGTGAGCTTCGGACGTACCCGCAGTCCGATGGAATCCGTCGTGGGTGCGAGGAGTCTCCAGCGAACCACAATCGTGTTATGGCCCTGCACACAGAAGATTTCTCGGCTAACCGTTCGATCATCGATCACATACATCCAGGTTGGCCAAGGCGTCGATGAAAAAGAAACGCAATGTCCATAGCCGTGAGGATGGACGACCCCGGGATACAGATTCGTCGAGATGGAAATCACGCGGCCATCCAGATGAAGCCATTCCTCCACGTGATTGACCAGCACGTAGCGATGGCCCTCTGGAGCGGTCGCCGCGATCAACAGCCCGTGATAGCGTCGCGTGTTGGCACCAGCCACCGTGCCTGATGCAAATCCTCCACACCCGTCCGTCTCCAACCATTCCAGACTCAGCGCACGATCAAAATTTTGGCAGTCCTCTTTGCCAATCCGCATCAGCTATCCCTCGTCGTTCGTATCTCGTCTCTTGCGAGATGCGCGTCTTGCATCACGCCTCCCCCTACTCCCCGCTCTGTTGGATCAACTTTGCGACCAGTCCGGTCCATCCTGTCTGATGGCTGGCTCCGATGCCAGCCCCATTATCTCCATGGAAATACTCATAAAATGGGATCGCATCTCGCCACCACGGATCGCCTTGAAATTTTTCGATCCCGCCGCATACGGGACGCCGCCCGGTCGCATCACGGAGGAAAATATGCGTCAGCCGTCGAGAAAGTTCAGCCGCCACCTCATTCAACGAGATGAATCGCCCCGACCGGACCGGGTACTCGACCTTGAAGTCCTCGCCGAGGAAATAATGGAACTTTTGAAGCGACTCGATGAGTAGATAGTTGACAGGAAACCAAATAGGCCCCCTCCAGTTTGAATTGCCTCCGAAGAGCCCGGTGCTCGATTCAGCTGGTTCATAATCCACTCGATACTCTCGGCCCATGAATGAGAGCACATAGGGGTGATCTTTGTGGTAACGCGAGAGCGCACGAATGCCGTAGGGGGAAAGAAACTCCTCTTCATCCAGCATATATCGCAACACCGATTTCAATCGCGAACGATTCACGAGCGATAAAAATCGCCGCACTCCGCCATCGTATGATTGCGTATCGACATGCGTACTGAAATCAGATCGATTTTCAATAAACCACTGCATCCGGTGTTTGAATCTCGGTAGCTGATCGATCAACTCGGAATCCAAGGTTTCGACGGCGAACAACGGGATCAAACCGACAAGAGACCGGACCTTGAGCGGGTAGGTTTGCCCGTCAGGCAGGTGCAGGACGTCATAAAAAAACCCATCGTCTCGATTCCAAAGCTCAATTTTCTCGCCGCCGATATTATTCATAGCTCGGCAGATATAGACGAAGTGCTCAAAAAACTTGCTCGCCACATCCTCGTACGCGCGATTGCCTCGCGCCAGTTCCAGCGCGATCGACAGCATATTGAGGCAATACATCCCCATCCAACTGGTTGCATCCGATTGTTCGATATGGCCGCCGGTCGGCAGAGGGGCACTCCGATCAAAGACGCCGATGTTGTCGAGCCCCAAAAATCCTCCCTGAAAGATGTTCTTCCCCTCGGCATCCTTTCGATTGACCCACCACGTAAAGTTCAACAGGAGCTTGTGGAACACCCGTTCAAGAAAAACCCGATCACCGACGCCCCTCCGCTTCTTCTCGATCTTGTAGACACGCCAGGCAGCCCAGGCGTGAACCGGAGGATTCACATCTCCGAACGCCCATTCATAGGCGGGAATCTGCCCGTTCGGATGCATGTACCATTCACGGAGCATGAGAATCAGTTGTTCTTTGGCGAAGGTCGAATCAACAAGAGCCAGCGGAATGCAATGGAAGGCTAAATCCCACGCGGCGTACCACGGATACTCCCACTTGTCCGGCATGGAGATCACATCGGCATTGTAGAGGTGTGTCCAGTCGGAGTTGCGTCCATGCAGTCGTGCGTGAGACGGATCCGGCATCCCTGGATCGCCTATGAGCCAGCGTTTCAGATCATAATGGTAGAACTGTTTGCTCCACAGCAACCCGGCAAAGGCCTGTCGTTGCACGAGCCTCGCGTCCTCGGAAAGATCTGCCGGAGCCAGGTCGTCATAGAATTCATCGGCCTCCTGAACCCGTTGTTTAAAGACTCCATCGATGTGCTGAGCGCTGAAGGCTCTGGGATCCGACTCATTGGTCAGACAGAGACGCACGAGATCCGATTCCCCGGGGGCCAAAGTCAGCACATACTGGGCGGCGGCCTTTGAGCCGACTTTCCCAGGGTTGACTGCGTCAGTGTGCCGATGAATGATATAATCATGGAAACTGTCCTTCACGTACCGTGAGCCTTCCTGATCCCCGTACAACCGTCTGGAGTTCGTCTCATTTTCCGTGAACAGCAACGGCGGCGTTCGCTCGCACCAGAGAAAGCGCTCGCCGTAGTACTCGTGTTCAAGTTCAACGACACTGAACCTCTTCTGTGACGACCCCTCGCGCATTCGTGGCCGACGAGCATCGAGTCCCCAGGACCATGTATTTCTGAACCAGAGGGTCGGCAGCAGGGTCAGCTCGGCGGAGTCAGGTCCCCGATTCGTGACCTGAATCCTGATGAAGAGCTCCTCCGGCGTCGTCTTGGCATACTCCACCATGACATCGAAGTAGCGATCCTCATCAAAGACACCCGTATCAATGAGCTCGTACTCTCCCTCTCCCCGTCCACGACGGCGATTCTCGTGAACCAACTTGGCATAGGGAAATTCAGCCTGAGGATACTTATATAAATACTTGAGGTATGAATGTGTCGGCGTTGAATCTAAATAGAAATAATACTCCTTTACATCTTCACCATGATTCCCCTCATTGCCCGTGACGCCGAACACCCGTTCTTTCAAAATGGGATCGCGCCCATTCCAGAGCGCAATCGCGAAGCAGATGTACTGATGACGATCCGAGACTCCGGCGAGCCCGTCTTCATTCCAGCGATAGGCACGAGAGCGGGCATGGTCGTGTGGAAAAGATTCCCACGCAGTGCCATACGGACTGTAGTCTTCCCGGACCGTCCCCCAGGCCCGTTCGCTGAGGTATGGCCCCCAGCGTTTCCAATGCTGCGTACGGAGGGCATCGTCTTCCAGACGTTGACGTTCGGCGGCATGAAGAGGGTTGGAACGAGAAGACTTTCGAACTGCTTTCCTCATAAAAATCTCGTGCTTCTCACTCTAGCGAGTGTCGTAGTTCATTCCTGGTTGACAGTGACTGTTCTCATCGAGCATGTAGGGAGACAAGTGTTTTCAGCTGGTTCCACTCATCAATTGACAAACTCGCCACGAGCGGAAGATTGCGTATCTTATGGGACACGACACGAGGAATACACGAGGGCTACGATGCACTCAATCGACATTGAAATCAAGCACACACTCGATCGAAGCATGTCCACACAAGTCCGACCGATGCAGAACCAGCTAGTCGGTTGCGGAAATGCTCAGTGAATGTCGACGCTGTCGCTGGAATGTTCCAAACAACATGCCCGCCACGCTCACGGGAAGATGCGCTATGCGTTGAGAATACGATACAGGGAAGCAGGGAGGGTGGATGCGCTACGACTCAACTCCAGATCACTTGTTCTTGGTTCAGGAGGTACTCAATCACCTCAATACTGTTCCGCATCTGGATCTGGGCCTGTTCGGACATGGGAAGCACGGCGCCGACTAATTTCCCCGACTCCATATCCATGAGTGAGGGAATAGCCTCGCCCGACAGTTTTTCGAGATTGCTTCTGAAACTAGCCAAGAACGACCTCCAGGTTGAATCTTTCTCGGCATACTCAAGCCGTTACTTGAGCCGGAAAGCGCACGAGAAGGTCTCACACTCGCCTCGAACAATGTCCGCCACATCCAGGCACACAGAGAGCGCCTACTATCTCATTGTTTTTACTAGAACTTCTACTGATTTAAGACAGATCGGCGAGGGGGAAGCGCTCCAAGATAGCGAAACTCTCCCACATTAAGAAGCGTGGTGTCAGGTTGTAGATGAAAGTCATCGCGCTCAGCATCGACAAACCGAGGGTCCGCAACGATATCAGAATGGGCTTTCAGCTCCGGGGCGGGACGATTTGGCGAACCAGTTGTCATATAGTCGGCCTCACCGTTGAAGAGAAGATTGTACCCGATCCTCGTCTGACTCGACGGAGCGATCAGAAAGCCGACCGTATTGAAACTCACAATGTTCCCCATGGCCTCAATCTGTGAGGCGCCGAGAAATGTCGCGCCGCCGCCGTTCTTCACCAGCGTATTGTTCATCAACACCGCGACAGCCTGATCACCGATGACGACCGCTTCGAAGAGACTTCTCGTGATGACATTGTGCTCGAGTCGAACAGACGACTTACCGGTAACATTGACACCGTAATCGTTGTCATGGATAAAGTTTCCAATCAAAACGGCTTGCGAGTCGGAAAAATGCGCACCGGTCGTCTCACTTCCACCGATGATACAGTCCTCAATTCGAACCTCTTGGACCTGTTGGCTGAAGACCATGCCTCTGACACGAAGGTGACGGAGCGTGACGCGGGTCCCATTAAAAATACCCAGCGCATGCCCCCCATACTCGTCGATCGTCAGACCGCTGATCTCAATATCCGTTGCGCCATACGGCCATTTCCCCACATGGAGAACGCCCACCATCTGCCCCCGCCCTTGCAGAATCACCTGCTCAACGCCCGCGCCGACGATTTTGAGCTTTTCCTTACTATGGATGGTCAGATCCTGAGGATACACGCCGGCCTTTATCAACACCGTGTCACCTTTCCCCGCGCTGTCGACAGCCTCTTGTATCGAAGAGAAATCACCTGAACCGTCCAAGGCGACCGTAATCGTTCGTGGACTGGGTACCAAGCCTTCCGTCCCGGTCCCGGCCACAGCCATCCCGGCACCGAGGACGGACACGATGACGATCAACAGAATGCGAGACATGGCAAAGTTCATACAAGCGGGGAACTCAGGATGTCAATCTCAGTTTGTTGTCCGACCTGACGCATGATAAGCTCCGCCGCTATGATCTTGATCGGACTCACCGGGGGTGTCGCCACCGGAAAAAGCACCGTGGCGAAGATGTTCATGCAATGCGGAGCCATTGTCATCGATGCCGATGCGTTGGCGCGAGCGGTCGTCCAACCGGACAAACCGGCATGGCGAGACATTGTTCGTCGATTTGGAAAGTCCATCTTAAACACCGACCGAACGATCAACCGGCAAGCCCTCGGACAGATCGTGTTCGGCAATCGTGCAAAACGTCGAGATCTTGAACGGATCATCCATCCCCGAGTCGCCCGCGAACAACAACGGCTGACCAGAGACGCGACAACAACTGACCGGAACGCGGTGGTGTTCTACGATGTCCCCTTACTGTTTGAAGCCGGTATCGATCGACGCGTGGATCGGGTCATCGTCGTCACCGCCGACCAACGCACTCAAATCGCCCGTTTACAGAAACGCAACGGCCTCACCCAGGCTGAGGCGCTCCGGCGTATTCAGAGCCAACTGCCGTTGTCAAAAAAGATTCGCAGAGCCGATATAGTCCTTGACGGAACATTGCCTCGTGCTGTTGTTAGAAAGCAAGTACGAGACACGTTCAAGGTGCTCTCTCACCTGGCCGCATCCAAGGCTTCGCCGCCGATGAAGTAGCTCCGAATCTGTGCTCTCACACTATACGCATGCGCGCAGTCCTTTGCACACCACAGTACCCGACATTGCCTCTCCGTCGCTGATTGTTCAAAATCACGAACAGCATGCGACAACTTCTGGCGTTCAGCCAAGCGCCGGTCTCCTTCTACCGTCCTCCCCTCCCATTATGTTAGAGTCCTCGAATGCATCACGTCGCCATCATCGGATCGGGACCAGCCGGGTTGACCGCTGCAATCTATACCGCACGGGCGAATCTGTCGCCCCTGCTCGTCGAAGGTTGGCAGTCGGGCGGGCAACTCACCACCACGACGGAAGTGGAAAATTACCCAGGATTCGCGAAGGGCATCGCAGGTCCCGAGTTGATGAAGGCAATGCGAGCCCAAGCGGAACGGTTTGGCACGGAATTCCTCACTGGTGATGTGTCGGCCGTGAACATGACGAACACCTCGTTGACGCTTACCGTCGATGGTGAACGGACCGTGAGAGCTAAAACCATCATCATTGCCACAGGCGCCTCAGCCATTCCAATCGGCGTTCCGAACGAGAAGCGACTGACCGGCCATGGAGTATCGACTTGTGCGACCTGCGATGGATTTTTCTTCAAAGGAAAAGAACTGGTCGTGGTGGGCGGAGGCGATAGCGCGATGGAGGAAGCTATCTTCCTCACCAAATTCGCCACAAAGGTCTCCCTGATTCATCGACGCGACAAACTCCGCGCTTCAAAAATCATGCAAGATCGGGCGATGAAGAACGAAAACATCACGTTCGTGTGGAACAGCGTAGTCGAAGATGTGCTCGGACGAGATGTCGTGACCGGAGTCCGACTCAAGAATGTGGTGACAGGAAAAACATCGGAACTAACTTGCGACGGCGTTTTCATCGCCATCGGTCATCGGCCAAATACGGCTCTCTTTGCCGGCCAACTCGACATGGATGAAAAGGGCTATATCCGAACCCACAAGGGAACAGCCACCAGTGTGCCGGGTGTCTTCGCTGCGGGGGATGTCCAAGACTCCACGTATCGCCAAGCCATCACCGCCGCAGGCTCCGGTTGTATGGCGGCGATCGATGCGGAGCGATTCCTCGAAGCCGGTGAAGGGTAAACGGTACGAAGTTTTGCAAACTATCTCCACATCGTGCAGGGATCACTCAGTGAGCTTGACATCCAGCTCGAGATTGCACTGCACCACGAGCTGCTGTCAAAACAACCGTGGATGGAGCTGGACAAGCAGATGAACCACATCGATAGGCCGCTATCAGGGCTCCTGAAATGTCTGGAGTCTGAAAAAACTCGTACCCCTTCCCCCTCGCCTCTTGCTCCTCACCGTCCATGAGGACCGCCATCGCCCATTATCATGAACTTGCCTTGAAGGGGCACAATCGAGATTACTTCGAGCAACGCCTCATCACAAACATTCGCATAGCCCTAAAAGATTTGGGCATTCGGCAAGTTCAGAACCTCCACAGTCGTATCCGTATCGAGCTTCCGCCGGAAACGGACGCGAAGATTGTTCGAGAGCGGCTTATGTGTGTGTGCGGCATTGCAAACTTCTCGCTGGGTCGGGTCATTGCGCTGCAGTTAGGAAACCCGGATCTTGAGGCGCTCTCCTCGGTGGCGGTTGCGGAACTCGAGACCACATCGTTCCACACCTTTCGAGTCACCGCGAAACGAGCCGATAAGCGATTGGCGCTGACTTCGATGGATGTTGAGAAAGCCGTCGGTGCGGCCATCTGCGAACGAACCGGGAAAACGGTCAGTCTCAAAACTCCGGACGTAACCGTGTATATCGAGCTCCTGTCCAAAGAAGCATTCTGCTCGGCAGTAAAAGTCGAAGGTCCAGGAGGCATGCCCGTCGGTGTCAGCGGGAAGGTGGCCTGCCTCATCTCGGGCGGGATCGACTCGCCGGTCGCTGCCTACCGCCTGATCAAGCGAGGCTGCCAGGCCTCATTCGTTCACTTTTCTGGCCGACCGTTGGTCAGCCGAGCTTCCGAGGAGAAAGTCCGTGACCTTGTGCAGACTCTGACTCAGTTTCAATATCACTCACGTCTCTATGTCGTCCCCTTTGGAGAAATTCAGCGTGAGATAGTCCTAAATGCACCGGCACCGTTCCGGATCGTCCTGTATCGCCGAATGATGATTCGAATTACGGAGGAGTTGGCCAGGAGAGAACAATGTTGGGCCTTGGTGACCGGCGATAGTCTGGGGCAAGTCGCCTCACAGACCCCTCAGAACATCTGTGCGATTGAAGACGCAGCAGAACTACCGATCCTCCGCCCCCTGATCGGAATGGATAAACGTGAGATTATTGATGAAGCCAGACGGCTCGGCACCTATGAAACCTCCATCGAGCCGGACCAGGATTGCTGCAAGCTCTTCGTGCCTCCCCACCCCAGCACCAAGACTCGTCTGGACGACGTCCTCAGCGTTGAGCGTAAGCTGGATCTCTCTTCGCTGATCAAGCGAGGGGTTGAGCAAGCCGAATTGACCGAATTGTCGTTCCCCTCTTCCGCAACATAACTCGTGCGATTATTTTGCGTGGAAAAAACGTCTGGCCAATCAAAGACAGGATATGGCGGAGAGGGTGGGATTCGAACCCACGGTCGAGTTACCCCGACAGCAGTTTTCGAGACTGCCCGATTCGGCCGCTCTCGCACCTCTCCGTTATCGTAGATCGCCGGCTGGATTGATGACCGAGCAGATGAGGAGCACATGCCCGATGACTGTGCCGAGCTTACCGTGGCCGATGCCGTTTTGCAATGGCTTCAGATCACTCCCATCACTTTTCCTGCTTCATGTCGCTCGGCCTTGCCCCTAAGCACCCGCCTCAGTTCCACCATCGCCAAGGTATCTCGAGCACAATACTGTAGCAAGGCCTCTCGTATGGTCTCCCGTTCAACCCAGTCGGTTTCGACAAACACCATACGATAATACTCCGCCGCCGCATGTCCGCCTTCTTGAATCGCGAGATCCCCATATCCAAGCGATGGCACCACCGCCGGCAAGACCGATTTGATCGAATATGATCCGTGAAAGGCAGGATGGTAGTAATGGTCCTTGATCACCGGAAGCAGATCCCACAACCGTTTGCCGATCTCTCGAAACGCGGATTTGAACTCAGGAAATGTGTCCGCCAATTGGCGAATGAGTCCTGCTTCATACGCAGAGTACACCAGGATGCTGCCGGATTTGCCGAGGGACTCGATCAAGGCCTCGGCCCAACGTCGGCGTGGTTCAGATGCTTCGGTATGGAGAAACTCCTGATGCATGATCTCACCGGATTCGAGTTCAATGTGATTAGACCATTGAACAGGAAGAGCCTGATACGGCCTGGTGGAGGGAAACCGCGGGACGGCCAACATCACGGTTTCTGCATCGAGGTGGTGGATGGGGTAACGGAGCGAACGAAGGAGTGAGCCCAATTCCGAGGAAACCCATTCGACATTGTCTTTGACCTTTTGCTGCGCATCCGACAGGTGGGTTCCATCCGGAATATCGTCGATCGTGAGCACGCCTCGTTCCACAAGCCGACCGACAATATCTTTCTTGCCCGGCAAATGATAGATCCAGCGTGGAGATTTCTCCTTCGTGCAATGGGCCCAGAACGGACATTCGTACGGGCTATGGCAATGTTGATCCGGCTCGATCACCGGCGGCGTCCGCTCGTTCACCATCGCTTTCATTGCAGCCAATTGTTGCAACACTTGTCCGCGTCGACTCATCACGGCTTCGGACATATCCTCGATCGCAAAGAGCGCCTGCAGATCAACCTCGCCACCTTCGTAGCGGTATCCCGTGTTGATGTGCATCAGACAGGTCGCATTGAGCCTCACCCCAGCGCCTTCGACGACATGGCGTTGAATCGACAGGTCATCGAGATGCACCTCTTTGACTCTCGTCGACGATTTCATCTCGATCAATCGCCAGGAGGTTGGCTCTCCTTCGCGATTGGGCATTCGCTCCAACAGATCGACGCGGACCAGCACTCCGTCATACTCGAAGGCGGCTTCAAAAATGGCAGGGATCGCGGCATCGTGAAGTAGGGCGGCAGTCTCCGCGATCGCTGCCTCTCGTTGCCGAAAACCCGCCTTGACCAACACGCCGCCGGGAAATCGTTGCTGCGCCAATACACCGAGCTCGGTGCCCATGTCCAAAATCGCCTGTGTCGATGCATCAGGCGGCGTCGCCAACGCAGGCTGATGGATTTCCAGATAGAGACGCTTGTGACATTGCAAACCCGAGAGGAATTTACTCTTTGACAAACGCGGCGTTGCGAAGAGAGTCGATGATTCGTTGTGAGCTTCGGTCTTTGACATCGCCGTCACGCTACTTCGTGATTTCCCACATAGTGAGATAAGGAACTCTGTTAGGATAGCGGCCCATGGCCAACGGTGTCACCCAGATTAGACGGTCCGTCATGGCGCTGGCGCTCCCGATCACCCTGACCACTCTTCTCCAGCGAGCCGAAGGTATTGTAGCAATATTCCTTGTCGGCGGACTGGGCGCCACATCCATTGCGGCCGTGGGACTCGGGCAATTGCTCGCATTCGTCGCCGCGACGTTGGTCTCCGGCATTTCGGTCGGCACGAATGTCATCGTTGCACAGTTATGGGGCGCACGACGTCGACAGGATGCGGGAGAAGCCGCCCGACACTTCCTCTGGCTGGCGATTGGGGCATCACTCATCTTGGCCGGAGTCGGCATGGTCGGCAATCAGTTCGTGATGGACGCATTAGGCGCAGAACCGTCCGTCATTCAGCTGGCACTTCCCTATTCCACGCTCATTTTCCTCGTCTTCCCTTGTACGGTCCTCATTCAAGTATTGGCTGCCATTCTTCAGGGATCAGGTGATACGAAAACACCCATGTACGGGCTGATCGGAGTCAATCTTCTGCACGTGCTCCTGGCCTATCCGCTTATTTATGGACTGTGGGGAATGCCGGCGCTCGGCCTCAAGGGTGCCGCCATTGCTGCCGGTGTGGCCGAAGCGGCCGGCAGCCTCTATCTCCTGCTCCGCTGTCGGCCGATCTTCAAAGAGTCCTCGACCTTGCGTCTCGACCTAATTCGATCGATCTGGGCCGTCGGAGCGTCAGTCTCCGGCGAGCGAATCATTCAGCAGGCCGGCATTTTTGTCTATACCAAACTGGTGCTGCTCTACGGCACTGTCGCCTATGCGGCACACCAAGTCGGCTTGTCCATCGAATCGTTATCGTTCCTGCCCGGCTATGGGCTGGCCATCGCCGCCGCCACGATGGTGGGGCAGAGTATCGGAGCAGGCAAGTATACCCGGGCGAAATTGGAGAACTGGGAGGCGAACCGGTTAGCCATTGCCATCATGACTTGCATGG
Organism: uncultured Nitrospira sp.; assembly: GCA_964430555.1. Classification (GTDB taxonomy): domain Bacteria; phylum Nitrospirota; class Nitrospiria; order Nitrospirales; family Nitrospiraceae; genus Nitrospira_D. The sequence continues at coordinate 8,726 of CAYSFU010000013.1, read as the reverse complement.
GGCTCATCTTTTTCTTTTTCCCCTACGCCCTCCTCCATGCCTTCACCACCGATGAAGCCGTGATCGAGCTCGGAACCACATTCCTGAAAATCGTGGCACTTTTACAAATCCCCCTGGCCCTTACCATGGTCCTGGCCGGATCGTTGCGCGGCGCCGGCGACACACGCTTCATTATGGGTGCCACGATGATCGGCATGTGGGGCGTGCGCGTACCGCTGGCCCTCATTGCCACTCTCTGGGTACGCCAGGCCGTCTTGTTCGTCTGGGCCGCCATGATCGCCGATTGGACGGTGAGAATGGGGTTGTTGCTCTGGCGATATCAGTCCGAGCGGTGGCGTCAGATTCAGGTCATTCGGTACTAATACGCCCATCTCCATCAGGCGTACCATCATGCCTGACGAACGCTACTCACCGGTAAGCTGGAGCGCGATTGCTCCTATCGGTGGCGAACTGAAGCTCTATCAAACCACTACACCTCAGCCTCCTGCGCTTCCACCAGATCATCCAACCGTCTTAATTCGATGGAAATTCTTCTGGATGAGTCCTCTTGCGCAAACCCTTCAAGGGTCATTTTCACTTCGGTTCCATGTTCTGATTCTAATATTTTCCCGGTCAATTTCAGGCGAAACTTGTCGAGACCAATGGCTGAACTGGTGGTTTCATCTCCGGCATACTGAGCCACATCAACGATGATCTCAACCAGATCCGGCTCGTGACGGGAATATTTGCCTTTGTAATAATAAGAGGCATCCCCACCGTGAAAGGTGTTATCCGTAAAAATAGCCACTCCTGTCCCCCTCCGGTTAAGACTTGAGAGAAACTCGGCGGCATAGATTCCAGAGAGTAACATGTGACCTCCTCAGTCAACTGTACGTAGCAGGTGTGATGCATTCGACAGAACGAGACTTCTCTACGCGCAATGTATGGAGAAGGTCAAGGGCTTACCTCACTCACGTAGCACAGATGTCGTACGTTCCATTGGGCAACAACCACGAACTGATCGGCATCACCACCTCGCAGGCCACGTTCCGATTTCAATTCGCAATCGTCCACCGAGGAAATCTACGGCAACGGAGACTCATATTTCGGTTGTCCTGCCCCGGCGTCGACTCGTTCGACTTTTGGATTCTCTACAAATGGAGAATAACTCTGCAGCTTAATCGTGACCGCATAGCCTTCTGCAATCAACAGATCAAGTTCATCGACCTTTTTTGAGAACGTGGCCAACAAGACCCCTTTGGGAGTCGATAGGGTGAGGAGCAATCGAGCTCCTTCGCGTTGTTTCTTCTCAACCGTTCCTTTAATGGACTCCATCCGGTCCGCCGGAATCAGATCTTGCGTATAAGGAGCCAGCAGCTCGGGAGCCATACGGTCCACCATCACGGCGGAGAAAAACCCCAGGAGAAGACCGCAGAAGAGACCGAACCATCCTTTCATGATGCCGATCCTGCGTCAGGCGGCTTGGGAGGATCCTCGCGTTTCGCCTGGGGGTCGACCTCGGATCCTCTGACCAGACCCTCGAGCCGTCGTAAAGCATCGGCTGTCGCTTCCCGTGCCCCCTTCGTCGCATCTTCCGTCTTCTCGGTCAAATGTTCCATCTGCTGTTTGATATCTTTCATGCCGCCGCTGCGTTGCAGCGCGGTGTACGCCATCGCGATCGCAATCAGCGAGAGTATCAACGCCAAGATATCCATAGTCATCCTTTCTTCGACACGTCGCGCACCCACGCACGGTCGGAATTTGAAATAATGTTCTGTTGCCATATGGTAGCTGTTGGAAGTGGCATTGCGCAAATCCGGCTCACCTGCGTACCGGAAGAATCAAACGCTATCATGCAGTCGGCACGGTATCGACATCGTTCTCTACCATAAACTCAATGATTCCGGTCGTCACGTCGTACATAGCACCGACGATGGCAATGCGGCGCTCTCGCACTAATCTGTCGAGAGTCTGACTTTGCCGGCGCATGTCCTTCACGACCTGCAAAACATTGTCCCTCGCCGCTGCATCAACTGCTGGCGGCATCGTCGCTGCGGACGGCTTCCCGGTAGCCTGCGGAGAGGCACCCACCAGTGCATGTTGTATATCGGTCACGATGGAATCGAGATGTTGACAACCTGTTGCTTCGGCAGCCGTCATGCGCGAACCTAACAGTTTCACGGCCGTCGCAACCGCGCCGCATCTCGTATGCCCGATCACCACAATGAGCTTGGCTCCGGCGACCGCACATCCGTATTCCGCGCTCGCCAGCACCTGTTCACTCGTAATATTTCCGGCCAGACGAATGCTGAAAATGTCGCCCATGCCCAGATCAAAGATCAGCTCCGCCGGCGTGCGGGAATCGATGCAACTGAGCGTCACGGCTAATGGGTGTTGTTCCTCGGCCGTCGCTCGAACCTGGCGATTGAAGTCTCGTGTCAAACGTCGCCCTGTGCGCACTCGCATATTGCCGTCTTGAAGAAGTTGCAGAACCTGTTGCGGCGTCATGGCATCTTGGAGTGCATGGGTCGAATAGTCCACGTACTGAATCCGATCCTCGATTTCATACCGACTTCGAAACCCGGCAAGACTGACCTCGACGCCATGAGCGGGACCCGTCTGTTCTTTAAAGTCTCGGATGAAATCCAATACGTCCGGATCGATGTAGTCGGTATTCCGCGCATCGAGTAACACCTGTCCGCCACGAGGCACTTCGGCCAACACATTAGAGAGTACCGCACGGTTGAGAAAGCTGACTTGGCTCGCCAATTCGATATGAACCACGTCGCCGCCAAGATGCTTTTCGATGAACCGATTCACCGGACGCCGCAGATTGCTATTGAGGATAAAGCCGATCGCCACGGCAAGTCCGATCAAGATCCCGACCAACAAGTCCGTGAAGACGATGGCGGTCACCGTGGCGACGAACGGAATGAACTGGTACCGTCCCGCCTCCCACATTTTCCTGATGAGCGCGGGGCTCGCCAGCTTGATACCGGTCATCAACAAAATGGCGGCCAGGCACGACAACGGAATGCGATTCAGCCACACCGGAATGAGTGGAACACTGCCCAGCAGCAGTGCCCCGTGCACGATCGTCGCAAGTTTTGTCTTTCCCCCGGCATTTACATTGACCGAACTTCGAATAATCACTGAGGTGACCGGCAGGGCTCCAATCAACCCGCAGGTGACATTTCCGATTCCTTGTGCAACCAGTTCTTGACTCGGGGGCGAGGTCCGTTGCTGTGGATCAAGTCGATCGGCCGCATTGACATTCAACAAGGTCTCCAAAGACGCCACGATCGCGAGGGTCAAACCCGCCGTATAGATCGCGGGATTGAGCCATTGAGAGAAGTCGGGCCTTGGGAAAAACGCAATAAACTCGGCAGGACTGTTTGCCACCGGCACCTGCACAAGATGGACCGGCTTGATGAGCCAAGGCTCCCCAAGTTGCTCGAACCATGCACCCGCAGCCACACCCAGGAGCACCACCGCGACGGGAGCCGGAAAGAGCGATGTTTTGAGCGGTGTCCACTTGTCCCAGAGCACAAGCAGACCGACGCACACCAGACCGATGACGGCGGCACCGAGATGGAAATCCCCGAACATGCGAATCAATTCGGTAAAGGTCGTTTCGAGGTCAGGCTGTATGAAGGACATGTCGCCTTCCGGGTCCGGGTCATGCCCCAGCAGGTGTGGGATCTGTTTTAAGACAATGATGATGCCGATCGCAGCCAAAAGTCCCTTGATCACACTTGAGGGGAAGAACCCGGCGATGAACCCTCCCCTGGCAAGACCCAACACAATTTGAATGACCCCGGCAAACAACACTGCCATCAGAAAGGCAGAGAAGGAACCGAGGGACGCGATCTGCGCCGCGACCACCGCCGTGAGGCCGGCGGCCGGGCCGCTGACGCTCGTGTGTGATCCGCTGAACAGCCCGACAACGAGACCGCCGACGATACCGGCTGAAAGCCCCGCCAACAACGGGGCGCCGGAAGCCAACGCGATTCCAAGACACAACGGCAGTGCCACAAAGAAGACAACCAATCCTGACTTGGCATCATTGAGGATAGCGCGAGGAGATACGCTGTTCATCGTAGACATCACATGGCCTCTTCGTGGAAAAGTTTGTAGGAGTCAGCATCTCGCAGACAACGAAGACGTTTGACCGCGCGCTGCTCACCGGTCCCGAGTCGAGAAAGGGCCCGATGACCACCCCGACGCCCATTCCCGTCTATGAAATATTCGTACTTTTTATATCGGCTGTATGGATACCGGTCGAGGAATGCGCTGAATCCCCCAGCACCCGATTGATCGTCAATCCCTGGACCAAAATTGAAAACGCGACAACGACATACGTGATCGTGACAAGAGCGTCACGAGATGGACTCAGCGGAAGAGAGAGGGCCAGTGCAACGGATACTCCGCCGCGCAGGCCGCCCCAGGTCAGGATCGTCACTGTACGGGCAGGAAACTCCCGGACGAGGCTGAATAGCCTGATCTGGAGCACGATGCTCAGCCATCGTACCGCCAATACCAATGGAATCGCCACGAGCCCCGCAACCAGGTACGGCTGCCGAAAGCTCAAGACCAGCACTTCCAATCCGATTAACACGAACAGCACCGCATTCAACAACTCGTCCAGCAACTCCCAGAAGTTGTCGAGATGTTCCCGCGACGACTCCGACATCGCCCATTGCCGCCCATGGTTTCCGATGAGCAACCCGGCCACCACGACGGCAATCGGGCCCGACGTATGCAGCAGATCTGCCAATCCGAAACTGCCCATCACCAGCGCCAACGTAATGAGAATCTCAACCTGGTAATTGTCCACGGAGCGGAGCATCCGATACGCAAGATAACCGAGAGCCAATCCCAGGAGGGCTCCGCCCATCGCTTCTTTCGCAAACAAGACCACCACATCGGTCACATGAACTGTGTCCTTTGGGATCAAGTTGAGGAGAACGAGAAAAATGACGACACCGACTCCGTCATTGAAGAGCGACTCCCCGACAATTTTCATCTCCAACGCCTTGGGAAGCCGAGCCTGCCGAAGCACTCCCATGACGGCGATGGGATCGGTCGGCGAGATCAACGCCCCGAACAACAAACAATAGAGAAAGGGCAGCGGCAGACCGACGAGATCAAACAACACATACCCCAACAGGCCGATCACGACGCTCGAGACAATCGTCCCGACCAGGGCCAGGGAGCCGATCACCCACTTGAGATCCAGCAACGCATCGAGCTTGACATGCAAGGCGCCAGCAAACAGCAAGAAGCCGAGCATACCGTGCATCAGCGCCTCGTTGAAGTCGATGCCTCTCATGAACTGCTGCGCCTCAGCCTCCACACCAAATCCCAACTTTCCCATCACCAAAAGAACCAACGAAAACCCCAGCGCCACCGCCATCAGCCCGATAGTGATCGGGAGTTTCAGCAGCCGATGATTCAGATAGCTGAACAGCGCGGCCAAGCAAATCAAAATTGTGAGCGTATGCATCAACGTCATGTGTGATATCCCATGTCGGCTTCAGTGCACCCGGTTTGTCAATCGGTGCGCCTGTCTGTGGTGGTTCTTCCGAGGACAGGACGACTCTCGCGTGATGGAACGGCAAGTCTAAAGGCTGTGGCCCGATGCTCTCTACATTTAATTTCGCCGATGAATCCGCTTCGACTTTACCTGTTCTTCTTCCACATCAATGACGGTCCCCGTCTGGGCATCAATATGGACCTCCATAATCTGTTGCTCCGAGGTGACGACTTCTACCTGCCAGGTCGGCCGGTCGTGCTTCTGCGCCAACGCGGCTTCGATAACCGTACCCGACACTTTCTCCCGCGCCGTGGTGAGCGCCTCGTCGATCGAGACTTTCGCGGCAGCCGCCTTCTCGACTTTATTCGGCTCCCCCAACGCATGGCCAGTCATGACGACGGTTCCGACTGCCGACACGATCAAGACCAGTGTGCCCCTTGTGAACCATTCCTTGTTCATCACTTCCTCCGTGACAGAGCCATGACATGTTACATAGGCGACCAGCGCGTTCGTTATCTTCGCACACGCAACGTTTGCCTGGTCCTCTCGATGTAGTCACGGCGCATGGCATCAATCTCATTCGGGCGACTCCTCACGACATAGCCACATCCGGAGTCGGGGCCGATATACACCGAACCCAGCCATGGCGCGCGGAAAAATAGAAATCCGGCAATCTCGAGTTCAACGTGCTTTGTTTTAAGGAGCACAGGCTTCTCTCCATCCTTGTACACACCACACATCTTGTCTACCGACCGCCGTAGGCAGCATTCATTCACCGGCGCGATATGGTCACATTCAGTACATGTCATGAAATTGAGTGGATGAAAAGTGTTTCGCTGGTTTGTGATCGGCTGTTGTAAATCCAAGTAGTCATTGCTCACGCTTCCAGTTTCCATGACACCACGATAGTGCGAACACGCGGAACCGTTAGCGCCGTACGATGACGGGACACAGAGACAAGCCACTGGTGCCTGTCTCAGCAACGCGTCTGCCGCACAGTGATTCGAGGCGAACGAAGACTATCCTTGAGGAGGGTGAAAGACTGCGGTCGAGAAGACCTGAATACGACGTAGGGATTGACTCTCCGCAGTGAAACGAGAACGGTTCAGGCTCCCCAGTTCCGGTGTACTCGGAGGAATAGAGAAGTCTTCGGAGAGAGATTCCACCGGCGTATCTTGCGTCAGGAGACCGAGCAACGTGACAGGAGCTCCGAGCATTTGCGACACCACGCAAAGACAGACGATGAGGATCAGCGTGATTGCACCTATCCCCGTAGGCAAGAAACAGTGCGTTTTCCCATCCCTGCGACGCATCGAGCGCACTATACGCTGACTTTGACTTGATGAGCAACCAATAAGCTCATGGATTGTCATGCATCACTTCTCCATAGAGATTTCTGGTGGAGGCTTGTATAAGAGATTTGAGGGAATTATAACTAGCTTGAGGCCATCACAATATCGATACAAGACCATCGGCGGCTCCAGTCCAAACGCGTACAATGCACTGCTCCTTCTGCCATCTCATCAGTTCCCCTCCTCGGGACCTCCAGGCCTTTGTCTACCGCCACGGTACTGATCCGCCCAAGGGCCGCCTGAAGTCAGGACTCTGACAGCCGTGAGCATCACCAGATTCCGCCAACACTGGAGGTGGGTTTTAATAGAAGGAGAGGTATCGTCTTTCCATCGTGAGGAGATCATGACCATGTTGAACCACAGTGTTCTAAGCCTCGCTCTATTCATATTTGCGTTCACCGGCTGTGCGACATCTTCCAAGACCGACCCACTGCCACGCATTCATCACATTCGTATCGACGGCCAGAACTCCATTACTCCCACTGAAATGTATGCCGTCGTCGGAGAGGAGATTCGGTGGCATAACACGCTGTCCGTTCCGATTCATCTGGGATTGCTCGGAGTACAACCGATCGCGGACGCAGGCTGTGACAAGGGGTTCATGACATGGTTCGGTACAATGAAGGACATGATCGCCATTCCGCCTGGCGACTACGTCAGCCTCTGTTTTCTCCGTGCCCGATCTGTCCGGTATAATGTCTGGACGGATCTGGCGGACCCGATCCATTCAATGAGCCCGACGGCGGTCATCCATCTTGACAAGCCTGCCTCATGAGCAATGAGGGTTTTCGATCACCATAGATTCCGGAGAAGGAGGCGGTGATGAGAAAAGCTGCGTGGAACGGTCTGATAGTCGCATGTGCCTGTGCGTTCAGTCTTGCGGTAACACCCGGCAGCGAAGCCTATGAGGAAATGTCGGTGGCTAAAGGCGGATCGCTCTCGGGGACGGTTCACCTCCACGGCAAGGTCCCGATGCCAAAAGGGTACAATCTGACGACGGTGCCGGACCCGATTTATTGTGGACGGATTTCAGACGGGAACGGATGGCGACTGCTGCAGCCCTTTGACATCGGACCACAGGGAGAGTTTCGCCGCGTTGTCGTGTATCTCGACAACATCAAGAAGGGTAAACCATTCGGCAAATATACGCCACCGAAAATCGAAGCCATTGACTGCAGGTTTACGCCCTACATCACACTGGTTCGCGATCGCCACGATGTTGTGGTCGTGAATATGGACCCTGCCTTTCACGACATTCAAGCCTATGAGACCTCGAACCTCGGACCTCGCGTCTTGTTCAATGTTCCGTTGCCGATCAGCACACGCTACCCTCGTCAGGGTGGGTTGAACACGCATATCCACAAGCACTACGAAGGAGCCACCGTGATCCAATCGGTCAAAATGACCAAAGACCGGAAGATTTTCACCATGCAATGCGGCTTTCATCCGTATATGGAAAGTTGGGCGCTGGTCACCGATCATCCCTATTACGCAGTGGCCGATAACGAAGGACAATTCCAAATCACTGACATTCCCCCCGGCACCTATCAGATGAAAGTCTGGCACCCCTATATTGGGGAAACGATTGAACAGACCGTCACGATTGAACCCAATAAACCGTCAAGCGTGAATGTGACAATTGAGGCGCCGACCGGCCGACTCTATGCCAATCAAATGGTCGAGAACGCCTACGTTCGATACAACATTACTGAGGACGCACAGAGTCAGATCGTGCCGACATTGGAACACCAACATCTCAATGAGAAACCGTGAGATCAGTCCAGAGAGAATCGCACCGCGGAACGGCTAGCGCTGCTTCAAGTACCGGAAGAATTCCGAATCCGGGCTCATCACCAGTG
>CAYSFU010000012.1:0-62164 GCA_964430555.1 uncultured Nitrospira sp. | reverse complement strand
TACCCTCAAAGATCAGACGAGTCAGATTCGAGCGGTGATCTTTCGATCAACCGCCATTCGCTTGCGATTTGGCCTGGAGGACGGTCTCCAAGTCATCGTCCGTGGGCGACTCTCGGTCTATGAACCTCGGGGGGAATATCAGCTGATTCTGGATCATGTGGAGCCGAGGGGGCTGGGGGCTCTTCAGTTGGCCTTTGAGCAACTGAAGCGCCGCTTGGAAGATGAGGGGCTGTTCGATCTCACACGTAAACGACCGCTTCCGGAATTCCCACGGACAATCGGTCTTGTGACCTCAGCGACTGGAGCGGCGGTTCGAGACATCGTGGCGGTCTTGCGCCGTCGATGCCCGATCGTGCGCATTATCCTCGTGCCGGTCTCGGTGCAGGGGGATGGGTCAGCGGAACAGATCGTGGCTGCCATTGAAGCGTTGAATCGGCTGGAGGCCATCGACGTCATGATTGTCGGACGGGGTGGCGGGTCATTGGAAGATCTGTGGAGCTTCAACGAAGAAATGGTCGTCCGGGCGGTCGCTGCCTCAGCGGTGCCGATCGTATCAGCCGTCGGTCACGAGACCGATGTGACGCTGACCGACTTTGCCGCAGATATCCGGGCTCCAACCCCCTCTGCTGCAGCAGAACTGGTTGTTCCCGTCTTGGCGGAGCTTGTCGAGCGACTCGAGGTGCTCCTTACGCGCTGTCGGCAAGCCATCATTGCACAGTGTTCGGATCAGCATCAGCGGCTCGATCTTGCGTTGGCTCATATGGGTCAGATTCGGCTGAGAATTCTCAAAGAAACTCAGCGGGTGGACGATGCCATGGCGAGTATGCGAGAGGCGGCACAGGCTCTATTGCGGGGAGCGATGGTCGATGTCCAAGCATGGACACAAGCACTGATGTCGCACAATCCAGTTTTCCAGGTGCGTAGCAATCTTGGAGTTATCCCGCAGTTGCGGTCGCGTTTGACGGTCGCGATGGATCATGCCCTGACACATAAGATGCAGCTGACACGCGGCACTCTCTGGAGGTTGAATGGGTTGAGTCCGCTGGCGGTCCTGCAACGAGGGTATGCGATTCTCGAAACAGTGCGGAGGCATCAGATCATTCGAGATGTCGGGCAGGTGGCGGTCGGAGATGAGGTCGTGGCCCGTCTTCCCAACGGCCAGATTCGTTGTACGGTGAAGGACGTGAGAGCGAATCCATCGGTTTAAAATCGTGCCGGGGCTTCGCTATAATGATCGTTCGTGAAGGGAGAACGTTGTGGCTGGGGTGAAATTTGAACAAGCGCTGGCTCGATTGGAAGCCATTGTAGGAGAGTTGGAAAAAGGGGATCTTCCCCTCGACGAATCGTTGAAGATTTTCGAAGAGGGTATTCGGCTGTCAAAGAATTGCTTGAAAGTATTGGAAGAGGCTGAGCACAAAGTCGAAGTCCTCGTTCAGGATAAGAATGGGAAGAAGCAGTTGCGGGCGTTCACGTCGGAAGACATTGATGTGGTCGGCTCTGCCGAAGATTCCTAGCCGGATGCTGAAAAGTCAATCGTCGAGGTGCTCGCATCGCTCAAAGGATCCCCGTCACGAGATGTAGGCCTCACTTCTTCGCTTGCTACGGCCTTGCCGGACGGCATTTTTGAGCATCTTTACGCAAGTGTGCTGTGAGTGCCGCGCGGTCCATTCCGACTCTATCGTTGGCAATGGCTGAGTTTTTTGCAACCTGCTAGTCCGTTGTTGCTCTGATCTTCGGTTCTTTTCCTCTTCCCAGTATCGGCATGTATGGCAACACAAGTACGACGTGAGAAGCATCGATGTGACCAGGTGTTGACGGCTCAGGGCCTCGTCCAGAGTCGTGATGCCGCCGCACGGATGATTCTGGCGGGAAAGGTCAAGAGCGACGGCGTGCTTGTCGATAAACCGTCCAGGCTGATCCCTATCGATGCCGCTATCGAAATTGCCGGAGAGGACCAACCCTTTGTCGGACGAGGCGGGGAGAAACTCGACGCAGCGTTGGATGCAGGGACGATCAATCCACAGGGATGGATGTGTCTCGACGTCGGATGTTCGACGGGCGGGTTCACCGACTGTTTGCTCCAACGGGGAGTGATGAAGGTCTATGCCGTTGATGTGGGTTATGGGCAGTTTGATTGGCGGCTCCGTCACGACCCGCGCGTCGTGCTGCTTGAACGGACCAACATTCGCTATTTGGAACGTTCCGCCGTTCCAGACCCGATTCAGCTGGTCGTCATTGATGTCTCGTTTATCTCGTTGACGAAGGTCCTTCCGGCCATCACGCAGTTTCTCCGACCGCAGGCTCAGGTCGTAGCCTTGATCAAGCCGCAGTTTGAAGTCGGCAAAGGTCAGGTCGGTCGGGGCGGGATTGTGCGAGATGAAGGACAGCGAGCGGAGGTGGTTCAACGAGTCACGCGATTTGCGGGGGAGCTTGGGCTACGGACTCTGCATACCGTTCCCTCTCCCGTCAAAGGGAAAAAAGGGAATCAGGAGATATTCGCAATCTTTGAGTACAATGCATCGATTCATGGTATGTAAGGAGCATCGATAACAAGAGAGTATTGATGCAGGAGGGTCAATGAAAGTACTCGTCACGGGTGGTGCAGGGTTTATCGGATCGCATGTGGTGGATCGACTGATTGAGGAGGGGCACCAAGTTGTCGTCGTCGACAATCTGGTGACCGGGAAGCGCAAGAATGTCAATCGAGCCGCCAGTCTCTACAAAACCGATATTACCAGCTGGCGCCTCGAACGGATCTTTCGCAATGAACGGCCGAACATCGTTCTGCATCTTGCGGCACAGGTCAGCGTGCGCAATTCCGTGGCCGATCCGGTCTTTGATGCGCAGGTCAATGTGCTTGGTACCATGAACGTGTTGCAACAAGCGGTTCGGTACGGGTGCCGAAAGGTAGTATTTTCGTCATCCGGTGGGGCGATCTACGGCGAACAAGAGGCCTTCCCGGCCCCTGAATCGCATGTCACCAATCCCTTGTCTCCCTATGGCATCAGCAAATTGTGCGGCGAACACTATCTTTCGTATTTTCAGCGAGTCGGTGGGATTCCCGTGGTCAGCCTCCGTTACGCCAACGTCTATGGACCGAGACAGGATCCGGAAGGCGAGGCGGGTGTCGTGGCGATCTTCATTCAAAAGATGTTGAACGGGGAGCAGCCTATTATCAACGGCAATGGACGGCAAACCAGAGATTTTGTGTTTGTTGAAGATGTGGCCCAAGCCAACCTTGCCGCCATGGGTCAGGATGCGCATGGCGTCTATAACGTCGGAACCGGCGCGGAAACATCCGTGAACGAGTTGTTCCGCATGCTGGCGGGATTGACCGGTTCAAGCGCCAAAGAAGTGCATGGGCCGGCCAAAGCCGGCGAGCAGATTCGGAGCGTCGTTGACGCGGCGAGGATCAAGCAGGAGCTTAGCTGGGAGGCCAAGATGGACCTCTCGGAGGGGCTCAAGCAGACGGTGGAGTTTTTCCAAGGAAAGACTCAATAACCGTTCACCCCATGCGCACGGAACGCCATGTCATTCGGGTGCGACCTCGCCCGGAGCTGCGGATGTGAGGGAGCCGACGCTCTGATGGTGATCAGTACCGAGGCACAGTCCCATCCACTTGGACCGACCAGGCATCGATCCCACCGATCAAATTCTTCACGTTCGAAAATCCCTGTTGAAGCAGAAATCCCGTCGCATCGCCGCTGCGCATTCCGTGGTGGCAGTACGCGATAATCTCGGTCTCTCTATCCAATTTCGACAGTGACTGGGGTAACGTGCCGAGTGGAATCAGCACCGAGTTATCCAGCCTGGCCAGTTGGTTTTCCCAGGGCTCACGGACATCCAAGAGTACCAACTGATCCCCTTTATCGATCCGAACCTTCAGCTCTTTCGGTGTAATGACAAAGCTCATAGCAGGCCCTCCTCATGGCGAGCACAAATCATAAGCGACCGGAGAAAAGGCTGTCAAATGGGGTTTGGCCAGGCGGCTAGTCCGATGTCCGGCGGCGCGATCTCCGGCCTCTCATGGCTGATCAAATTTCCATCGTCCCCGCCGGTCTGGGAGCGCAAGTGCCGCAATGAGGTGCCTTATGAAGTCTGACCGGGGAATCTCTTCCGCTCCGAACCGTTTGACATGAGGAGAAGATTGCTGACAATCGATCAGGCGGAAGTTCCAGGCATGGAGTTGGCAAACAAGTCTCACGAGCGCAACCTTTGATGCGTCATCAATTCTAGTGAACATGGATTCGGCAAAAAACGCTCCACTGATCGACACACCATAGAGCCCCCCAACCAGGTGTCCGTCTTGCCAGGTTTCGACGGAGTGCGCATGGCCGAGTTCATGCAACCGCGTGTAGGCGTCCAACATGTCGTCCGTGATCCACGTCCCTCCTTCTGGATATTGAGGACGCGGGCCTGCGCAGTGCTCCATGACTTGTCGAAAGCAGGTATCGAGCGTGACGGTAAAGAGGCCGCGACGGATGGTCCGGTGCAGACTACGCGGAATGTGGAGTTTCTCAGGAAACAACACAGCGCGCGGATCCGTTGACCACCAGAGAATGGGATCGTCCTCGTTGTACCAAGGGAAGATGCCGTGCCGGTACGCTTCGAGTAATCGCTCAGGATGGAGATCGCCACCGACGGCAAGCAGGCCTTCAGGAGTGGCCTGATCAACAGGCGGAAAACGAAGATCGTGCCGGTGTAAGCGAACCATCGCCACGTACGATACGTGAAGCACGGCAAAAAGACCATGCTGGAAGAAAGATGAAAGAGGTGGAGTCGTCGCTTAGGACGTGTTTTGGGCGTAGCCCACTCATGGGCTGTAATTGACGGGAGAAAGCAAATCCATCGAGCAGATCTTTAGTCCACAATAATCAAATGACAATACTCGCAATGCCTAACTATGTGCTGTAGGGAAGTGCTTCGCGCATCACAACCCATACGGCAATTGCCTGCGTCTCTCCGCATTCGCTGAGTTTATGGTCGTTAAGTATTGACGTTTAGCCAATGAAGATACGTTGCAAGTACCTCGTCGGTGCCGGAGCCGCTTGAACACGGCTCCGGTCCGTACCTCCATTCTGACAGCAGGTATTGGCTCCTGCACACTCTGTTTGTGGCAATTCGTTGCGAACTACTCATCTCATGAAACCTCCGAAATAAAACGCAAACCCAACGATCCCGATAAGAATCGCACCATACAAATACACCCATCCTGGCTCATGGGTGAGGTCGTTCTTAACGTCCTTTAGATGTAGATCACTCATAGAGCACCTCCTTGTGTGAAACTTCCTCTGTTCCTTACGAAGAGTGTTTGGACCGTCCTCTATGTTTGCTCCATGGTAATAAGCAGAACGTTCATTCGCTATCGCCCAGAAGATTGAATTTGCGACTACATCGAATGGGTGAAGAGGCCGGTACGTACAGGACGGCTCAATGGGTCTTGAGGTATCTCGGAATAGCCTCCACGAAACTCAAACCGACCAACCACCGAATTGAAAAGCGGTCGGTCAACGTTTGTGTTCTGTGGTAGGCGGTTCTCCGTTCGTTGGAATACGTCGAGTTAGGCGGCGACAGTGAGATAGAAATACGAATCTTATCAAATGGGATCATATGCAGATTCGTAGTAAACCCCGTGAGGAATAGGCCCGTTGTCGCAACTCATTGGAACGATGACAGTTGTGGCGTATGGTTCTCGAACAGTAACGGTCTGTGAGACGGACAGGAACTGACAATCTGGATAAAACATAGTTAACTGGACCCACTTCGTGCCAAGCGCAACGATTAAAATCTTTCTTGTCCACGGAGGTCCCAAACGGCTACGGACGGCTGAATTGTCAAACTGGACCGGTAAAGCCGTGGCTGGCCCTCGAAGTGAATTTGACAGCCTGCTTGCCCGAGAGGAATCGCAGAATTCCGGTGTCTATTTCCTTACCGGCATTGATCCAGCAACAGGGAAGGTCGCGGTCTATGTTGGCGAAGCTGAATGTATCCGCGAAAGAGTAAAAGGACACCTCGATAAAGACTTCTGGAATCACATCGCCTTCTTCACCAGCAAAGATGAAAATCTGACGAAGGCACACATCCGCTACCTTGAAGGCCGTCTCATCAAACAGGCGAAAAAGGCGAGTCGAGCCGAGGTCAAAAATAACCAAGGTAGTGGTGCGAAGCTGCCTGAATCGGATCACGAAGATATGGAAATCTTCCTTGAGAAAATTCAACAACTGTTGTCAGTGCTCGGTGTCGAGGTTCTGGTACCGACCACTTCAGCTCTAGGAGGCCGAAAAGAAACGGCGATTTTATCCTGTAAAATTAAGAGTTTTAAGGCCACTGGCTATCTCACGCCAAATGGCATTGTGGTCCTTGCTGGGTCCCAAGCTGTCTTAACCGAGCGCCCTTCTGCGCAGAAATACCCTTGGCCGATTACCATGCGGCAACAACTCAAAGACCAAGGTGCCTTGAAAGGGAAGACGGATCATCTTCTATTCACCAAGGACATCGAGTTTTCAAATCCCAGTGCAGCGGCTGCTGTCATATACGGTGGCAGCGCAAACGGGCTCACGGCGTGGAGGACCAAGGATGGAAAGACTCTCAAGGAGCTGGAATTGGTCTAACAACGCGTTCAACGAGGACTCACAAATCACCCCTTCGTGCTCATTGCTTACGCACATCAAAGCGGACGTTCGGGCTATTCAAAAGACGCTTGCATGCAACACGTATTAATCATTCATGAGGTCGGAGAGTACCGGCATGGAAGGTAATTTTTGACCAAGCTGCGGACATAAAAAAACGGGTCAGAGAAATCAACTATATCAGTTACTGTGCGATGACAACGATGCCAATAAGATCGCCCATTTCTCGGAATAATCCTCGCTGGACAAGGCCCGACGTTTTTTCGAGTCTCCTGAACTGGTAGAGATGCGAAGAAAAGCTGGTGTCAAAGTCCCAAACTTCATGTATCTGCAAGAGGTAGAGCGTGGTGTGTTATCGCTCTACCCTCACGTTCGAAAAGAGGTCGCAAGAACCGTGCTGTTAGGCATCGGGTGTGTATAGCGGAGGGCGGCTTTATGACGGTGTGATCTCAGCGGAAAACTTGTGCATTTGGCTGACGGCAGTCCCTGGGCAAGAAACAACTATTCCTTGAGCTTCTCTGCCGCCACGAGAATGGGCTGAAACGTCGGATCAGCGTCGAGCACAGCCTTCAGTAACTCGCGGTGGAGGAAATACCGCCAGACGTCGTCGCTGCCTGCAATTTCATCGAACCAGCGCTTGGCCGCAGTGAGATGATGGAGCATCTGACCTTTGTCGCCGTAGTTCGGCATGAAGATCATGCTGTAGGCCATGGTGTATTCGGCCAGAAACTTGTCGAGCGGCCGTTCCGCGATCTCCAGCGACGCTTTTGCGTCGTCATACGCTCGGACACTGTCGGGATCATGCAAGATGCGATTCCAGGATACCTTGTTGATGCGGGACCAGGCGAGTTGGAGAAGCGCCTGCGTCTTCATCGCCTGCTGATCGGGAGGAATATCGTTGACCAAGGCCTCGAACGTTTGGATCATCGGCCCCTGATCGTTGTTCCATCGATAGGCCATACCGAGTCGAAATCGGTTCTCCCACTGCTCTGGATGGGTTCGTGCGAGGGTCTGCAGTACCGGCAAGAGTCGGTATAACAGATCAGCAGACGTCGGTTTTGAAAACCCACCCACTTCCATCCCCAATGAGAGGTCAAGGCGGTCCGAGGCGGCGGCAATCGTCCAATAAAACTCGCTGACCGTCTGGGAGAGTGCGGGATCCTTGACGAGGAGCGTATGGTTCTTGGCCGCATCCTGAAGCAGAGCGGCATAGAGATTCTTGGCTAAGACGATGAGTGCCTCTGTCTGTTGTGGATCAATGATCAGGATACGATTGAGGAGCGCGACACGATCATGGAGTTCGGGAAACGTCGCGGCACGAGCGGCTGCAGCGGCGAGTGTGCCCGGTTGATCGGTGGGACGCCACCAGACGATGGAGTCGGGAAGGGCGCGGCTTCTCTCGGTTGTGAACGGGATGCGTTGAGGAACCATACCCGGAGCCTCAGGTTTGGTATTCAGCGGCAGGTGCACCACGGCCGTGTCGCGCGGAAACCCATGTGATCGGAGTCCGCTAAACACCACCCATTGCGTGATAATGGATTTGATGGCGCGCCGTTCACGCTTGATGGTGCTGGTCCAATGAACCGTGCCGGGTCCGTATGCTATCGGCGAGGTGAGCGGGTCGTGGTAGTGAACCGTCAGATCGACCAGCGTCGTGGGCACTCCGATCACAGTGCCATTCGGTTTTAACCGGAAAGATCCGTTCGGGATAGTGCGGCTCTTGGTGGCGGCAAGCTTAAGGCCGGCCCCTGGAGGAGAGGTTCCGAGCACGTCCATCACAAAAGCCGACGCTTGCGCATTGGCCAGCGTATCTCCATAAAACACGAGTGGACTTGCGCTGGGCCAAAGGACATCCATTCCGATATCCGATCGAGTCAGGAATGGGGCATATCCCGCCGTGATCGTCTTCCAGCATTCGTCGTAAGAAGGTTCCTTTGCAACGGAAGGTTTTATTTTTTTTGTTGGTGCAGGTGGAACCGTCACGGCGAGGTACTGGCACGCAAAATCAAGTTGCCCGACCGTGGTCTTATCGCCGTTGGCAAGAGCCGTAGCATAGCGAAGGGCGGTATCAGCGGCAGTGGACGGGGTGAACTTCTGTTTCGTTGCAGCGCGGGATGATTTCGGCGCTGCGCTTGCCATGTCCGGCAGGGTCATCTCAACGGTCGTCAAGATTCCCGAGAGAAGGAGTAATCCGCGAAAATGTGTCATGGTCATGATAGGCATTGATTGAGCGGTTGGAGGTTAGCGAGCGTGAGCGGTTGCCAAGATCCTTTTCCGCATCAACGCTCGGCTCGCTGCCGATAATGGCGGCGAGGGACTATGGCGGCAAAGCGACACGGTTTGGCGTAACGAAGCCACAAAGATCTCACAATTAGGGCAGGCACCCAGGTGCCGGCGAATTTCGTGGCAAATATTTCTGGAGACTTCATCGTCAATATAGGCGGACAACTGGCGAAGGATACGCAGGCAGTGGGCTTTCCCATGAGCCTGTTTCTGCTGAGTCGCTGCCGACGGTCGTGATCGTTTGGAAATGCCACGTCGTGCCATCTGAAACAGTTCCTCCGCTATCTCATTCCGTGGTGATTATGGACACTGAGCGGTTCCCCGAGCCCACGCGCACTGAGGTGACGCCGTACAAACAATCGGGCCCGATGGAGGCGTGACTTCACGGCTCGTTCGTTCAACCCCATGATAGTTCCAACCTCCTTGGCGCTTACTCCTTCCATATCGCGGAGCACCAAGACCATCTTATACTTCTTCGGCAATTGATTGATCGCGGCGTTGAGCGCCGTTCGTAACTGCTTATTGTGGAGTGCGGCTTCTGGGCTCATGCCATCGATCGGAATCTGCAGCCGAAACTCACCGTCGGATGTGGGGATGAATTCCTCGAGGGATAACTCTCGCTCGGGAGCTCCCTTCCGCTTGCGTTGCATGCGAAGGCAGGCCCGCGAGGCGATCGTGTACAACCACGTTGAAATCTGGGCGTCGCCACGGAACCGATCGAGCCCGCGATAGGCATTCAAAAAGGTTTCCTGAACCAAATCTTTGGCGGTTTCCGTCTCGCCACACAGGCGGTGGGCGAAACGATACATCAGATCCACATGATCTCTGTACAACGTCTCAAAATCCCTCGCCGATTGGAGCCGAGTTGAGGACCGCTCCGGCAGACGCTGTGTCGTTGGTGATGAGTTCATACGTCGGTCAGTCTACGGGGGGATTGAAAAGAGAGTCAAGCCGAAGGATGGAGATGACAGAGAACGAGTCCGGCCTATTTCACCCGATGCAGTTCGACGACCTCGCCTTGACTGTTGAGCTCCACGGTAATGGGCGTTCCTTCCCGTACCCCGTTCAGACCGGATTTGCCGGCTCCGACGGAGTAGGTCTGTTCTCCCTCCGGGGTCCAGAGTCGGACTGTGGCATGATCCGGATCAGTGAATTCCAAGGGGCCTGTGATGAAACGGCGGATCAGCGTCGAATCACTGGGCGCAGCAAGATCGGCGACGACGGAGTCGTTATGCATATGCAAGGTCATGGTTTGCCCGATCTTGGCATTCTTGATGCCGATCTTGGTGTTGACGTTGACAATCCCGATGGGCGTCTTGAAGAAGATAAAATTCGACTTCATTTTGGAGATTGTGCCGGTGAGCAACAGACGTGCCTTGCTTCCTCGGGGGGCAATCTGGCCGATTTGAAGGTCAAACTGCAGATCATGCACGCCGATGATGCTCCCCGTGCCGTCCACTTCCACGGTCACGGGCTCGCCGTTCTTCTTGGGAGCGATGAGTGCGGATTCATAGGTTCCCATACGGAACCCTTTCAATCCATCGTTGGGCGTCCACAGCAGTAGCTTTGTGTCGTCTCCGGTGTCTCGCGTGAACGGTCCGGTCAGGTACCGGTGGACGAAGCTCCCGTCCGTTCGCCGCACGATGTCAGTGACAATGTAGTCGTTGTGAACCATGAAGGACACTTCTTGCGAGGCCGGGAGAGTTTTGAGTGTGGTCTTCGAGCTGAGCGACATAAGTCCGAGCGGTGTCTTCAGAAACACGATCCCCGGCTTGGCGCGCCAGACTCGGCCGGTGAGCTCAATCATGGGATTGACATCAACAAGAACGGGCGCCGGTTCCACAATTTCTGGTTGTGCGGTCTGGGGAGGACTGTCCACTGGCGGTTCAACAGCCGGAGTGGTGTCGACGGTGTCTGTGGTCTCCGCAGGCGGTATCTCGATTTCTTGCGGTTGCACGGCTGGGGACAGCTCGTTCTGTGGCTGCTCCGGAACGACCTCCTCCTCCGTCTCTGGTTGTGTGGGGGCAGGCTCGTCGGTTTGAGTCTGGAGAATTGTTGAGGTCTCGTGTTGCGCTTCGACGGGAACCGAGTCGGAGGGTTGCTCTTGAGGCTTCTCGCTGTCGGCGAGACTGGTCGTGGCACAGCCAGCGCTGACGGCTCCCATCAGAAACACGGCAATCACTAATTGTCGAGGCTGTCCGAATTGATCCATAGCAAAGCGGCTCGGTATGGATAGAGGTGAACGTTGGGTTCTGTCTAAATAGAGACGTCCTCTCGTGTAAACGAATTACTGAGGTGATCAGCCCCCTCACGACCGAGAGCTATTCTATGCGAATAACATGAGGTCAGAATGGGAGTCAACTTGAAAGCGGGTTTGATCGTAGTAAGGAGAGCCATGAAGTGC
The DNA here is from genome assembly GCA_964430555.1 of uncultured Nitrospira sp. Lineage (GTDB taxonomy): Bacteria > Nitrospirota > Nitrospiria > Nitrospirales > Nitrospiraceae > Nitrospira_D. The sequence continues at coordinate 50,848 of CAYSFU010000012.1, read as the reverse complement.
TATTCGGCTCAAAATAAATTGAACTGTAGCAGCGGGATGGTTGCGACGAACAGTTCAGACAGCGAAGTGCGGTGCCCGTTTCTGGCAAGCTCATGGAGCATATCGGCCGCTCGTGACATGTTGCCTCCGAGATTGAGCTTTGTTTCATGGCGTCAGGAGCTCAAAACCATGAGATCCAACAATTTGCTTGTGCCGATGCCGGGTCATCGTGCCATTCTCTGGTACCTCGTGGTGGGGAGGCTCATTGCGAGGCGAAGGACGATAGTCATGACCTACCTATCGCTTACTTCTTCCTGACCATGATGCGGAGCGGGGTGCCGGTGAAGAGGTAGGTCTCACGGAGTTGGTTCTCCAGATATTTCAGATACGCAGGGGTGATGTCTTCAGGATGACCGACGAACAATACAAAGACAGGAGGTTTGGTGGCCACTTGGGTCATAAAAGCAGACTTTGTGCCAGCCGTTGGTTTGTGCTTGCGCGCCGGCAAGGGGTGGATGAGAAGAATTTTTTGGAGCCACGCATTCAACGCGCCGGTGGAGACGCGCTTGGTGAACATGTCGTGCACGTCTTTGAGCAGTGGAAACAGCCGACGGATGGAGTCTGGTTTGAGTGCTGAACCATAGAGGACGGGGGCCCAGGCGAGAAAGGGAAAGCGACGGTTGAACTCAAGCTCGTACGCTTGTCGTGCGCTCTGGTCTCCGGCCCGTAGATCCCACTTATTGACCAGCAGAATACAGGCACGGCCCTGCTTGAGAATCGCCCCAGCGATCTTGGTATCTTGCTCTGTGACACCTTCCGCTCCGTCCAAGAGCAGAACGGCAATGTCGGATCGTCCGATGGCACGAAGCGATCGGAGGACGCTGTAGCCTTCCACCCCGCGATCGATCTTGCCACGCCGCCTGATGCCTGCGGTGTCGGTAAAGACGTAGGATTGATCTTGGTGGGAGATCAGTGAATCGACTGGATCACGTGTGGTTCCCGGCACATTGCTGACCACGACGCGCTCCTCCCCAAGCAGCGCGTTTACGAGCGTGGATTTGCCGACGTTCGGACGGCCGACGATGGCCACACGGGGGAGTTGTTGCAACTCGTCTGATTCCTCAGCTGAGGGAAGGAGGGGGTAGAGGGCGTCCAAGAGTTCAGCGACTCCGAGCCCATGTTCAGCAGAGATGGGATAGAGTTCGTCGGCACCCAATTTGTAGAAGTCGGCGAGCAAGGGCTCGGATTTTGGCGTATCGATCTTGTTGACGGCATAGAACAGGGGTTTTGTGACGCCGCGCAAGAGCTTCACGACTTCATGGTCCGGCGGAGTCAGCCCTGACCGACCGTCCAGCAGCATAATGAGGATATCCGCTTCGGCAATGGCGAGTTCTGATTGTCGCCGGATTAAGGTCAGCATGCTGTCCGACGAGGACAGATCCAACCCCCCTGTGTCGACCAGTCTGAACTTTCTCGTGCGGTAGGTGGCATCGGCATAGTTGCGGTCGCGTGTCACACCAGGCACGTCATCCACAATCGCGATCTTCGCGCCTAAGATCTTATTGAACAACGTCGACTTCCCGACATTGGGTCTCCCGATGATGGCGACAAGGGGTGGGGGGCCGCCTTCAGTCGGGAGCAACGGCAGTGCTGGTTCGTGTTTCTGGCTCGATTTTGCACGCGGCATAATGGATCGGACCGTAACACATGGTTTTTCATAAACACAACCTGCCTCGTCTTCTCTTCCACCCTTCCGGTATACTGCTGAGGTGATTCAGTACTCAGGACCCAACGCTCAGGACTTCCCCAATTGGTCCCAGATCGACGACGTGTTGCTTGATATGGACGGCACGTTGCTCGATCGCCACTTCGATAATTTTTTATTTGAGGTGGAATTGCCGCGCCGGTATGCCGCGATGCATACGCTCTCATTTGAGGATTCGCGTGATCGTCTGATGGCCATGTACCGATCGGTCGAAGGAGAGCTGGCATGGACGGACCTGAACTATTGGACAAAGCGGGTTGGGATCGATGTGGTGGCAATGCACAAAGAGCTTGATCCTATGATCGGATTCTTACCCGGCGCCGAAGAATTCTTGCGCCACCTGCGGCAACTGGGGAAACGGGTGACGATCGTGACGAACGCCCATTCGACGGGCGTCTCCGTCAAAGTGGCTAAGACGAGATTGGATCGCTACGTGGACCGGATTGTCGATGCGTTCGAAGTGGGCTATCTCAAGATGCGGCCGGACTATTGGCCGAACTGTCAGCGTCTGCTTGGGTTCGATCCGGCCAGATCCTTATTTATGGACGACGATGAAGGATGTTTGCGGGCAGCCAAGGCATTCGGAATCGGCCATCTGGTCCATAGCGCCAAGTCGAGCTCGCAGTTACCGCCGGAGCCGCTTCCGCAGTTTTTCTCGGTCACGGGGTTTGCGCCGCTCTTGAACGGTAGGCCGACGGGCTAACCCTGTCCGACTGCTGTGCCTCGGTACATCTCACCGGCTACTCGTGGTACGTCCTGCATGACGAATCGATCGAGCTGGGAGATGTTCAGCCCTGCTTGACCGATCAGATCATCAATCTGGCGGTTCAGATTGCATCCGCAGCCGAGCACGTTCTGAATGGGATTCAACCGATCCTGCCACATGGCAATCGTCTGGTCGTCGCTCCGGCCATGTTCCAGGAAGAGGAAAGTACCTTCGGGCTTGAGGACCCGTCTCACCTCTTGCAGGGCGCGCACCGGATCGGTGATCGTACAAAGTGTCCAGGTGCTGACCACCCAATCGAATGTCCGGTCTTCATAGGGGATCCGTTCAGCGTGATGTTGGGTTATCTCAACCGGAAAGGGGACGGCTGCACGCCGCTCCGCCATCCGCGTGGGGAGCATGGGGGTGGGATCGACGGCCCGCACCCGCAACACGTTGGGGCTGTAGTGCTTCAAGTTGAGCCCTGTCCCAATCCCAATCTCCAGCACCTCACCGGCCACCGATTGGAGCATCTCCGTTCGCAATCGCTGGAACGCCTTCCCACGCATGACGTGGTCCATCAGGCGAGGGAAGATATGTTTGCAATAGAGTCCCATCAGCGGGGCAGTATAGCAAACCCCGGCAGGCAGAAATCTTGTGACCCCTGAGGGTCTATGTTAGAGTCCTTCGTCTTTTTTGACAGAGGGAGCAATCAGCGACGAAATGAGCAAAGGATATGATCACCACGCGATCGAGGCAAAGTGGCAGCAGTATTGGGATCAGCATGCGACATTCCGTGTGACGGATGATCCTCGTAAGCCAAAATTCTATTGTCTCGATATGTTCCCCTATCCTTCCGGATCCGGGCTCCATGTGGGGCACTTGGAAGGGTATACCGCCACGGACATCGTGTCTCGCTACAAGCGGATGAAGGGGTTCAATGTGCTGCATCCGATGGGCTGGGACGCCTTCGGCTTGCCGGCCGAACAATATGCGGTGAAAACCGGTATTCATCCGGCCAAGACGACAGCAGACAACATTGCCACGTTCAAGCGTCAGATGAAGCGTGTTGGACTCTCGTACGACTGGGACCGCGAGCTCAGCACGACGGATCCCGGATACTATCGTTGGACGCAGTGGATTTTCCTCAAACTCTTCGAGCGAGGATTGGCCTACGTGGCGGAAGTGCCGGTGAATTGGTGCCCCCAGCTTGGAACCGTATTGGCGAACGAGGAAATCATCGACGGTAAGAGCGAAGTCGGCGGGTTCGACGTGATTCGCAAACCGATGCGACAATGGGTGTTGAAGATCACCGCTTACGCCGATCGATTGCTGGAGGATTTGAAGCTGGTTGATTGGCCTGCCAGTACATTGGAGATGCAAAAGAATTGGATCGGCCGCTCAATCGGTGCGGAGGTGGATTTTGCCCTCGCCGATCGGGCAGGAGCAATCCGAGTGTTCACGACCAGGCCTGATACGCTGTTCGGTGCGACCTATATGGTCTTGGCGCCGGAACACCCGCTCGTCGATGTCATCACGAGCAAGGCGCAACAATCCGCTGTCCAGGCCTACCGTGAGAATGTGGCCAGGAAGAGCGATCTCCAACGGCAAGAACTTGATAAGGAGAAGACCGGAGTTTTCACCGGTGGCTATGCCGTGAATCCTGTGAATCAAGAACAATTGCCGATCTGGACTGCAGACTACGTGTTGATGAGTTATGGAACCGGCGCGATCATGGCTGTGCCGGCGCATGATGAGCGTGACTGGGCCTTCGCGCGCCAACACCACCTTCCGATTCGGGAGGTCATTGCCGGTGGAAATGTGCAGGAAGCGGCGTTTACCGACACAAGCTGTGGGACGGTTGTGAACTCGGCGGTCGCTAACGGCAGTTTCTCGATCAATGGGCTCGTCCCGTCCGAGGCGATTCCCAAAGTGACCGAATGGCTTGCTGAACGAGGCACGGGAGCCAGGGCTGTGAATTATAAGCTGCGCGATTGGCTCTTTGCGCGGCAACGCTATTGGGGCGAACCTTTCCCGATTGTCTGGGTCGATGGAGAGGCGCGTCTGCTTCCGGAGGAACAACTTCCCTTGATCTTGCCGGAGACGAGCAATTTCAAACCGTCCGGCACCGGGGAAAGTCCATTGGCAAATTTGGACGCCTGGCTGGCGACGACGGATCCGATGACATGTAAGCCGGCTCGACGTGAGACCAATACCATGCCTCAATGGGCCGGTTCTTGCTGGTATTACTTGCGGTTCATCGATCCGAAGAATTCAACCCAGCTCGTCGACCAGGCAAAAGAACGATATTGGATGCCGGTGGATCTCTACATCGGCGGTAGCGAGCATGCCGTGCTCCACCTGCTGTATGCGCGGTTTTGGCATAAAGTCTTGTTCGATATCGGTGTAGTGAGCACTCCGGAACCATTCATGAAGCTGGTGCACCAAGGTATCGTGTTGGGAGAAGACAATCAGAAGATGTCGAAATCTCGTGGGAACGTGGTCAATCCGGACGACATGATCGATCAATTCGGTGCGGATGCGGTACGGCTCTATGAAATGTTCATGGGACCGCTGGAAGCGATGAAACCTTGGAGCACAAGAGGCGTCGAGGGTGTCACACGGTTTTTGGAACGGGTCTGGCGTCTCGTCGTCGATGACCACGGTCACTTGTCCGGCACCGTCGTGTCATCTGCCGCACCCCTCGATCAGCAGCGACTTCTCCATCAGACGATCAAGAAGGTGACAGAAGACATCGAGGGGCTTCGATTCAATACGGCGATCTCACAGATGATGATCTTTACCAACGAGATGACGAAAGCGCCGCAACGGTCTCGATCGGTGATCGAGCCGTTTGTGTTATTGCTTTCACCGTTCGCGCCGCATGTGGCGGAGGAGCTCTGGAGTGTGCTCGGTCAGCAGCCCAGCGTCTCGCAGCAACCGTGGCCGACGTTTGATCCGGCCATGACGGTCAGCGAGCGCATGACGATTCCGATTCAGATTAATGGGAAGCTCAGAGCGAAGCTCGATGTGGCGATTGAGGTCTCGCGCGAAGAGGTTGAACGCCTGGCTCGTGCGGAAGCAGCGGAATGGCTTCAAGGGAAAGAGCCCAAGAAGGTGATCTACGTTGACAAGAAGCTGCTCAACTTCGTTGTGTGACGGCGTGCGTGGTTCACGGGCTCAGCCCGCACCCTGTAACCCGCAGCGCTTGGTGCGTGTACACATCGTGATGTGTGTGGCTGTCGTGGCTCTCTGTACCTCTTGCGGCTATCAGTTCCGGGTGGGTGGAGCCGGTCCAACCATCGGCGGCGCTCCCGCGTCCACGTCCACAAAGCCGCCTCCCCGACTTGCGATCAAGATGTTGATCAACAATAGTTTTGAGCCGAATTTAGAGGCGCGCTATACCACTTACCTCCGCGATGAGTTTTCTAACGGCAGTGGGGCGCACGTTGTTTCCGAGTCCGATGCGGCGGATCTTGTCTTGAGTGGACAAATTCTGTCAGTGTCCGTGCCGACCCTCAGTTTTTCACAGACGGCAACGTTGGAAAGTCGGGCAGAGGTTATCGTGCTGGTTCGGGTGGAAGAGGTCCGTTCAGGCAAGACTGTCTGGACACAACTCGCCAAGGGCGGGTCCGAGTTCTTCATTACGTCAGATCTTCAATTCAACCGTACGCTTCAGAGTCGGGCGGTGGAGCAGGCGGGTCGCATCCTGGCTGCTGATTTGGCATCACGGTTTCTGCTACAGGTAGAGACCGGGGCATTGACACAGCCGGCTCCCGCGCCGGCCGCTTTGTCACAGTAGCTTCGAACGGGAAACATCGATGGCTTCAGCCATGAATCACCTACAGCTCGAGTCGTCTCTGAAACAGCAGGGGCCTGGATGTTTGTATCTCGTGGTGGGGGAAGAAGATTTGCTGAGGGATTCCGTCGTGAACGTTCTTACTCAAGCGGTTCTCGGCGTAGAAGGGGATGCCTTCAATTATGAGCAGTTCTATGGCGATGAAGCGAGTGGGGTCGATATTCGGAACAGCATCGCCGCAGTTCCGGTTTTTGCCGTCCGCCGCCTGGTTGTGGTGAAAGCCGCAGAGAAACTGAATGCGCGGGAAAGCGAGCCCCTGCTCGAGTATGTGAACACTCCTGTGGAGTCCACCACCCTAGTCTTCGTCAGTTCGAAAATGGACGGACGATTGAAATTCTCCCAAGCCCTCGCTCGCTCGGCAGTGGTGGTCGATTGCTCCCCTCTTCGTGAAGCCCAATTACCGACCTGGATCAGCCGGGAGGCCGAACGTCTCGGTCTGCGCGTCGAGGAAGCCGCCGCTCAATTACTGCAAGAGGTCTGCAGTGCCTCGCTGTATAGCGTGCGGCGAGAGTTGGAGAAACTCGCGTCATATGTGCCGTCTGATCGTGCCGTTACCGCGGCGGATGTGTATCAACTGCGCGGTATGGAGCCAGGCGCCTCCGTATTTGACCTGACGTTGGCCATTGGAGAAGGTCGTCGTGGGCGGGCGCTGTCGATCTTGGCGCGAAATCTGGAAGCGGGGGAAGCGCCGCTTCGGATCCTCGGAGCGCTTGCATGGCAGTATCGCCGGATCTGGAAGGTCAAAGATTTACTGGCTCAAGGAGGGCGTGAAGGAGAGGCCGCTAGAAGCTTACGAATGGACCCGGGGAAGGTCCGGGCATTTCTGAATCAATTTTCTGAATCTCATCTCGCATTGGCAATCCGCCTCTTCCTGGAGGCCGATGGGCAACTCAAGGGGGGGAGCGGTAGTCGACCGAAGATGATCCTGGAGCGAGTACTGCTGACCCTCTGCGAGAAGTCAGCCGCTACACCAACCCAGTTGCCACCTCCCCAGCACGCTTCGCCAAAGCGAGGTGCGACACGAACCGTCTCGAACGTACGGACGATTAAGAGCCGGAACCGGATAGTGCGTTGACGCGATGGGCCAACCGTGAAATGCGGCGAGAGGCGGTATTGCGATGAAGAACGCCTTTGGACACAGCTTTCCCGATCGCCGAGGTCGCTTCCAACAAGCTGGTCTTGGCCTCGTCAACCTTTTTCCCAGCTACTGCGGATTGGACTTTCTTGATGAGCGTCCGTACGGTGTTGACGGCGGCTCGATTTCGATCGTGGCGTCGCTCGGCTTGGCGTGCGCGTCGAATCGTTGACTTGTGAATTCTTGGCATATCTCACTCCTGTAAGAAAAAGAAGGAAATTTCTATCATAGGGTATCGCTGACCGTCAAGGATCAGGTTTAAAAAAGGAGTTAAAGCGATGGCGAGGGTCGTGGCGCGTGATCGGCTGATGTTCGCATTGGATGTCCCCTCGGCAATGGAGGCCGATCGGCTCTTGGATCGACTCCAAGGGCATCTGACGTTCGTGAAGGTCGGGCTTGAGCTTTACACGGCGGCGGGACCAGCGATGGTGCAACGGATCGTCGAGCGAGGCATGCGGGTGTTTCTTGATTTGAAATTTCTCGATATCGAAGAAACCGTTCGCCGCGCGACGAATCGAGTCGCAGAGATGGGGGTCGAGTTCTTGACCGTTCATGCTAATCGAAAGGCTCTGGCAGCTGCGGTACAGGGCCGTGACGGCTCATCGCTGAAGCTGCTCGCCGTGACCGTGTTGACCAATTTCGATGGCAACGATTTGCGAGAGATGGGAATCCAGCGGACGGTCCAAGACCTCGTGACCGCCAGAGCGTTGCTGGCTTCAGATGTCGGCTGTGACGGTGTTGTTGCGTCCGGAGAAGAAGCCATGGGGCTTCGCCAGAAAGTCAGGCCGGATTTCACGATCGTGACGCCAGGTGTACGACCCGTCGGCAAAGGAGTCGATGATCATGCTCGTGCGACGACGCCCACGCAAACCATCGCCGCTGGAGCGGACTATCTTGTGATCGGTCGCCCGATTCGTGACGCGGCGGATCCCGCTGCGACTGTCAGTACTATCCTGGCGGAGATGCAAGCGGCATTTGATGCACGTGGTTAGCAGGATCCGGGTTGCGGTAGCAGTCAGCCCTTTGTTAATATCTCGGCTCTTCAGATCTGTGTGGTGGGTGTAGCTCAGTTGGTTAGAGCGCCGGATTGTGGATCCGGAGGTCGCGGGTTCGAAACCCGTCATCCACCCCACACGGATACTCCTTCGGTTTTGGTTGACCTTCTCGATGAGGTTTCATCAGGGCCGACGCAAGCCAGAGATGGCTCCCCACTTCATGTCCTGACCGATGGAGGCCGATGCTCCAGCGAGAGGTCCCACTTCTCCCCTAGCACGGTGTCCCAGCTATCCGGTTGCAGCTTCATGTGTCCAGCCGTAGGAGTAAAGGTTAACTCACCAAAATAGACTCTTCCGTTGACATTGTATAAATCGACGCGAACAAACCCGAAACCGGCCGATAATTTCGATGCAACGACAATCATCTCTTCAAGGTGTGATGGCCTTGGGATCGGATGTTGTGAACGACCCTCTTTGTTGGAGAGGTCCAACAAAGTCCATGTTTTGTCGAAGAATGAGCTCCTGTCGCGCGTATGAGTGATCACTTGAATGAGTTCGGGTATTCCATTGAAACACCAGATCTTGTAGTCAAGAGGAAGGCTGCCGTCTGGGTTTTCAAGGCATTCCTCAATCATGATTCCCGGTTTGATGTTATAGTATTGATACTCTCGTGCGTTCCAGTAGTAATTACTATCCAGCCAGCCTGATGCGCGGTTGATGAGGTCAGTTTTTTTCACCTGTTCCTTGACCACAATTACCTGTTGGCTACTATGGCTCGGCTTCATGACGTAGTGCGCTGGAAGCCTGTCAAATGGGATGGTCTGAGGAGTTGCGCCATACCATAAGAGCTTGATCAAGTATTCATCTCCTATTGTTGCGGCTACGTGCGTTCTCACTGAATATTTATCGGTCAACTGTGTAAAGAGAGGATTGACACCTCGATTCCAGGAAAGCATTCTCCAGAAGAGTTTTTCTGTAAATGTTGTCGGTGCCTTCATGTTGAGGGGTTTGTCATGCACACGATGATATCGTGCTAGTAGTATAGCCTCCCCTTCGGATTGGCGTAACAGACGACGCTTTGCCTTTCGGACATCATTGTAGAGTTGATGAGCCCATGTGCCGCGCAACTGGTTGTGAAAATTGGTGGCCCATGTGATAGAGGTCGACTGGTTCATTCCCTGTAGTCCTTTCCATAAATATGCTGCCGTTCATTCATTTTTATTGGCGGCACTCTCGAACTGATGGTAAGTCTTCATTCCCAGATACAGGCTGGTTACCCGTGGGGATAGGCAAAGATGATGCCTTCGATTTCGGTTCTTGGGATCGCCCATGCTTCTAATCTCAATTAATCCACTGTTTCAATATGGTTGTATCACGTAGCCATTCATCTGGGATGAACGGAATAGTCATGGGCTTATGCGTGTTCGTATGTAGAGATGTGTATGGATCAGAATACAGAGAAGCAAAGTCTCGAGTGTGATGAGGCTAGGTGATTACGGCAGCCATATAATAAAGCTCTTGTTTCGATTGCGCGCCATTCAGATAGGCCATGATTAAAAATAATTAGGTAATATATTCCATGTATTTACATGAATTGACCGCAGGGCATTCTTGAGGTAACCATTGGTTACCATGGTGACTCGTGATGACATTGCTCTTGGTATCTATCTCAGACAGACAACCGGCGAACGTCTCGGCGTCATTGCTGTTGTGCATCAAGTTGGCACCAGCTGGTCTGGTGAATGGTTCTTTCAGTTGCGGTATTTGAGTCGACCGATGGGAATGAGCAAGCGAGCTAGTTCAGAATGGAGCTCGAATCTTCGGGAGAAGGATTTGGCTCACTTCGAATTGATTGGTGCATGGATCACGGCGCAGGCCTTGCTGGCAAGCGGCCCACCTTCCCTGAAGCCAAAGAAACCGCCACGGGTACCGGCTTGGATGCGAGGAATCGGGCGACCGAATCAGCTTCGTTTATTTGAAGATTTCTAGTGGCCGTCGCGACCGACAGGATCAAGCATTCGATGGTTTGTTCTTGGAGAAATAGTTACGCTGCCAAGAGCGTTCCGGTTTTTCTCCTGAGCAGATGTTGATCGGAGAGCCAGGCTTTTTCGCAGAAAGGGCTAATTCCCTGGAACCTGATTTCGACCAGTTTGAGCGCGAGCAGCCTTGATTGCAATCATACGTCGAACAATGTAGCGCGCTTCACGCCAGATTTTCTCAGGCACGTCGTTGGCGGGCATGGTGCTCTCATCTTGGGGAACGTCGGAACTGCTATTCTGACAGGGGGTTGTCGTCATGATAGTCGAAGCAAGATCAGCGGCAGCGACTCGGCGGAGAATGTCTTCCAGGGATGGAAGAGAAGGTAGGGAGGGCAGGGGTTCACCATGGGATTGTATTGCTCTGGTTTGACGTGAAGGCTCTTGGTCAGGGGTTTGTGATATCCACATGAGTCCGAGTTTGTGCCGAAGGAACTCGGCGACCCAGGCTTGATCATCCGGGGCGATTTCATCCGCTTCAATAGCAAACTCATGCTCCTTCACCCACAGCACGCGTGCACGCTGAATGCAAAGTGGAGTGGATCTGTCCGGGATTGAGACCTTCAAGGTCAGTTGCATGCTCGGTAGGACAGATATTGATCCACTGACTCGCCAACCACGAGCAGTCAGATCGAGGACCGTCCCTTCCGCAAGAAATCCGCCGTCTCCATACAACACGGGCCAGCTCACTGGAAACCGACTATATCGTCGCATGGGATCTGTTCGATGACTCATGGATGCCCCCTGTATTTGCGCCCATCAGCTTGTTACTGTAAGGGTACCGGGGAGAGTAGCTGAGCGCCTTCCTCGAAATATTTACCTCAGAAGAGGGGGCTGGATTGGGAAGATCTCCCGGTTTTACTTCGGGTTGGGGCATGAACGGGTGGATAGTGCACTATTTTGATGGTCGATGACAAGGCCTAGGTCGCGGAATGGAACCTCCTGTCCTGACTCAGAAATTCATCGAAAAGTTCCATCGTATGAAGCCATCATGATTCAAACCCATTGACCCTTAACAGGATGCGAACTTCAAAGGCAGGCCCTCGTTCGCTATTCGAATTGGCGAGGGAGGAAGAGGGGGCTGATGTCAGGAGCATGAAGCTGGCTTATTGAGATTCGATCAAGCCAGCTTCATGCACAGTATGGTGATGAATCGATTTACTTTTCACAAATAGGCGAAGTAGGTAGAGAGACCCTGCATCTTGGTGGAATGACAGACAATGTTCAGTGCTAAGAGAGTCCACCAATGGTCATGGTCTCTGCATGGTCACTCAATGTAGGCACAGGAGTTGAAGGGAGATGTTGTCATGGAGAGGTTTGTACTCCGAATAGTGCACAGTATGATGCTCGTGGCCGTATTGATGGTGAGTTTGCCCGGTTCCGTTTATCCTCTTCCTCCGGTTCAGGGAGAAGTGATTTCTCTGACAACGGGGATTCCTGGAACAATGGTGATTCGGGATGAAAAAGGACAGCTTCATATCCTGAATCTTACTCAGCAGACTCAATTAGGGGCTCAGTTCAAGGTGGGGGACAAGGTGCTAGCCTTCTTCAGCCCCTATGGTGTGAGCGCCGTCCAGCTTCAGGGAGGCAATTGATAACAGCGCTTATATGAGTGGCTGCGGTAGATCTAGCGGCGAGCTTTCCCGCACAGATGCATTTCTCAGCGATGAGTTGCCGTCAGCAGTCCTGCGCAGCCGAGTAGGACTCCTAGAATGAGTAGGAATGAGGATGTGTCCGGCAGACCAGCATCCTGAGACGGTGACCAGTCGAGGCAAATGCCCAATGCAATGAGGACGGCGCTCAAGACCAGCATCATCTTCCATCGCAGGGCGAGGCAGTGATTTTTTGCAGCCATGTCTTCCTGGGTTTCCTTCGGCATAGGGGTACGACCCACAGCATGACGAAGGAGATTGATGATGGTCAAGGTGGCGTCGTGCTCTTGTCGTGAGCTCCTCCAAGAGCGTATCTTTACAACCTGTCCTATTGAAGCCATCAAATGAGTGTTGCATGGAGAGTCTAAAAAAGGGCTGGACGTGGTTTTGGCGACAAAGTGTCCTCAGTAAGATCGCCATCCTTGGTCTCATTGCTACCTTCGTCCCCTTCGTGCTTCCGACGGTCGTGGCCTGGTTTAGGCCAACGATGATTCATGTTGGGGTGTCGTTCTACACCTATGAACGCGGTGTGCAGCCGCAGGGTATGAATACACTGTATTTTTTTGAACGACGCAATCTAGTTTCTGACTGCAGCATCCGACGAGAAGAGCAATCGGCTCCAAATGGGCGGGCAGAGGGGCTTGATCCACAGAGCTGGGTACTCATCAAAATCTTGCTCGAAAATGTGTCCAGCCGTGACCTGACGAATCTTCGTGTCGGTGTGCGATCTCCTGCCATCGATCAGGCGACACAGTTGATAGCCGCTCCTACCTTGGTCATCACGGGGAACAAGGAAGCCCCTCCCGATATGAAACCGTTGTATGTGATCTCGATTGCGATCTTGCCGGCGGAGAGCTCAGTCGTCGTGACCCTCAAGACTCCTATCGACGACATCCTGCGCGACTTCATCTATGCGAAACGTCGCCCTGTTACCATCCAGATTCCATACGTTTCAGCAGAGCAATTCAGGGAGTATCCTCCGATTGTGTCACGTACAAATGCCGTCAAAATGTTGAATCGTGAGGGGGTCTTACGGATCCGCAATGACGGCGTTCCTGACGAAACGCTTCAAGTCACGATTATGCCTCCGAACGAACCGGCTCGGGAGAACGGAGAGATCTCGTATCGCCCTCTTCCTCGGGCAAAAATGTGTTCGGAAGCGGAAGCGGGCGCATGGTGAGCGCTGGGCGAATGATGAGGCCTCATGAAAAAGCGGGAGTTATTCTGGAGATGATGCTGGGTGAGTGGGGGGCTTGCCGTCGATAAGGCTTCTCCCAGCTGATTCTCCGGCCAGCCACCCTGTTGCCCAGGCCCATTGAAAATTGAATCCTCCGATTCTGCCGTCACAATCGAGCATTTCTCCAAGAAGATAGAGCCCTGGAACCAGTTTTGATTCCATCGTTCGATAGTTGATTTCCTCCAATGGGACCCCGCCGGCGGTAACTTCTGCCACGTTCCATCCACGGTCACCAATAATCGGAAAGTGAAACCGAGTGAGCGCATTCAGCAACCGATCTCGGTTGAGGCGTGAGACCTGGGCCACTGCGGTCTGTGGCTCACAGGACAGGTGACGACAGAGAGATTCAGCCAAGCGATCAGGGACCAGGGTTGACAGCATTCGAACCAGTGAGCGCTTGGGATGTCGAGCGGCCTGGGCGATGAACCATTCTCGAAGCGTATCGGCTGACTGGCCTGGAACAAAATTGCCGTACATTTCGACGCAGGTGCCTTGTTGTGTTGCCAGGGTCCAGAAGCGGCTGGCGTCGAGTACTACGGGGCCGCTGATCCCAACATGGGTCCAGAGCAGGCTTCCCGCGCGATGATCCACTTCCCGTCGGTCGACGAATGTGGTGATTGCTACATCATGGGAGAGACCTGAGAGCCTAGCCTGAAACATGGAGCGGTCAAGCACCAGCGGAACCAAGGCTGGCGCGATCGGAGTGATCTGATGCCCAAGCCTGCGCGCCAGCTGAAATCCGAATCCGTCACTCCCACTTCTTGGTAACGATTGACCGCCGGTGGCAAGCATGACGCGGGAAGCATGTGTCATGCCGTGACTATGTCGTATGAGGAATCCCGTGGAGGTGCGAGAAATTACATCTACGTGGTGATCCGGACAAATCGTCACGCCGGTGTGTCGGGCGCCATCGATCAATGCGTGCAGCACGGTACGCGCGTTGTCAGTTGTAGGGAAGAGCTTGCCCGTTGATTCACGCTTCAATTCAATACCCAGTGACGCAAACCAGGCAATCGTTCGCTCAACGGGAAAAGCGGCCAACACATTTCGGATGATGTTGCGATTCCCGAAATAATCTTTCGGCGTGACGACGTCGTGCGTCACGTTGCAGCGTCCGCCGCCCGACACCACAATCTTCGCTCCAATGTGCTTTGCTCCATCCAAGAGGAGGATGCAGCCGTCGTGTTTTTCTTGCGCGAGAGTATGTGCCGCAGCGATGGCGCCGGTCAGGCCCGCTGCGCCTGCACCCACGATCACGATGGCGACAGGCTGATCACTCATTTTGCCACGGCTTCTTCATCGGTCAATGTTGTTGTGGGCGTAGTTATGTGGGAACGGCAAGGGGGCCGCGTCGGATGAGAGCGTATGACGAGTCTCGCGATGCTATGGATGGATAAGCCGGTCATCACTCCGTGCAAGATTTTGAAAACAGGGAAAGAATTTCCCTTTCAGCAAAAAAGATCAGAAAGAGCATTAGATAGTTTTAACTGACCGTTAACACGACGTTAATGTTCAAGTGGTAAGAAGAATCTGATCATCATTATCAAGAGGAGGAGCTTCATGACTTGTCGAAAGTGCGAAGGGTTGATGATTCAAGAACGCCAACCTGCGATGTCTTCAAGTACGGTCATTCTTCGTTGTCTTAATTGTGGTTTGATCATTGACCCATTGATTGAGCTGAACCGCAGCAACCACATGCGAGCAAAGGCTGCGTAGGAGGGGTCTTTCGTCCCACCCTGCTGCGTGAGTGAAGGGGAATCCACGGTTTGGATGGAGTGGGTGTCGCGCGCGTGATCAGATCGAAAACTCCGCCCACAAGAATGTATGGTCGGAAGGCTCTTTCGCTCGTCGCGGCTCGACATCCACGTCCGCCTTCACACATTGTTCTGCCAGTGGAGCGGTCGCCATCATATGATCAATGCGCCATCCTTTGTTGGCTGCCAGTGAACTGGGCGCACGATAGTCCCAAAATGTGTATTGCTGACGAGTTGGGTACAGCTTTACGAAGACGTCCTCGAATCCCCAGGCGGCCGTCTGGCCATACGCTTCTCGTGCAGCTTCATGGTAGCAGACATGATTCAGATGCTTCTCCGGGCTGTGGACGTCCATCGGTCGAGGTGCGACATTCATATCCCCGCACCAGATAGCCGGTGTTTGGGGTGACAAATGCTTTTCGAAGTACGTTCGGAGGCGCTTGTACCAGGCCAATTTGTACGAGTATTTCGGAGAATCGATTTCGAACCCCTGCGGCACGTAAGTATTGATAATGGGAATTCCCTCAATGACGACTCTGAGTAAGCGGAAGTCGTCCGGCTCCCCGCCATCATCGAACCCGTAAAAGACCGCCTCTGGCTTGCGACGGCTGAGAATGGCAACCCCGTTGTAGGATTTCATGCCGCGAAAAGTAATAGCGTATCCACTGGGTGCCAAGGCCAGTAATGGAAACTCGCTATCCTGAACCTTTGTCTCTTGAAGGCACAGGATATCAGGCTTGTGCTGTTCGAGCCAGGCGAGCACGATCGGCAGACGTTTGCGCAAAGAATTTGCGTTGAACGTGGCAATTTTCATGGAAGATGCTCCAAGCGACGCGTCGCATCCTAACAAAAGCGATCCCAGGCAACAAGCCGAACGAAGAGCCCAGATTATCCGGTCACCATACTGAGTCCAGGAATTTTTAAGGATCGAATGGCTTCTTGCAAGATCTCAATCACTTGTGGGCGAGTGTAGCCTCGCCGCCAGGCGAGACCGATTCGACGGCCAGGGACGGGCTCTGCCAGCTTGATCGAGATCAGGCGCTTGTGTTGGTGCTTGGGTGTGAGAGCGCTGCAGGGCATCACGGTGATCCCAAACCCAGAGACCACCATCTGTCGGATGGTTTCCAGAGAGTTTCCTTGCCGACCTTCGGTGTCGGAACGACTGAGCTCCGGACAAGCTTCTAGGACCTGTTGTCGGAAGCAGTGACCGGCATGAGGCAACAGAACTTTCTCAGTTCCCAATTGCCGAGAATCGAGCACCTTCTTTTTCTGCCACGGATGCCCGGCGGGGACTACGACCTGAAATGGTTCGTCATACAACGGAGTGGTCAGAATGCCTGGTTCCGCGAAGGGAAGGGCGATCATGATGACATCGAGCTTTCCGTTTTTCAGCATGCCTGCTAAATTTTGTGTCAGGTTTTCCTCCAGTTCCAGAGGCATCTTCGGAGCGCGCGCGTTGAGCAGCGGGACGAGATCAGGGAGAATGTAAGGGCCAACTGTTGCAATGACCCCGAGCCGTAACAGTCCATGAAGTTGATTTTTCCCTTGGGTGGCCAGGATCTTCACTCGCTCGGCTTCTTCCAGCACACGCTGAGCCTGATGGATAATTTGTTCACCCAGAGGTGTGAGGTCCACTCTATTCTGACGTCGTTCGAAAATCGTCACGCCTAAGTCATCTTCCAATTTCTTAATGGCCAGACTCAGGGCCGGCTGAGTGACGAAGACTCGCTCGGCGGCACGGCCGAAGTGTCGTTCTTGTGCGACGGCCACCACATATTGCAGCTCAGCAAGTGTCACTTGTTCCCCTCGTCCCTCAGTCCATAAGCGGGACTTATGTCCAGACAATACATTATCAATTAGACTCTGTACAGCAGGTGGGCTATCTTCCGCTCGGGCATGAGGATGAATCCCCGACTATTCTGGCCCTTGGGCCAGAGCTTCGCATGAGAGCATCGAGAGAGAGAGGAGGAGAAAGAGTCTCGAAGTGTACGGTGTCAGTTCGCGATCAACCGATTGAGTCAATAGGATGAGTCATGGTATGACAAGCCCCAGCTGCAATCCGGTTGAGCACGTACGACGGTCTCGATGGTTGCCGAGAACGATGAACTGGAACGTGCACGATGGAGTGAGTGGGCCAGGGTGGGCATAAACACACACATCAACGTATGCAGGGAGGAGAATGTGATGGTACAGAAGACGATATCAGGGAACGGCTTCTTGATAGGGCTATTGGCAGTTGGAACGGTGGTGGCCATACCTCTCGCCCCAATGGTCGGGGGAGACTGGCAACGTACTCAGGCATTTGCGGCAGAAGCTGTGACTTTGCCGACGATTGCGGGGTTAGAGGATCCGAATACTTATGTGCCGGCGGATAACCCGCTCACAAAAGAGAAGATCGAATTAGGACGTGCCATCTTCTTCGATAAGCGCATGTCAAAGAACAACACGATCGCCTGTGCCAGTTGCCATATGGCGAAGAAAGGATTTGCGGATGGGATGCCGGTCTCGACCGGGGTCAATGGCCTCAAGGGCGGCCGGAGCGCACCGGTGTCGTTCAATCGAGTCTATAGCAAGGCGCAGTTCTGGGATGGCCGAGCCGCAACGCTTGAGGATCAGTCTATTGGGCCGTTTGTCAACCCCGTCGAACACGGATTCGTCAGTCATGATGAAATGGTTGCCAAAATGAAGAAGATGCCCGGCTATCGAAAGCTCTTTCAAGAGGTCTTCGGTGGGGAGATCACGATTCAGGATGTCGGCCGAGCCGTGGCCAGCTTTCAGCGGACGGTGTTGTCCGGGAACAGCCCGGTCGACAAGTACGACCTCGGTGAAGATCAGAATGCCTTGAACGATTCCGCAAAACGTGGTCTTGAGCTGTTCCGGGGAAAAGCGCGTTGCACGCGATGCCATTCAGGGTTCAACTTCACAGACGAGAAGTTTCATAATCTGGGTATCGGATGGGACAACAATATGGTCGATCTTGGCCGATATATGGAAACGAAGAATCCCGAGGATATCGGAGCATTTAAGACGCCGACGTTGCGCGAAATCGCCAGGACCGCACCGTATATGCATGATGGACGGTTCAAGACTCTGGAAGAGGTGGTGAAGTTCTACAATCAGGGCGGTGTGAAGAATCCGCACCAAGACAATACGATCATCCCGTTGGAAATGACGGACGAGGAGCAACAGGATTTGGTGGCGATGCTTAAGGCTCTCAATGGCGAGGGATGGCAGCAGATTGCCCCGCCGAAGTCGTTTCCGAAGTAACTCGAACCGTTCATACTGATGAAGTGTGGAAAGGGCCATCGTAAGATGGCCCTTTCCTTTTAGGCGCGCAGAGAGGATTCGTGCTCGTTCATGTGGAGAAGATAACGACGGAGGATGGCCTGTTCGATTCGGGAACGCCCCCGATCCGGGGCCGGGAATCGGAGCACAAGATGGATTTTCCCGGATTCCGGTAGTTGAATGGTGATGCGTGGTTCAGGAGAGGGGGCTTCAAGCAGATGGGCTTGTTCTAAGAGCTTCATTTGTCGTACTGCTTCTTCCATGAACGGCGCACATTCGATTTTTGCCGCTTCCAGAAGCGTACGTTCTGCTCGTTGCCAATCGTTGTCGTTCTTAATCGGCACGACGACCGTATAGAGACCGTATTCTTGCTCAGGGTTTTCTTTGATCAACGGATTCGTGAAGAGCAGGCTGTTGGGAAACACGGCGACACGTCCGGTGTACAGATGAGCGGACTGTCCGGGGCCGATTTCCAATAACTTCGTGGCGAACATATCATGGTCCAGTACCACCCCACGATGGCCCGCAATCTGAATCCGATCGCCGACCGCATAGGCTTTGCCACCCATTCGAAGTGCTGCGCCACTCCAGCAGAGAATCAGTTCTTTGGTCGCCAGGACCAGCGCGGCAGCCAACGCGACCAGTGATACCGTGAACGCCTGCAGCTCGTGCGCCCAGATCATGACCAGGCCAATGAGGAAGGCGAAGACGACAGAGTTTCTCGTTGTGACTACCCATCGACGTTTCGACTCCATCGACAGGGTCGGGTTCCCAGCGATCCACCGCACAATGAGCGTTCTGCAGGCGATCAAGGTCAACAACAGAATCAGGGATTTCAAGCTGTCCAGTGCCACCACGCTGTCGATAGGAAACCATTGGCTTTGGGGCACGGGTATCCTCTATTTGGCGGTCAGTGTTTCGCGGGTACCAGGAACGCACTCTTCTCGGTTCCAGGTCTTGAGCAGCTTCTCTTCGGAGAAGGTCAAGGTATAGCGGTAACAATAGAGCGTCGGCTTGGCGGCTTCCGTCCCTTTTCCCATGAGGCTGGTGATTGAATGAGAGGCGTCACCGAGCATGGAGGATTTCCATGAAGTCAGGTCTTGCTCGCTGAGCGGGAAGCGGTAAGTCCAGAGGCTGTCTCCGCCGAGCGCAGGCGTTTTCGCAGTGTGTGGAGGGCCGAGTCGTTCACGGATGTCTTCTTGCGTCAGGCGGCCAACTCCTTTCTTGAGATAGGCATCGCGCCAGGGGCCGCCACATCCGGAGATGCTCATCACAAGCACGATGACTAGGGATGACCAGAGGAGTTGGGAACAGGTGGTGCGGGTGGAAAATATCGAACCAGGCATGCTGGAGCATACGCTACACCGGACGATCGCCAAGTGCAACTCTCTTGAAATCTTCTTTCCGGGATGACGCGGACGGCCACAGGCCGAGAGCCGACTGGATTTGTAGGCGACTTTTCGGTACCTTACTCCGCGAAGGGAAGCAATGGCCGCACTACGAATTCTTACCGTGGTTCTTGCTGGTTGGGGAGGGCTGCTTCTGGCCGATCAGCTTGCTACGGCGACCGAGAACCGAGTTGTGAAACCAGAAACGCTTCTCGCCCAGGGGAAACCATTGGATTTCAATGGGACTAACGGCGAAATCAAACCGGGAGACAAGGGAAAGTCTCCCACCAACCGACCTGCCGCTTTTTTCCCTGAATTTCAGGGAAAGGATGGAGCACCGATGATGCTGGTGCCTGCCGGAGAATTTATTATGGGGAGCGACAAGGGAGATGAAGACGAAGTCCCTGTGCACCGAGTGTACCTCAATGCCTTTTATATCGATAAGTTTGAAGTGACGAATGCACGGTTTGCCAAGTATGTCGAGGCGATCCAGAGTGAGCCACCGTGGGGATTTTCTGACAAGGAGACCCCAGTCGTCCATGCCGATCGACCGGTGCGTTGGGTGAGCTGGATGGATGCCATGGGGTACTGTCTCTGGGTCGGGAAGCGGCTTCCCACCGAAGCAGAGTGGGAAAAGTCGGCGCGTGGGACGGATGAGCGAGTGTATCCATGGGGAAACGATCCACCGACGCCGGTGCATGCTGTCTATGGGCTCAAGGAAGGCGGTGCGGAGGCAGTGTCGGTCATCGGCGATCACCGTATGGGACAGAGCCCGTATGGGGTTCAGGACTTGGCTGGCAACCTCTATGAGTGGGTGGTGGACTGGTACGCCGAAGATTTCTATTCTAGTTTTATCAATAGCCCTGCCATCAACCCCCGTGGTCCCAGCGAAGGAACGGCAAAAGTCCAGCGAGGAGGGTCGTACATCAATACCCCCTATCGACTTCGGTCGTCCTTCCGCACCAAAGGCGATCCGACCGAACAGGATCCGAACGTCGGATTCCGCTGCGCGCAAGATGTTCCTAAGTAGCCCACCCTTTGAACGGTCCGGGTTGGGAACGAGCGCATCCTGCCCAACCAAGGTTCTGTGATGACCACCACAAGGGAGAGGTCTTTAGTGCGATATCGAGTGAAGCCTGGCGGCAAGCTCTCATTGAAGCAGTATGATCCGGATGACACCGGTGACTATCAGAAAAACGACCAGGGCAAGGGAAAGGCCAAAGCAGAGACGGCCAAGCTGATCGCCAGGCTCGACGGCCTTCAAGAACGGTTGGATGCCAACGCCAGCCGATCAGTACTCATTGTGTTGCAGGGAATGGATACGAGCGGCAAGGATGGGACCATCAAGAGCGTGATGTCCGGTGTCAATCCGCAAGGCTGTAAAGTGGTGGCATTCAAGGCGCCGTCCAAAGATGAATTGGCTCACGATTTTCTCTGGCGCGTACACCGTGAAGTTCCTCCCAAAGGCTATATCGGGATCTTTAACCGCTCCCATTATGAAGATGTCTTGATTACCCGAGTACACGGGTGGGTATCCGACACAGTCGTCAAACGACGCTTCAATCAAGTCAAAGTATTCGAGGAGCTACTCACTGCAAGCGGAACAGTTGTGCTCAAGTTCTTCCTCCACATCTCAAGAGAGGAACAGAAAGAGCGGCTGGAGGCCCGCATTGCCGATCCGGAGAAGCGCTGGAAGTGGAATTCAGGCGATCTGGAAGAACGGAAACTGTGGAGTGAGTACCGGAAGGCTTTCGAGGACGTCATGTCCGCGACGAGTACGGAGCAGGCTCCATGGTACATCGTGCCGGCCAATCGGAAATGGTACCGGAACCTTGTCGTCGCCGATCGTATTGTCGACACCTTGGAAAGCCTGAAGCTCAAAACGCCTCCGGCGCCGGAAGGTGTCGATTTTACAAAGCTCAGGATTCTGTAGCGGGCGGCTAGCTCAGCGGGTGACGGGTCAAGGGCTGCGATGTACGCCCGGGCAAGAGTGTGGTGCGAAGCAAGGGGGAGTGTGGCAGGATCGCCGCGCTCCTCCTTCGCGTTTGTGAGGGCTGTTCCATGAGTTGGGGGGTATTGACGTGGTGCTGTCGTCTATTGATTGGCGGAGTGCTCCTCGCCTCGGCTTTGGGGAAATCCCTTGATCTCAGAGGATTTGTTGAGGTGCTGGTCACCTACCGCCTGTTTCCGGATTGGTCTCTCTTGGCATTGGCGTTCGTGATCACAGGGTGGGAATGGGCGTTGGCGGTGTGGATCCTTGCCGGATGGCAATTACCGACCGGAGCCCTCATGGCTATGACGATGAATGGGCTCTACGCTCTGGGGCTTATCATCACCCTCGTTCGTGGTCTCGACCTTCCAAACTGCGGATGCTACGGCGTCTTTTTCCCACAACCGTTACGTTGGTATTCTCCGGTCGAAGATCTGGCCCTGGTCGGCATCTGCTACGTATTATATGTTGGGGATCAAAAAACCAGACAGACCTCTTGACAAGAGTTCCTAATAGGCGTAGTGAGGAAACTGCGGCCCATCTATCAATCGAAGTTCGAGAGATCGGGTAGACCGCGCGGCTGCCATCCAGGTCTCTCGACAACGCCAATGTGAGAGGAGGGTGGACATGGACAACGCAACGCCACCTGGCCCATCAGGCCCACCGCTACCGGAGTGTGGGTGTCTCGTCGGTTCTGCTGACCGAATTCTTCGCCGGCTGTGTCGTTGAGGCATAGAGAATCCTTCATATGAAGGCCGAAGGCCATGGTGCGGAGAACTATTGGGGAGCAGGAGAGCAGGGGAAACCTAAGGACTGACGAGGTCTTTGTCGACTGGAAATCGTTCCACACCGATATCGCGTGGGCCTGAAGGGCCGCGACAATTTAGAGCAACTCTTCCGGCGCCCCAAGCGCCGAGCACGGGCGACTTCTCACGGCAGTGAAAGGTCGCCCGTGTTATTTCCACACTTTCTTTTGTCAGATGGCTGTCTTACCATAGCGGTGTGGCTGTAAAGAAAACGAATAGCCCCTCGTTGTTGAAGAGGGGTAAACGGCGTCGCAAACCAGTCGGCGCTGCGATCGGCCTGCCTGCCAAGGAACTCCAAACAGCTGTCCCGCCTAGCGCCGTCGTAGAGCTGCATCAGGCCATTGAGCAAGATGGCGGGAAAGTCCTCTCAGCCTATCGTGAGCCCTATGGTGGACAATGGGTCGTCCAGGCCGCCTTACCGATCGACCTTGTTGAACCGACACCCTATCAGCGGAATATCTCCGATACGCATGTTCGGAAGCTGGAAGGGGTGATCGGAAAAATCGGTCGCTTTCTCGACCCCATCATTGCAGTCCGAGTTCCAAAGCTTGGGTATGAGGCCAAGTATTGGACACCGAACGGCAACCACCGCCTGTCCGCCATGCGGACGTTGGGTGCGAAGAGCATCATCGCGATCGTGGTTCCCGAAGCGACTGCGGCTTATCAGATCCTTGCGCTAAATACGGAAAAAGCTCACAACCTTCGCGAGAAGGCGCTGGAAGTCATCCGAATGTATCGAGAGCTGGCACAGCTCGCTCAGGCGACGGAAAACACCTATGCGCTGGAGTTCGAGGAACCTGCGTTGATCACTCTGGGTTTGTGTTACGAAGAACGCTCTCGATTCAGCGGCGGTGCCTACCACCCTGTTTTGAAGCGGGTGGAGGAGTTCCTGAAGACACCGCTGGAGGTTGCACTGGACACTCGGCAACGGCGAGCGAAGCTCGTCCTGGCGTTGGATGATCGGGTCGTCACACAAGTCGAAGCCCTCAAGGGGAAAGGGCTCACCAGTCCCTATCTCAAGAGTTTTGTTGTCGCTCGGGTAAACCCCATTCGGTTCCGGCCAAAAGATGCGTCTCCCTTATCGTTCGATGAGGCGCTTGATCGTATGATGCAGGCCGCGACGAAGTTCAATCCCGATACAATCAAGATGGCCGATCTGGCGAAATCCGGAGGAGCTGCAGACGACACCGAATAGCTTGGGGGGTGCCGCACTCCTTGTTTCTTGCCTGATGGCCTCTTTACAATATTGTTTCATGTGAAAGGAGCCT
The DNA here is from genome assembly GCA_964430555.1 of uncultured Nitrospira sp. Classification (GTDB taxonomy): domain Bacteria; phylum Nitrospirota; class Nitrospiria; order Nitrospirales; family Nitrospiraceae; genus Nitrospira_D. The sequence goes on along the minus strand of CAYSFU010000012.1, from coordinate 26,996 downwards.
CTCATGAGTTTGGCCGATAATAAATGTATTCCCTGTCGCGGGGGTGTGCCGCCGGTTCCTGCCGATCGTGCTCAGGCTCTACTCAAAGAACTGGGACGAGGGTGGGCATTGAATGCTCAAGGGCATCTCGAACGGCTCTATACCTTCCAGGATTTCGCCCAAGGTTTGGCTTTCGTGAATACGGTTGGTGCAGTTGCCGAGGCGGAAGGCCATCATCCTGATCTGTATCTGGCTTGGGGGAAGGTGAAGATCGAGATCTGGACACACAAGATCAATGGCCTGACCGAGAGCGACTTCTATCTGGCGGCCAAAGCTGATCGAGAGTTTGAGTCTTTCCGGGCTGCTGCAAGCTAAGTAGTCGATAGACCTCAGTCATGAATATCCGAGGCAGACGATGAGCGATCAGGCCCAAGTGGCGCTCGTCAATATGCCGTTCAGCTACGCCAAGTATCCCTCTATCCAACTCGGCACGCTCGCTGCGCTGCTCAAATCAAATCGGATTCCCGTCGACTGTCACCACTTAAACGTTCGATTTGCTCATCTGATCGGCGTGGAGTTGCATGAGTCGATCTGCGAGAAACGAGCGCTCTTTGGTGAGTGGCTGTTCTCGTACTTGCTCTTTAAGGAGAATCCGAAACGGACGGAGTACCCACAGATCTTCAAACCGGTGTTCGAGCAGGTGGCCCGCGAGAGCGGCAAACCGGTGGGCTACTTTGAAGAAATGGCGACTCGCATCGCGCCTCAGTTTCTCACCTGGGCGTTACGGTCGATTGATTGGAGTCGATACAAGCTTGTTGGGTTTACCTCGACATTCGATCAGAATCTCGCGAGCCTCACGATGGCAAAACTCATCAAGGATCTTTACCCCGATGTGACCATCGTCTTCGGCGGAGCCAACTTCGACGGCGAGATGGGGCTTGAGCATCTACGGGCATTTCCTTTTATCGATTACGTCGTGATTGGGGAGGGTGAGCAGGCGTTTCTTCCGTTTGTCCGTCAGATTCTGGATGGCAAGATGGAACACGTTTCTGCCGGAGTGGCTCATCGACAGGGAGGTGAGATCCGATTCGTATCGAATCCGGCGCTCTTTTCTGATTTCACGACGATCGGCCCACCTGATTATGACGATTATTACCATCTGCTTGCCGAACTCGGCCAGACAGCGCAGGGGTTGGATCGTATTCTCTTGTATGAAGGCTCTCGCGGCTGTTGGTGGGGCGAGAAACATCATTGCACGTTTTGTGGGCTCAATGCGCAGAGTATGAAATTTCGGAAAAAGAATCCCGAGCAAGTCCTCCGTGAGATGGCCGATCTTTCACACCGTTATGATGCGGTTCGGTTTCGATTAGTCGATAACATTATCGACATGGGATACATCGAGAATCTCTTTGGTAAATTGGCGGAGGATCATTGCGATCTTGAGGTCTTCATCGAGACCAAGAGCAATCTACACAAACACCAGATTAAGACCTTGGCCGCCGGCGGGGTGAGATGTATGCAGCCAGGGTTGGAAAGTCTGAGTCTCAATCAGCTTCGCGCGATGGACAAGGGCGCCACGCCGATGCAGAATATCGTGTGTCTCAAGTGGAGCCTCTACTACCGTGTCACCGTACTCTGGAATATCTTGCTGGGGTTTCCCGGAGAGACGAACGAAGATTACCAGCAGCAGCTCGACCTGATCCCATCGCTGCGTCATCTCCAGCCGCCTGAGGCGACAGGGAAGTTCTGGTTGCAGCGCTTCAGCCCCTACTTCACCAGACCACAGGAATACGGTATTCGCATTACCAAGCCTGGGATGGCCTATGAATATGTGTACGATGCACGGCAGGTTGACTTGAAGAAGGTCGCCTACGATTTCGAATACGAACTCGACGACTGGCCAGTGGATTTCCATCGGTATCAAGAGCTGGTCGGGGCAATCGAGGGTTGGCAGCGGATGCATCGGTCAGGCGACAAGCCGTTTCTCTACTACTCCAAAGCGCCGACCTACGTAACGATCTACGATGGACGTGATCCAACGCGCCCTACGCGCAGGCGGTATGAAGGGCTGGAAGCGTTAGTGATTGAAATCTGCACTGAAGCACCAAAGAGTGCGGAGCAGATTCGCACTGCGGTAGCGGGCCGGGCCGATACCAGCGATGAACGACTCGGTTCCGTATTGGCCGATCTTGCGACCGCTCGGATTCTCTATGAAGAGCGTGGCAAGCATTTCACGCTGGCGATTCCGGAAAACGCCAATCTTTGATCCCTTCAGTCCGAGTTACATCGACAACTTCTCCGTCACGCTTCGCATCTGAACTCCGTGAATTAGTGAGGCGCCGCCTCGAATGGCGCAGGCCACATGCACGGCTTCGGTCATCTCCTCGACATTGGATCCCTTCTCCAATGATGCTTGGGTATAGGCATCAATACAATATGGACATTGTACCGTGTGGGCCACGGCAAGGGCGATGAGCGTTTTTTCCCGTTCGGTCAGTGCGCCTTCGGCAAAGACAGCGTCATAGTAACTTTTGAACTTGTTCCACAACTCCGCATTGCCTTTCCCGATCTCGGAAAATTTTCTCAAGTCATGCGAATGATAATATGAATCCATAGAAACCTCCCTCCTCAATCGTGGTCGTTGCGGATATCAGAAGTCGGAGCGAATGAATCGGGGTCGAGGAGCAATCAGGCATTACCAGGAGGGATCGGGTCAACGTCAGCCAGGGTTTTGGAGAATCGCTCACCGACAATATCGGTCGCCTTGGCCATGAGACCTACCACTTCCTGCCATTCAGTGGGCAACAGATCCTGCTTCAGTTGTGGGTGGATGGCCCATTGGGCTTCAACCTGTGTGCCCTTGCGGCTGACGAGTATGCGGAGTAACTCCACCTCCCAGGCCTGCCCGCCAGGATTGTCACTGGAAGCTGACGTATTCGGTTGTTCGGATGGAGGAAGAGCGTGTGCCACGAGGTCCCTGTGTCGATAAATTATCTGACAGCATACCGCATCCTCTGTCGTATTGTATATCTGCGTCTCGTATGAGTGGAATCGCTCTTGTGTGGCTTGACGTTTAGAGAGATGCTTGGCTCAAGACGGCGAGCATTGCCTCGTGGATTCGCCCATTGCTAGCCACGAGTTCTTGCCCATAGATGGAGAGATCGTTCCCGGTGAAATCGGTCAGATGTCCGCCTGCTTCACGCACGATGACCGAACCAGCGGCCATATCCCATGGGTTGAGTCGCACTTCCCAGAATCCATCGAATCGTCCCGCCGCCACATAGCACAGGTCCAACGCAGCTGACCCTGTTCGTCTGAGCCCCTGAGTCTTCAGAGCAAAGTTTACGAAATGATCGAGATTGTTCCGTTTGGCCTCCCGGATGTCATAGGCAAAGCCGGTGACCAAGAGGCTGCTGTTGAGCGTCTGGGTCTGGGATACATGGAGAGGCCGACCGTTTACGTGCGCCCCACGATGTTCGATGGCCGTGAACAGTTCATTTCGTGAAGGATCGAAGACAACGCCGAGGATGCACCGTCCCTCGTACTCGAGTCCTATGGAGACACAATATGCGGGATAGCCATGTGCGAAATTAGTGGTCCCATCGAGTGGATCAATGATCCAGCGATAAGGAGAAGATCCCTCGTTATCGCGACCTCGCTCTTCAGCCAGGAAGTGATGATCGGGAAAGCGAGTCTTCAGATGATCGATCACGCACTGTTCGGCGGCACGGTCGGCATCAGTGACCAGATTGATGGGGTTTTTGTATTCGATCTGAAATCCGGTTGCGGCATAGCGCAGTAACAGGGTTCCGGCTGATTGCCCAGCCTCGACCGCAGTTTTGAGCAGGATGTCGTGAGATGGTGATTCGCCAGGACTGTGCACGCCAGATTGTAGCACGCCTGTACTTGCGGCCAACAAAAATCATGCTACTCTTGCAAGGCAAGCCTTATGATCATTGACCATGAAAGGATTACTTGCTTGCAAGATACCAAACTGAATATGCAATGTATTATTGAAATAATACGACTTGACAAGGTTTATAAGCAATGATATAAAGCAAGCATGCTTTATATGAGGAGCTTGTGGAGGAACTAACAGATATTCTCGTTGGCCTGGAGCAACGGATCAACGCCTATAAGAGTCGGTACCAGGAGCTTGAGAAGAAGCGTCGCCGGCTTGATGACGAAATTGCCACCATCAAGAAGTATCTTGAGCTTGCTGAAACGCTCTATCGTGTCGAGGCCGACAAGGCCAAACTTGCCAGTCTTTCCAACCAAATCATTACCACGGATGATTCCAAGGGGATTCGACCGGTTCCCGTTATGGATGTGACCGATCAGTCGCGAGAAATTCTACTTGGACGGAGTAAGTATGTGGGGAAGAGTGTTCCGCAGGCCGCTTATGAAATACTTCGGGAGTCCAATCGAGCCATGCATGCCAAAGAGCTCGTTCAACGGCTAATCGAGGGTGGGTTACAGATCAAAGGAAAAACTCCGCTGACATCGATCGCAACCTCGCTCAAGCGTGACAAGCGATTCAGGAAAGTCGGTCCCAATACGTTCGAAGCTTTAGATGATATGCTGATTCAAGCTGTTTAGGCTTGGTGTGCACGGGTCAAACTTGACAATGCGAAGGGGGGTGAGACTCTTGGCAACAAAGAAGGCAGCGAAGAAGAAGAAGAAGTAAGCCCCAATGTGATGCGATACGCCGGGGGTGAGGTTTCTCGCCTCCGGCGTACCATCCTGAGATCTGCTCGATTGTATCGCGGGTCCTACCTGAAAGACTGCAACTTACAAAACAGAAAACAAGTGCCTTTGAGTCAGGAAGCCTGAAGCGCCACGGCCGGTTGGAGTGGAGTGCTGTATGGAGTTGAATGCACTCCTGCGTCTGAAGACTCGGTATTCAGGAGTACCCATTTGTCCGGCTGAGTCAGGATTTGCTGGACCAGTCGAGTGTGAAGTGCATGTCCTGACCTGTCTGCGACAATGTGCCCGATGAAAGGCATCCCTAATAGGGAAAAGTCACCAATCAGATCTAGGATCTTGTGACGGACAAATTCATCGTCAAACCGAAGACCGGATTGATTCACGATGCCGTCACCAGAGAGGACAACCGTATTATCGAGTGTCCCGCCTTTTCCAAGTCCACGAGCCCACAAGGCTTGAACCTCTTGGAGAAATCCAAATGTGCGGGCCTCTGCAATCTCATTCTCAAACGCGCTGACCGAACAATCATAGTCGTAGGTCTGCGTCTTGATCAGCGGGTGATCGTAGTGAATCGAATAGGTAATTCGGGGAGTTGGAGATGGCTCAATCCGGACCCGTTTTGACCCGTCGATGATTTCGATCGGTGCCATGATCTTGAGAAACGATTGTTTCCGATTTTGCGACACTACCCCGGCAGACTGAATGAGTCTGACAAATGGCGCCGCGCTTCCATCCATGACCGGCACTTCGGTGGCCGTCACCTCGATGAAGGCGTTATCGACATCCATGCCGGACAGAGCCGAAAGTAAATGTTCAATGGTTTGGACCTGAATCCCATTTCCTTTGATAGCCGTGCACAATTCCGTTGGGATTTTATGCTCAATGGAAACGGGTAGATATGCATCAACATCCGAGCCACGGTTAACAAAAACGATGCCGGTGTCCGGCGGTGCGGATCGCAACGTGATGGAGGCGGATTGCCCTGAGTGCAGCCCTACACCGGAACAGGTGACTGTTGATGCTAAGGTTTGTTGATTCCGCACAAGTCCTCCCTCGTTAGAATCTCATTCCGAAGGCGCCGCTCGCCAAAAAAATAAAAGCAATTAAGGTGCCACGAAGACTTTAACATAACAGCATGATTTTAAATGTAAAGTATTAAATCACTAAAATGTCTATCTGTATCAAAAAAGGCACAACTGTGTGTTTCACAGGCTTCAACCTGTAGACAAAAGTTAATTTTCTTATGAGAGACAAGGGGTTATCGAATATCCATCAAGAGTGTGGCTGATTCAAGCGGCGACGGTTTCGGTTGAGGGATACCGGAGTGGCGTAGGGGATTTTCTTGAGCGAGGCGAGTTCATCATCTCAATCCAATATGGATGAATGTCCTAACATAGCGGATAAACGATCCATGGAAACAGGAAGCAGTTCTACGGTATGGACCGGATCTTAACTTCCTCACGGAAGAAACCGAAGAAGAAGCGAAAAACTGCATGAAGGGTAGACCATCATGAAAGTGAGTCCTTTGGTCTGGATCAGCGTCGGTCTGACGTGTCTGACGCTCAGCCTCATGTTGGCCGGTGATGCCTTGGTTGGTCTGGTTCCGAACCACGATCGCCGAGACTTCGCCTATCGTCACGGCGTGGCAGAAGCCTTGGCGGTTCAATACTCTGCGTTGGCAGAACATGCTCAGGTTGAGACAATCAAGTTGTCGATGGAACGGGTTGCTCACCGGAATTCAGAGATCCGTTCGTTGGCGCTGATTCTTCAGAGTGGAGAGGTTCTTGCGCAGATCGGGGATCATGCCCGCATTTGGGTGCAACCCCCTGGTGGCACATCATCACTCGAATTCTTCCAAGTGCCGATCTATGCCGGAGACCAGCCGTGGGGTGTCCTCCAAGTCGCATTCCGCAAAACCGAGATGTCGGGGGTGGAGCATGTTCTCAACGATCCATGGATGCGTTTTCTGGCCTTCGTCAGTGCGATGGGGTTGTTCGGCTATTTTGTTTTCATGAAACGCACGCTGCGTCAACTGGATCCCTCCGGCATCGTTCCGGCTCGAGTGAAAGCCGCACTGGATGCGTTGACGCAGGGTGTGGCCATGATTGATACCCGGGACCTCATCGTGCTGACCAACGATGCCTTCAGTCAAGCGGTCGGTAAACCGGTACAGGCGTTGATCGGATCGGATCTTGGATCGCTTTCTTGGCAATCTTTTAGTTCGACCGAGGTGCCGTCGGTGTATCCATGGACCAGGGCGGTCATGGATCGACAGCCTCAAGACAATATTCCACTCCTTCTGACGCAGCCGAACGGAGAGTTGCGGAAGTTTATCGTGAATACGGTACCGATCATAGACGAAGGGGCGACCGTCAGAGGTGCGTTGGTCTCGTTTCACGACGTCACGGAGTTGGAGCGGGCGAATTCGCAACTCAAGGAAGCCAACCATGAATTGGAGGCATCTCGCGTCCAGATTCTGCAGAAGAACCTGGAGCTTGAGGCGACCAACACCAATCTGCACATCGAGATGGATCACCGGAAAAAAGCCGAAGCGGAAAAAGAAAAGCTGTATCAGCAACTCATGAATGCCTCACGCCAGGCAGGTATGGCGGACGTGGCGTCGAGCGTGCTTCATAATGTCGGGAATGTGCTCAACAGCATTAATGTTTCGACGGATACCCTGCTCAAAACACTCAAGAAACCGATGGTGGGCGATGTCTGCCGTATCGCGGCGTTGTTCAGCGAGCATCGGGACAACCTGCAGTCATTTCTGACCTCTGATTCAAAGGGGAAGCAAATTCCTGCTTATCTGGGGTTGGTCGCCGAGTCTCTGAGTGGAAGCCACCAGACGATCCAGCAGGAACTCGACTCACTGGTCAATAAAGTCGATCACATTAAGCAAGTAATTATGTCGCAGCAAGATATCGCGCGTGCAGGGAGTATTCGAGAGCCTGTCTCGGCCGAAGCCATGATGGAACAGGCGTTGGTGATGGCGATGCCCGAACCGGAGAGGTATCACATTCAGGTGGTGCGTGACTACCATCCCATCGCTCCCATTATGACGGATCGGCACCAGGTGCTGCAGGTGTTGGTGAATCTCATCACCAATGCCAAGAACGCCATGGTGGAGCACTCGGCGAGCACGCGCTGTCTCACCTTGCGGCTTGGGGTGCCGACCGGCAGCACATTCGCACGATTTGAAGTGATTGACACCGGTGGAGGAATCAAAGCGGAGAACATCCCTAAACTATTTGCACAGGGCTTTACCACGAGAAAAGCCGGTCATGGGCTTGGACTGCATAGCTCCGCCATTGTTGCGAAGAACCTTGGCGGCGCCTTGCAGGCACAGAGTGCCGGTGAAGGACAAGGTGCGACGTTCACGCTGGATCTGCCGTTGGTCCTTGTCGAGGCTGCGGCATGACCACCGATCGAGACGCGCTCAACCGTCGGATTCTGGTCATTGACGACAATGTCAATGTTCACGAGGACTTCAGGAAAATTTTGTCTCCGCCGATAGAATCGGGGGCGTTGGAGCACGCACGGGCGGCTCTGTTTGGGGAGATTCCGACCATTCCCACGCAAGTGTCGTATGAATTAGAGTTTGCAACGCAAGGCCGAGAGGGCTTTGGTCTTGTTCAGACGGCTCGTCAGAGCGGGAGGCCCTATGCGACGGCTTTTGTGGATATGCGTATGCCTCCGGGCTGGGATGGGCTCGAGACTGCCGAGCATCTTTGGTACGCCGACCCTGAAATCCAAATCGTCATCTGCTCGGCCTATTCGGATCATCCGTGGGAAGAGGTTAGTCGCCGCATCGGCGATACTGACAAGCTGCTCATTCTGATGAAGCCGTTCAACAGTATCGAGATCGTCCAAATGGCCAATGCTCTGACGAAAAAATGGAACTTGGCGACCGCGGTGAAGCAACAGATTGATGGCCTGGCACAGAACGTGAGCCAACGGACGGCTGAGGTTCGTACGGTGAATCAACGGCTTCAAGAGCACATTGTGCGACGAATGGCCGGATCCAGCTCCGATGATTCACAGGAGCTGGGTGGGGCGACGCTTCGTCAGAAGGAAGAATTTCTCGCGATCATGAGTCATGAAATCCTGACCCCGATGAATGAGTTGATCGCGAAAGTGACCCTGTTGCTCGATAGCCCGCTGAATCCTGTCCAACGTCAGCATGCATCAATACTGGAGCACTGTGCGCAGGACCTGCTCTCCTTGATCAAGGATATGCATGAGCTCTTGGCCGGTCGGAGAGACGAGACCGAAGCGAGCGATCATTCTTGAAGGTCGAAGGCTCTCGATAGGGAGCCGGTAGTCATTCATATGGACAACCACGATAAGAATCCTCGTGTCTTGATTGTCGACGACAATCAGGCGATCCATGAAGACTTTCGGCGAATCCTTCAAGCTCAACCGGAAGATGAAGAGCTGCATCAGGCGCGTACGGATTTGTTTGGTGGGGCACCGCTCATAGAAGCGCTGGATCACTTCGAGTTGGATTATGCGGTTCAGGGGCAGGCGGCTCTCGTCTTGGTGCAGATGGCGCGGCAGGAGGGACGCCCCTATGCCGCGGCATTCGTCGATATGCGGATGCCGACGGGATGGGATGGGCTGGAAACGATTGAGCGACTCTGGGAGGTCGACGGTCGGATTCAGATCGTCATCTGTACGGCCTATTCGGACCATTCATGGGCAGAGATTGCGGCGCGATTGGGGAGGAGCGATCGGTTCCTGATCTTGCGCAAACCGTTCGATGCAATTGAGGTTCAGCAGATTGCCGCGTCATTGACGCGCAAGTGGGAGTTGGGCCGCGATGTTCGAGTACAGATCGAAGATCTTGTCGCACAGGTCAACGCCCGCAACCGTGAACTCCTCGTGACGAACCAGCGGCTCGAACAGCAAGTCATCGAACGGACGGTCGAGCTTCAACAGCGCAATAGCGAACTGCAGAAAACGGTGGAAGCCCTGAAAGAGGCTAAAGTGGCTGCGGATAACGCCAACCAGGCCAAGTCGCAGTTTTTGGCCCATATGAGTCATGAGATCCGAACCCCTATGAACGGGATGCTCGGTATGAACGAACTGTTGCTGTCGACTCCCTTGGACGACCAACAACGGCACTTTGTTCAGACCATCCATAATAACGGCGAACAGCTGCTTCAGGTCATCAACGACGTCCTCGATCTGTCAAAAATCGAGGAAAACAAGATGGATCTTCACATCACGAGGGTCGATCTGGCGGCGACAGTGCGGGGGGTGGTTGGGTTGTTTCTTGAACCTTCGCGGAAAAAAGGGCTCAGTTTAGAATGTCAGATCGACCCCGAACTGCCTGCGTTGTGGCAAGGAGACGGTGTGCGACTGAGGCAGATTCTGATGAACCTTGTCAGCAATGCCGTCAAGTTCACGGAGCGAGGCGGCATTCTGATTCATGTTGAACGGGTCGAAGATCGTCCGGATAGTGCGCTCTTCAAAATGACGGTGTGTGATACCGGAATCGGCATCTCGCTCAAGGCGCAGCACACGATCTTCGACCCCTTCGCCCAGGCGGATACCTCGATAACACGACGATACGGTGGGACGGGGTTAGGCCTTGCCATCGTGCAACGTCTTGTCCGGCTGATGGGCGGTGATATCGGGCTCACGAGTATTCCAGGGCAAGGCTCGACATTCTGGTTTACGGTTCGACTTCAGAAACAGAGCTCACAGGACGCGAGCGTTGTTGAGGGCCAGCCGTCGTCGGATCAGCCCATCATGCCCGGTGCAAGTCTTGTTGATATGACGAAGCATCCCCGTAGCTGTTCCTCCAAGCCGCGACCGCGTGCGCGTATCCTTCTGGCTGAGGACAATTCGACCAACCAAGAAGTCTTTGTGCGCATGCTGGAGCTCTGTGGTGAATCAGCGGATGTGGTCAGCACGGGGAAAGAGGCTATGGAGGCGATGGGGCGAACTCAGTACGACCTGGTGCTCATGGATTGTGAGATGCCGGAAATGGACGGATTAACGGCTTGTAAGGAAATTCGAAGACGTAAGTTGACGAGATCAGACGGGAAGCCTGTTCAGATTATCGCTCTGTCCGGCCACGCGGTCAGTAGTTATCAAGCGGCTTGTCGTGACGTCGGCATGGATGGGTTCCTTTCCAAGCCTGCGGGGCTAAAAGAGATTCGGAATACACTGCAACAGTGGTTACCGACAAGCGAATCACGGGCTGCCTGACGAACGACATTATTCATCCAGTTTGCTCGAGTGTCGATGACGACTGCAGCGTAGGGAGCCGACGGCTCCGCCAGGTCGTCCAAGAGCGAGTGTGCGCATTGTGAGTGAGAGTTCTCGGGGGGTGCTGGGTGACAAACGGGGAGATCAACCGGCGCATTCTGATTGTGGACGACAATGTGTCGATCCATCATGATTTCTTGAAAATTCTACAACCGGAAACAGGATCAGAGGCCATGGAGCTGGCGCGCGCTGCCTTATTCGGTGAACCTAGCCCGGTTTGGACGAGTGATCGGTTTACGGTCGATTGCGCAGACCAAGGAGTGGCTGCGCTGGCCTTAGTTGAAGCGGCGGGCAAGGAGGGGAACCCCTATGCGGTGGCCTTTGTGGATATGCGAATGCCTCCGGGATGGGACGGGCTGGAGACCATCGAGCGTCTTTGGGGCGCAGATGCTGCGTTGCAAGTCGTGATCTGTACCGCCTATTCCGATCAACCATGGAGTGAGATCAGAGATCGGATCGGGCGAACCGATCAGCTGTTGATCCTCCAGAAGCCGTTCAATAGCGTCGAGGTGTTGCAGCTTGCGACGGCGCTGTGCCGGAAATGGGACCTTGCACGAAAGGTTGCAGGCCAGGTGATCGAGTTGAAGCAGCTCGTTGACGAGCGGACCGCGGAGCTCCGGCATGCGAACCAGCAACTTATGGAATTCAATGAGACACTGATGCGGACAGTTGCGAGCCTGGAAGCCGCACAGACCGAAGTTCTACGGCAAAATGAAGAGTTGGAGCGTCTGGCCTCACGTGATGCGCTGACCGGATGCCTCAATCGTCGTGCCTTGTACGCGCTATTTGAGGAGACATTTACCGAAGGGCGTGGACAAGGGAGCGAGCTCTGCTGTCTCATGATCGACATCGACCATTTTAAACGCGTGAACGATGAATTCGGACATGCCATCGGAGATCAAGCGATCCAAGCCGTCGCGGAGTGCCTTCAGTCTGGGGTGAGGCTGACAGACATGGTTGGGCGTTATGGAGGGGAAGAATTCTGCCTGATGTTCCCACGGACAACCTTGGACGAGGCAACAGTTTTGGCGGAACGTCTTCGGGCCCGCGTGGCGGCGGACGCTGGTAGCCGTGTGCGAATGGCGTCCGGCATGACGCTGACGGTGAGTATCGGTGTGTCAACCAGTGCATTTGGAGCGCGAGCCCTCCTGGAGTTGATCGATCAAGCGGATAGGGCGCTGTATGCCGCGAAGGAAAGCGGCCGCAACTGTGTCATGGCGATGGATGTATTGGTTCCAGGACTTCAGTCCTTCCGAACAGCTTGAACCTCAGGTTCGTCGCGTCACTCCGCGCGAGTCGGCTCCTTCCATCATCAGATAAGCCACGAACATGGAGAATGGTGTCGATGGCACCGGTAGCGATGCCGGCGCCTGAGACTCCTTCCGGATCTTTACTTGGTTCCGTAGCGCGCACGCGCATCATGCGGTGTGGGCTGCAGGGGGTGATGGATGTCAGGCATGGAATGCCGTTTTAGTCAGAATGAGGGAAATGTGAACGAGGCAGATCAAGCAATCGTTTGGGGATGGTTCATTGTATAATGCCCCGTGATGATACGCCTCGTCGGTTATGTTCAGTCTTCCGTCGGCAAGAAGATGGTCATGGCCCTGACCGGACTCGGCCTTGTGGTGTACGTCGTATTCCATATGTTGGGGAATCTTCAGTTGTTCCAAGGACCCCATGCCCTCAACAGGTATGCCGCCTTTCTTCGAGATATGCCGATTTTGCTCTGGACGGCTCGTCTCGGGCTCCTGGGCATGGCGATGTTTCATGTCGGTCTCGCGCTGCAGCTGAGCATGCGGAACCATCGGGCGCGTCCCGTCGAGTACACGATTCACCGATATCGACAGGCATCGGTCGCTTCCAGGACGATGGTGATCTCAGGGATGATCGTGCTGGTATTTCTCGGCGTTCATCTTCTGCATCTCACGGCAGGAGTCATCGATCCAGGGTTTTCTGATCACCTCGATTCTGAAGGCTATCGAGATGTCTACGGCAAAGTAGTGCATGCTTTTCAGAATCCCTTCATGGCCCTCCTCTATCTTGCCGGACAGGTGGGGCTCGGCTTCCATCTGAGCCATGCAATTTCCAGTAGCGTGCAGACGATGGGGTTTGAGCATGCGGCGGTGAATCGTCTGCTGAAAACGCTCGGCCCTGCGATCGGGCTGATCGTGGTCCTTGGAAATGGTGCGATCATCCTCGCGGTTTTTTTAGGGATTGTGCGCTGATGATGAAACTGGATTCAAAAATTCCGCCCGGCCCCCTGGAAAGTAAATGGGATCGGCATCGGTTCAGCGAAAAGTTGGTCAGCCCCAACAACAAGCGGAAGCTCACCGTGATTGTTGTCGGGACAGGCCTCGCCGGCGCCAGTGCGGCGTCGACGTTGGGACAACTCGGGTATCATGTGGAGTGCTTTTGTTTCCACGAGAGTCCGCGTCGGGCTCACAGCATTGCCGCGCAGGGGGGAATCAATGCGGCAAAGAACTACCAGGACGACGGAGATAGTGTCGGACGATTGTTCTATGACACGATCAAAGGCGGTGATTTCCGTTCCCGAGAGGCCAATGTCTATAGGCTTGCCCAGGTCAGTACCCAGATCATCGATCAGTGCGTGGCGCTTGGAATCCCCTTTGCCCGGGAGTACGGCGGCCAATTGGCGAATCGTTCGTTCGGGGGCGTTCAAGTCTCCCGGACATTTTACTGTCGGGGACAGACGGGACAACAGCTCCTGTTAGGCGCCTATTCGGCGCTCTGTTGGCAGATTGAACGTGGTCAAGTCACGATGCATCCGCGCACGGAGCTGCTCGATCTGATTCTGGTCGATGGCCAGGCGCGAGGCATCGTGACACGGGATTTGGTCACGGGACGTCTCAGTGCTCATATGGCTCATGCCGTGGTATTGGCCACGGGTGGGTACAGCAATGTGTATTATCTCTCCACCAATGCGAGTGGATGTAATGTGACGGCCACCTACCGAGCGTGGAAGCATGGGGCGGCTTTCGCCAATCCGTGTTTTACCCAGATTCACCCGACGGCAATTCCGCCGGGTGGTGCCCATCAGGCCAAGTTGACATTGATGTCCGAGTCGCTCCGGAACGATGGCCGGTTATGGGTGCCGAGGATGCCCTCGGATCAGCGTGCGCCCGGTGATATTTCCGCAGCGGATCGCGATTATTTTCTGGAGCGACGATACCCACGGTTTGGGAATCTCGCCCCGCGAGATATTGCCTCGCGCGCGGTGAAAGTTGCGTGCGACGAAGGACATGGTGTCGGGCCAGGCGGACAGGGCGTGTATTTGGATTTTTCGGAAGTCATCGAACAACAAGGACTGGAAGTGGTTCGTGAGCGTTATGGCAATCTCTTCGACATGTACCATCGGATCACAGGGGAGAATGCCTATCAGGTCCCCATGCGGATCTACCCGGCGCCGCACTATACGATGGGGGGACTGTGGGTAGATTACAGTTTGATGAGCACCATTCCGGGACTCTTCGTCATCGGCGAAGCAAACTTCGCGGACCACGGCGCCAACCGGTTGGGCGCCAGCTCATTGATGCAAGGATTGGCCGACGGCTATTTCATCCTTCCCTATACCATCGGTCATTATCTGGCGACGGCGACACTCCCCCCTGTTCCGGACGATCATGCAGAGGCTCGCGAGGCGATCCAGCGCGTTGCCACTCGGATCAACCGTCTGCTGACGGTGAAGGGACGTCGGACCGCCGTCATGTTTCATCGCGAGCTCGGGGCGCTCTTGTGGAATCACTGCGGCATGTCGCGCAACGAAGGCGGGCTCACCGCTGCGTTGCAATCGATTCCCAAGCTTCGTGAGGAGTTTTGGCGGGATGTGATGGTGCCAGGGTCCGGGGATTCCTTCAACCAGGAGTTGGAGTATGCGGGACGGGTGGCGGACTATCTCGAATTCGCCGAATTGCTCTGTCACGATGCCCTCCATCGTCACGAGTCCTGTGGCGCGCATTTTCGCGAGGAATACCAAACAGCGGATGGGGAACCACGGCGCGATGATGCGCACTTTGCTCATGTGGCGGCGTGGGAGTATCGGGAGCGAGCCGAGCCGGTCCTGCACAAGGAACCGCTGGCGTTCGAATTCGTTCGTCCGACCATGAGAAGCTATCAGTAGCCGGCGAAGAGGGCGCAGGACGAAGTACGTGAGGGAGCGAGGCGGAGGCCCGTCATGATATTCACCTTGAAAATTTGGCGCCAGAATGGCCCGCACGAACGAGGCCGGCTCGTCACATATGAGACGCACGATGTGAGCCCCGGCATGTCGTTTCTTGAAATGCTCGATGACGTCAATCAGAGGCTGCTCAGTACCGGTGAAGAGCCGGTAGCGTTCGACCAGGATTGTCGGGAGGGAATTTGCGGGAGTTGTTCACTGGTCATCAACGGTATCCCACATGGCCCGGATCAGGGCATCACGACCTGCCAGCTCTACATGCGACGGTTCGCTGATGGCGCCGACATTACGATCGAGCCCTGGCGGGCCAAAGCCTTTCCGATTTTGAAAGACTTGGTCGTGGACCGCAGTGCGTTGGATCGCATCATGCAAGCGGGCGGGTATATCTCCGTCAATACCGGTGGAGCCGTGGACGGAAACGTTCTGTTGATCGGGAAAGATCAGGCAGAAACCGCGATGGATGCGGCGTCCTGTATCGGGTGTGGGGCCTGTGTCGCAGCCTGTAAGAATGCCTCGGCCATGCTGTTTGTTGCGGCAAAGGTATCCCACTTGGCAACCCTTCCACAAGGAAAGCCGGAGCGGGCGAGCCGTGTGGCGGCCATGCTCGAGGCGATGGACCGAGAGGGGTTCGGGTCCTGCGGCAATCAGTATGAGTGCGAGGCGGTTTGCCCCAAAAACATCAGTACCCGTTTCATTGCCAATCTCAATCGTGAATATCTCCGTGCCGGCATCGTCGAATCCGGTCGGCCTAGTGAGCCGGAGTTTCCCCACGCGGAGTTCTCATAGCAGAACCCTCGCGGACTTAAGCCTGCTCAAGCCAAACTCATACTGGCGAAATGCACTGGCGGAAGCTGATTGTGCCAGAAGGCAATGCGCTTGACTGTGCAGGAAAGGCCGTTATAGTGCGATCAAGGATTGTGATGAAGGTTGGTGTGTGCTGGAGAGCATCATGGGGCGACAGATCCTGTGTCCTCAATGTCGGCAGGACGGTGCGGTTCGTGTGCAGGTGCAGTCGCCACGAGAATTGCTTGCGTCGCTGCTGTGGATGGCCCCCTTCCAGTGCCGACAGTGTGATCACCGGTTTCTCGCCCGTCGCATGAGTCCCATGCGCGTCTCTCCGCTCACTGAACGTCGGGAGTATATGCGGATTCCGGTAAGGCTCTGCCTCTCTTTTTCCGGGGGACGTGTGCAGGGGGAAGGCGTTGTGTCGGATTTGTCCTTGGGCGGCTGCATTATCCAGAGCGAGGCCCATGTGCGGGTCGATGATATCTTTTATCTCGAGATCACTCTTGCCAAAGATGAGCCGCCGGTCGAGGCTGCAGCGATTGTTCGCTCCGTCAGCACTCGTGGAATTGCATTCAAATTTCTGCGCAGAGCGCAGGAGGATAAACGCCTGACGGCGTTTATCCAAACACGCTTGGGGTCCGACTCATCGATCCCGCTCAAAGTCGCTTAGTCGCCACTCGTCGAACAGATATTCTCGCCGCAGCCATTTCTCCTGTGATCCATCGGTTCTGTCGAAAGGCACCCTTCTCAGCATGCGGCTCCTTGACCGGCATATCTTCATGATTATTCCTCGTGATAGCATGCAGGCACGAGGGGAACCGCGTCCTCAGGGCATGGCTGAAGGAGGAAATGATGGGACGTCTTTGGCGGCGCACGACGGCGATCACAATAATGGCGGTCACGGCATTGTCTGTGTCCGGGTGTGGGTACAATGATCTGCAAGGCTTGGATGAAGATACAAAGGCCGCGTGGAGTGAGGTGATCAATCAATATCAGCGCCGGGCAGACCTCATTCCCAACCTCGTGGCG
Organism: uncultured Nitrospira sp.; assembly: GCA_964430555.1. Lineage (GTDB taxonomy): Bacteria > Nitrospirota > Nitrospiria > Nitrospirales > Nitrospiraceae > Nitrospira_D. The sequence continues at coordinate 10,021 of CAYSFU010000012.1, read as the reverse complement.
ACAGTCAAGGGGTATGCCGCTCATGAAAAAGAGACGCTGGAGGGCGTGGTCAACGCCAGGGCCAAAGCGACCGGAATGCAAGTGACGCCGGAGGCCCTGAAAGATCCGGCTGCATTCGAAACGTTTCAAAAGGCACAAGCAGGGTTGGCCTCGGCACTGGGGCGACTGATTGCGATTGCAGAAAACTATCCCAACCTCAAGGCCGATCAAAACTTCAGAGATCTTCAGAGTCAGTTGGAAGGGACGGAAAATCGAATTACCGTGGCCCGCAAGCGGTATATTGATCGAGTGGCGGACTACAACAAGATGGTTCGATATTTTCCGACGAACCTGACCGCGAAGTTTCTCTTGCATTTGGAAGAAAAGCCCAACTTCACGGTGGCCGACGAAAAAGCCGTGGCGAAACCGCCGGAAGTGAAATTCTAAAGAGGTTCATGCCGAGGGTACGGTTGTGGAGCAGAGGTGTGCGATTCGATGGCTGCCGAAGGTCCTGGTTGGAATCGCCGTTGCTTTCACCGTTGTCTCAGCCCCTCCAGTATCCGCACTTGATGTCCCTCCGTTGACCGGGCGGGTCGTCGATCTTGCGCATGTCTTGCCGCATGCAACCGTGGATTCGCTCACGGCTCGCTTGGCAGCGCACGAAAAACAATCCACCAATCACGTCGCTGTTCTGACCATCCCTTCACTCGAAGGTGAGTCTCTCGAGGAATTCACACATCGCGTGGCCACTACCTGGAAACTCGGTCAGAAAGGAACGGACAACGGCGTTCTCTTGTTGGTGGCGATTAAGGAGCGCAAGGTGCGGATCGAAGTCGGATATGGGCTAGAAGGTGCCCTGACCGACATTCGATCGGCGCAGATCATTAGAAATGAGATCGTTCCTCGGTTTCGAGTCGGTGATCTGCCGGGCGGGATCCTGGAGGGAACCCTTGCCATTGTGAAGACCATTGAAGGAACCTATCAGTCCACCGGGACTGCTCCCTTGCGGCACGAGAGCACTGCCGTCGAGCAGGTTGTGATGGCGGTCCTGGTCGGACTGTTCGTTGGATTCCTGTTCACGAGTGTTCATCGATTCATCGGCCCGGTTGTTGGTGCGGGAATCTCGACGCTCCTCGCGCCTTGGGTGGTCCCCGCAGTGCTTGCGGGTGGCGTGACGGTGGTTTTGCTGCTGGTCCTTGGTGCAGTAGGGATGGGAGGTCGGACGACTCGATCCCGTGGAGTGGATGATTGGGTTTGGTACAGTAGCCGCAGCGGAGGATGGGGCGGCGGGTCGTTCGGTGGCGGAGGAGGAGGATTCAGTGGCGGTGGCGGTGATTTTGGGGGAGGAGGTGCCAGTGGGGACTGGTGAGGGGCTTCAGCTGACGGCGGAAGAACGTGAGCAGATCAGATTGACTGTGTATGCGGCGGAGCAAAAAACAAACGCCGAAATCGTTCCCATGATCGTCAATCGGTCAGGCCTCTACCGCGATGCCCAACATCGCTCTGGATTGTTGCTCTCATTAGTGGTCCTTGCGCTCATGCTCACTACGGAAATGTTTTGGCTCCCGTGGGGGTGGCATGGTTCCAATGCGGCGTGGCTCATATTGGCAACGATTTTGGCGTATGGCGTTGGTGCATGGCTGGGGACACTGGCTCCGTGTATTCGTCTGCTGACGCCGACGGATCGGATGCATCATAAAGTAAGACTGCGGGCCGAACGGGCGTTCACGACTCATATGATTTCACAGACACGTGAGCACACCGGTGTGTTGATCATGGTGTCGTTATTGGAACATCAGATCTATGTGTTGGCGGATCAATCAATTTTCCAACGAGTTCCCGCAGCGTGTTGGTCCTCGGTCGTGGAAGCCGCTGTCGGCCGATTGAAGCGAGGCGATATGATCGGCGGGTTATGTCAGGGGATTCTGGTGTGTGGCACGTTGCTTGCCGAGGTATGTCCCAGTCGTCCGGACGACAATCCCGATGAATTATCAAATGAATTAGTCGTAGAGTCGTAAGACCTTCATCTCCATTCCTTAGCCCTCAATAAAACATCGTTTTCAGCCGATAGAGGAGAGACTCGGCGGGGCTGCGATCTGCTGGACCAATCTCGACAAGGAGGGGGGCGTACGATGTGGAAACATGAGGAGGCGGTCGGGGGTGAGATGGAGCGAGGACAGGAACGGGAACAAGAACGGTGGGTGGAGGATCGACGCAGTTCGTTACCGAGACACAACGGTCCGATTCTTCCCGATGAGGTCGCGTTTGTCGGGAAAGACGTCGAGTTCAAGGGTGTGATCACATATTCAGGGACTGTACGAATCGATGGAGTTTTGGATGGAGAAATCCATACCGACGGTGGGTTGCTCGTTGGTCCTGAGGCAGTGATTAAGGCCAAAGTGACGGCGGGTGCTGTTGTCTGTCACGGGCATATTACGGGAGATATTGAGGCAACCAATCAGATCGTACTATGTGCTCCGGCTGTTGTAGAAGGGAGTCTGACCACTCCGGTGCTGTCGATGGAGGAAGGTGTGGTATTCAATGGGACGCTGGAGATGAAACCCCAGGCGAAGGCCGAAGGGTTGCGTGACACAGGCTCAAATCTCACGACCATGGCTAATCGACCGCCTATTCGACTTGCTGCATGAGCGGTCACCCGAAGACTCCTGGCGTGATATGCCGTATGCGTCAGGAGTTCGTCGTTCGCTCGTCTGGACCGTTGTACCGGCGAGTGACCAGGCTACAAGTACTCGGCCTATCAGACTCATTCCGCCTTCGATAGACGCCCCGCGATGGTTCCGCTAGAATCCGGTTCATGTCAGAGCCACCCGCTTCCCCAACGGTAGCATCTACGTCTCAGAACGAGAATCAAGCCGTCATCAAATCGGCCGGCATCATCGGGGTGGCCACCTTTTCAAGCCGTATCCTTGGATTTGTCCGAGACATGATCATCGCACGACTTTTCGGTGCGACTCCGGCGGCTGATGCGTTTTTTGTCGCCTATCGGATTCCGAATCTGCTCCGTGAGCTCTTTGCCGAGGGGTCGATGTCCGCCGCGTTTATTCCCGTCTTCACCGAATACCACACGTTGAAATCAAAGCAAGATACGTGGGAATTGGCGAGCGCCGCATTCACGACCCTGCTGACCATCGTGACGGGCATTACTCTTATCGGGATCATAGGATCCGCGGGTATTGTGTGGCTCTTGGCGCCGGGATTCCATGACGATCCGACTCGACTGGAAATGACGACGATGCTCACCCGCATCATGTTCCCTTATCTCATTTTTATCAGTTTGGCTGCCCTAGCCATGGGAGTACTCAATTCGTTACGGGCCTTTGCCGCTCCGGCGTTTTCACCCGTCTTCTTTAACCTGTTTATTATCGGGTGTGCGCTGTTCCTGGCGCCGGCCATGCCGGAACCCATCATCGGCGTCGCAATCGGGGTCGTGGCCGGTGGGGCCGCGCAATTTGCCATGCAGCTGCCAGGCCTCAAGCTGCGCGGTATGTTGTTTGGGTTTACATTTAACCCCGGTCATCCGGGTGTGAGAAAGATCGGACGGCTGATGATCCCGTCATTGCTCGGGCTCTCGGTGACACAGATCAATATCACTGTGAGCACGATCTTGGGGTCATTCTTTGCCGGTGGACCCACCTATCTGTTTTACGGCATGCGACTGATCCAATTCCCTCTGGGCATCTTTGGCGTGGCCTTAGTGACGGCGATCTTGCCCATCTTATCGGCGCAAGCGGCACGAGGTGCCCTGGATGAACTGCGCATGACACTCGGATTTGGGTTGCGCATGATCATCTTTATCATGGTGCCGGCCATGGTGGGGTTGATCGTGCTACGGACTCCAATTGTGCATCTGGTGTTTGAACATGGCACGTTTACGGGACATGATACCGCCGAAACGGCTTTTGCGGTGCTCTGCTATTCCGTAGGCTTATGGGCCTTCGGTGGAGTACGCATCATTGTCTCCGCCTTCTATTCGCTGAAGGACACCACGACGCCGGTTATCTCGGCAGCGATTGCGGTGGGAGCGAACATCCTCTTTTCGCTGATATTGATGTCTCACCTCGGAGCCGCGGGACTCGCGCTGGCCACTGCACTGGCCGCCATGGTCAACATGGGCATTCTCGTGGTGATATTGAATCGACGGTTGGGTGGAGTTGCATGGAGTACGGTAGGGTGGTCGGCCGGCCGAGTGGTGGTCGGCTGTGTGCCGATCTTACTTGTCTGCTGGTCGGTCGCGGAAGCACAGATCTGGACCCAACCCAACGATTGGATCGCGAAGTCGGCCATGCTGTTTGTCGGCATTGGGCTGAGTGTCGGTGGATATCTGGGCGTCCATGCCTTGTTTCGGTCTGAGGAACTGGGAGTCCTTTGGGGGATGGTGCGCAGAAAGCTTGGGCGCTTCGCGGGATTGTGAGGAGTGATCGATGCGGAACGTGGTGATTTTCAAGTCGCGATGGGGGTGGATGGGTATTGCTGAGTCTCAAAAAGGAATTCAAGCAATTGCCTTGCCGAAACGGTCGAGACAAGCAGTAGAAGTTGATCTCAAATTCCAGGCAAACGCGCCACAGCAACGCGGCAAGTCCGTACGACTGGATGTAGCCCGCCGTCAGCTCCTCGACTATCTCGCAGGCAAGCGACACACATTTGATGTGCCGCTCGATCTGTCGCAAGGGACGGCGTTCCAGCGGCAGGTTTGGCGGATGTTATTACGCGTGCCCTACGGGAAGCTCCGCTCCTATCAATGGGTAGCCGCGCGAGTGGGAGGGAGGCAGTATGCTCGGGCGGTCGGTAATGCAGTCGGCGCGAATCCGCTGCCCATCGTGATCCCCTGTCATCGCATCGTCGCGCAGGATGCGTCACTTGGAGGCTTCTCAGGCGGGCTATCCATGAAACGCAAGTTGCTCTCGCTGGAAGGAACATTGACGCAACTCCGACAGGGGCGAGCCTAATCGATGAAGGCGGTGTTGCAGCGCGTCACGAGTGCCTCAGTTGAGGTCGATGGGCGCATCGTCGGTCACATTCAACAGGGCTTGCTGGTACTGTTGGGTATTGCGAAAGGCGATGATGAGTCGGACATGCGCTATGTGATCGATAAGATTCGGAGTCTCCGTATTTTCTCAGATGAACAGGGGAAGATGAATCGATCGCTGGCAGACGTGAGTGGCGCTGTGTTGCTGGTCTCTCAATTCACTCTATTGGGACGGACCAGCAACGGACGACGCCCTAGCTTTGATGAGGCTGCTCCCCCTGACCACGCCAAGCAGCTCTACGGACAGGTTGCCGCTGGGTTGCGAGAAAGCGGAACGACAGTCGAAACGGGGATCTTTGGGGCGCATATGCGGGTAACTCTGGTGAACGATGGCCCAGTGACGTTTGTGGTGGACAGTCGGGAAGGAGGATTATCGTGACTTAAGATCTGCCGAAGGAGTTCCGATAGATCGACAAGACCGAACATCCGTCCTCAGTCTGGATTTGGTATACTGATCGTACGTCTCATCGACTTCACCGGAGGTGCAGATGGGAGCTCAAGTGCCTCTTCGGCATCCTCTCAGGCAACTATTTGGCGCCCTTACCGAGAAGAGCTTTACCGAATATCTCGGCTGGGCTGATGCCAAGGTCACATCCTACGTCTCCGACCTGCTCATCGATTTTACCCAGACCGATCAGCTCTATAAGATCAGAGATAAAGACAATCAATCGATCGACTCGGTCGTTGACCTACTTTTTGAATCCGAGGTGCTCCTGGAAGCACAATCGCTCGATCGAGAACGTGATGTTCATCGTCACATTGGGGACTTCACTCTGTTTATGGCCGGATTGTTTCCCGAGTATCTTCGACGGCTCAATACGGCCGGACGTATCTATCACAAAGATTTTCTTGTGGACTACGTGAAGACAGGCAAGCGATCCTACGGAATTGTCGCGCAGATCGGTCGTGAGGATGCGGAAACCAGCTTGCTTTTGTTCAAGAAATTATCTGAGAACTTTGAGCTCTGTGTGACGGGGTTGGGATTTGTGCGGTCCGACCTGGATCGCATGCAGAATCCTGCCTATCAGAGGACTCGTGATCTGCTCCTGAATTGAAACCCATTCGACCCATCATTCTCGCGCACGGAGGAGCCGGTTCTCGTGCCATGACTTCTTCACAAGCGGCCTGTTTGCGTGCCGCTCTGCAAGTCGGCTATCACCTCTTGGATCGTGGAAGTTCCGCACTTATCGCCGTGGAGCAGACCATTCGAGTGCTCGAGCGCAGCAGGCTCTTCAATGCAGGCAACGGAGCCTATCGACAGTTGGATGGCGTACGGCGGATGGATGCCTCGATCATGGAAGGGCATGATCTGCGTGCCGGCGCCGTGGCATCGATTGAAGGAATCGTCCATCCTATTACGGCCGCCCGTCTCGTTATGGAGGAGACGGCGCATATTTTGCTCGTCGGACTCATGGCTGCCAGATTTGCGGAGCATCGCAAGATGGAACCTCAGAAGCATCAGGCTTCAAATCGTAAACGGTCCTATCGCTCAATGCTCAGGCAGATGGCTACGAAGGGGGATCGGCATGGAACAGTCGGGGCGGTTGCACTGGACCAGTTTGGGACCGTCGCGGCCGGTGCCTCGACCGGGGGGATCGCTCGCATGCTGCCAGGACGAGTCGGGGATACGCCGATTATCGGCTGTGGAGTGTATGCGGACAATGAAGCCGGTGCTGTGTCCATGACGGGATGGGGCGAGAGTATCATCCGCCTCGCAGTGGCCAAAGAAATTTGCGAGCGGCTCAGATACAGAAAGACACCGGCGTCGGCAGTGCAAGAAGTTTTTCGACGACTCGTGGCCAAGGTGCAGGGATCCGCAGGTGCACTGGTTCTGACTCCGAAGGGAAGATTCTCCATTGCTCATACGACGCCGCATATGGCGGCAGGTTGGTGGGATGGAAAGGGCGAGCCGATTGTAAAAGATAAATTTGGGTATTGATCCATGCCTACCCGTAAGGGACGAAAGCCTAAACTCTACAGCCAAGCCGTACGAATGAGTCTCCTGGTTCGACGGCTTACGAGAGGGGCCACCGTCTCGGAGCTGGCCGAAGAGTTCCATATCACCAAACGCCAGATCCATCGAGATCTCCGACAACTCGAAGAGTCCGGTTATCCGTTAGAGCAAGAAGACGGACGCTGGAGGCTCCCAGCTGGGTGCAAAGGGCTTGAGATTACGGTTTCTCCTTACGAGCTGATGTCGCTCTATCTGGCCAAAATCCATGTGGCGTACCTCAAGGGCACCCTTTTTCTCGATGATCTGGAAAGCGTCGTGCGAAAGGTCGAAGCAGGTTTGCCCGATAAGGTCAGAAATCACCTGGAGCGAATCGTGACGACCTTCGCGCCGCTCCAGCGTCCCGCCCGCCCCTATGCCGCAAAGAAGGACCTACTCAGTGCCTTGCGTACATCGTTGCTACGGCAACGGGGAATCATCCTTCGCGGATATCACAAGCCAGGAACGGAGCAATCGACGGATTACCGCGTCGATCCGTATGGTCTGGTGCTGTATCAGTACGGTTTGTATGTGGTCGGGCATTCGCACCAAGCCGACGAGATCAGAATCTTTGCCGTGGAACGGATTCAGTCGATCGAGGTCGCGGAGGAGATGTTCGAGATTCCCAAAACCTTCTCTCTGGAGGAGCGGTTCGACAGAGGTTTTGGTCTCATCGATGGAGAGCTACAGGATGTAAAAATTTGGATTTCCCCCGAGTGGGCCTATTACGTCAAAGAACGAAGCTGGCATCCGACGCAAAAGCTTCAGACCCAGAAGAATGGCTCCGTGATTCTCACCATGCGCTGCGGCGGCATCGATGAACTGACCGCCTGGGTTTTATCTTTTGGCTCTGGTGCAAAGGTGCTCGGCCCTCAGGAGCTGATCGACAATGTCTCTAGTCAATTGACAGCCGCCGCTCAATCATATCGATCCTTCCGGTAGCGTTCTCCGACTCCGAGTGACCTATTCTGTCACACCCTCGTGGTAGGGTTTTCTTCACCGATTAAGATGAAGGAAAACTATGAGCGAATCGTTATATTTACAAAAACAAAGCGAACGGTTTCTGGCCACGCATCCGCGCGAAGCAGGATGGGTCGTCCATGAATTCGACGGCGACTCGGGTCGGAGGATGTCGCTGAACTATCTATTGGATTACCTCAGAGAGTGCCATCCGGAGACAGTAACACGCCGCATGGCTTTCCCGCTCGTCGCAGCAGGAGCAGTTCAGAATTGGACGAACATCCCCGCTGCATCTGACCCAAGTGTCCCGAACTCAGCTTCCGATGAAGTGAATGCAGAGAGCTGGCGGGGAACCATCGAATTGGTCTGGAACGGCCATGACATCCACTGTTACAAGTTTGCGCTCGTGTCGGACAATGGCCGCGAGGCGGTTTACCTTGTTGCGACCAAGTCGCTTCCTGTCTTTCGAGACTTGCTTATCGTGCTGGAACGATATGGCACAGCCAGGCACAAAGGGAAGAAGGAAGAGATTTTTGTCGTCAATGGCCGCGACAATATTCCAGTGACCTCCTGCTCGTGGGATGATCTTGTACTGCCAGCTCATATGGGACGGGACATCCGAAGCAACGTGGAGGGTTTTTTTGCCGGGCAGGAGCGCTATGCGTCCTTGGGTCTTCCGCACCGTCGTGGAATTGTATTTGCCGGGCCGCCAGGCTGTGGAAAAACGCTTACGATCAAAACACTGGTGGCCAACACGCCCGCGAAGTTTATTGCCGTGCTGGGGACGGCGGACGTAGACGATGGTGCGCTCAGTCACGCTCTAGATCTCGCTGTGAGGTGGGCCCCTGCGGTGGTGCTGCTGGAGGATCTCGACCGAATGGTTGAGGCCAAAGGCGTCTCGATGTCTCACTTCTTAAACCTGTTGGATGGGCTTAAAGTATTAAACGGAGTGTTGGTGATTGCCACCTGTAACGAACCGGATAAACTCGACCCCGCCCTCATTCATCGACCCAGCCGGTTCGACCGAGTCTGGAGGTTTGAATTGCCCAAATATGACCAGCGTCTTGAATTGCTCAGGAGAAAAGGAGGAACATACTTCTCCGCATCGGCACTGGAAACGGTGGCTAGGCGATCCGAAGGGTTTTCCATGGCCTATGTCCAGGAGATTGTGGTGAACGCACTGCTCGAGTGCGCGCATGACGATCAGCTGCCGAACGACGACCATCTGCTCAAGAGTGTGGATGTGCTTCGCCTGCAACGCAAGGAAGCCTCGAGGCCAGGGGAATCACTGGGACAAACAGAAAGCGTAGGTTTCAGAAACAATTAAGGAGCATGGAGCATTAGAATCATTGAGCCATCGCGGTGAACAATGATTCTGCATGAGTGATTGCAGTGGTGTAGAACTGATGGCTCATATTCTAGGTATCTAACTTCCTTTGCGAGGAGAACACGATGGCGACATACATGGTGCGTGCAATGAGTCAGTCTGACCCTGAATATGCGATTTTTTTCGATCACAATGTTATAGCGGTTGGATGGAGCGAGGTTAACTTTTCTTCTTATGCGGACACAGAAAAGCTGATTGCAGCGGTTGAGTCAAAATACTATGGCGATATGAAGACTGTCCCTCAAGTGGTCGGAAAGAAGCTCAATGAAGTGCGTCGATTTAAGGAAATGCGGAGTGGGGATCATGTGGTTGTTCCTTACCGAGGTGCCATTCGCTTAGCTCGTCTACGAGAGGGCGAAAGGTATGATGAACCTTCTCTGAAATTAGATCTTTGCAATCAGAGGTTTGTGGATTACCTCAAGTCAGGTCAGGACTACCTGTCAGTGCCTCGATCAAATTTAAGCGAAGGTCTGCAACGTCGACTCCGTGTCAGGGGAACCACAATCGCGGATTTGAGTGAATTTGAAACAGAAATAAAGCAGCTTTTTGATGATCCTAATACCAGTTGGTTATCACAATTTGCCAAAGTGGAAAGTAAGCGAATTGACCTTCCCCCGATTTGATGGACACCAGGTTAGGCGACTGCGGCCCTCGCTTC
>CAYSFU010000011.1:0-62440 GCA_964430555.1 uncultured Nitrospira sp. | reverse complement strand
TCCACCATGTCGACTAACGTCTTCGCCCGCTCCTTCACCAAGACCACCAGCTGTGTGAGCCATTCAGTGGAAACGTCTCCAACCTCCTTCTTCAACCCTGCCTGGTCTAGCAACGGCACGAGAGCTTGAGCCACCTGCTGCGGAGGACTGGTCTTTATGTATTCGGCGTTCAGCCAGAGCAGTTTGTCCGGATTGAACACGGCCGCTGACTTCTGGACGTGATCCCACGAAAACTTCTCGATAAGCTCCTGCCGAGTAAAGAGTTCTTGATCGCCGTGAGACCATCCCAGTCTGACAAGGTAATTCACCATGGCATTGGGCAGGTACCCCATGTCTTGATACGCCATGATCGACGTCGCCCCGTGGCGTTTGGAGAGCCGCGTCTTGTCGGAGCCCAGAATCATCGGGAGATGGCCAAAGCGCGGAACGGCAAACCCCAAGGCTTCGAAAATCGGAATCTGCCGCGGTGTGTTGGTCAGATGATCGTCTCCTCGCACGACATGCGTGATGCCCATCAAGGCATCGTCGACGACGACCGAAAAATTGTAAGTCGGATAGCCGTTGGATCGGAGAATAATGAGATCGTCAGCCGCGCTGTTATCGAAGGTGATCGTGCCTTTGATGAGATCGTCGACGACGATCTGTCCCTCCCGTGGCGCCTTGAAGCGAAGCGCGGCGTCTGCAGGAGGATCGGCGATCTCCAACCGGCGGCAACGGCCATCATAACGAGGCGATGCCCCTGTTGCCTCCGCCGCCTTCCGCCGAGCCTCCAACTCTTCTGCCGTGCACACACACCAGTACGCGTGCCCTGTCTCAAATAACCTCATAGCATGGCCGCGATACAGATCCATCCGTTCCGTTTGACGGAACGGTCCTTCATCCCAATCCAGCCCCACCCATGTCATCCCCTCAATGATGGCCTGAATTGACTCATCGGTTGACCGGCTTTGATCGGTATCCTCGATCCGCAGAATGAATGTGCCCCGCTGTTGGCGGGCAAAGAGCCAATTAAACAAGGCCGTACGGACTCCACCGATATGCAGAAAACCCGTCGGGCTTGGAGCGAACCGAACACGAACCTTACTCATGACAACGTTGTCCCTTCTTCACTCATACAAAAGCGCTCATCTATACCACGCTGAGAAAATCCTTGTACACCACTGAAGCACGTCCATCACTCCACGGCTTCTGTTATGAGAATGCCGGGGGAGATGGGAATGGCAGAACAGACGCAACCTGCCGCAATCCTGTCGGCGACCGCTCTCGCACCGCACGTCCGCCATCTGGTGATCAAACCCACGACGGCACGCATGGCGTTCCAACCCGGACAGTGGGTTTTCCTGCAGCTCCCGATAGGACCCAAGCCGCCGCTCAATCGAGCCGACTCCATGGCCGATCCTGCCTCACCCTCTGGAGAGTTGACGTTGGTACTTGATCGCGTTCCCGATGGGCTTGGCTCCACCTATCTTTCTCAATTGAAACCAGGCGATGAAATGACCTTGTCCGGACCGTATGGGCAGTTCGTGCTTCCACAGAATCTCGATCGAGAGCTTGTCCTGATTGGACGTTACACAGGCCTTGTTCCGATACGATGCTAGTTGAGGCAGATGGTTATTGAAAAGATTCATACGCCGATTCTCTTCATTGCGGTGGCCTCCGGCGAAGAGGAGATTTTGTTCCATCAGGAATGGCTCACGATGGCCGCACGACAGCCATCGTTCCGCCATTGTCCTATTGAGGCCGGACAGAATGACTCCGACGCCGTCGGGAAGACCTTGACGATGCTGGCACCGCTGCTGACTGGCCAATCCAACGTGATCCCTATGCTCTGTGGCACCAAAGCGTTTGTACATCCCCTTCGAGTCTATTTTACGGAACGCGGCTACGATCGGAAGGACGAAACAATAGAGACCTACGACTAGCGGTGCGACACGTACGCGCTGTCGTACGTTGAATCCCTAAGCGCAGCGAGATCGCTGTTGGCGGGCATTGCAGATAGCCTGCGAGGAAAGGTTCATCACCGATGGGAAAGTGTCTTCCATATCACAACAGATTCTCACCAAGGACGGCAGTGAGCACTTCGGGAATAGATCCGTCCGTGCACTACTCAGACATTTCTTGGTCAAGAGCTTGTACGGACAGGCTGATATAGATGTCGTGGTCCTTTATCGTTCCCAAAAGTTCCAACGGGAACGTGGACAAATCCGGATCCTGGATCTGGAACGTCCCGGCTCTCTGATCATAGATTATCCCTGTCGGTAAGGTCTCCGCATTGGTTTGGGTAAAGCGCTGAGGATAACCACCCCATGCCTCGGTGAGCTCTTCCGGCAATGAAAAAGTGACGGCCTTCTCCTGCGCAATCATGGCATGTGAAATCGTCACCAAGATCAGGCTCGGCTCAAAGGATGACCCCTTTTGAAAAACTGTCATCATTACATCCGGTTGAGCATCACGAGGAACCAGCGAGGTGAGCTGCACACCATTGATGCCGTTCGTGGTGGTCGTCAGATCTCTCACCGGCGCCGTCTGGCGTGGTGGCATTGTTGTCGGTGAACCAGGAACGATTTGAAGTCCTCGACTCAGCTGTGTGGTGCCTCCCAGCGGATTGTTCAGTTGCGTCTGAACGACTGGAGAGGTACTGAGATCGAGGATGGAGGCCGTCGTGGAAGTCTGGTCCACAAATACATAATTCCCGGCATCTACGCCCCCATAGACCGTCCCCTGCAACGCCACCGCTTTCCCTCTCTCGACGGCCGGATCCGTGAAGGTCCCCACCGTCCCACTCGCAGCGAGATGATCCCCGGCGATCATCCCGGCAAACACCGCCCCCCCATGAGTGATCGTAGCCGCCGTCGTCCCATCGTAATATTTATCCTGCGCCGTCAACCCACTCACCGTCACCGCCAGCGGTGTAATCGACGCCGTCGAAGATGCACCCCCTGATGTCAAAACGTAATTCGTGGCATCCGCTCCACTGAGGTCGAACCCTGTATAAGTCACGGCCTTATTCGTCCCCGCTTGCTTATCGACAAACCCCGTGACATTGCCGCTGGCAACCGTGACAGCATCGCCGCCAAGTACCCCCATGAGCATCGGCGTCACCCCGCTCAGCGTGATGGCTGTCCCGCCGTCGTACACTCGACTCCCTTGGCCTTGGAGATCAATCGTCAGCGCCTTCGTCGTGATGTCCGCCGTGGTGCTCGTCTGATTTGTAAACGCATAGTTGCCCGCATCCGCCCCGCCGTACATCGTCCCGCTCAAGGTCACTGTCTTGCCTGTCCCCACCTGCTTCGTCGCAAAACTCCCGTTCGTCCCACTCAAGGTCACCGTATCCCCCGCCACCAGCCCACCGAAGCTCACCCCACTATGCCTCACTGTCGCACTCGTGGTGCCGTCGTAGACTTTGTTCGCTGCCGTCAATCCGCTCACCGTCACGGCCTTGGCCGTGATGTCCGCTGTCGTGCTGGTCTGATCCGTAAACGCATAGTTGCCCGCATCCGCTCCCCCGTACGTCGTCCCGCTCAACGTCACCGTCTTGCCTGTGCCCACCGCCTTCGTCGCAAAGCTCCCGCTCGTCCCACTCGCCGTCACCGTGTCGCCTGTCACCAATCCACTAAAACTCACCCCGCTATGGTTCACCGTCGTACTGGTATTCCCATCGTAGACTTTGTTCGCCGCCGTCAGCCCGCTCACCGTCACGGCCTTGGCCGTGATGTCCGCTGTCGCACTCGCCTGATCCGTGAACGTATAGTTCCCCGCATCCGCTCCGCCGTACGTCGCCCCGCTCAACGTCACTGTCCTCCCTGTCCCCACCGCCTTCGTTGCAAAGCTCCCGCTCGTCCCGCTCGCCGTCACCAGATCGCCCGCCACCAGTCCACTGAAGCTCACCCCGCTATGATTCACCGTCGCCCCAGTGGTGCCGTCGTACACTTTATTCACTGCCGTCAACCCACTCACCGTCACGGCCTTGGCCGTGATATCCGCCGTCGTACTCGCTGTGCTCCCGAGACTGTAGTTGCTGCTATCGACGCCGCTCAGGGCAATTCCACTCATGGACACCGTCTTGTTCGTCTCCACGTGTTTATCCGCAAACGCGCCGGTGCCAGGCCCATTTACCGTCACCGCATCGCCCGCGACGATCCCGCTCGCCGCATGGGTCAGGCTCGCCACCGTGGTCCCGTCATACACCTTGTCCGCCGCCGTGCCCGTATAGATCAACGTCTTCGCCGTGATGTCCGCCGTCATACTGGCTGTGCTCCCCAAGGTATAGTTGCTGCCATCGTCGCCACTCAGGCCAATTCCACTCACGGATACCGTCTTGTTCGTCCCCATGTGTTTATCCGCAAAGGCCCCGCTCCCACTCAGGGTGACCACATCGCCCGCCACCACGCCACTCGCCGCATGCGTCAGGCTCGCCACCGTCGTCCCATCGTAGACCTTATTCGCCGCTGTCCCCGTATAGGTCAGCGCCTTCGCTGTGACAGTCAACGTGCCGTTCGTGACCGTCCCGACGCCATAGCCCAATTGGCTGGTCGTCATACCAGACGCCGTCAAGGCATGACCGCCCACGATGGGATTGCCGCTGGTCGATAGGGTTCCGCCGACGAGCAGATTGGGGCTGGCAAAGATCTGCGTGATCGTGTCGCCGTTCACGGTTCCACTCGTGGTATAGGTCCACGTCGGCAGCGCGTCGCCATAGGTCATCGTCTTGTTGTCCCCCGTGACCCCGACCGTGGGACGTTCACGATAGATGCCATAGAGCCCGGTACCAAGGGCCGCCGTGTAGTTCGTGGCGGATTCATCGCTGTTATAGCGAAACCGGCCGCTCCCCGATCCGATGAGCGCGGCTAGCCCCGTACTGCCGCTGACGCTGCCGGAATAGAACGTGGCTCGGCCACCTGATCCAACCGTGAGAGACGGCGACCCACTCACGAGGAGATTCCCGCCGGTGGCGGTGCCTGCGGCCATCGTTTTTCCGGCATTAAGAATGATGGCTGAGGTACTGGTACTGGTCGTGGCGAGATTCCCCGCGACCGTCAGATCGCCACTGGGCGTTTCGATACGGACCAGGCCCGTGGCGTTGACTCCAGAGGTCGCCCCCACGGTGCCGATGGTCAGGGCATTACTGTCGACGTAGGTCAGCGCACCGACGCCGCTCGCCGCGAGCGTCCCGACATTGTTACTGGCATGATCTAGGGTGACGGCCCCGCCCAAGAGCGCCAACCGGTCGGCGACCAGATACCCGCCGGTCCCATCGGTGACCGTGCCCGTTCCCTGGAGGATGATCGTGTTGGTGCCAGTGGCAGTCAGCGGGGCATTGATGGTGAGGGTTCCGCCATACAGCGTGATGGGTCCGGCAATGCTCGTGGCACTGCCGATCGTCACATTGGCCGTGTTCGAACTCCTGCCAAGCGTCAAGCCGCCGACCGTGCCAGATAAGGTGAGACCCCCGAGTGGCCAGATCAAGGGGGCACTAAAACTGCTTCCGGCCGGTTGAATCGTCAGCGCGCCGGGACCGTTGACGGTCCCAACGATGGACGGGGCATTGTTCTCCACGATCAGATCGCCGCCGTCGATGTTGTAGGTCGCATTCAAGCTGTCGCTGGTCAGCGTCAGACGGTTAGTCCCGGCCTTGGCAAAGACGCCCAACCCCTGGATGGCGTTGCCCATTGTCAGGGAATCGCTACGATTGACGGTGAGGGTTGCCGTGGAGAAGGGCAGCGAGATCTGGCTGCCCGACGCCAACGAACCCGTCGTGCCTCCTGCCCCCACTTGCAAGGTGCCGGCATTGACGATCGTGTCGCCCGTGTAGAGCAACGCGTGATCCATGGTCAGCGTATTACTGCCGTTCTTCAGGAGGCTGCCGGCGCCTGACATGTTGTTGCTCACCGTTTTCGCCGTGCTGTCGTTGAAGATCAGCAGGCCGGCATTGTCGACGTCGCCGCTGCCTAGGTTGCCGCCCGCCCCGATTTCCACGATGCCGGCGGCGGTCTGTGCATACATGTTGGGGCTGGTGGTGTTCGTCGTCGTGTTCCTGATCGTCGTGGTACCCGCATAACTATTGTTGCCGGTCAGTGTGAGCTTACTGGACTCATAGAACCTGTCGACACCGTAGCCATTGGCTCCCGCCGACGTGGCAAATGGCATCGTATAGATGGACCCGGTAGACATATCCGCGCCCAGGTTATTGCCAGATTTGTATGCGGTCCCGTTCGTGTGGAGTCCGGACGTGTCGGCAACGGCCTGGACACTGGTGCCCGATTGGCTCAGCTTGACGAATACCGTTTTGGTAAGAGTCGTATCGATTTGTTGCACCTGGAATGTCGCGGTATTGGTCAGCGGATCAAATTGCTTTACATAGATACCCGCCTCTCGCGCACCACCGGAGCTGACAGCCGCCCCATTTTCCCGCGCGCCCAACAATCGGGCAAGCACTTCAGCCACGGTCGTGTTAGTCGCGATCGTCGTAGGGGTGGTGGTAAGAAACAACGTGTACAGGGTCCTCGCAGCACCGACTACCTCCACATTGCCGCTGCCGCTGATGGCGTACGGCACCTCGGTATTGGCCCCGGTATTGAACACCAGGGTGCCGTTGTTGGTGACGCTTGACGTGGCCAGTGAGCCGGTTGTGCCGCCAGTACCGATCTGCAACGTGCCGGCGCTGATCGTCGTCGCCCCGGTGTAGGTTTCATTCGCCGTGAGCGTCAGTGCGCCGGCGCCGGCTTTGATCACCGCGGCGCTCACGCCGGACATCACCCCGCCGTACTGCGAGGTCTCCGACTGCGTGATCGTCAGATTTCGCCCCGACGCAAGGGCAAGCCCCCCATTGCCTGTCAAACCAGACGTCGTGATGGCGATATCCCCGGTCGAGGCATTCGTCGTGGTGAGATTGGCATTGAGCGCGATATTGCCGCCATACAAGCTGATCGGACCGGCAATGCTGGCGGCTGAGCTGACCGTAATGTCGCTGCTATTGGTGAAGCCTGTAAGCGCCGTATCCCCGACGAGTCCCGTGCCGGTATAGTGGCCGATGGTCAATCCACCCAGATTAGCGATGCCGTTGACGATCAGGTTGGCAGCCGAGCCGGTGCCGGTAAAGTTGCCACCCGAGGTGCTGCCGCTCCAGGTGAAGGCGCTGCCGAAATTACCGCCGTCCGGCGCCCAGGTGAACCGTCCCGTGCTGTTCAGCGTGAGTTTGTTGGATCCACCCAAAATCTGGTCGCCGATCACCGTGACATGGCCGCTGCCCGCATTGATGGTCGCATTGCCTACCAACCCAACTCCATCGGTACCTCCGCTGTAACCATTGCCGCCCCACAGCAGGACATCGCCGCCACCGGTCGAGAGGATATCGCGGAGATCCATGGCATTGTAGTTACAGCAGACGTTCCCCACAGAGGGGCCATCGCCCACCGTTAACCCGTTCCACACGGAGCTGCCACCATTGTTGGTGCTGCCGCCCGCCCAGAGATGCCCGCCGTTCGTCGTCACGTTGTTCATGATGGACACGCCGCCCTTGCCAGAATTTCCATAGTCGGACCACAGCACCACATCCAGCGGCGTGTTGCTGGCCACGATCTGGCCCAATATGCGAAGCCGACCATCACCCTGCAGCGTCAACCTCGAGCGCGCGCCGCCGGTCTTCAAGATCGAAGCTGCGGACTGGAGGGTGACACTCTCGTTCGTCGCGGAATTCGATTTGATAAAGATGTCGCCGGTATTGGAGCTGGTCAGATTGGCGTTCAAGGCCATGTCGCCGCCATAGAGACTGATCGGCCCGGCCACGGTCTGCGTGGACGCGATGGTGACGTTAGCCGTGTTGGTCGGTTTGCCGATCGTGAGGCCACCCAACGTGCTGCCGAAGTTGGTGAGCGACCAAGGCCAGGATAACGCTGATGTGAAGCTGTTGCTGGTAGGCTCGATGGTCAGGTGCCCGGTAGTGTTAATCGCCAAGCCGTCTTGAATCGTGACCGCATCGGCACGCAGCAGGACGTTGCTGGATGACGACGTGACACTCGTCCCCGGCCGTGATGCCAGGAACACGCCGCGGTCGCTGAGCAGGTTCAAGCTGATGCTCCCGTTGACACTGTCGAGAGAGAGCGCGCCGCTGGCCGCGAGCACATCCAGTGACGACAGTCTCAGTCCGATACTGGCGCTGCCAACCGCATCTCCACGCAACGTGATCGAACCGCTTCCCGTGGCCTGAATCGTGGCGGGGGTGTTCGTGGACGTATCGAACGTCAGGCCGAAGTTTTCATTCGTCCCGTTGCGGGCCTTGCCCGACATCAGAATGTTGCCGCTGACGGTCTGAATGGTCGTGGCCGCGTTCGATAGATCGGCCCGGTATGATGCGATGTCAAATCCAGCCGCTATACTCGTCGCCATGTTGGAGTCGCCAAACATGGTGATGTTGCCGTTCTGGCCTGCATGGATGGTGGTCCCCTGAAACATCTGCACGGCCAGCGACAGACTATTGGCCTGCTGGGTCGAGCGGCCGTTGAGCAGAATGTCGCCGCCGCCGCTGAAGAGATTGATGTTAGTATCGTGCGCACTGGTGCTGAAATTTCCTAGCAACACCCCGGCAGAGGTGCCCGTGAGGTTGACCGCATAGCCGTCGGGCGTGCCATCGCCGGCCACCCCGCGGCCAATGCCCGACGAGACGCCGGCGTCGTCCAGCCCACCTGCCAGCACGATCTTTCCGCCACCTGTCGTGTGCGTGCCGGCCGTGCGGTCGGCTGTGGTGCGGGTGTCGATGGCCGCATCGGCCTTGAGATGGATGCCGCCGGCGCCGCTGTTGTCGCTGTCGGACCAGAGGATGGCGTCACCGCCGTTGGTGCGGATCGAGCGAGCGGCGTCCAGGATGATGTTGCCGGTGGCCTTCAGCCGCACATGGCCGGCACCTGCCGAGCTGGTATCAATGTTCTGCGAGACCGTGATGTCGCCGCCATAGAGGCTGATCGACCCGGCTACACTCAGCGCATTCGACAGCGTCAGCGCCAAGGTGTTCGTGCTCTTCCCGATGGTGAGGCTGCTCAGGCTCGTGCCGAAATTCCAATCGTTGTCGAAGGTCAGCGTGCCGCTTCCTGCACTGAGACGAGTAAAGGTCGTCCCTTTGGGCTGGATCGTGAGTCCCCCGTCACTCTGCACCGAAATCGACCCGCTCCCGGCTTGGGTATTCAACTGAGTAATGGAATCGCCTTCAATGAGCATATTGCCGGAATACGGATTGGTCCCGTCATAGCCGATCTTCAGCGCCCCCGTGGTATTCCCTGCTGTGAAGCGGAGCGCGCTTTCGCTCGACACGGTTTCCTGCGAGTTGGACCCGCGCAGGGTGATTGCACCCGTCTGCGACGTTACGGCCATCCCGTCTACCTGGAACAGCAACCCCACGGTATCCGTCGTAGCGGCACTAAAGTTGGCCTGCCCATCCAGCGTGATGGCGCCGCTGATACTGCGAATACTGATCTGATCACCGGCGGCATTGGTCGCCGCCATTAGCCCGTTCCGCCAACTCGATCCGCCACTATCGGCCCCGATGCCGGACAAAGTGATGGCGCCGCTGGTCGTACTCAGCGTCGCACTGCCGTTGTTCGTTGGAGGAGGGGTTGCCGAAAAATTGTGCCCGATCCAAAGGCCCACCCCGTTCGTGAAATTCGACGTGGACTTCAATTCACCACGGATGGACAACTGGCCCGCATCGGTCGACACGATACTGCCGTTATGGATCGCGACCCCTTTCGCGACCCCGACGCTTCCACTCGAATAGTTACTGATCCCCTCGAAGAAGAGATCGCCCCCGCCAGTCGTCACCGTCGTGCGATTGAGCGACAGACCGGTGGAAACACCGCTCTCCGCCCCGGTCGAGTAGCCGTAAGCGGCCACATTTCCACCGTTGGTCTCAAGTGTGACTCCGGACCTCATCTGGACTCCGGTCCCCACTGACCCAAACGCGGCCGCGTACCCATCGCCGACAGTCAGGGCCGCCGCACCCGCAAAGGGCACCCACGAGGTGCTCCCACTCCTATTGGTCAAGTAATTTCCGCCCATCCAGAGGCCGCCGCCGTTCGTGCTGATGTTCGCGCCCACGTCGATCAGGCCAGCCCCGCTTCCGTCTTGGTCCGCCAATAAGATCACGTTCAACTTGCCGGAGGTCGCGGTGAGCGGCGACGAGACGGTGATGCTGCCGTGAGCCCGTAGCTGTAGCGTCGCCGTGCCCGTGCCGCTCGATTTGGTCACGGCGCTGGTAACCGTGATATCGCCGACACCTGACGCTCCTGCACCGGATCCGGTGTTGTTGGTCGTATCGATCGTAACGTCGGTATCCGTCCCCAGCGATGTCGCAATCGTGCTCGCCGCGCCGGCATTGATCGTATAGTTGTACGGATCGATCAGCCAGTGACCGCCTGCCCCCTGCGATGCCCCTGCATCGATCGTGGCGCCATCGATTTCAACCTGACTGCCCGAGGTTTCGATCCGTCCACCTTGACCGTCTTGCTCTCCCCCACGCGCCCGTACGGTTCCCTGCACACTCGTCATTGACGCGGGATTATGGACATCGGACCACAGCACCGCCGTCCCGCCGTCGCCATGCTGCGTCGCACTCACATCAAGCGTGGCGCCGGCTTCCATCGCCACCGTCGTCGCTTGATGCATATCCCCGGAGCCTTGCCACCCGCCACCCACCAACACCTCACCCCCGCCGGTGGCCCCGGTCGCTCGCGTATGGGACTGCGCCCCAAGCGTAATGGCCTCCCCTTCCAGCAGGATCCGCCCACCCCGGCTGACCAAACTGGACGCCTCCAGCAGCCCGTCGGTCTTGACGACCCCACCTTGGACATGATTCAAGCCCAGCGCGGACAACACGATACGCCCCCCCGGCGCCAACACGGCCTGGCGGTTCTCCACCACGGTCGCAATGGTTGCCGGATCCACGCGCAACCCCTCAAGACGACGCAGCGGATCGAACCGCAGCTCATACGCCTCCCCCGCCGCCAATGCCACCGTGCCGAGTTCGGCCACGATCACGCCGTGATTGCGGACCTCCGGTGCGAGCAAGGCGATATAGCCTCCCAGTGCAGCGTGCAGTGCCCCTTCATTCAGAATCCGGCCGGTCGTCCCCTGCCGCGTGAACCGCTCGCGGCCTGTGAGAAAGTCGTCGAGACTGAGGCGATGCGTCGTGGCCACGAGCCCGCCGACATTGACCGACGCGCTCGGCGCGAAATAAAACCCGTTGGGATTGGTCACATACACTTGGCCGTTGGCGGAGAGGTGGCCGAAGATCTGCGTGGGCTGGTCGCCGAGGATGCGGTTGAGCAGGACGCTGTCTGCCCCGGGTTGGCGAATCTCAACGTGTGCCTGGCGACCGATATCGAAGCTGTGCCAGTCGATGGCCGCTCGGGCGGTGTGCTGGTCGATGGTCATGGTGGCCGGCTGCCGGCCGATGGTCGCCGCCCCGCCGACCACCTGCTCGCCCGTCGGCAATTGCGTCGGCGCCGGCGGCTCCGCCCACCCGATCGTCGCCCCCACCAGCCCACTCGCCGTCAGGAGACTCATGCGGCAGAGGACGCGCCTCAGAAATCCTTGCCGGGCCGTCCCGCGAACGCGAGAGGACCGATCGATCTGAAACAATGCCACCACCTGCATGCAACGCACTCCACCAACCACTGATCGGCTTATCGTAGGGACCGGCGTGCTAGAAACCAGCAGGCTCGGTATAGATAACTCTCTTTCACGATACTCAATAAAGCACTTTGCACCTATCTATTTGTTAGTTTCTTCGGTCGCAGGTCCAGAAAACTGAACTATCACGATGAGATAGGCGAGCATTTCTTGGGGACAGCGCCAGCGGAACAAGCCCGTCTTATAGAATGGTTTCCTACGAGTTCAACTGGATCGGGGGTCGACCAACCCGTGTGACACAGAGAGCGGTATCAGCAAAAACCGGATTGTGCGCGGAGGCTTATCGACGGACAATAGGGAGAACTGGTAGCTGACCGGCAACTACCCTCGGTTTCAAGCGAACGTTTCTATCATCTTGCGAGTCACGCCGTTTCTCATACGCAACCGGCGTCATCAGTCCTGCAGCTCAATCGTCATCAGGATCTGCCCGCCCTTCACCGTCCCGAGCACGGGATAAGGCCGGGAGTCGACGGCAGTCGAATCGGTAATGCGGAACTGCTTGGCAACCGGGTCGTACTCCAACCACTTCGGCAACAAGGACCCATTTGTCTGGGTGAATTGATCCGGCATGGCGGTCAATGCCTCGCGAAGATCTTCCGGCAAGCCGAAGGTAATCATCTCACCGCGTCTCTGTAGGGATTGAGGGATCAACACCCGTACGACCCTGGTCTGATCGGTCGACCTCTCGCGAATCCACTTCATCACGACGGCGGGTGAAGACAGGTGCGTCCATTCCGGCAAGGTGGGTGTTCTCATGGGGACACTCGTCGCACTCACTAAAGACGGACTCTGTGACGACATCGTCGAGGGAGAGCCCCAAACGAGTCGAAGCCCTCGACTCAACTCCGTGGTGCCTCCTACTGGAGTACGCAGCGGGTCCTGAATCGCTGGAGCGGTGCTGAGATCGAGGATGGAGGCCGTCGTGCTGGTCTGATCCGTGAACGTATAATTCCCGGCATCTACGCCCCCATAGATCGTCCCCTGCAACGCCACCGCTTTCCCTCTCTCGACGGTCGGATCTGCGAAGGTCCCCACCGTCCCACTCGCAACGAGATGATCACCGGTAATCATCCCGGCAAATACCGCCCCGGCGTGATTGATCGTGGCCGCCGTCGTCCCATCGTAATATTTATCGTGCGCCGTCAACCCGCTCACCGTCGCCGCCTTGGCCGTGATAGTGGCCGTCGAAGGTGCACTGCCGGATGCCAAGACGTAATTCGTGGCATCCGCTCCACTGAGGCCAAACCCCGTATAGGTCACCGCCTTGTTTATCCCCACATTTTTATCGACAAACCCCGTGACATTGCCGCTGGCAACCGTGACGGCATCGCCGCCAAGCACCCCTGTAAGCGTCGGCGTCACTCCGCTCAGCGTGATGGCTGTCCCGCCGTCGTACACCCGACCCCCTTGGCCTTGGAGATCGATCGTCAGCGCCTTCGTTGTGATGTCCGCCGTGGTGCTCGTCTGATTTGTAAACGCATAGTTGCCCGCATCCGCCCCGCCGTACGTCGTTCCGTTCAACGTCACTGTCTTCCCTGTCCCCACTGCCTTCGTCGCAAAGCTGCCACTCGTCCCACTCGCCGTCACCAGATCGCCCGCCACCAGTCCACTGAAGCTCGCCCCACTATGGTCCACTGTTGCGCTGATGGTGCTGTCGTAGACTTTGTTCGCGGCCGTCAACCTGCTCACCGTCGCCGCCTTGGCCGTGATAGTGGCCGTCGAAGGTGCACTGCCGGATGCCAAGACGTAATTCGTGGCATCCGCTCCACTGAGGCCAAACCCCGTATAGGTCACCGCCTTGTTTATCCCCACATTTTTATCGACAAACCCCGTGACATTGCCGCTGGCAACCGTGACGGCATCGCCGCCAAGCACCCCCGTGAGCGTCGGCGTCACCCCGCTCAGCGTGATGGCCGTCCCGCCGTCGTACACTCGACTCCCTTGCCCTTGGAGATCGATCGTCAGCGTCTTCGCCGTGATGTCCGCCGTCGTCGAGGCGGTGCTCCCTAAACTGTAGTTCCCGCTATCCGCACCACTTAGGGCAATCCCACTCACGGCCACGATCTTGCTCGTCCCCACCGTCTTATCCGCAAAGGCCCCGGTGCCAGGCCCATTCACCGTCACTGCATCGCCCGCGACAATTCCACTCGCCGCATGGGTCAGACTCGCCGCCGTGCCCGTATAAGTCAGTGCCTTCGCCGTAATGTCCGCCGTCGCGCTCGTCTGGTCCGTAAACGTATAGTTTCCGGCATCCGCTCCCCCGTACGTCGTCCCGCTCAACGTCACCGTCTTCCCCGTCCCCACCCCCTTCGTCGCAAACGTTCCGCTCGTCCCACTCGCCGTCGCCAGATCGCCTGCCACCAGTCCACCAAAACTCACGCCACTATGGTCTACCGTCGCACTGGTGGTGCCATCGTAGACTTTGTTCGCCGCCGTCAACCCGCTCACTGTCGCTGCCTTCTGATTCACCGTCAATGTGCCGTTGACATAGCTACCAATTGCATACCCCAGTTGTCCGGTACCACCGCTCACCGTCAGGCTATGCGAGCCGGCCGTCAAATGGTTGCTGCTCGACGTACTGCCTCCGACCGTCACGGTCGGAGCCGTACTGAAGGCTTGGGCTATCGTATCTCCATTGACCCCACCGAGCGTCGTCGTCAGCGTCAATGCATCACTATAGGTGATGGTCTTGTCATCAGCGGTGACCGTCGCCGTGGGTTGCTCGCGATAGATGCCGTAGAGTCCGGTGCTCAGGGCCGCCGTGTAGTTCTGAGCAGATTCATCACTGTTATAGCGAAATCGGCCGCTTCCCGATCCGATGAGCGAGGCCAACCCAGCGCTGACGCTGCCGGAATACAGGATCGCTTGGCCACCCGATCCGACCGTGACGGACGGCGCACCACTGATGAGGAGATTCCCGCCGGTGGCGGTGCCTGCGGCCGTTGTTTTTCCGGCATTGAGAGTCAGGGCGGAGCTGCTCGTATCGGTCGTGGCGAGATTGCCCGCCACCATCAAATCGCCGCTGAGCGTTTCGATACGGACCGGCCCCGTGGCGTTGACCCCGGAGGTCGCCCCCACGGAGCCGATAGTCAGAGCAGTACTGTTGATATACGTCAGCGCGCCGACGCCGCTCGCCGCCAACGTCCCCACATTATTGCTGGCATGATCCAACGTGACCGCGCCGCCCAAGAGCGCCAACCGATCAGCGACCAAATACCCGCCGGTCCCATCGGTAATCGTGCCCGTTCCTCGGAGGGTGACCGTATTCGTGCCGGTCGCGGTCAACGGCGCATTGATAGCGATATTTTCACCATAGACGGCGATGGGGCCGGCGATGCTGGTTGCCCGTCCCAGCGTGATGCTTCCGGTGTTGGCCGCATGGCCGATGGTCAGATCAGTCAGGCTGTTGCTCAACGCCAGGTTGCTGAAGTCACTAGTCGTAGTGAAGGAGGTGCCGGCATTCAGCGGCGTAAAGCTCACTGCACCGCTGCCCAACACTTGGTTAGTTCCATTAGGACCGAAGTAGAAATTGGAGGCCAGCACAGTGATGTTGCCGGTCTGGGTAGCGTGGCCCAGCGTCGCTGTGCCGCCTGCGGCTAGACCTAGCGCGAAACCTTCGGCGTTCGCACCGATCCCCCTGGCACCTGTCACGGTGAGCGCACCGCCGCCGGTGCTGTACACCGATCCTCCGCTAGTAGAAATGGAGAACCCATCGTTGTTGACCGAACCACCCCTGCCGCCGCCGGTGCCGGTGATGGTGATATCGCCCGTGATGGAATGGATTGATGTGTTGTCATTCAGAATGACGCCATTGTTACCGTTGCCGGTCGAATTTCCGCCGGTACCGGTGATGGTGATGGCACCACTGGTGGTGCTGATCGTCGTGTCGGTGATCAGCACGCCGTGATGAAGCCCGCCGGTGGTGGCATTGCCACCGCCGGTGCCGGTGATCGTCACCTGCCCCGAAGCCGTGATGTTGGTGCCGGTGTTCAAATTCACGCCCCAGTGATTGGCGTTACTGCCGTTGCCGGGGCTTCCGCTACCGATCATGACCATGTCGGCGCCGGTGACCTGAGTATTCTTCAGGTGTATGCCTCGCATGTAAGCCCCACCGGTGGCGGTACTGGCGCCCTGCAGAAAGACATTGCCCGTTCCGGCATTGATGATGATGTCGGTCGTCCCATTGAGGTGCACGCCGCCGATCCAGATTCCTCCGCCGTTGGTCTGGATGCTGGTGCCATCATTCAATGCCACCCTGCCGCCCAGGGTTGAGTCCGTATCGGCCCATAACAGCGTATTCAACTTGCCGGAGGTCGCGGTGAGCGGCGACGAGACGGTGATGTGGTTATGCGCCCGGAGCTGCAGCGTCGCCGTGCCCGTCCCGCTCGATTTGGTCACGGCACTGGAGACTGTGAGGGGGCCGACCGATCTGAAACAATGCCACCACCTGCATGCAACGCACTCCACCAACCACTGATCGGCTTATCGTAGGGACCGGCGTGCTGAAGATATTTATAGTTAACTGATATCCTCAGTGCTTCATTGCTTAGGGTGTTTCTTCTCGGTACATCTGGGTTCTCTTCGGTCGCACTTTCGAAATTCTCAACTGTCGAAAGATGGAAATCGCCTAATTTCTAGGCTGAGACGACGAGACAGAACTGTCTCGTCGGATATCGTCTTGGGTCGTAAACCGGATCGTGTATAGACCTCTCCGCGTCACGCGGATGAGACATCGGCAAGAACCAGCCTGTCCACAGCACGCTCCCGACGGACAGGACTTAGAACTCGTAACTGACGGTAAACCAAAACCGGTTGCGCTCAAGCGAGCCGTCTTGATCGCGTCCGGTGGCGGTCGGATTGGGATTACCTCCCAGCCGATGCGCCCAGGTGAGAGCCACGACAACACCCCAGGGACTCTGCCAACTGGCGGTGAAGCCACCTCCCTTGAGCGAAGCGTTCTGACCGTTGCCCGCAGTATTGTAAACGCGGCCCGCATCAAAAAATCCGGTGAGGCCGAGTCCCCATGGCAATCGGCCTCGTAGTTCACCCGTAGCCAACCACCCAGTGGACCCGCTGGCCTCGTTCACCGGGTAGGCGCGAAGACCGTACGGCCCGCCCAGATAAAACCGTTCCGCCGAGTCCATGGTGTCGAACGCCTTTTGACCGGTAAACGACCCAAAGAGCGAGAGCCAGGCCCCTAGTTGTTGCTGGCGGCTCATATACCACCGGAGTTTGGAAAAACTTCCTCTGAGCGCAAGATTTTCTCCGACATCATGCGTACCTTGCTGAACGCTCCCGACGATGACGCTGAGACTGCCGAAAGTCGCTCCAGGCGTCCCGAGCCATTCCTCGAACCAGTTGCCGGCGACCCCGATCATCCCTTCGTGGATGTGGTAATTTGATCGCGTCACCGCCAGCGCCTCGTTATCAAATCGCCGGAAGTCGTAACTCATGAGCCATTGCACGTTGTAGTTGCGGGCTCGAATCAACGGATACAGGGCGTTCACGCCCACGCTTTGCGCGTTGCCCTTGGCATCGAGAGCGTCGAATTCCGATTTAATAAGGTTATAGGACAACCAGGAGGCGTTGATGCCGATTTGCCACCCATCATATCCGAGCGGGCGGATGTACCCCACGCGTCCGTATTGACTCCCTTCGGAGAAAATCCCGGTCAGGCTGAGCTGATCACCTCGCTTGAAGGGACTGGCCACTCGCAGATCCGCAATCCCTTGCAACGAGCCGGTCGCCCGTTGCCCTCCGTTATTGAAGACGAGATCACCCCGGAATAACCGTGTATCGGTGGCCGTGACCTGCACATTGGTTTGACCTACCCGTTCGCCGGACGTCAGCGCCCCGGACGTCCGCACTCCCGCCAAGTCGCCGGCCAACAACAGCCCTCGATCCAGCGCTGTGGTGCTCAATGGCGCGCCAGGGCGGAGTGGCCGCTGGACCGTGCCGAGGAGATGTTCCGGGTTGATTCGGGTAGGCGGAGGCCCGTCGAGTGAGACTTCTCCAACCGTTGCCTCGATGATTTTGATGAGAATATGTCCGTCGGTCGCATCCTGCTGCGGAAGATACGTCCGCACGATCCACCCTTGCCGTCGGTAGTATTCCGTGACGGCTGCGGCCACGCGTTGCAGCCCTGTGAGGTCGATCGAACGATTCGCATACGGCGCCACGACCTGCTGCAACTGCTCATCCGATACCAACAGATGGCCTTCGAACCGATAGTCGACGACGAACACCGTCACCGTCCCCTCGGCGGGTTCCGCCGGGGCCGGCGTCGGCATCAGGTTCGGGGCTTGTCCTGGGACCGCTTCGCGCTGTTGCTGTTCGAGATGCTGGCGATCCTGCTGCTGCAACACACCGGCATCCGGTACCGGCTGCCCCAACGCCACTGCGGTCAGTAGCGGGATCGTGCTCAGCGCTCTCGCACACGTTGCACAGGCCAGCGTTGACCGGCGAAGAAAACCGTTATATCGCACAAACGCTCCGCTTAGTCTAAGAATGACGCGTTCAGCACATAGCGTTCCATCCGGACCGGTCTCGCTCCGTCTGTTAGTCCGAGCGCCGGCACTGAAATTATCATACT
Source organism: uncultured Nitrospira sp. (assembly GCA_964430555.1). GTDB lineage: Bacteria > Nitrospirota > Nitrospiria > Nitrospirales > Nitrospiraceae > Nitrospira_D. Next base: position 44,169 of record CAYSFU010000011.1, on the reverse strand, counting down.
TAAGCTTCTGATCATCATAGTTGATACCTAAGGAATGTCTAAACAATTCCACTTTCCGACTCGAAATACACGTGAGGGATCGAGACATACTCGGTGGATGACGATGCGGTGAGCTTGAGTTAAGACTTGCCTGAAGAACGCCGTGAACCTCACTCGATCCGACAAACAGCTTTGGTTCTTGGTGAAGGCGAGGCTATTCCACGCAGGTGCGTTCAGATCGAGGGCGGATTATGCCGTAGCGCCTTCATCAGGTGCGGCGCGGACACAGGTTCTTTCTTCGTTGTGCCTATCTACTTCAAGGCTGGTGTCACACAAAAATTTTCCTGTGGTCTGTTGAGGGTGAGGGCCGATATGACGTGGCGACGGACAAAGATTTAGTGCCCTTCTCGCACGAGATTTTTATTCACGGCTGGAATTTCCACCACGATATCCTTGGTTCCATTCGGCACACATTGACACCCCAGGCGCGACTGCAACGTCGTGACGGGAGCTTCGTCTAACTGGTCGTATTCGTCATCCGTGCCTTCGTTACAAGTTTCCAACCCTTGCTTCACGATGACGTGACAGGTTGAACATGCACACACTCCTCCACACACATGTTCGAGATCTACCCCGTGTCCCATCGCAATGTCTAAAATGCTTCCTGGCAACCCGGTCTGGCCATAAGGAATCTTGTCTGGCTCGACCGTGACACTCGTGGACGTACCATCCGGTTGGATATACGTGATGTTATAGGCAACCTTGGGAAGCTCGTAATCAGCCTTCTCGATATATGGGTTTGTCCCCCCCATGGATCTGTTCCTTTCTCGATAATCAGTGAGACTCTACGTTGCGTATTGACAGCATAGAAATCTGCGTGTTAGTCTTAGTGCGACCTAAATGATCGGAGATCATTATAGTCTCCGATCTGACTGATCGGCAATACCTATGTTGAAGATTTCAAAAAAAGCTGATTACGCACTCATGGCGCTGCAGCATATTGCTTCGGTTCAGTTCGGCGATGTGACACCTGGTCGCGTCGTAAATACAAAAGAGATCGCCGAGGAATACAATATTCCATTGGAATTGCTGGCGAAGGTCCTCCAGGTTCTCTCCAAGAACGGCTTGATCGAGAGTCACAATGGCCCCAAGGGCGGCTATCTCCTGGCCCGGAGCGCCAGACAGATCACCATTGCGCAAATCCTCGAAAGCATCGAAGGCCCGTTGGCCATTACCGATTGCTCACACGAAAAAGACGGGGATTTCTGCATGCAACGTGAACACTGCAACATCCGCACGCCACTGTTGAAAATTCAAGACAGCATTTATCAACTACTGAACAGTATGACGTTGGGAGATATGCTGGGGGGAACACCTTTGATTACGATTCAGTCTCCCTCAGCACAGGAAATTGAACGATGAACAGACAGGTATTGAATAACACCGAGCATCCCGCATTACCTATTCCGTCTCCCTCGTCACAAGGAGTCGAACAATGAAGCTTCCTATTTTCCTCGATAACCATTCCACCACTCCCATGGACCCACGAGTGCTGGAGGCCATGCTGCCCTACTTCGTCGAAAAGTTCGGCAACGCGGCCAGCCGCAATCATGCCTTTGGCTGGGCGGCTGAAGAAGCCGTGGAAGAGGCTCGGAAACGGATCGCAAAGCTGATCAAGGCTGATGCAAAGGAAATCGTCTTTACCAGCGGCGCCACCGAATCAGATAACCTCGCCCTGAAGGGCGTCCTGGAGATGTACAAGGAAAAGGGCACCCACATCATCACGTCGTCCACGGAACATCGGGCCGTACTCGATACTGCCAAGTCGTTGGAAGCCAAAGGGCTGGCGACCGTGACCTACTTGCCGGTCGACAAATACGGCATGGTGAACCCGCAAGACGTGCACAATGCCATCACAGACAAGACGATCCTGATCTCCGTCATGCTGGCGAATAACGAAATCGGCACGATTAATCCCATCGCGGAGATCGGGAAAATCGCCAAAGCAAAAGGCATCTTGTTCCATTGCGATGCCACGCAAGGCGTCGGGAAAATCCCCGTTGATGTCCAGGCCATGGGAATTGACCTCATGTCCTTCTCGGCCCATAAACTGTACGGCCCAAAGGGGATCGGGGCGCTCTATGTCAGGAAACGAAACCCGCGCGTGCGGATCGCACCTCAGATGGACGGCGGCGGGCATGAACGCGGCATGAGGTCCGGGACCTTACCGGTTCCGCTGATCGTCGGATTCGGGAAAGCCTGTGAGCTCTGCGAGGAGGAGATGGCGGCAGAAACAGCTCGGCTGACCAAGATGCGCGACCGTCTGCAAACCGAAATCATGGCGGCCCTGGAGGAAAGCTACCTCAACGGCCATCCGACCAATCGCTTGCCGGGCAACCTCAACATTTCCTTTGCATACGTCGAAGGTGAGTCGTTGCTCATGGGCATGAAAGACATCGCGCTCTCATCTGGTTCGGCCTGCACCTCAGCCACCCTTGAACCATCTTACGTCTTGCGTGCCCTCGGTGTGGGAACGGAGCTCGCTCACTCGTCGATTCGTTTCGGCTTGGGCCGGTTCAATACTGAGGACGAGATTGACTATACGATCAAGAAGGTTATTGAGATCGTCACTAAGTTGCGGGCAATGTCCCCGCTTTACGAGATGGCAAAGGAAGGCGTCGATCTGAAATCCGTGCAATGGGCCGCGCACTAAATTTCATCCTCAATCGTAATTTTCGGAGGGCATCATGGCATATAGCGATAAAGTCGTTGATCATTTCAATAATCCTCGCAACATGGGGAGCTTTAAAAAAGATGAAGAAGGCGTCGGCACCGGCATGGTGGGAGCTCCGGAATGCGGCGACGTGATGAAACTGCAGATCAAGGTACAGAACGACACGATTGTCGATGCCAAGTTCAAGACCTTCGGTTGCGGGTCGGCGATCGCCAGCTCCAGTCTGGCGACCGAGTGGCTCAAGGGGAAGACGATCGAAGAAGCGCAGAAGATCAAGAATACGGATATTGTCCAAGAGCTGAATCTTCCTCCGGTCAAGATTCACTGCTCGGTCCTCGCCGAAGATGCTATCAAAGCGGCATTGAGCGATTATCAGAAGAAGACCGAACCGCAACAAGCTGATGGCAAGTAACGACCACGAAGGGAGTACCACGATGGACACGACAACGGTAGAGACTTCGACTCCGATCATCTCGTTGACTGATGCCGCCTTAAAGGAAATCAAGCGCCTGATCAACGTGCAGGGCATCGAGGAGGGTGGGCTTCGTCTGGGAGTCAAAGGCGGCGGTTGCTCAGGCTTGAGCTACACGATCAATTTTGATGAAAAGATCGGGCAGTACGACCAGGTCTATGAGTTCGAGGGCGTCAAAGTGATCGTCGACGCCAAGAGCGCCATTTATCTTCAGGGCACGCAGCTGGATTATCAAAAGGACCTCATGGGCGGGAACTTCAAGTTCATCAACCCGAACGCCAATAAGACCTGCGGCTGCGGAGAGTCTTTCTCGGCTTGATTCAAACCGGACAGGAGAACGTGATCGAGCATGGCGTGGATGACATGCTCAATATGCTCATGAATACCGATCGACCAACTGTTCCTCCCAATACCCGCCGCCAGCTTCAAATGGCGCGGAGCATGTGTTGGCATTGCCAATCCGAAATGTCGGGGGAATATTTCTGTGACCGTTGCGTGAAAGTCCAGCCGGTCTCAAAGGACACCGACCACTTCACGTGCCTTGGGGTTCCACGACGCCTCATGCTCGACCCGCAGCAACTGGAAGCCAAGTTCTATGAGCTCAGCCGGACGTTCCATCCTGATTTTTATCAGACGAAGAGCCCGGCGGAGCAGTCCATCAGCCTAGGAAATGCCGCTGTGCTCAATACCGCTTACCGTACGCTGCGAGACCCGATCCAGCGGGCGGAATACTTGCTCGGACTCGAAGCCGGCTCGGTCAAGGACATCAGGACCTCTCCGCCCGCCGACCTATTTGAAGAAATTTTGGAATTACAGGACACGCTCGATGAGTATCGAGCATCGGACCGCGATTCGGACGAGAGTCGTCGGCTTCACACAACGCTCCAGACGGAACAGGAGCGATTGGAGCGGCACAAACAGGAGATGGAGTCTCAGCTACACCGATTGTTCGCTGATTGGGATGCGCTGCAAGACGCCGGAAAAGCGACTGCCGAGGATCGGGCGACACGAGAACGACTGCTCAAGCAGATGCGGGATCTTCTTTCTCATCGCACATACGTCAACAACATCGTCAACGATCTGGCTGCAACGATCGCATAAAAAGATTTGTCATCGACCGCTTCACCATGGCACGCATAGTCGGCATCGACCTCGGCACCACGAATTCATTGATCGCCTACATGAAGGACGGCCACCCCCATGTCGTCGCCGATCGTCACGGTCGGACCATGGTGCCCTCGGTCGTCGCTTTGACCGACAATGGATTGATCGTCGGAGATCCCGCCAAGGAACATTTGACCCGCAGCTCGGCACGCACGGTCTACTCCGTGAAACGATTCATGGGCAAGGGCTTGGCGGATGTCCAAGACGAGCTGGCGTATCTTCCCTACCACCTGACGGAAACCGGCGGCGTCATCCGAATCCAGCTTGGTCCAAAGAGCTACTCCCCGCCCCAAGTCTCCGCCATGATCCTCAAAGAATTGAAGCTGCGTGCGGAGGCATTTCTTGGGGAAAGCATCACCAAAGCCGTCATTACGGTTCCCGCTTATTTCAATGACAGCCAACGTCAGGCGACGAAGGATGCCGGCCTCATTGCAGGATTGGAAGTCTTGCGGATCATTAATGAGCCGACTGCGGCATCGCTGGCCTATGGGCTTCAACAACGCACCCAAGGCACGATCGCGGTCTATGACTTCGGTGGCGGGACGTTCGACATCTCGATCTTAAAGCTCAAAGAGGGCGTGTTTGAAGTACTGGCGACTCACGGCGATACGCATCTGGGGGGAGACGATCTGGACCGTCTTCTCCTCGACCTCCTCGTCGAAGAGATTCGAACCCGGCACGGCATCAACATCGGCGACTACCCCGATCATCTGCAAGCGGTTCGGTTGGAAGCGGAGCGGGCTAAAATTCGGCTTTCTGATGATCTGACCACCGACGTCGTGATCGAGTTGCCGGATGATCAACAACGTTTCACCAGAACGCTCACGCGCGATCAGTTGGAATCCATCACGAAAAGCGTGATCGAGCGCACAGTGGCTCCCTGCCGCATGGCGCTCAAAGACGCTGGACTCACTCCAAAAGACATCGATGAAGTGGTCTTAGTGGGAGGATCCACCCGCATGCCGTTGGTTCGGCAGCGCGTAGAGGCCTTGTTCGGAAAAGCGCCTCATTGCCACCTGAATCCGGATGAAGTCGTCGCGCTGGGCGCCGCCGTGCAGGCCGACATCTTGAGCGGCGGGACAACCGACATGTTGTTGCTAGATGTCACACCCCTGTCCCTCGGTATCGAAACGATGGGCGGGGTCATGAGCAGCCTGATCCGTCGCAACACAACCATTCCGGCAAGCGCCAAGGAACTGTTCACGACCTACGTCGATGGACAAACCGGCGTGGATATCCATATTCTGCAAGGCGAGCGTGAATTGGTCAAAGACAACCGAAGCTTGGCTCGATTTCGACTCAAAGTGCCTCCGCTCCCGGCCGGCGTGCCCCGCATCGAAGTCACCTTTCTGATCGATGCCAACGGAATCTTGAATGTGACGGCGAAGGACATGCGGACGGACCAAAGCCAATCGATCGAAGTCAAACCATCGTACGGGTTGTCGGACTCGGAAGTGGAGCGGATGATCGAAGATTCGTTCAAGTTTGCGGCGGAAGATATCAATGCTCGAAAGCTGATCGAAGCTCGGTTAGACGCCGACGCCTTGATGAAAACGACGGAGAAATCTCTTGTGGAAGCAGGGCATCTCGTGACGCCCGAAGAAGCGGAGAGCATTCGTACAGCGTTGTCTCATCTCGCCGCCGCCAAGGACAGTGCGGACCTCCGAATAATCCGCGCGCGAATGACGGAACTCGAACAGTCCGCGAAACGGTTGAACGTCATGATGCTGGACGATTCGCTCAAGAAAAGTCTGCACGGGAAGAAGGTGTCGGAGGTCACGTAGTGACAACCGACACGGAGGGGCACATGGACTTGAAATGGCAACATACTGAAGACATCGCCATCCGACTGGTTGAAGAACATCCTGAGACGGATCCGTTGACCGTACGGTTTACCGAGATGCATGCCTGGATCGTGGCGCTGCCTGACTTTAAAGATGATCCCAAGAAATCGAACGAAAATATTCTAGAATCGATCCAGATGGCGTGGCACGAAGAATATCAAGACTCGAAATCGTAAGACAACGATATCCTCAAGCCCTCCGATACATCCCCTCGCCTTCACCGCGCACGCCTACGTTCTATTCCTCGGTGTCTCCGGTCGGTTGCCCTTCAGGAATCTGATCCAACTTATAGAAATCTGTTGGATCGAGTCGTCGCTGGACTGCCTGAGTGGGCTCACTGCCTTTTGAGAAGAGTTCCACGGTTCCCTGTTGGCCTTCGCCGTCCTGGTCGGCCTCCAAAAGACCGGTCGAGGAGTCAACTTTGACAAAGGTGACCCCATCAGGAATCTCAAAAGGAACGACCGGAAGCTGTTTGAGGGCTTCTCGCATAAAGGCCATCCAGATCGGCAGAGCCGACCGAGCTCCGGTTTCGCTCTCTCCGAGCGACCGCCGGTCGTCGAATCCCACATACACACCGGTGACCAGGTTCGGAGTTCCGCCGATAAACCACGCGTTGATGTAGTCATTCGTCGTCCCGGTTTTCCCCGCGATCGGACGACCGAGCGTTTTCGCAGCCTGCCCGGTTCCCTTCTGCACGACATCTTCCATCATATTGGTGATCAGATAGGCCGTTTCTTTCGAAATAACTTCATGCGGTTCAGGCTCGGTGGACTCAAGAATTTTCCCTGTAGTATCTTTCACCGTTTTGATTGCAAAGGGTTCCATCCGGCTGCCCTGATTCAAGAACACACCATACACTGATGTCAGCTCCATCAAGCTCAGCGATGACGTCCCGAGCCCCAGCGAAAGATCGGCCGGAAGCTGACTCGTGATACCGACGGCACGGGAGAACTCGATGACGTTTTTCACGCCGACCTTATCCAACAATCGAACCGTCGCCAGATTATGCGAATGGGCTAAGGCATCTCGCAGACTCACCATCCCGTGAAACTTTCGACCATAGTTCTCAGGCTTCCAGGTCTTGGCTTCCTCCTCCTGCTCATAGACCACCGGCGCATCGAGGATCTGGGTGGCCGGGCTTAAACCTTGATTCATCGCGGTAGCGTAAATGAGTGGTTTAAACGCGGAACCTGGTTGCCGGTGTGCCTGCACGGCCCGATTGTATTCACTCCGAGCAAAGTCGTAGCCACCGACCATCGCGCGAATCGTACCAGCCTTCGGATCAATGGCGATCAGCCCTCCTTCCACAACCGGGGTTTGCTCAAGTGTCAGCAATACCCCCTCCTTCGTCAGCCGCTTCACACCGATTTCGATGACATCCCCGGGTTTCAAGAGCTGCTTGATATTGGGGTTCACGACGAAATCGACCGTCGGGTCCGGTCCTTTGAGAATCCGCTTTGCCCAAGCCATATCGTCAAAGGCCAGCTTCCCTGTAAACGGCCCAACCTGAATCAGGTAATGATCCTTGGCAACTTTTAAGACAACCCCCTCCCCCATATATCCCGGTTTGAGCAATGGCTCGCCGGAGGCAAGGTCCGAGGGTTGAAACGTGTCGATATCCACGGTGCGTCGAGGCCCTCGCCATCCTTCCCGCTTGTCGAGCTCTCGAACACCGTTCAAGAATGCCGCTTCCGCGGCTCGCTGCATCTCCAAATTCAAGGTGGTATAGATTTCCAGACCACCCTTGTACACCATCGACTCTCCGTACTTTGCCACGAGCAATTGCCGGATATATTCGACGAAGTACGGAGCAAGATGCTCGCTGCCCGGTCGATGAAAATTCAGTGTGTCACGAACCGCCGCTTCCCGTTCTGCTGACGTGATGAACCCCACTTCTTCCATCCTGGCAAGCACGTGCTCCTGCCGCTTCTTCGCCAGATCATACGCGGTGAAGGGGGAAAACCGGCTGGGTGACTTCGGCAAACCAGCCAGGAAGGCCGATTCCGCCAGCGTCAGCGTTCGAATGTCTTTGTCGAAATACGAGCGCGCCGCCGATCCCACGCCGTAGGCTCCTTGCCCGAAGTAGATTTGATTCAGGTAGGTTTCAAGAATCTGCTCTTTCCCCGACACGACCTCCATCTTGTAGGCCAAAATGAGTTCGCGGATTTTCCGTTCATACGACCGTTCAGAGGAGAGGAAGAGCGACCGAGCCAATTGTTGTGTAATCGTACTGGCGCCTTCGACCTTCTTCCCACCATGCCGAATATTCGTCCAAGCCGCCCGCAACATCCCGATGAGATCCAGCCCTGGGTGCTCGAAAAACCGAGCATCCTCCGTCGCAATCACGGCCTGCGTCAGTGTTTTTGGAATTTCAGGAAGCGGAGTCAGAATGCGGCGCTCAATGAAGAACTGGCCGATCGGCTGACGATCATCCGAATAGACCGTCGTCACCAAACTTGGTTGATAGTTTTGAAGAAGGTCGAGCGAGGGAAGATCTTGGGCAAAATGCCAAATGACTCCCGCAACCGCCATGCCTCCGACAAGAAGCATCGCCACCAGGCCGATGAGAACACGCCACCACCGGCGGCGTGGCCGGTCTGGAAGTCTCGTATGAAAGCGACCGTCATTCGGCATAAACACGAAGTCCGTGGCTATTCGTCGGAAATCAGCAAGACCTTACAATGCGTCCTTCCAAAACTCAAGTGAGATGCTGATCACGACACCCCTTCCGTCTCAACATGAGAAAATAGTTTGCTGCAGATATACACAGAGCTTCACCTCTCCCGGTTATGCGACCCTCCTCGCCACGGGATCGGAATGATCTTCGACGAGGATAGGGCATGGCATTCCCAAATCAAAAAGTCTCGTACGGCGTTCTCCGCCCGTCACAAAACGGCATTTGCTTCACAAACTGTTCTGGCCATAGTACGACTAGGTACGTTGTTTATGACCTACCAGGACGATCATCCCGATCGTGCGTCATACGACGACACTCGGCCGACACGAACTTGCCGAATCTAGACCAGCTCACATCGTGTACCGACCACGCAAGCGTGAACGCAAGAACATGATACGACTATAGCCCGAAGGAGCACACGCGATGCAGAGCAGTCCCATACCGGAGGATGAAGCGCCTCGCCTTGCCGAGTTACAGGAATATAAGATCCTTGATACGCCTTCCGAAGAAGCCTACGACAACCTGGTCAAGCTTGCCGCTCAACTCTGTGGAACACCGATTGCGCTGATCGGCTTTGTCGATCACCATCGCGAGTGGTTCAAGTCCACCGTAGGGACCGATTGGCAGGAGATCCCGCGCGATCACACCACCTTCTGTACGCATGTAATCCACACCCGCGAACCGCTCATCGTGCCGGATGCCGGTCAAGATCCGCGATTTTCCGACAGCCCGCTCGTCGTCACGGCCCCACACATTCGCTTCTATGCCGGGGTCCCTCTCCTTACTCCCGCTGGTCACGCATTGGGCACCCTCTGCGTGCTGGATCAGACTCCGAGACAGTTGACGGACACACAGCTGAGCGGACTTCGTTTATTGAGCCGGCAAGTGATCAGCCGACTCGAACTGCGACGACGGCAGTATGAACTTGAGCATGGCCTTGTCATGCACCAAAAGAGCGAGCGAGAGAAAGGCGAGATTATTCGAGAAATCGACCAGCAGGGGTTGGCAGGCCTGGCGTTTCTCAACAAAAACGGGTGCTATACCCACATGAATCCAGCCCATGCTGCCATTTATGAGTACACCCCCGACGAGTTGATCGGCCGATCGTGGCAATCACTCCATCCGCCCGAGTGGGCCGCTCAGATCGAAACTATCGGGTTTCCGGCTCTCGTGCGTTGCGGGCGTTGGACCAGCGAGGTTCATGGCCTCACAAAGTCAGGACGAACGGTCTACATCGATATTTCCCTCGTCCGGTCCCAGGAAGAGGGGGATCCTGATCGATGGCTCATGTGCATCTGCCACGATGTGACGACCCGTGTCCTTCAGCAGCGCCAACTGGAAGCGAACCAGCACAGTCTGGCGCAAGCCCAAGCACTGGCCCATGTGGGCAGTTGGGAATCAGACGTGGAGGTAGGAACTGAGTGCTGGTCGGACGAGCAATTTCGAATCTTCGGGTATGCACCTCGGTCGTTTAGCCCCACCATCGAGACCTTTCGCCAGGCACTCCATCCAGACGACCGGCTCAAAGTATTTCAGGCCATCGAGCAGACGCTCCATCAAGACCGTCCGTATGAGGTGATCTGCAGAATTCTTCGCCCGAGCGGAGAATCACGCCACATCCTCTGCCGTGGCACCATAACACGAGATCCCAACGGCCTCCCGACTCGCATGGCCGGAACCGTTCAGGATATTACCGAGCAAAAGCTGCTTGAACAGATCATGAGCGATTCGATTCAGCGATTGGACCTCGCAACCAAGTCCGGCGGGATCGGGGTCTGGGACTACTACATTCATGAAGACAAGATGGTCTGGGATAAACGGATGTACGAACTCTATGCCTACACCGTCGAAGATTTCCCCGGCACCTACGAGTCTTGGAGCAGTCGATTCCACCCTGAGGATAAACCGCACATCGAAGCCGCGATCCAAGCGACCATCAAGAGGCACAGTCCGTTCGACAAAGAGTTTCGCGTGATCCTGCCGCGCATCGGCATCCGTCATATCAAGGCATCCGCCGTGATCCTCACGGACGAGGAACAGAATGCGTCCCGGATGATCGGTGTCAATTACGATATCACCGCAAGAAAAGAGTCGGAGGACATCCTGCGTGAGCTCCACAATTTTCGAGAGGCGATTCTCCTCCATGCGCCCCACGCTGTGATCGCGGCCACACCGACAGGCATCATCCAGCACTTCAATCCGGCGGCTGAAAAACTGCTCGGATACCATGCGGATGAGGTGATCGGACGATTGACGCCGGCAGTCTTCCATGACCCGGAAGAAGTTGTTTCGCACGCACAGAGCTTCGGCGCCGAGCTGGGAATCGAGCTCAAGTCTGGGTTCGAAGTCTTGGTGGCCAAAGCTCGTCTGAATCTACCCAATCAACACGAGTGGACCTATATCCGAAAGGACGGGACACGAGTGCCCGTGCTGTTGTCCGTCACCGCCATCCGCGATGGCTCCGGCACCATCACAGGATTTCTGGGAATGGCCCTCGATGTGACGGCGCAAAAGGCGGCGGAAGCAAGTCGGCAAGAGCAAGAAACGCGTTTGCGTGCCATCGTCGATCATGCCGTGGACGGCATCATTACCATTGATGAGTGGGGCGTGATCGAAACCTTCAATGCCGCCGCCGAACGATTGTTCGGCTACACCGCCACGGACGTCGTCGGCCAGAACGTCAAGGTTCTGATGCCGGAGCCGTATCACAGCGAACACGACGGCTATCTAAGGAATTATCGGCAAACCAACCACGCCAAGGTCATCGGACGCCAACGCGAAGTGGTCGGGCGCCGCAAGGACGGCTCGACCTTTCCCCTCGAACTCTCTATCAGTGAAATGCTGCTCGGCGATCGCCGACTCTTCACCGGGATCACACGAGACATGACGGAGCGCAAGGACGTGGAGTCCAAACTGGAACTCGCCGCATTCGATGCGGAATGCCGTAGCATCGAGCTCGCCGAAGTGCACAAACAAGCCTTGGCCGCCACAAAGGCCAAGAGCGAATTCCTGTCGTCGATGAGTCACGAGATCCGCACGCCGATGAATGCCATCGTCGGGATGGCGGACCTGCTCCAGGAAACCGCTCTCACCACGACACAGCAAGAATACGTCGGGCGATTCAGTCGAGCTGCAACCAGCTTGCTGGATCTCATCAGCAATATTCTCGATCTTTCGAAAATTGAAGCCGGCCACTTAGAGCTGGAGTCCGTCCCATTCAATATTCACGACCTGACGGATGAAATCGCGGAGTTGATGGCCGTCCGTGCGCAGACCAACCAGCTGGAACTGGGAGCGTTCATCCATCCGGATGTTCCAACCTGGGTATTAGGCGACCCCACGCGATTGCGGCAGATCCTCGTGAATCTCGTCGGCAATGCCATCAAGTTCACGGAGCATGGCGAAGTTGTCATCCGCATCGAGCCAGACTCGGCCGCTCCAGGCATCCTTCGCTGCTCGGTTTCCGACACCGGCATCGGGATTCCAGCGGACAAGATCGATTCCATTTTCGAGAGTTTCAACCAAGTCGACTCGTCAACGACGAGAAAGTATGGCGGATCAGGCTTAGGACTGAGTATTTCCAAACATCTCGTAGAACTGATGGGAGGCCGGCTTGCGGTAGAGAGCGGCACAGGTATCGGCAGCGTCTTCTCGTTCGCGCTGCGCCTACCGGAGGCTCCTGCCCCAGCCGCCGCCTTACCGCTACCGTCGCTTGACCTTCAAAACCGCCGGTTGCTTCTCGTGGACAACACTGAAACCAATCGGATGATTGTCCGTGAATATCTGAAACCGTTCGGACCAACCATCGTTGAAGCATCCGATGGCCTCGCCGCCCTAGAAGTCTTGGATGAAGCCGCCCAACGAGGGGTGTCGTTTGATCTGGCGATTCTGGACTACCACATGCCGAAGATGGACGGACTGACTCTCGTGCAAGCGATTCGAGAACGAGTGGGCGGCGCATCACTGCCGCTGATCCTGTCGGCCTCGGATCTTCGGGAACAGGCCTCACAGTGTGCCCAGGACCTCGGCATTACCGCTTATATCTATAAACCCATCTGTCGCAAGCGACTGCTGGAGTCACTGGCCATCGCGCTGAATCAAGGACCGGTTCGACCGGCTCAGAACAAGCCTGATCTGTCTCCGGAATCATTCTCATTGCCGCCCTATCACATTCTGCTGGTGGAAGACCTGGAAGACAACCGTGATGTGATCGCGCTGTTTCTCAACGGCACAGCCTGTCGACTGGATATGGCGGAAAATGGCGCGGTAGCCCTGCAGAAGTTCCAAACCGACACGTATGATTTGGTCTTCATGGACGTGCAGATGCCGGTGATGGACGGCATCCAAGCCACCACGGCGATTCGTCAATGGGAACGCGAACACCAGCGGAAACCGACCCCGATTGTCGCCCTCACCGCCAATGCCTTTAAAGAAGAAGCGGACAAGAGCCTGAGCGCAGGGTGCACGGCCCATGTGACAAAACCGATCAAAAAATCGACCGTGCTCGCCACGATCGCCACATACGCAAACAGTCCGGCGGATCGGGCAGCTTAACCCGGAGTTTCTCCTTTGAATCTTCACGCCTCAGAGGACAAGCCACGGCTCTTGCTCGTTGAAGACGAACAAGATACGGCACATCTCGTCACGTTGATTATGAAGGAGCAGGGGTATCAGGTCATGCACATCGCAGATGGCCAAGAGGCGGAACACGTGATTGCCTTGATGCCGCCCCCCTCGCTGATTTTGCTGGACGTTCAACTTCCCCATTGCAGCGGTATCACGCTCTTAGAGCAGATCCGAGCCAGCTCCTACTGGTCTGACCGGCCGGTGATCATGCTGACCGCAGTGTCTGAGGAACATCACATTCGCAAGGTGCTCTCCCTACAGGTGCAGGGGTACATCTTGAAACCTTTCAAGCGAGACACGTTGGTCAAACAAGTGACGACCGCTTTGCTTAAGAATAGGGGGAAAACGTCCGATACGAACTTATCGGTATAGTCACCAGAGACAGAACGGCCGCCATGAGCACGGAGTCCGCCTTGAGCCCCCTTGCACGCACTTCAACTGATCAACCGGACCAGACCACCCGGCATGCGACCCGAGATCGGCGCCCCGGATATGGAAACCTGAACAGAGGTCTGCCGCACAACCGACAAGAGGAGCCCTAGCCGATGGAACCAACTCCGTCACACCACTCCACCGATGGGCAGGGCGAGGAATGCGTCTCCATCGACGCGTCCTTTGAGGTGCTCATCCCAAAATTCATGACGAATCGAAAAAAGGACGTGAACACGCTCGCAGAAGCCCTGACGGCTCACGACCTTGATACGGTACAGAAAGTGGCACATGCCATGAAAGGCGCCGGAGGAAGTTACGGCTTCGACCGCATTACTGACATGGCTGCCAGCCTTGAACAGGCGGCAAAAGCCGGTGACGTCTCGACCCTCGAGCGCGAGATCCCGATGCTGCGCGCGTACTTGGACCGCGTGAAGGTCGTGTATGTCTAGCGTGGCAGGAATAGACGGAGGAGTCGTATGAAACACAACATCCTTGTCGTGGAAGACGAGCAGGATACAGCCGATCTTGCGAAACGTGTCTTGGAACGAGAAGGTTTCACCGTCATCCATGCCAAAGACGGGCGGCAGGCAGCGACCCTGCTTGAGACCATGCGCCCTCCGTCACTCGTGGTGTTGGACATGATCATTCCCTATGTCAGCGGATTGGAATTGCTGAGCGCCATCCGTAATCATCCTGATTGGCGCACCATTCCAATTCTTATGGTCAGCGCTGACCACTACGAGCCGGATATTCAACGAGCCATGTCCCAAGGAGCCACCGCCTATCTGGTAAAACAACCTGGGTTGCGAGACCTGATTCAGGCCGTGTCCCAAATCCTCTGTTTGCCCACGTCTTCAGCACCGTCCCGGTCGGATGTCACGGCACCTCCCCCTGCTCATCCCACCCGACGTGCATCCCAACACACTCGACCTCGTGGCAGGCAGAGAAAGAATCGCGCGGCATGATGGGAGTATCCACCCATCCTGCCGAATGAGGCTGAACGTGAACTCTGTTGAATGTGATCCGATATCGGCACGCATCGAGGCCCTGAAAAGTATCGCCTGTTGGTCATCCACAGCGCGTACAGATTTACCGAGACTACGTGAGGAGGCTCAATGGGAAAGGCGAACGACGTTTCTCTACCCACGATCTTGATGATCGAAGACCACGACGACACCGCCTGTTTGGTCCGGTTCATCCTGGAACGCCATGGCTACACCGTCAAACATGCCCCTGACGGGAAAAACGCCAAACGTCTGACGGAAACGACGGCGCCGCCGGATTTGGTGGTACTCGATATTTCTCTGCCTGTCTTGTCGGGCTTGGAAGTGCTGCGCGCCATTCGAACGACACCGGAATGGCAGTGGATTCCGGTGATCGTGCTCACGGCCGATACGCGTGCAGAAACGATGGCCGAAGCCACCGACTTAGGGGCGACGGAGTATCTGAAGAAACCCTTCTCGCCGGAACGCTTGCTGCAAACGATCGAGTCGTTCATACCCTGCCCTCACAACACACAGAACACTGCGTTCAGACAATGATTGCATGGTCACAGCAACCCTCCCGCCTCCTCATAGGAATTCTGCTCGCCATAACCATCCTGGCTATCGCGTTGTTCGCCTACGTGGGCACCGATACGATCAGCGCGATTCAGATCCATGGGCCGCTCTACCAGACAATCCTCGAAGGGAAAGACGTTCTGGCTGACGTGTTTCCGCCTCCCGTGTATCTACTCGAATCCTATTTCATTCCGCTCCGCTTACTGGGCACCTCGGACATCACCATGAAGGACACACTGATCAAGCGGTTCTTCCTGCTGGAAGATGAGTATCTCGCCCGTCGCGCATACTGGCAAAGCCGACTTCGCGACGGACCACTGAAAGAAGCCCTCGTGCAACAATCCGTGGAACCGGCGCTGGAATTCTTTGTGCTCTGGCATCGCGATTTTCTTCCGGCCATCCAAAGTGGGAATTACGAGAAGGCTGCACAGACGGCTTACGGGCCGATGCAAGTCGCGTTCGAGGCCCATCACCGAGCGGCGATGAGTCTTGTGCAATTAGCAGAATCACAAAACAAACTTGTGGAACTACAGGCCTCGGAGATACGGACATTCCGGATTCGATTGCTTGGGTCGCTGGGGGTCGCGCTGGTGGGATTGATTTTTTCCGCCGCCTGGATCATCAATCGCCGTCTGACCACCACGCTGATTACCGGCCTGGAAGACCAAGCGCAACAGATTCGAGCCACCATCGATACGGCATTGGAAGCCGTGGTGGTGACGGATGCCGATGGACGCATCATCGAATGGAATAAGCAAGCGGAGCAGATCTTCGACTGGTCACGCGCCGACGTCTTACGGCGACAGTTGGTTGAGACCATTGCTCCACTCTCGCACCGCGAGATCTGGCATACCCACTATCTCCACACCAACCAGGCAACGACCCTTCGTCGACGGATAGAGCTCACGGCGGTGCGCCGAGACGGCAGAGAAATCTTGATCGAGTTGGCCCTGACGCCCATGATCCTGTCGCAAGGCCTATTTTTCAGCACATTTATCCGCGACATCACCGCACACAAACAGGCTGAGAAAGAGCTCCAACAATCCACCACATTTTTGGCCTTTCTGGATTCGGTCATCGACAATTTGCCCACCATGGTTTTCGTGAAGGAAGCCGAAACGCTTCGATATACTCGTTTCAACAAGGCCGGGGAAAAGTTGTGCGGCATTTCACAGGAAGAACTGCTCGGCAAGGATGATTTTGAGTTCTTCTCCCGAGAAGACGCCGATCGGTTTCGGGCCGATGACCGCAAGGCCTTGGTCAGCGGACAGCTCGTGGATATTCCTGAAGAAATCCTCCCGACCAAGTACCGGGGCAAGCGAATCGTACATACAAAAAAAGTTCCCCTGTATCACGCCAATGGCATGCCGCAATGTGTGCTCGGAATTTCTGAAGACGTGACCGATTCTCGACGGACCGAACGCATCAAACATGTTCTGTACGCCATCACGACGGTGTTGGAGGAATCGCAGACGATGGAGCAGGCGATACCCCGCCTGCTCCAAACCATCGCGGAAACATTCCAATGGTGCGTGGGGATCGCCTGGGTGTGGGACGTCGACCAACAGGTGCTCACAACCCATACCACCTGGACGGATCAATCACCTGAGCATGAAACATTCGCGACCTGTTCCCGGCACATGACGTTTGCCCCGGGAGTGGGATTCGCAGGCAAGGTCTGCGCATCTCTTCAAACGCAATGGATGGAGAACATCCTGACCGATCCAAACTTGCCCCGCCACCAGGCAGCCACGCAAGCCAACCTCAAATCCGTTTATGCGTTGCCGATTCTCGAAGACTCCACGATCTGGGGTGTCCTGGAATTTTTCAGTGCGCACATCGAAGTGAAAGATGACCCTCTCCTCCAGTGTCTTACCACCATCGGGACAGCCATTGAAGGCTTTCTGGACCGCCTCAGCCGCCTCAAAGCGCGGCAACAGGCGGCGGCGCTGGCTCGACAGAATCGGCTTATTCTGTACTCGGTCGGAGAAGGGCTCTGCGGGGTCACCTGGGACGGGGCGGTGTCATTCATCAACCCGGCGGGCGCCTACTTGTTGGGATACACGACCGAAGAATTGGTCGGCGCCTCCTGGCATGCTACCGTCCATCGCTCCACAGAGCACGGCACTCCGTGCTCACCGGAAACGTGCCCCCTTTACCTCGCCATGAAGAGAGGGGAACCCTACCAAACCTCCGACGACCTCTTCTATCAAAAAGAGGCCACATCGGTTCCGGTGGAATACACCAGCACCCCAATGTACTCCGATACCGGCAAGCTCAAAGGCGCCGTCATCACATTTCGAGACATCACCGAACGAAAAGCCGTCAAGCTAAAGCTGGAACAAGCGGCGCGGGACATGGAAGTCCGCAATCAAGAGCTGGCCGTAGCGCACTCACTCGCCCTGTCGGCGGCGCAGGCCAAAAGCGACTTTCTGGCGTCGATGAGCCATGAAATCCGTACGCCGATGAACTCGATCGTAGCCATGGCGGAGTTACTCCAAGAAACTCCGCTCTCGACGGTCCAACACGAGTATGTCGGGCGATTCAGCCGCGCTGCGACCAGCCTCCTGGATTTGATCAACGACATTCTGGATATCTCCAAGATCGAAGCCGGCCATATCGAGTTGGAATCGGTCGCCTTTGAGATTCACGACCTTGTGGATAAGATCGCGGAACTGATGGCGGTCGGAGCCCAGGCCAAACAGCTGGAGCTGGCCGCCTTTGTGCACCCAGACGTCCCCACTTGGGTGTTGGGCGACCCCATGCGACTCCAGCAGGTGCTCGTCAACCTCGTCGGCAATGCCATCAAGTTTACCGATCGTGGTGAGGTGATCCTCCGCATTGAGCCGGACTCGGCCGCTCCGGGCATCCTTCGTTGCTCGGTTTCCGACACCGGCATTGGAATTCCCACAGACAAACTCGACTCTATTTTCGAGAGTTTTACCCAGGTCGACTCATCAACAACAAGAAAATACGGAGGGACCGGATTGGGCTTGAGTATTTCTCGACGCCTGGTGGAACTCATGGGAGGGGCCATCCGTGTGACCAGTACCGCCGGCCACGGTAGTACGTTCGTCTTCACGCTGCCCGTAGCCGAAGCCTCCCCCCCGGCACTCCCCTCAGAGTTCCCGGCGCTCGACCTGCACCAGCGGCGCCTCCTCCTCGTGGACGACACCGAGGCGAACCGCATGATTATCCGAGAATACCTGAAACCGTTCGGCGCCGAGCTGGTCGAAGTCGCTGATGCCTCCGCCGCTCTCGACGCCTTGGATGCCGCCTCCCGGAACGGTACATCCTTTGATCTAGCGATCGTGGACTACCATATGCCGAAGATGACCGGCCTGGATCTGGCTCAAGCCATTCGCGAGCGACGTGACGGCGCCTCGTTGGCGTTGGTTCTGTATGCCTCGGACATGCTGCGACAGATCTCGGAGCGTGCCCGCGCACTGAGAATCGCGGCCTTCGTCTACAAGCCGGTCAGCCGCAAACGGCTACTCGAGGCGCTACGCCTTGCGCTGCATCGCGAGCAGACTCGCCTCACGCTGGCCCCATCCACCCCGCCCCCGGAACCGTGCTCCCTGCCGCCCTCTCGCATTCTGCTGGTGGAGGACTTGGAAGACAATCGGGACGTGATCGCCCTGCTGCTCAAGGAAACCCCCTATCGTCTGGATATGGCGGAGAACGGTGCCGTGGCTGTGGAGAAGTTCAAGGCGAATGCTTACGACATCGTATTGATGGATATCCAGATGCCGGTGATGGATGGATTGCAAGCCACTCTGGCAATTCGCCAATGGGAACATGTGCACCGTCGACGGCCGACCCCGATCGTGGCCCTTACGGCCAATGCCTTCAAGGAAGAAACGGACAAGAGCCTGGCCGTAGGCTGCACGGCGCACGTGACGAAACCGATCAAGAAGAAAACCTTGCTCGCCACCATCGCGCAGTATGCAACTCCCCCGGCGAGTCAAGCCGCCTAACAGATTGCGGAAACGGTCCCTGCTCAGAACTGGGACGCACCCTGCTCGACCATTCCGCAGAGAACTAGACACGGCACGCCTGCCCCGTTCATCCCTCCATTTGCACTCGCACGAACCTTGAGTGGCTGTGGGTGGTGTATGGCCCACATCATCCCTGCCCTGTCCACACCTCCCCATCCCCCAGATATTTGCTCATCTTTGCTTGTTTGGCAGAGCACTGTTCGCGTATACTAGCTCCGACGCCTCACTGAGGAGGCGTCTTTTTTTTGTCGCGTTCAGGAACCACGACCACTATGTCCACACTACGCGCCCCTCATGACCGTCGAAACGATATCCGCAATATCGCCATCATCGCCCACGTCGACCACGGCAAAACGACTTTGGTGGATGCCGTACTCCGCCAAACTCACGTCCATCGAAAAATCGACGACATGGGTGAACGCATTATGGATTCGATGGACCAGGAACGGGAGCGTGGCATTACGATCCGGGCCAAAAATGCCAGCGTCATCTACAACGGGGT
This sequence comes from uncultured Nitrospira sp., assembly GCA_964430555.1. Taxonomy (GTDB): domain Bacteria; phylum Nitrospirota; class Nitrospiria; order Nitrospirales; family Nitrospiraceae; genus Nitrospira_D. The sequence continues at coordinate 24,182 of CAYSFU010000011.1, read as the reverse complement.
GAAAATCAATATCGTCGATACGCCGGGCCACGCCGATTTCGGCGGAGAAGTAGAACGCACACTTCGGATGGTGGACGGGGTCTTGATTTTGGTCGACGCCAAAGAAGGGCCCATGCCGCAAACGACCTTCGTGTTGCGAAAAGCCTTGGCGCTGGGGCACAAAGCCATCGTCGTCATCAACAAAATCGACCGGCCGGATGCGGTGATCGACGACGTCGTCAACCGCACCTTCGACCTCTTCGTTCATCTCGGTGCCACCGACGAGCAGCTTGATTTTCCGATCGTCTATACCTCGGCCATCAAAGGGATCGCCACGCTTGACGTCAACAAGCCGGGAACCGACATCGTCCCGCTACTCGATACCGTGCTGGAGAAGATTCCTGCCCCGACTATTCACGCTGACGCGCCGCTCCAAATCCTCGTCCTGGCCCTCGTGCAGGATTCCTACAAGGGCAAGATGGGAATCGGCAAGATTCAATCAGGATCGATTGCACGACGACAGAACGTGCTCGTGCTCGGAAAGAACGGCGAGCAGATCCCCGGGAAGGTCTCCGACCTGGCCGTCTATTCCGGCCTAGACCGAGCTGATACCGAACAAGCGGCGGCCGGAGAAATCGTCGCGGTTGCGGGGCTTGATGAAGTCAGCATCGGAGATACCATCGCCGACGCAGAGCATCCCGTCGCGTTGCCGCGTGTCACGATCGATGAGCCAACCGTTCAGATGACCTTCTCCGTGAATAACAGCCCCTTCGCCGGACGAGAGGGGAAGTTCCTCACCTCACGCCATCTGCGTGAGCGCCTCTTCAAGGAGCTGGAGACCAATGTGTCGCTCCGCGTCAATGAGACCGACAGCGCCGATCGCTTTCTTGTGGCTGGACGAGGTGAACTTCACCTCTCTGTGTTGATCGAGCAAATGCGACGAGAAGGGTATGAGCTGCAAGTGTCCCAACCGGAAGTCATTCTCCACCGTGAAAATGACGCCGTCATGGAGCCGTACGAGGAGCTGACTATCCAGGTACCGGAGACCTATCAGGGCACCGTCATCGAGGAGATCGGCAAACGCCGAGGCGAAATGCGGCACATGCGGCTGATTCACTCCGATGTCGGCACCAGCGAGATGCATCTGGAGTATCATATTCCGACCCGCGGCATCATGGGCCTCAAGAATGTCCTGCTGGCGAAGACCCGTGGTACGGTCATTATGCACCATGTATTTTCGGCCTACGAACGGGCGGAAGAGCGTGATTTGATCGTCGCCCCGCATGGGTCGTTGGTGGCATTCGAGGACGGGGTCAGTACTGGCTATGCCATCTTCATGACCCAGGAACGGGGTGCCATGTTCATTGGACCCGGCATCGACGTCTACCGTGGAATGGTCGTCGGCCAGAACAGCCGAGATGAGGATCTCGACGTCAATGTGTGTAAGGAAAAACATCTCACCAATATGCGAGCCTCCGGCTCCGACGAAGCCTTGGTGCTCACCCCTCCGCGTGAGATGACCCTCGAGTTCGCATTGGAATATATCGGGGCGGATGAACTGGTTGAGATCACGCCACAGAACCTCCGCCTCCGTAAACGACTGCTGAACCCGGATGATCGTCGAAAGGCCAAGAAAGCCGGCAAATGAGAATTCGAAAAAAGTCTCCCAAGCCTTCGGCGAAACGACCGCCTCTCTACTTTATCGGATATCGAGGCACGGCTCCCGGTACGGACGAAGTCAAGGCACTGTATGACCGAGAATACGGTGGACCGCTCATCATCCGGCATGAGGACGGCTCGCCAGAGTCCTGGCAAGCGTCTCATGGCCCATGGTCCGCCCATGTCGTCATGCCGCTTCCGACGGATCAGGTTGCGGCGGTGATGAAACAACTATCATGGGAACATGACCTTATGGGAGCGATTGCCCCATCCATTACCTCGCCGCGTGATATGCCGGATACAGTCCTCCTGGCGACAAGATTGGCTCGCTGCTTGACCCTGTTGTCGCAAGGCACGGCCTATGACGTCATCACACAAGCCTACGTGAATCCCTCAGACTGGCAACAACGCGGGCTCTCCACCTTTCTGCTGGATGACCATGTCTCCATCGTTCATGACGACAACGCGCACCCGGATCAGATCTGGTCGTATTCCCTCGGACTCAGTAAATTCGGAATGGACGAGATCGAACTGTTTTCGGCAAAGGGACTCCCCGACAGTTCCGCCAAAGACATTTTGTCTGCATCGGGTAACGAATTGTTACGACTGGGTCAGCCGATGAAGGTGGGGACTACGCTTGATCTTCCTCTGCTCGGACGTACGGTTCACATTCGAAACTATCGAACGGCTGCACCGGCCGGACGGATGCTGGGATTCCGAGAACTGCGCATCTCCTAAGTCCGTTGATCACGCCACACGGTGCCGAGTGTACGTTCAACGCCTAGCCAACCACAGGTCGCTTCAACAGTCAGTCCAATAAACCTGCTGTAAGCGAACCCGAACAGGCTGAGTGGAGAGCCCATTCGCATACCCTCAATCATGGCCTCCATGAATCCGGCTGACTTTGTCAACGACTCGATAGGCCTATCGGGCCGTTGACATCCCTTCAAAACACAGGTTACAAAGTTTATGGTCCAAGTGGGGTCCTACCTATCCGAGACCTCAGTCCAGCTATCATCCATACAGATGTTCTAATAAGGAGGTTTGCGATGAGTGACGTGGCACCGGAAATCAAAGCGGGCGATACAGCACCGGATTTCAATCTGAAGGATCAAGATCAGAAGGACGTGAAGCTGAGCGACTACAAGGGCAAGAAGAACGTCGTCTTGTGCTTCTATCCGTTGGATTGGAGCCCGGTTTGCCAGGGTGAAAACAAGTGTCTGACCGACGACTTCCCGAAGTTTCAGTCTGCCAATGCCGAATTGTTCGGCATTAGCTGCGACAGCTTCTTTTCGCACAAGGCCTGGGCGGATTCGTTGGACCTGAAGCACCGGTTGTTGTCGGACGTTCACCGGACGACCGCTAAGTCCTATGGCCTGTATTTTGAACCGTTGAACTGCTCCAAGCGCGCGACCGTGATCGTCGATAAGAACGGTAAAGTCGCCTACGCAAAGGTGCAGGAGATCAAAACGGCACGTGAGGATAAGGACATCCTTGATGCGCTCGCGAAACTCGGCTAACACATAGGACTGAGCAACGAGGATTGGGGACTGAGCGGTTCAGACGCTCAGTCCCCAATCGTCAGAGCTCTGCGCTCATGACCATGTCTGGTATAGTGCTCGACGTCAGCGACACCAACTATAAGGAATTCACCGAGAGCGACGGTGCGGTCGTTGCCTACGGTCTCGCCACCTGTGAGCCCTGCAAGACCTACGATCCCATTCTGGAAGCGACGGCGGCACGGTTCCCGACCATCAAGGTCGGTAAAGCCAAGATGCATGTCCCCGGCCGTTGTCGCGAGATCAAAAAAACCCACACCTTTGAAACGTATCCCACCACTCATCTCTTTGCGCATGGTAAATTATTACTGACACGCGAAGGAGTCGTCGAGCCGGCCGAACTCGCCGCACTCATTTCCGACTACTTACTCAAGTAGCCCCGTGACTGATTTGTGAGGAGGCGAGCAACGAATGAAGACCCTGATCCTTGGTGCGCTATTTGTCATGATCCTGGCCCTTCCCTTCCCGGTTGGGGCCCATACCGATGAGTATTTCGAATCCGTTCAGGCACCGCACGGTGGACAGTTGCGGATGACCGGGCCGTATCATATGGAATTGCTGGCCAAGGATGGGGAACTGACGGTCTATGTCACAGACCACGCGGATAATAGTATCAGCGTTGACGGCGGATTGGCGAAAGCGACGGTTGAGACGGGATCGAACAAAACACAGGTGCACCTCCACCCGGTCAGAGGCAACGTCCTCAAGGGAGCCGGCACTTTTTCACTGACGCCGAGCACCGTGGTAATCGTGTTCATGAAACTGCCGAACCAAGACGGCTACGCCGCTCGATTCATGCCGTTGAAACCAAAGGGTGAACAGAGTGAGAATGCCTCATCCCATACGGATGATGCAGGGCCACACCATCATCACGCCCCGAAACATTGACGGTCGACGCCGCTCAATGATTCGAGACTCTACTGAGGTTTAAGGAGGACTGATCGTGAAACATCTCCTAGGGACTGTCGTACTGTGCGCCACATTGCTGGGGACGGTTCAAGCCAATGCCCACTCAGCCAAACATGCGGAACCGGTGAAGTCTCTTCACGGTGGACAATCGCTGGCGGCAGGACCATACCATCTCGAATTGGTCGCCAAAGAGGGGGAACTCCTGGTGTATGTGACCGATCATTCGGACAAACCCATTCCCACTGAGGGTGCGAAGGCAAAGGCCACGATCCAGCAGGGATTTGAGAAAACCAATCAACAGGTGGAGTTGGTACCGACCGGTGAAAACCAGCTGAAAGGAACTGGGACGTTTACCGTAGGCCCGGATACGGGAATCATTGTCTTTCTCAAATTGCCCGATCGAGATGCCTACGCCGCCCGCTTTACCCCGCTCAAGGCCAAGAGCTGATTCACTCCATCAGCTATCTGTATAAGCAAGCCTGTCCACTTTCGTGCCTGAGAAACAACCATGCTTGCAGAGCTTCTCTACACGGCAATATCGATAAGCAACAAACCATTGGAATTTACCGCTCGTTCAACTTAGGAAATGGCAAAGAGTCGAAACGCTATTGACGATGCCACCCATCGTGTCAAGATTGTGAAAATCGGACATCGACATGAGGTGTATCGATAGGTCTACCGATCTGTTTGTGGATGCTGATGTATTGAGATCAAACAGCGGAAGACTATCCGGTCACCCGGCGTAGTCGTAGGTCAGGTCACGGGAGGGGACTAATCGAATATTGGTCAACCGGCCTTGTGTGATGCGCGGAGCGAGTTCCTGCCAGATGTCCTGGGCCAGCTCCTGGCCGGTCGCGGACTGACGATTCAATGCCACCGACAGGTCTTTATGGTCGAATTTCTCGATGACTCTATCCTTGGCCAGCCGATCCAATGCCCCGATATCGGTCACCATGCCGGTCATCGGATCAATCGTTCCTCGAACGGAGACCAAGCAATCCCACTCTCTTCCCTCATGCCCAGGCTGGACGGCGTTAAAGGAGTACCGTTTCGTAATCGTGGCACTGTTGGGACGATCCTGAACCGTCACCTCGGCATAGAGATCTTCATCTTCACAGAGCCGAAGCGTATGGAGCGCACCAATATCTCGTTGAACCGCAAACTTGTCCCACAGTACATGCGCGAAATTCTCGGAGGTGGGAATCAGATCCTTGAAATAGGGCATATCGAGATTGAGGTTCTTGTGATCGAATTCCTCAATCACATCCAACATCACACGCTTGAGATCGAACAGGTTGACGACCATGCCGGTCTTGGGATCAATGTCCCCTGAGACGGTCAGCTCTATCAGATAGTTATGCCCGTGCGCCGGCGGATTATAGCAACGGCCGAAGGTCGCACGATTTTTCGCTTCATCCCACTCCGGCCGAATGTAGCGATGAGCCGCAGCAAACTCGATTCGCTTGGTCAGTAACACAGGGGGCATCGTTCCTCAGTGGTGAAGCAAAATGGTCTCAGCACTCCGCGCTACTTTTCAAGTCGGCCAACCACTCTTCCCTCATACTGCCTGACACCGGCACTGCTTCATGATACGCACCATGGCTGACACGAATCGTGACCGGCCTGGTAAGATCCGCAATCGTGGCCTGCATCGAGATCGTGGGGCGAAATCGCACGAAGTGGACCGCGCTGATTTTCGTCTCGTGACTATGACCGCCTTCAAACTCGCCAAAGGCTTCTTCCCCATTGGCCACAATGGCCACCTTCTCTCCATGGTCCAGCCCCATAAATTGATCAAGCCGATCTTTGATCGTCGCTTCGTCGGGGATCTCAATCAACAACGTGGCGCTCAATTCACCGGATGCCGGCAGGATGGCATTATACACGTCCAGTTCATCTTGAACCTTCGCAGGATCAAAAATCCGCTCTGCTCGAATCATTTCCTGAATCTGGAACTGCAACGTACGCCGATTCTCGAACACCAAGGTTATCCATGGGCCTATTGAAATACGCCGGCGCTGTTTCAGCGCGATGATATTCGCCCGAAAGGCTTCGCGCTGCCGTTCATACTCTTCGTAGGGAATAAGGTCTGCTGACGTCAGTGCCTGCACAGATAGTCTCTCTTCCCCTCAACCATTCCAAATAACCCTGCTCTCGTCACTCGCTCACCCTTCGGAGGAAAGCCCATAGGCATCTCGCACGATCTGGATCGGATGTCGCACCGTCTTTCCTGGCATCTCCGCGGTGACCCCGGCCTGTTCCAACTGTAGACCCGCCAATGGACAATCAGAGACCACGAGATCCGCTTGCGCCTGCTCGATGGCCCGCACGGCCTTACCGGCTATCTTCATCGAGAGTGGGAAAAACTCTACCTTGGCCGACCAGGACCCATCATGTCCTGAACATTGTTCGATGACCTCAACCTTCGCTCCAGCGCACTCCATTAGTTCTTTTGATTTGAACCCAATATTCTGATCTCGCAAATGGCAGGGAATCTGATAGGCAACCTTTCCCAGCTTCTTCGTAAAGTCGGTCGCGAGTTCCCCCTCCTTCTTCATCTTCATGAGGTACTCGCAAATATCAAAGGTTTTCTCGGCCACCTGCTTCGTCTGCTCATCAGGGTGGAGTTCGGGATACTCCCGCTTCAGCATCAAGCTGCAACTAGCCGTCGGTACCACCACGTCGTATCCTTTGAGCACCCATGGGTGCAATGAGGCGACATTGCTTCGAGCCGCCTGTTGAATAGCCTGGGTGTCACCGATATCGAAGTTCGGCATGCCACAACAGCGCTGCTCAGGAACCACCACCTGAACACCGTTCTTTTCCAGCACTTGCACGGTAGCCTTTCCGACGTCCGTCACCTGCGCATTCACCAAGCAACTGGCAAACAGCGCCACTTTTCGGATGGGCGGATCGGTGGATACGGCCTTGGTTCGACGCCCAAACCACCGTGAGAATGTCTCCGACGAAAAATGGAGGATCTGGCGATCTTGATGAATTCCGACGATCTGCTGCAGTACACGACGGACTAGTGTGTTGCGCAATAACCGGTTTGTGATCGAAGCCGTTGCACTACCCAACCTCCCGATGACATCCGTCATGAGCAACAGACGATCCCGCCACCGAACCCCTCGTTCCGTGGCAAGACGCTTCTTCCAGGCGACCATCAAATGCGGGAAGTCGATGGCGTAGTGATGAGGAGGCGTATAGGGGCAATGGTTAAAACAGAGCTTGCAGTAGTAGCATTCATCGACCACTTGATGATGATCGGCCGGAGTCAGCTTGGCAACATCGCCTTCATGGACGTCGATCCGATCCAGCAGCGTGTTGAACGAAGGACACAGGTTGAAACAACGCCGGCAGCCGTCACAGACCTCATAGATCCGCAAGGTTTCTTTCTCCAACTGCTTGGCGTCAATGGCGGAAATCAGGCTAATGCCCTTCATGATTCGTCTCTCGGAAAACAATCAGCGGCCAGCTCCCGCCGACGGGCTTTCGCCACATCGCCGAAAACTGACCGCTGAATGTGAGCTAATACTCAGCTATTAGCTTTTCAAACTATCCAGTCCTTTTTGGAAGCGATTGGCGTGGGACCGTTCAGCTTTCGCCAAGGTTTCAAACCACTCGGCCAACTCGGGGAACCCTTCATCTCGCGCGGTCTTGGCCATTCCAGGATACATTTGCGTATATTCGTACGTTTCGCCCTCGATAGCAGACTTGAGATTCGCGTCCGTGTTGCCAATCGGGACCCCAGTGGCCGGATCTCCGACCTCTTTCAGGAAATCCAGATGGCCGAAAGCATGGCCGGTTTCCGCCTCTGAGGTATCTCGGAAGAGCCCCCCGACATCTGGAAACCCCTCGATATCCGCTCGCCGAGCGAAATAGAGATACCGACGGTTGGCCTGTGATTCCCCGGCAAACGCATGCTTCAGATTGTCGTGACTCTTTGTCCCCTTTAGGCTCTTTCCCATATTCATCCTCCTCGTTATTCGAAGGCCCACCCTTCCCTCGCGAAGATTCTCGTCGCTTGGAAACTGCCGGGTAAGATAGCGCAGCCATCGTCAGAGGTTCAAGAGGCTTTCCACCATTCGTCGATCGATATCAGAGACAACGGCCGGACCGACTCACCGACCGAGTGAGTATTGGTCCGACTTGGTGTTATGATAGACTCTCACTGTTTTGGCATGGCAAGAATCTTCAGAGGAGGCTCGTCGTGAAGACCGCTTTTTTTCACTACCTCTACCGAACGGTCGGTGCGATGTCGCTGTTTGCCTTGTTGCTGTCTGGTTGTGCGCAAGACTCGTATCAGCGGAGAGCCGATGTCATGAAAGACCACGTCGAGGCCTTCTATAGCCACTTGAAGGCCAATCGGGTCGGGTCAGCTGTTCATGAAAACGAACAGATCGAACTCATGGCCGACCAGATGGCGGACATGGTCAAAAAACGCGGTCACACGGGAGGGGTTGGGCAAGTCGACCGTGAGTTCGCACTGATGAAGACGGCTCGAGATACGGCCGCTCAAAACTGGATTGCACTGGGACAATATTTCGCGATCAAGCAGGAGCCGGACAGAGCCAGAACCTCCTATCAACGCGTCATCGATACCTATACGAACCCGACGGAACGCGCCTACCGGGAGCAAGCCGCTCGAGCGTTGAAAGATCTGGACATCGTCTCAGCGCCTTCGCACGATCCAACTCATTGATCACGCAAACCTGCACGTTTCCCGAAACGCTCTTCTTGCCCGAGACCTCAGCCATGAGACGGTCGACGCCCTATCACATATCTCTGCTGGCCATCTGCCTGATATCAATAGGATGCGTTCACCGCATTCATGTGACGCCAGTTCCTACCATCGCGCCGTCCAATACCACCATCCCTCGAAGCCTCCAAGCCATCATGAGCCCGATTGCACTGGAAGGTCCGGATCATCGACCAGGTATCACGCTGCTGGACTGGTCTCATCACGATCTGACTCAGGGGATCATTGGCTACCTACGGCAACGAGGCACCTTTGCATCGGTCTCGCCAGAATCAGAAGACCTCTCGCTTCATGTGGCTACCAAACTGGTGTTGAGTTCTCGGCGAGGCCTCTATCACTACCGAATTATCCTGCAGGCGGACATGCGTGACGCATCACAGCTGATCAAGTCCTATCTCGCGGAACAGACTGCGGTAGGATCATCGGTCCGATGGGTGACGGCTTCTGATCGTCATCCGATCGAAGCTGCGTTGCAGTTGGCGTTGGAAGACTTACTGGGAAAGATTGAGGCGGACCGATTACTCTATCTCAACCACACGACGCGACGGCCGTCCTAATTATACGAGAACAGAACACGCTCATCCGGACAATCACATCTGCGCCGCTTGAGCTTGTGGCTCGACGCGACCGGACTCGAGACTCTGGTCGAGCCCATCCTTGGAAGCTTCAACATACTCGTGACAATCGAGGCGGAATGCCTGGTCTCCGAATGCCACGTTGTAAAAATTGCAATGGTGCGGCAGATCTGATTCTTTATAGACGTTCGGCTGAAAATGTTCGCAAGACACGCACATGCGTGCAACCGGGATTTCCCCCTGCAATTGAAGGGCCCGAATCAGTTTCACGAGTGTCCCGAGGAGTGACACCTGCTCTTGGATCGAGAGATTCTCGGTGGCCGATGCCAAAATTTCAGGCCACCGGTTTTCCACATGACCCGCTTTAGCTCCGAGGGCCGTTAAGTGGACCGTCACAACGCGATTGTCGACCTCGCGTCGCCGCCGCCGAACGAACCGTTTCTGTTCCAGGGTTCGGATAACTTCGGACGCAGTAGGTAACTTGACCGAAAGTTCCCGAGCGATAGTCGAAACCGTGGCCGAATGGTTCGGTCGAGATCGCAGAAATGTCAGCACCTGAATTTGCAAGGGACCAATCCCCTGTCGTCCCTTCCGTCGCCAGGTTCGACTCTTCATCGCTAAACCGATTTTTGAAAGCCCCGTTACCAAACGATCAGGGAGCGAGTCCTGGTCGATCGTTGTTATCGCTGTCATAACTACCCCTCCTCTCCCTATTAGTTCGGCAATCGGCACTAGTTGCTCGACAATTGGCCGGGTGGTAGTCTATTGTCCTGTCTTCCTCCCCGTCAAGCCTGTTTCTCGCTCCAGAGGCCATCCCCTACTTTTGTATTTTAGCGGACGACTAGCACGCCACAGTGAGCATGTTGAACCATACGAGTGGACACGCTACCGAGCAGGACACGTCCGATAGCGCCCAATCCTTTTGCGCCCGTCACGATCAGGTCTGCCTTGTTTTTCTTCGCTACCGTCAGAATTTCATCAGCCGGCTTCCCCAACCTCACAGCTTCGCGTATCTGGAAACCTGATTTCGCGAGCTTATCTCCATAGCGTTGCACCAATCCCTTCCCCACTTCCTTTACCTCTGGATACTTCAAATAGGGCATGGCATGCACGATGGTGACCAGAACTGGCTCACAGTCAGGACTCTCAGGGCTCGGATTGATCATGCGAAGCAAAAACTTGACCGCCCTATCCGAAGCGGCCGACCCATCGATCGCCAGGACCAGGCGACGGACAGGCCTCGGAGGCTCTTTCACCACCAGAACAGAACAAGGCGCATGATGGATGGCATGATTCGATATGCTGCCTAGCATGAAGCGATCCAAGGCATCCAACCCTCGAGATCCGATCGACAAGAGTCCGACGCCACGCTGCGCATGCTTCATGATCGTGGCCGCCACTGCGCCGTGGTCGATTGTCACGGTCCCGCTCAAGCCAAGCGTCGACAATAAACCCTCCGAGTCCTTTTTCGTGACCTTCGCCGCTGTCTCCATCTTCTTCACTTCAGATTGAATGTATCGTTCCATCCCGGCGACCACCGGCTGGATCATGAAGGGAGCCCGAAGACTCGCCGCATCGACGACATGGAGGGCACGAACGACCGGCTGCGACGCGAACGGAATCTCCGCCAACCATTCTATCGCCCATCGGCCATACTTCGATCCATCGGTTACCGCGAGAATCTTCATGCTAGATATCCTTTTGTTCAATCGAAGCACACGCGCGTTGCTTACAGGACTCCTTCGAACCGATCTCGAAACGCGTCAATAGACAGATTCGCCACGGCGGCATACCGGCCCACGGCATCGTGGTGCTCCAGGTCCTTCTCGTTGAGTCGAATCATATATTGTCGAGCGATGTGGTAGGACTGGGACTCAATCTCTACCATCCTGACCCTGGTCCGTCCAGTGGAAGGATCCACCATCTGCGCGAATGGAATCGGAATGAATCGCCCGTTCTGAATTGACACCATCGCTGCGGTCCCACCGTCAAGCAAATACTGGGCGGCGCAATACCCTAGATCTCGAGTATATTCAATATCGTATGGAATCGGATCGGCGCAACGGAGTTCATATCCGACATTCTTCGACACCACAGTGACCGACAATCCGAGTGCACGAAGTTGCTTGGTCAGCTCTCGTCGTAAGACATCGCCGATGTCGACTTCGGTCATCCGTAAATGGCCATGCTCGTCATGTTCCACGTGTTCCAAACCACCAAGCTCATGCGGATCAAGAATTTCGATCAACCCTTCCGCCACCACTGCAACGCCATCGGTCCGACCCTGTTCAAAGCGCTTGATCATCGCCCCGATCAATAAATCGACCACTCGCTTCAGTTTTACCGGCCGTTCATGAAACTCTTCTGGAATAATCGTCAAGGTGGCGCCCGCAGCCTTTCCGATCCCCAATGCCAGATGTCCGGCCTTGCGTCCCATGGTCACGACGAGATACCAGCGAGTGGTCGTACGGGCATCCACCATGAGATTCTTGACGATCTCGACTCCGACGTGACGCGCCGTTTGAAACCCAAACGTCGGGACTCCATCGGGGAGATCCAAATCATTATCGATCGTCTTCGGGACGTGGACGACTTGAAGTTGCCCGCCGGCTCGTTCTTCCAGCTTCATGGCGGAAAACGCCGTATCATCGCCGCCGATCGTGACCAGCCGCGTGACACCGAGCCGAGCCAGAGAGGACAACACATTGTCGAGTAGCTCTGAACTCTTTGTCGGGTTCGCGCGAGAGGTGCCCAGATACGACCCGCCTCGAAAATGAATCCGACTGACCTCCTCGATCGAAAGCGGTCGTACCTGTCCCGTGCCGCCTTCCATGAGCCATTTGAACCCATCAATGATCCCCAACACGTCCGCTCCCCCAAGAATGCTGCGGATCGTGGCTGCGCTGATCACACTATTGATTCCTGGCGCAGGCCCGCCTCCAACCAGAACCCCGACTGTTGGGTGGTGCATCGTCATCTATTCCTCCCGATCCATGTTTCTCTGATCTTAGCGATCCTCTTCAAGAGATGCGGCATGGTTGTATACCCCATCCTCTCCAGATGGCAAGCGCTGAGACTGCTGTCCCTACAAAACCGTTTCTGTGAGTGAATACCTGCCTACGACGGGATAGCACGAACTGGCCTGGTTGGGGTCGTAGGACGGGTCAGTCTGTCCTTTCTTCCAAGCCAATGCAAGTGCCCAGGAGGTTGTCATCGAAGACTGTCTTGTTGTTTTCCGGTTGTTGTCGTCGTGTGTATTGACATGCCATGCTCCTCGACCATCTCGACTCTACCGTGACCCTTGCTTGGTACAGTCAGTGTGGATCCTGCCATCAGGGCATCTATCCGCTGATGGTTTTTGGCTGAGGCTCAAAAGAGGTGTAGTATGTCGATGTACGACGATAGGTATCTCAATTGCAGGAAGGAATCGCTGAAGGAGTCACGAGATGAAAGATTATTCCGGTTCAACTATTTTAGCATTGATCCTTCTTGGTAGTCTCACCGCCACATGGGTGTGGGCAGTCGACCCAGCAGCTTCCCATACGACGTCATCAGCGGTTCTTCCCTGCAAAAGCCTCTATAAGAAAAAACCCGTCACAGCCAAAACACTGCAAGAACTCGTGCAGGCGCACGAACGGTGGGTGGAATATCGGGGGAACCCAAATGCGAGACGTCTGGAACTCTGTCAAGCGGATCTGAGTCGGGCCACGCTCACGGGAGCCGACCTCGAACGGGCCGATCTGGAAGGAGCTGTCCTTCGTCAGGCGAAGCTCTCTCAGGCAACCCTGGCACAGGCCGACCTTGCGGGAGCTGACCTTACCAACGCCATACTCAAGAACAGCATCCTCTCGGGAACCGATCTGCGCCGTGCCAACCTGACGGGCGCACAGCTCTCTCGTGCCATCGGCGATGAAGCCGCGCTCTTCGATGCCCTCCTCATCGGCGCCAAGCTGAACGAAGCCTCATTCGAGCGGGCCCAGTTGCAAGGCGCCGATCTCACCTCGGCCGACTTGACCAACGGCAACTTCGCCGAAGCGTCTTTGTACGGAGCGATCTTGAACGGGGCAGTCTTGGTCAATACCGAGCTGACAAGCGCCGACCTGCGTCGCGCCATCCTCTCCAATGCAAACCTCCGTCGTGCGAACCTGCAAGGTGCGCTGCTGGATCGGGCACAACTGGGACAGGCCAAATTGATCGAAGCGGACTTGGAAAGTGCTTATCTGAACGAAGCGAATTTGCGAGGAGCGAATTTGAAGGCGGCAATCCTTCGCGGTGCAGACTTGCGGTACGCGAGCCTGCAGAGCGCCGTTCTGCCGGAGGCCGATTTGGAAGGAACCAATCTCGAAGAGGCCACGCTCGTCAAGACGGATATGAGCTCAGCGAAGCTGAGGATGGCAATCCTCTATCAGGCCACCCTCGATGAGGCGAATCTCCTGGACGCCATCCTTACCCGTGCGGTCCTGATCGGAGCCAAGGGCTGGCACACCAACTTTATGAACGGCGACCTCGGCGAAATCTACGCGCCGAAATCCTCGTTCCGGCAAGGTCAGTTCAATCGCACCAAACTGGAGTCGGCCAATTTCGTCGGTGCGGATCTGCGCGAGTCGAATTTCAGCCACTCCAACTTGACCTATGCCAATCTTCAGGACGCGAATCTGCAAGATACCACGTTCGTGTCAGCCAATTTGACGGGGGCTCGACTCGATTCAGCCGATGTGCGTCGCGCAAATTTCAGAAGCGCCACCCTCTCATCGGTCATTGGGCTCACCCAAACACAACTCAATACTGCTTGTGTCGACGGGAGTACGAAATTGCCTCCGGAGCTCAGTCGACCTGCACCCTGCACCATGATTCAAGAAAAGAAGCGGCCATGACCTGTCGTTTGATACACACCGCATAAACCACTGACGAACAACTACTGTGTCGACAGTGCATTCAAGACACCACAAGATTCCTTGGCCTCCACAAATACCGGCATCCGCGGCAATCAAAAAAACCGCTGTGGGACCACGATAATATCGTTCGGATAGACAGGGTCGTCGAGCTTGACCGACATCGACTCTTCTTGCCCATTGATCATTCGTAGGACCTTTGTTCGACTCGTCGCGGCTTTTTGTGTAAATCCACCGGCCATCGTAATCGCCTGGTGCATGGTCAAGCCTTTCTCATACATATAGTCGCCTGGGCGCCCCACTTCTCCGTTCAAGTAGAGTCGAGGGGCCAGCGAGACGATAATCAGGTCATTAGGCAAAACCGGAGCATCCAACGGCACCAGAATGGTTCGAGAGCTCCCTCCGTTCAGACGGGTAACCTTTACCTCGTTGCGATCAGCTTTTTCCGAAAAACCTTCCGCGAGAGCGATTGCCTCCCGAATGGTCACGCCCTCTCTGAATTCAAATCCTCCCGGCTTCTTGACCTCTCCACTGACCGTAAAGTTCCGGTGTTTCGCGATGAATACCGTGACTTTCGGATGCCGTAGGTATCCCGCACGAAGACGAGCCGTCAACTCGTCCTGAAACTCTTGGACCGTGTGACCCTCAACGGACAAGGTACCGAGCAGCGGAAAGGTAATCGTCCCATCACCATCCACCATGCGCTCCACCGAGAGGTCGTCTTCTCCAAAGACCTGCACACGGACGACGTCATTCGGGCCCAACCGATAGGTCTGCTGAAGTTCAGCGCCGGTCGTCGTGACAGCTCCCGCAACAACCATCCCGATAACCGCAAGGCCGACCTTGTTGATAATAGTGTGTGTCATGGCTGTTTCACCATTGTGATGATATTGAAGTCATGTACCTGTGTCGTTTGCAGTAACATCACTGTCGTTACTGTCGTTCGCGAATCCACTCCGCTGACCCGAATACCGTCATTTACGTCAACGCGCGACTGCCGAAACTCATTCGTGATGTGTCTCTGTCCGACAAGTCTCGTTCGGCCTCCGAAATGACTGAGGCGCTTGTGGGGCTGAAGGCAGGCACCAACTCACGGAGAAGATCGATCACGCGGTCGGCTTCCTGACGAGCCGCTGCCTGTTCCAGCATCGCGATTCGCGGCCCCAGCGTGTAGCGCGTCCAAGGACGGTTCGAGTTCACCTTCATAATCTTCTCCAGTGACGATGGTCCAACCGATTCTTCCTGCCCAACCAATTCCTCATACAGTTTTTCCCCTGACCGAAGTCCCACAAATGATATCGCAATGTCCTCCTCCGGCATAAAACCGGCCAGACGGATGAGATTCCGTGCCAGATCCACAATCTTGATCTGGTCACCCATATCCAGTACATAGATCGCACCAGCCTCGCCCAGAGCGGCCGCGTGCAAGACCAGCTGCACGGCTTCTGGAATCATCATGAAGTATCGACGAATTTCAGGATGTGTGACCGTCACCGGCCCGCCCGCCTTGATCTGCTCAAGAAAACGCGGCACCACGCTCCCGTTACTTCCCAGCACATTCCCAAACCGGACAGTCGTGAATCGCGTGTGACCTCGTTCGTCCAAACCTTGTACGATGAGCTCCGCCACTCGCTTCGTCACCCCCATGATGCTGGTCGGGTTCACAGCTTTATCGCTCGACACCATTATGAATTGTTCGACTCCACAACGGGCCGACGCTTGTGCAACAATCCGAGTCCCTCGCACATTGTTCTTCACCGCTTCGCACGGACTTGTCTCCATCAGCGGGACATGTTTGTGAGCCGCTGCATGAAAGATGATGGCAGGCGAAAAGGTTCGCAGCACTTTTTCAACCTGCACTTCATCTCCAACATCACCCACGATCGGAAAGACAGGGACTCCGCGCACACGATCGACCAATTCCGTATGAATGGCGAACAAGCTGTTTTCGTACCGTTCGAACAACACCAGGAGACTTGGTTCAAGGACCGCGATCTGCCGGCACAATTCCGACCCGATTGATCCCCCTGCCCCCGTAACCATAATCGCCTTGCCCTGAATGAGTCGATGGAGTGAGGTGACATCAAGTCCCACGGGTGTCCGTTCCAAGAGATCTTCGATTGCCAGATTGCGGATCTGTGTGATCTCGACGCGATCATCAAGGATCGATTGGAGATTTGGCACTGTCTGAATTTTAATCTTGTATGGCTCAAACAACTTCACCAGATCGCGCATGACCTTTGGCTTGGCGGTCGGGATTGCCAACAACACAACCTGCGGCGCAACCTCCGCCATGATACGGGCGAGGTGCCGGCGGCCGCCAAGAACCTGTACGCCGTGAATACGCTTGTCCTTTTTTGCCGGATCATCGTCGATGAACCCGACCGGTTCGTATTTGTTTACGGAACTTTGTTTCAGCGCCCTGACCAGTCTTTCTCCCGCATGGCCGGCCCCGTAGACAACAACGCGTGTTTCGCGATTGGAACGATCATACTCATGGAAATATCGGCGACTCAGACGAACTCCTCCCAGAAGAACAATCACCAGAATCGTGTCCAACAGATAAATGGATTGGGGATATGCCCTGAGCCCAAGGCCCCACCGAACTGCAAGATAGAACACAACCATTCCAACGATCGAAGAGACAATAATATTCTTGAGGTCCCAGATCCCCGTGTGCCTCCACACACCCTGATAAAGCCGGAAGGCAAGAAACATCAACAAACGAGCCATCAGCAACACCGGCAGCATCCGCATGAACAGCCCCATCGCCCAATCCGGGATGGCTCCGTCGAATCTGAGCCAAAAAGCAAGATAATTGGCCAGACCAATCAATCCCATGTCGATCATGACAATCAGAGGCTGGCGAAACCTGGTCAACGATGCAATCATGACAATAGTCCTATACGTAAATAATAGATCTTAGATCAAGAGTTTTTCCGAGCTGAGGAGCAACGCAGCAGTAGGCGGCTACGAATGGCGGTGCGGCAACCACTCTGTGTCGGAACTGGAGCGGCCATGAAGAAACTCACGACCGTATGGCTTGAGCCATACGTATAGCTCAGGGGAAAAGCGACCGAGCACCGCACCCCCAAGGCTGGGGAAGAATGACCAGATCTCTCGAGCCGATGGGACTGCCCGAGAAGCGCCGAGCGGAGTGGCCACAATGTTCACTTCAAGCCCGGAGCCGAAAAAGACAAGAGTAAATATCGCCGCCGCTCTCACCACATGGTCGCGAGATGTGACGATCAGCGCACGATCCACCTTCTCCCTGGCGAGCACACGACGCATCGTCAAGGCCTCATCGACGGTATTGTGCACGCCGGTTGCGCACCGCTCAGGCACCCTGCGTTCGCGAAGACATGTCGCATCAACCAAGGTGGAGAGTACGCGGGGGGCCAACCCTTGTTCGGCCAATAACGCCGCGTATCGATCACGCTCGATATCTTTCGCCAACGCGACGATCGCGTCGGCAGGTTGTGGTCGGTCAAACAACGGATGAAGATGGAACACCGTCACGAACTCTGGGTGGAAGATGAACCAGTTCAGTCCGTAGAGACCAGCGAACGGCAACAGAACGGTTGCCAACAATATCGATGTGCCTATCCACAATTTCTTCAACACAAGGGTCTGTCTTTGCTATCGCTCGCCCTTGAACGTCCTTGATCAATCATCTTAACCGAGCAACTGTTCAACCTGTACACAGACGTGATTGATTTCATCAAGAGTCGTGTGTGAGTACAACGGCAACGCAAGAGCTTGCCGGCTGATCTCCCTGGTATGTTGTAGATTCACGCTCACCCGATTGGGAAATCGTTGGAAGAGCATATGCTCATGAACCGGCGGATAGAAATACCGCTTCGTCTGGATTCCCGCCACCCTCAACGCCTCATAGACTTCATTACGACTCAATTTTGCGCGATCCGTGATAAATAACACAAAATAATTCCCGCTGGTTGTCCGATCGGCCGGATATTTCTGGACCCAACAGCCGGGGAGGATGCCGAGCCGATCTCGATAAATCCCGATAAGCTCCTTGCGCGCCTTGACCAGGTCATCCATCATTCGCAGGGACAGCACCCCAACCGCCGCATGCAACTCGCTCATCCGTGCGGACAGGCCCAGGTGATGCATTTCCTCCCCTTTTACAGGGTCTTTGCCGTAATCACGCAGAGACCGAATCTGCTCCGCGAGTGTTTGATCATTTGTCGTGAGCAATCCGCCTTCAACCGCCGTCACGACTTTCGTCGGGCTCATCGAAAAGACTTCACAGACGCCGAATCCCCCTAGCGGGAGACCGTGATAGGTCGCGCCCAAGCCCTGAGCGCTGTCGAAATAGACGGGCAATCCTTTGCGGTGGCCCAGCGCGAGCAATGCTTCATTATCGGGTGGCAACCCGAAGATCGACACCCCGCAAATCGCCGCCGTTTTTGAGGACAGATTCCGTTCGACATCGGCGGGATCGATGGTGCACGTTCCCGGCAGGCAATCGCAGAACACAGGACTCAGCCCATTCCACAACAAGGCCTGTGCCGTCGCTGCGAAGGTAAACGACGGCACGATGACTTCCTTCCCCGGCTGTAACCCCAACGCTCCCGGAACCATCATCAGCCCGGCCGTACAGTTCGACAGTGCGACGCAGTACCGCGCCCCAGTCCGTTTACATACCTCTTCTTCGAGGAGCTTGACGGCGGGGCCAAGCGTGACGGTGCCAGCATCCCAACTCGGCCCGATAAGCTGCATAATCTCGTGCACCGACGGAAGCGTGGGACGGATGATAGAAAGTTGCATGAGTGTTCTCCTTCTGCATGATCGTCACAGCACTGTATGACATTGGAATAATCAAGCAATATGCGAGGGCTTGGGTATTGCCTGTGGAAGAGTGCACGCTACGAGACCGAATTGGATGAAGTGGCCGACACGTTCCGTACGTGTTATCGCAGCGACATAAGACTTGCCGGTCGGTACGACGTCCCCGACAAGGCAACAAACGAGACAATCATTTCAGGTGATACGGTCAGGAGACGAACGAGCGTCTGAGGGGAATGGCTGGCGCATATGCTGCCGCCTAGACAGTGATGATTCCAGATGTTCCATGACGGCACTGCAAGACGAAACGAGCCGTTCGCTTTTGGCCACGCAGGTACTAGCATCGAGAGCGAGTTTGGCATAATCCTCCGTAGACGCGCTGCAGAGCAGTTGCCGCTTCGGGTCCAGGTGCGCAAGCCCCTGGAGCGCCGCACAGTCCTGAAGAATGGACACCGTTCCGACACGAAACTCGTACGCGCCCAGTCGGCCCACGTGATAGATTGCGGTTCTCGTCGATACGGTGAATTGAGAGAATCCATAACGGAGATGCATGACCGTCGCTTCCGGCAATCCGGACATGGTACAGCCGGACCCATCACTCGATTGCACAATAGGAAGCGGCTGCCGAATCCAACACACGTGCTTCTCCGGCCGCATAGTCAACGATCGATACCAGGTTTGTGCGCGAGGGTTATCAAAAAATACATCCACGCTGATCGCATGCTCCGATGCTCGACGGATTCGACGTAGGCCATCCAGCATCAGAGCAGTACCCAACCCATACCCCCGGAACTCCCGCGCCAGATAGAGGTGATTGAGATGCAAGATCTCGTCGGTGTGTTTCCACGAACACATACCGACGACACGTTCGCACACTGTGGTTACCGCGTATTCTTCGTTTCCTTGTCTGACCAGTTCGTCGGCAATAAATTGTGCGATGCGCGGACTCCCCATGATGGTAATCCGACGCACTTGATCACTCACGCCTTCACGCATCAAGGCAGCAACGGCCTCACTATCTCCCGGTCTGGCAGGTCGAATGATGGCTTCCACCGGCATAGCATTCATCACTTGAATAGGGAGGAGCTTACCCTCGGTAGACTGGGAAAAATCCACCAGCGGGCAACCACTGATTGCCTTGTTCGCGTTCCCAGGCTGCGCGTCTGCCGATCAGGGCCTGATACGCACACGTATCCAGAATTCGAGTTCCGACACAGAACGAGACAGTCCCCTGAGGGGCAAACCGTTGCTTGTAACGCAAGAGGCCATCGCCTCCGGCATATCCCCCACCAAGGACGACCTGTTGTTTACCCAACGCTTTCCCCCAGAGATTGACCCCGTGGCGTAACAAAGGATTGGCGCGGAACCGCAGCCCCTCTTCGAGCGTACCGGCCAAGAAGGGATAGAGGTAATCTTCGGAAAGCAATATGAGTTCGGTCGAGACGACATGGTGGTTGCGGACCGCATGGAACAGTGCTACCTGACCAGGTATTTGGGCACGAAGCGCCTCGATCTTCTGTTTCTGAAGATAATACATGGACCGGGCTTCGAGTCGATCCATAGCCGAGTAATACACGGCAAAAAACTCGTCCAGACGCCGACAGTCAGGATCCGGCTCGATGGTCACACCAGCTCGCTGTGCCTGGCGCATGTTTTCACGGACGGTTTTTGCGTACGTTCCCAAAATGTCCTCGGGCTCCTGGCTGAGCGATACGATCACAGCGGAACTCTTTACCAAGGTATCGCCATTAAAGGGAATCAATTGATCTTTGAACAGCGAGAATCGCACGAATAACGACACGGCACGAATGGAACGGCCCCACCGGTCGAATTCCGTCCAAAAGTCTTCACTGTCGAAAGAGCCCCAGCCAAACGGCCCACCGTATCCATACGGTGAAACCAAGTCGCAGACCTCATCTTCCTTTATGCCCCAGGGTTCGATTCGGAGTGGCCGAGCAATCAGCGGGAAAAGGATTCCACCCTCGATACCTACCTGGCAGGCACACATCACTCGATCTTCGGGCCCGGCAAACAATTGGACGTATGCCGGATGGGCAACCACATCTCGATGTGGCCATAGGCCCCAGACATCAAGCCATTGAGCTCGTTGTTCTTGAACAGCCGCATCAAAGAGACAGAATGTATTAGGAGGAATAGTCATGCCTACTCACTGCAGTTTCGTCACATTCTTCTTGCTGCTTCCAGAGAGTCGGGAAGACTCTCGGATGGGTGTAGTCGGGGAATCCGTCTTCACCCGGCGGCGCGAGGTCATCAAGAAATATATGCCAGGGGATGCCCTGGGCATTGCGATGGAGACGGTATCGATTCCCGGCATCCTGGACATGCACTGCAAAAGCGAGGCGAGGCGTTTCACTGGTATTCGGTCCGCTCCCGTGAATCAGCCGGCAGTGATGCACGCTTAGTTCCCCTCGGCGCAGGGTCATGGGAATCTTAGCGATGGGAGCGCGGTCGGAAAACTTCCGTTCTAGCTCTTGAAGATCCTTGCATCGAAAGGTGCGCAGATCGTCAGTGCCTGGCCACAGATGACTGCCGTCAACATACAGCAAGGGGCCCATGTCGCCCGTGCAGTCCTGGAACGGAATCCACATGGTGAGCAGGTTATCCGATGTGCACGTGCCCCAGTAGGCTCGATCAGTATGCCAGCCGACGACCGATTCGTTCTCGGGCAGCATGCCGGGTTTATGGACCAAGGTATCGGCGAAGTACCGAATGGCAGGACTTCCTGTCAGACGAGCGGCAATGGCACCCAAGATTGGGTGCAGTACCAAGTCCCTGATCTGCGCATTCTGAAGCGCCACGACCTCTGCGTTGCGCACCGTGTTGCCGTCATCCGGCTTCCAGTCGGAAAACCCGCTGGTAGCGGGCAGGGTCCAGTCCCGCTCGCCTGAGAAATGCCGGTGAATCCCGGTTAACGCCCGGTCCAGCAATGCATCTGACAACACCCGCTTGGATCGATACCAGCCATGTTGACGATAAAACGCCACGTCCTTATTTGAGGGAAGCAGCACTTCTTCCTCCGGTGTAAGAGATCTCATGTGATTCTCCGCTGATGATTAGATAAAGAAGAAAACTGAGGACGGACAACTTGGAACGCGGCTCAGGAATGCGGAACACGCACAACTGATTGAGGGGCAACATGGTGTAAGACAACAACTCCTGCCCCCACGATTGACGATTCACCAACGACAACAGATTCCCGTATCACTGAATTACTGCCGATGAATGAGCTCCGTTGAACCTTGGCGGCGCCATTCACGACGGCGGCCGTAGAAATGTGACAATGGTCTTCGATCACGACATCATGCTCGATCAGCGCCTTTGTATTGATAATGCAATTCCGTCCGACGAAAGCCTCGGCATTGACGATCGCCTGGTGCATGACAATCGTTCCCTCTCCAAGCGAAGCCCGGCGTGAGACGTGAGCCATCGGAGAGATGATGACGGGAAATAGAACGTCGAACTGTTTAAGGTTCGTGAAGAGCCGAGTCCTCGGCTCTGAGGTTTTGATCTGCCCGATCGTGATGAAGAAATTTCGACAGGACCGCACCAGTGAGGGAAGATCTTTCTCACGACCCAGTAGTGGATAGTCGGTGAGCGTCAAGTCCTGAGCCGGCTTTTCGTCGACAATGCCGAGAATGGTAAACCGACCTTCCATTTCGATGACATCAATGCAAGAACGACAATGGCCTCCCCCGCCGATCAAAATCAGATCCTCTTTATGTTTCATGGAGCGATTCTAGCGCACGCCATTCCAGATAATGCACCGTCAACGGAAGGATGAATCCCAGGGCGTCAGCAATCGGGTCGTTCATCGAGACTGCTGCGCCGCATCAACTTCCCAAATCTTGTCAGCCGGTTCTCGTCCAGTAGCAAGTGCCCGTCCGGTCCCCGATCATTCGTCACCGTTCGAAACTTGTACGGTCGAAATGGGCGTCCATGCAATCCTGGGCGTGTCTGAGTAAAGAACCCCGCCCTTCCGGGCGGGGCATCCAAATGCGAGTTCTCGTGAAAAGAAGAGGCCATCCGTGAACGAAGCCGGTGACGAGGGCCACAACGCCGACAATGGGCACGATGAATGGAAGCACGGTCACCGTCAGATCAAACAGTCGTTTCGCAGAAAACTGTTCCCAAAAGCCTCTGCGAATCTCGTACGTTGTCGGGCAACATCGGTTATTCATCTGAGGCAGCGCTTCAAATCACCGGTAGGAGTCGTTGCCCTCGACGTTCAGCGAGGGGACAGTTCCTGTTCGCGGGCAAATGGTAGTGGCCCAAGTAAGCGCCATCCGTCACGCCAAGGGAAATATCCATAAGATCGGCAAAGTATGCTCCGTTTCCTTCACTCGCCTGCTGCAGTTTGGATGTCACCAATTGAATGGGCTTGATTCTTGAGTTCCACAAAATTCATCGGCCAACTCATGGCGACCTCATTCAGAATCGTCGGCTTGAAGGAAGTCAGTTGTTTGCGTTGTTGATAGACGATCTCGGGCTTGAACGCAACGGTGGGAACGATTCGTTCGGCCATTTTCACGAAATTGCAGTCCGCGTTCGTATCAAGATTCTGCAAGGCTCCCGCCACGTCGATGTGCTCGCATCCCTGAGAGGAGTCCGTCCAATTTTTCGAGCCTAGCTCACCACTATTCCGCCCACACTGTGGGGAAGACGGTCGGGTCGCTGAAATCCGGGTCGCCATTGGGTAGTTTGCGGCACAGCTTTTCGTCAAACATTTCCACCTTCCGGCCCTGCGGATCGAGCATTGGGCGGTAATGATTGTCGCCGTCCTGATAGTGCGCAGCATAGGAGAGTCGCGGCTCGCCGCTGGTATTGGGGTAGCTGCCGTGGACGATCCAGCAGTGGTGAAAGCTGCACTGTCCACGCTTCATCGTGAGTGGCACGACATTCACTTCGTGGCCCTGAGTGCGCAGACGTTCCTCCATCTCGGCGAAGTTCTGATTGTTAAAAAAACGGAAGTGTTCCATGTCCTTCCAGCGATGGCTGCCGGGCATCACTGCGAGCGGGC
>CAYSFU010000010.1:0-62888 GCA_964430555.1 uncultured Nitrospira sp. | reverse complement strand
TCGTGTTGGTCATGAACACGAGTATAGTCTACAAATGGGTGTTACAGTCCACTAGTACGCTGATCGTCCCAATGTCGCGCCCCTCCACAAAATACGCGCGGAACAAGGCTTCGACGACTTCGTCCTGTTTCCCCTGCTGTCCAGCATGCCAAATCAAGCGGTGCGCGGCAGCGGTATTGGGAGTTCGAACGATCCCTTCAAAGTGAAACGGGATCTGTTCCATCGTGCCCGCCTCCAGCAAACGCTGTTCCATCTCCTGATACACCTCCGCGCGTCCGAACTTGGCGTTAAGATAGGTCGCTCGATCCATCCCGCCCTTCGGCATCGTGGGATTTAATTGAAACGGACGCCAGACCACCCGTGCGCTGACGGCATCCCCGACTTGCCGTAAGGCCCGCTCCAGCCGCCGCTTACCGACGTAGCACCAGGGGCAGATCACATCCGAGTACACCTCGACCTGAAGATCGCGTCCGTTCATGACAGGTGTCCCATCTTACCTTTCTGATAATCCTCTACTGCCTGCACCAGCTCGGCTTTGTTATTCATGACAAACGGACCATACCGGGCGATCGGTTCACCGATCGGCTTCCCGCTCATCACCAAGAGCCGACTCTCTGCTTGTGCGTCAATCGACACCCATGAGCCTTCCTGCGCGCAAACGATCAGTTCGGCTTCCCCTGCTTTGCGTGAGCCATTCACCGAGGCACGCCCTTGCAACAGAAAGAGAGATGTCCCACATCCCTCTGGAAGGCTCAGTTCAATTCGGCGACCGGCGTGGAGCCGCAGGTCATACAATTCAATCGGCGTAAACGTGCGGGCCGGCCCCGTGGTCCCCCGAAATGATCCGGCAATCACCCGTGCTGTTCCTGCGCGATCAAGATCAACCGTGGGAATATCCGCGTTGAGAATCGTTTGATACCCAGGCGCCGTCATCTTCACGGCTCGCGGCAGATTGACCCAGAGTTGAATCGCCTGCAACGTTCCGCCCTGTTTGGCCCAATGTTGCTCGTGCAATTCTTCATGGACGACTCCCGAAGCCGCCGTCATCCACTGGACGTCGCCGGGTCCGATCACGCCGGCGTGACCGGCCGAATCTCTGTGAGCCACCATCCCTTGATACACGATCGTCACCGTTTCAAAGCCTCGATGAGGATGCTCCCCGACGCCTCGCGGCTCATCCGTCGGCTCAAAGTCATGCGGCCCCGCATAGTCCAACAGTACAAACGGGTCGACCTGCCGGTCCAGTTCATTGCTGGGGAACAGATTGCGCACAGGGAATCCGTTTCCGACCATATGCGTCGACCCCGGACGATAGAGGCCGACCACCTCTTTGGCCACCACAGTGTGTGTCGTCATGATACCCTCCCTGCCCCCGCCGATACGCCGCACACTTGTCATGCGTCACGCAGGCGACGCCATCCCTCGCAGCGCATCCGAGAGCGTCACGGTCCCCCGCACGAGTTTGTCGGAATGCTCATACCCAATCGTGCCTTTGGAGAACGAGGCATACATTTCTTCGAACAAATTCGCCGCTTCATCGGAAAAACCAAACGACTTAAAGGTCGGCACGACAGCGCTGAGCGGTGCCTGCTGCGCCGTCACGGTTTTTCCCAGGATCTGGCCAAGCGCACTGGCTACCTGCTCGGGGCTATATTCCTCCGGCCCCGCCATCTCGACGATCTGCTTGCCGAATCCTCCCGTCATCAACCGTTCCGCGCCGATCCTCCCGATATCTTTGGTCGAGATCATCGGGATCTTCGCCTGTGGGGCAATGAACGTCGGCAACACTCCCTGCGCCTTTGCCGCACCGATCACCGACGCCCAGTTTTCCATGAAATACGAGGGCCGTAAGATCGTGAGAGATTGACCTGTTCCCGCCAGTTTCCCTTCTCCGTAATGGACGGCTCGAATAGGACCGGTCCCTCCCGAGAGATGTCCACCGGCCGACGAGAGAAACACCACATGGCCGACCTGACTTTTCTTGACGGCCTCCGCCGCTCGATCCATGCGAGCCTGCTGATCCGACAACCAGGCGGTGGCCCCATAGTTCGGCGGCACCATGAGATAGACACCCGTCGCCCCTGCCAACGCTTTGACCAACGCGGGCACATCGTCAAGCGACGCCACTGCGACCTCCGCCCCCTTGGCTTTCCAGCTCGCTCCCTTGTCCGTTGAGCGGACGACGACCCGCACCGATTGGTTTTTCGCAAGCAATGTTTCCACAACCGCCGATCCCGTATTCCCCGTTGCCCCAAGTACGACAAACATGATGAGCCCTCCCCTTCTTGTTCTTGCCTGGCACTAACGTACATTGTCTGTCCTGTGAGATGATCGTGTCGCAACACTCGTCACGCAGCCTGCAACCCGAACAACGTCACCTTGATTCTTTCGTCCGCAATATCTATTCCCAGAAGACTCACTCGGTAGGCACTTCTCAATCCTGTTGTAACTCCTATGTTTTTTCGGAAAAATTCTGGAAATTGAGGTGAAAAGAAGATGATGGCGAGTGGCGATAGACCGGCACCGTGCCGAATAGTCGGCTCCAATATATTGAGGCTATGATAGCGTTACATAAAAGACATCATGACGGCTCCTGGCTTCCACATACGTCGCTCGCTCTTCATGATCCTCGTCGCATGGGTGATGGCCTGCCAAGCAGGAGCCGCATTCGACGACTTTCCAGATTCATCTCGCGTCGGTCCCCAGAGAATCCCCCTCACTTCGTACGAGCGGATTCCTATCGAAAAGGTCTTCGCCCATCCGGATCAGTATCAAATGAGAGAAATCAGACTGGCTGGAACCGTCACGGCCATTCAGACGGAAGTCGTGAACGATCGGCTCGCCTGTGTGCTACCCCACGAGCGGACAACCCTCACATTGGAAGATGACAGCGGACAGATCGAGATGATTGATCAAGGCGCCTGCGGATGGAATCGGAGCTGGGTCAAAGCACCCATGGTGAAGGTGGGGCAACGGATCAACGTATTGGTAACAATCAACATTCTTGCTGGATCAGGCCACGCTCCTTCACCAGAAGTGACAATCCGCTATATCGGTCTGATTCAAGACTAGACCACAGGATTCATGAACGCATCTCCGCCAACCGCCGACACGCCACTGCAACAGTCTGACCGAAGTTTTACTACGACCAGGCCGCATAGCGCATGTGAACTTTTCCATAAGAGTTCCGTATGCCGATTCTTACTCCCAGCCGCTGACTTCATAGCCCTTTTCTTTGAGGCATTTCGTGACGGTCTCCGCATAGGAAGAGTCCGGTTCCAGCGGTTTGAATGTGCCCCCGAGTAAGCCAAGCGTGAACCCAATGGCACTTCCAGCAGCTGCGCCGATGGTCACTCCCGGCAATCCGCCGACGATTCCAGCCGATGCACCGACCGCTCCACCAAGCGTCAAGCCCAGCACCGCCCCAGTTGCGGCATTGGCGCTTTGGTTGGCCCCATGCCGCAAGCCGGATTGTTCAGCGCGCTGTCGGCAGGAGTCGATCTCCTGCTGAGCCACCTGCCTGCCGTACATATGCAGTTGCTTATTGGATCGTAAGGTCGGGTGCGGTCCGGCACAGGCCGACACGGCAAGGAGAAGCAGCATCGCGATCAGTCGCTGCAAGAATCGATTGGCCACGACCATCCCTTCGGGTGCTCAAAATCCCTATCTTCACTTCTCACCCTTTTCGGGAAATGTCGAGATGTTTTGAATTGCGCACAGCCAACGAGGGTTTACTCCCTTTCTCACCCGTCCTACCCTTGCAACACCAAGACGCCGCACGTCCCCTGGACCGCGCGGTCGTTGGACGCAATTGCTCTTCAAGATCCTTCTCCACTTCACACATAGCCCGGAGGGGTGGACGCTCAATTGCGCGTATTGTCCGAGCACATGCCTACCGTGCGCGGACAGCGAGCACGAGTGTTCACTCCTTCGGGCTATGCCCCCTTCACTGCCATCCTGTCACGTCATACCCCTTCTCATGCAGACACCGATCGACGAAGCTCGTGTAGGCCTGGTTAGGTTGAGACGGACCGGCGATCGCATGAAAGAGGCCGGTCAGGAGACCCCAGACCGCACCGCTGGCTGCTCCGATCATCGACCCCAGGCCGGCGGATGCTCCGGAAATCACCGCGCCCAAGGCTCCGCTCGCAGCACCTGCGCCGGCACCGATGGCCGTATTCGTCGCCACCCGCCCGGCCTTGCCGCTACTCTCCTCCGCACCAGCCGACTCAGCCATGGCCCTGCACGTGTCGATATCCTGCTCGGCCACTTCCTTTCCGACCGATTGCCAATGTGCGTTTGGATACAACACCGGACGCGCCCCGGAACAAGCCGAAAGCGTCAGGACGATGAAGACGGCACTGAGCATCATCCCCTTCATGTCTCCACCGTTCCTTTCGAGCCCTGTGGCAGCAAGCGTGCCATCAACAACGCAGCGGTGACTCCCTGGACACACAACCGCTTCCGTCGAGCCTCGGCCCCTCCTTGAATCTGAACCTGCGTACGGGCGAGGGAACACCGGTCGGCGATGAAGCGGATCAGCTCTTCATTGGCGGCACCCTCGACCGGGCGAGCCGCGACACGGATTTTGATCGCATCCCCATGCACGCCGACACATTCCGTCCGTGATGCGTTGGGTTGAACATGCACGGTCAGGAGCACACCGCGCTCACTGTCTCGTACATTCACAGGCAGGACGTCCAGGTGACGTGATAGCTTCAGAAGATGGCTTTCGCAAGTTCGAGTATCGCCCGCTGCATATCCGCATCGTCGGTAATCGGGCGGGCAACCGCAACATCACAGGCCCTCATCGGCGTAACCCCCTGCTTGATCAAGATCCCGGCATAGATCAAGAGCCTGGTACTGACTCCCTCCTCAAGGCCGTGATGCCTGAGATTGCGGACTTTTTGACCGAGCTTGACGAGCTTGTCCGCAATCGTCGACTCCACGCCGGCTTCACGCTGAATCACCCGCGACTCGATGTCCGGAGCGGGGTAATCGAATTCGATCGCCATGAATCGCTGCTTCGTGCTTTGTTTCAGATCTTTGAGCACACTTTGATATCCGGGGTTATAGGAGATCACCAACATAAATTCGTCGGCGGCCGCCACAATCTGCCCCTTCTTCTCGATCGGGAGGACTCGGCGGTCATCACTGAGCGGATGGATGATGACGGTCGTATCCTTCCTGGCTTCGACGACCTCGTCGAGATACACAATGGCCCCGTGTTTCACCCCAAGCGTCAACGGCCCATCCATCCAGACCGTCTCCTGTCCTTTCAGGAGATACCGACCGACCAAGTCCGATGCCGTCAGATCTTCATGACAGGCCACGGTGATCAACGGTCGACCGAGCTTGTAGGCCATGTATTGCACAAATCGAGTCTTCCCACAGCCGGTCGGCCCCTTGAGCATCACCGGCAATTTCCGCTCAGCCGCGATGGTAAACAGGCCAACTTCCCCACACACCTCGGCATAAAACGGTTCCTGCACGATTCGATACTGCGCGACATCGGTTTCGCGAGCCTGTTGCATGATTCTACGGCCTTTGGTTGGATGACGACCGGCAACCACCCGATCACAACCGGTCAATTTTCTCACAATAAACGGAATAAAGCGCCAAGATCAAGCAACGGGGAACGATGAGAAATTGCCGGGTTCTCACGAAAGCAGTAGAATGCGATTGAGATATTCGCGATCCATGTCGCCCATACGATGAATAAGTGATCCATTCAGACGTGTCCTAATTCAGCTCTGTATCGAGAGACCTGCATGAACGACGAGAATCGCACGGGCCAAGAACCAGGGGACACCGATCCGGAGGAAACACGTGAATGGATGGACTCCCTTGAGTACGTCCTGACACAACAAGGTGTGGAGCGGGCCACCTATCTATTCGAACGGCTTCGTGACCGATTGGCCCAACACGGTGCGCAGGTCTCCCACTCGATCAACACCCCCTACGTCAATACGCTGCCCGTCTCTCAACAACCGCCCTATCCGGGCAACCTTGAGCTAGAACGCCGAATCCGCAGTCTGGTCCGCTGGAACGCCATGGCGATGGTCGTGAAGGCGAACCAACAACGTCCCGGCATCGGTGGACATATTTCCACCTTTGCTTCAGCCGCCACTCTGTATGAGGTAGCCTTGCATCATTTCCTGCACGGCAAAGACAGACCTCAAGGCGGGGACCAAGTCTTCTTTCAAGGCCACGCCGCACCGGGGATCTATGCGCGCGGCTTCGTGGAAGGACGGCTCACAGAGGAAGCTCTCCATCGGTTCCGCGCGGAGCTTGCCCCTGATGGACGTGGGTTATCGTCCTACCCACACCCTTGGTTGCTTCCGGATTACTGGGAGTTCCCCACTGTCTCGATGGGGTTGGGACCGATCCTGTCGATATACCAGGCACGCTTCAATCGCTACCTGCAAGACCGGGGTCTGAAGGACACGAGCCACCAGCGCGTGTGGGCCTTCGTCGGCGACGGCGAAACCGACGAGCCGGAAAGCCTCGGTGCCATTTCGCTCGCCAGCCGGGAACGGCTCGACAATCTCATCTGGGTTATCAACTGCAATCTCCAACGTCTGGACGGTCCCGTGCGCGGGAACGGCAAGATCATTCAAGAGTTGGAAGCGGTCTTCCTCGGCGCCGGCTGGCACGTGATTAAAGTGATCTGGGGCAGCGATTGGGACCCACTGTTTGCGCAGGATGATGAAGGCCTCCTGGCCAAACGGATGGGCGAGATCGTAGACGGGTGGTATCAAAAGTATGTGGTGGAAGGAGGCGCGTTCGCGCGGCAACACTTCTTCGGTGCGGATCCACGACTCCTCAAACTGGTCGAGAACTATTCCGACGAGCAAATCCACAAAATGTTGCGCGGCGGTCACGATCCCCGAAAGCTCTACGCCGCCTACAAGGCCGCTGTCGAACACACCGGACAACCCACCGTGATCCTGGCCAAGACGATCAAAGGGTATGGCCTCGGTGAGGCCGGCGAAGGACGGAACATCTCCCATCAACAGAAGAAGCTGAACGAACAGGAGTTACGAGAGTTCCGCACGCGGTTCAGTGTGCCGGTACCGGATGCGCAACTGACCTCAACCCCGTTCTACCGACCTCCGGACGATAGTCCCGAGGCGGCGTACCTGGCGGAACGCATCAAGACCATGGGCGGTTCGATTCCGGAGCGCCGTGTCACCGTCGAACCAATCGAGGCGCCCGCACTCACCCTCTTCAAGGAATTTCTTGAAGGATCAGGGGATCGTGCTGTCTCCACCACGATGGGATTCGCCCGCATGCTGAGTCGATTGCTGGGGATGAAGGAGTTCGGGAAATATCTCGTCCCGATCATTCCGGACGAAGCCCGTACGTTCGGGCTGGAGGCGCTGTTCCGACAATATGGCATCTACTCGCACGTCGGCCAACTGTATGAACCGGTAGACAAAAGTTCGCTGTTGCACTATTTCGAAGCAACGAACGGGCAAATTCTTGAGGAAGGCATTACCGAAGCGGGCGCCATGTCTTCGTACATCGCGGCGGGTACGGCCTACGCAACGCACGGCATCAACATGATGCCGCTGTACATCTTCTACTCCATGTTCGGATTTCAACGGATCGGAGATTTACTCTGGGCCGCCGGCGACATGCGGGCTCGAGGATTCATCTTGGGTGCCACCGCAGGGCGCACGACATTGGAAGGGGAGGGTCTCCAGCATCAGGATGGACAAAGCCATCTGTTCGCCGGTGCCTATCCCACGATCGCGGCCTACGACCCGGCCTTCATGTATGAGCTGGCCGTCATTCTCCAAAACGGACTCGAAAGGATGTACCAGGATCAGCAAGACCTGTCTTACTACATCACGCTCTACAACGAGTCCTACCCAATGCCGTCGATGCCGCCGAATGCGGAGGAAGGGATCCGAGAAGGTCTGTATCGATTCAAATCGGCGCCGGACTACGCCACGCACCGGGCACAACTCCTGGCGAGTGGTTCGTTGGTGAACGAAGCAGTCCGTGCTCAGGGCCTCCTGCTGCGCTACGGCGTTGCAGCCGACGTGTGGAGCGTGACGAGCTACAAACAGCTGCGTATGAGCTCCCTCGAAACCGAGCGCTGGAATCTGCTGCACCCGGAATCGGCACCGCGTGTGAGCTTTTTGCAGCAGACGGTCGAGCAGTTCGACGGACCCTGCGTTGCGGTCAGCGATTATGTGCGCCTGGTTCCGCAACAGATCGCGCCGTGGATTCCCGGCGGCCTCCTTGCGTTAGGAACCGACGGCTTTGGTCGGAGCGATACCCGCGAGGCGTTACGGCGCTTTTTCGAAGTCGACGCCGAACATCTGGTTGTGGCAACGCTCTATCGTCTCTCGCAACGAGGATCCGTGGAGGCACGCGTCGTGACACAGGCTGCGCGAGACCTCAATATCTCGACGAATACGGAGGCTCCGTGGCATCAATGAAGGAGACCGCCCAATCCATTCACAAGGATATGCCATGAACGTCGAACTCCCGTTTCTCGCGGAAGGGATCGAAGGCGGTGATGTGATTCAACTGCTGGTACGCGAGGGAGATCACGTCAAAGAGGGGCAACCGCTGATCGAGCTCGAAACCGATAAGGCGACCGTGCCGGTCCCATCACCTATCGCAGGAACCGTCCTGCGCCTGCTGGTCCGACAAGGCGATCACGTGAAGGTCGGACAAGCGCTCATCGAGCTGGATGGAGCTGACAGTACGACAAAGAAGACATCGACCTCCTCTTCAGCAACAC
Source organism: uncultured Nitrospira sp. (assembly GCA_964430555.1). Taxonomy (GTDB): domain Bacteria; phylum Nitrospirota; class Nitrospiria; order Nitrospirales; family Nitrospiraceae; genus Nitrospira_D. The sequence continues at coordinate 54,127 of CAYSFU010000010.1, read as the reverse complement.
CGACAACGGCATCGGTCCGACAAACACCGCCTACTGCAGGAGCAGACCGAGCGAAAGCCGAGCGACTTCAGGATCAAGGACAGGCTCAACCGAATGACGCGCACGCAGAACCGGAGGATGCCTCGGCGCAGAAGCAGTCTGGAGGGATCTCTTCGCCATCCGCCGGAGTCGCCATCCCGGCCCCTCCATCGGTTCGTCGACTTGCGCGAGAACTCGGAGTGGATCTCTCTCAGGTCAAAGGGTCTGAAGCCGGTGGCCGGATCACCGCCGATGATGTGAAAACCTTCGTGCGGGAGCGAACCAGGCGCACGACCGACTCAGGCGCAGGCAGCAACATCTTTTCCACACCATATGGGTCTGAACGACGCGAGCCGCTCCCCTCGATCCGGCGGAAGATCGCCGCCAATATGACCCAAGCCTGGACGACAATTCCGCATGTGCATCAATTCCAGGACGCCGACATCACCGACCTCATGATGCTCCATAAGCGGTATGCACCGGAGTTCAAAAAAAAGGGTGCCACGCTGACGTTGAGCAGTCTCTTTCTGAAAGCAATCGTCCATGCGCTGAAACTGTATCCGCAACTCAATGCGACCATCGATCTCACCAACGGCGAGGTGATCTACAAAGACTATTACAACATCGGCGTGGCGGTCGACACACCGGACGGACTGATCGTGCCGGTGGTTCACCGGGTTGACCAGAAAGATCTCGTGCAAATCTCACTGGAGCTCGCCGATCTCGCCGAGCGCACCCGCAAGCGAACGGTCACACTGGAAGAACTGCGCGGAGCGACGTTCACCCTCAGCAACATGGGAGGGATCGGCGCCGGTCCCTTCCTGCCGATCATCAATCCGCCTCAAGTCGGGATACTCGGCGTCGGCAAGGCACGCATGACGCCGGTGTATCGTGACGGCCAGTTTGTGCCGCGCCGAGTGCTGCAATTGTGCGTCGCCTACGACCATCGACTGGTGGATGGAGCGATCGGTGCGCGCTTTACCAACGAGATCGTCAAAGTGTTGGAAGATTTTCAGGGGATGTTTCTGGGGCTCTAACAGGCTGCGGAAAAACTCAACCTGATACCAACAAGGTGGCTGCAATGTTCCAGAGGGTGTGGATATCATAATCCCGTCAGGATGCTCAACAAGACTGTCCGGCAAGGCCGCAGCGAGTGAAGGGGCGAGGCGTACGCTTCGGTACGTTGAGCCCCTGAGCGATGCGAGAACGTCGCTGGCGGACTTTTTCAGCATCCTGCTAATGCGTGAATCGCCAGAAGTTAGTGCGGCACGCAGGAGTTGGTATGGCTGGATCGCGTTATGACATCGCCGTAATCGGTGCCGGTCCAGGCGGCTATGCTGCAGCATTCCGCGCCGCGGATTGTGGCTTGCGCACCGTCCTGATCGACGAGGATCCACAGCTGGGTGGGACCTGCTTATTGCGCGGGTGCATTCCCTCGAAAGCCTTGCTGCACGCCGCCCGCGTACTCACCGACGCCCAGGAAGCGGCAGCCTGGGGCATTCAATTCAACAAACCGCGCGTGGACCTCGAGACATTTCGTAGCCGCGTGGACACGATCATCGGTAAACTTACGAAAGGCGTGCGGACACTGGCCGGCAGCCGCAACGTCGATATCATCCACGCGCGGGCCATATTGAAAGATGCCACGACGCTTCAGCTGTCCGGCCCCGGCGCACCGAACGAACTCTCGTTCGGTCACGCCATCATCGCGACCGGATCCAAACCCGTGATTCCTTCCTCGTTGAGGCTCAATGATCCACGCATGATGGACTCGACGAGCGCACTCCAACTGCCGGATATTCCCTCGCGGCTCTTGGTTGTCGGCGGAGGCTACATCGGCCTCGAATTGGGTACCGTCTATCAGGCGCTCGGCTCCGAGGTCACCGTGGTGGAAGCACTCCCACGCCTCTTGAACGGTGTCGATGCGGATCTCGTGCGCCCGCTGCAGCAGCGTATGCAGCGCCGGTTCAAGACGATTAAACTGAGCACCACCGTCAAAAAGCTTGAAGCCCAGGACGAAGGCCTGATTGCAACCTTCGCGGACTCTGAGGGAACCAACACCGACAAATTCGACCGCGTCCTCGTGGCGGTGGGACGGAAACCTCATACCGCTCAACTCGGGCTCGAACACACAAAGATCGTGGTCACACCGAACGGCTTTATTCAAGTGGATCGGCAGATGCGGACGGCCGAAGCGACGATCTTTGCGATCGGGGATGTCGTGGGCGAACCGATGCTCGCACACAAAGCCTCGCATGAAGGGTTGATCGCTGCCGACGTCATTGCCGGTCGGCAGGCAATCTTTGATGCGGCGGCAATCCCGGCCGTCGTCTTCACCGACCCTGAAATCGCCTGGTGCGGGTTGACCGAAGAAGCGGCCAAGGCAGCGGGACAAGCCGTGAAAGTCACACGGTTTCCTTGGGCCGCCTCGGGTCGCGCCACGACATTGGGTCGTACCGAAGGCGTCACCAAGCTCGTCCTTGACCCAGAGTCCGGACGAATCCTCGGGATGGGGTTGTGCGGAGTCGGCGCGGGTGAGTTGATCGCCGAGGGAGTCCTGGCGATCGAAATGGGCGCCGTTGCGGAAGACCTCGCAACCTCGATCCACCCACACCCAACGTTGAGCGAGACCACCATGGAATCAGCCGAATCGTTCACCGGCTCCCCGACCCATCTCTTCATTCCAAAGCGATCATGACGTGCCTGCCTTTCGCCTGCTCGATCTGACCCTCCCCTACCCCGTCGAAAATCTCGCGCTCGATGAGGCGTTACTGGAGGAGCTCGACGAGCACAGAGGAGATCCGGTGCTTCGGTTTTGGGAAAGCGATCGCCTTTTCGTCGTCCTAGGCCGAGCCTCTCGTTTGGCTGACGATGTTGACCGGGCTGCATGCGAACGAGACGGCCTGTCGATTCTTCGCCGTGCGAGCGGCGGAGGAACCGTTTTGCAGGGGCCGGGCTGTCTGTCGTATGCCCTTGTGTTTCCACTCGATTGGCATCCAGATCTCGCAGACATCCGCAGGACGAATCGATTTATTCTGGAACGCAATGCGGGGGCGCTTCGTGAATGGGAATCTCGTACGAGCTTTCAGGGAATCAGCGACCTCGCAATCGACGGGATGAAGATTTCCGGCAACGCGCAACGTCGCACCAAGAACGCGCTCCTCTTCCACGGAACGATCCTGCACGGGATGAGCGCCGATCTCGTCGCCTGTTACCTGAAACACCCTTTGCGACAACCGGACTACCGTGCCGACCGACCACACCAGGGATTCCTTCGGACAATCACGGCCCCGCCGCAGGGCGTCAAGCAAGCCATCGCCTCATCATGGAACGCGGAGTCGACAGACTTCAGCTGGCCCACAGCCCGCATGCCGCATACCATCGCAGCAGTCCTCGCACGAAGCCGGGATGAACCGTCGAGCGCCTCATAACCCCATCCGACCGAACAACCCCTGTCAGAGTCCTCACCCACTGATGGCAGGTTTTTCAACGGTCCACTACACCACCTTCTTGCCATCAAGCACTTCTCGGACTTTTTGAGTCAGGACAGTCGGTGTGAAGGGTTTATGGAGAAAAGCGGTGTCCCGCTTGACTCCTCCCTGGTCGAACACCGGATGGTCAGGATAGCCCGACATATACAAAACCTTGAGCTCAGGCCGCACCACCGTCAGCTTTTCCGCCACCTCCGGTCCGCTCATCTGTGGCATCGCGACATCGGTCAAGAGCAGATGGATCGATCCCAAATGCTTGGCACCCGTCAGGAGCGCCTCAATACCGTGACGCGCAACCAACACCTCATATCCACTGAGACGGAGGGTCTCTTGCACAAGACTGCGAACCGACGGATCGTCCTCGACCACCAGAATCGTCTCTCGTCCGGTGGCTCGGCTGATTGATCCACCCGCAGCCGGAGTCGCCTGAACAGCCTTATTCACTTTCGGAAAAAAGATCTTGCAGACAGTGCCCTGCCCCATCTTGCTCTCGATCGCGATCGTTCCGCCGCTTTGCTTGACGATCCCATAGACCGTCGATAGTCCAAGCCCCGTGCCCTTCCCCTTTTCCTTCGTGGTAAAAAATGGTTCGAACAGATGTGTTTGCGTATCTTCACTCATGCCATGCCCGGTATCCCTCATCTCCAGCAACACGTAGGCACCGGGCTCAAGCATCACGGCGTGACGTCGAGCTCCCTTCCCGACAGTGACATTCTTGGTGTGAATCGTCAGTTTCCCGCCCGTCGGCATGGCATCCCGCGCATTCACGGCCAAATTCATGATCACCTGCTCGATCTGTCCGGGGTCCGCTTTGATGGCCCAGAGCTTCGGATCGAGATCCGCGGAGAGATCCACAACGTCCTCGCCCAGGAGCCGTCGCAGCATTCCATCCATATTCATGACCAGCGCGTTCAAATCCAAGACCTTGGCCGCCACAAACTGCCGCCGACTGAACGCCAAGAGTTGACTGGTCAAGCCTGCCGCCCGATCCGCGGCCTTCTTCACTTCGTCCATCTCCCGTCGTGCAGGATCCCCGGGCGCCAGACGCCCAAGAATCAACTCACTGTATCCGCGAATGACCGTCAACAGATTATTAAAATCATGGGCCACACCGCCGGCAAGCCGTCCGACAGCCTCCATTTTTTGTGATTGCCGGAGTTGCGCCTCAGTCTGTCGTAAGGCCTCCTCGGCTCTGGTCCGTTCACCGAATTGTCCGATCTTCAACGTCACATCGGCAATCATGCTGATCAACTCATTGTCCGACTCACGGACCTGATGGCTGAAAAACTCGATCACCCCCTCGATATCGCCACCGATACGGATCGGGAAACCGAACGCGCTCCGAACCCCCGTCTTGGCAGCCAGATCGGCTCGAATAAAGGTGGGTTCCTCCGTGACGTCTCGCATCCAGACCGGACGGCCGCTTTCTAAAATCCTGCCCGGTAATCCCACGCCGGGCTTAAAGACTTGGGACTGCATCTCGGTGATAAATTCATCGGTCGCCCCAGTCTTGACTTGCCAATAATTGAGGCAGCGCAACGTGCCCGACTGCCTCTCCAGTCGCCAAAATACCCCGAGGTCCCATTCCAGGCTCTCGCCGACCGCCTGAATGATTTTGGGCACCGCTTCTTCGAGCGTGATCGCTTCGGAGAGCACCCGTGTCACCGCATATTGGGAGGCCAGACGCCGCTCCGCTCGGCGACGATCCGTGATATCGCGGACGAAGGCGCTGAAAATATATGTTTCTCCGATCCGCGCCGGAGAGACCGCGAGTTCGACCGGAAACTCATGACCATCCCGGTGCCGCGCCGCAATCTCGATCCGCCGATTGAGCACCGCACCGACTCCGGCCTTGAGATACTCCCGAATCCCACTCGCATGGGCTTCTCGATCACGCTCCGGGATAATGGTCTCGGACAGCAGTCTCCCTATCGCTTCTTCCCTCGCCCATCCGAAGATGGCGGTGGCTTGCGCATTCCATTCCGTCACCATCCCGGCGGCATCGATCGTGATCACGCCATCAAGGGCGGTGTCGACGATCGCCCGGTTGCGTTCCTGGCTCTGCAGCAACGCCGCTTCCGCGGCACGAGCCCACGCGCTTTCCTGCTGGGCTTGCCGGTATTCTGCACGCAATCGACTGGTCGACCAGAGCAACAGCAGCAAGAGAGGAAGCCACACGGCAGCGACGATGCCTCGTTCCACACGGGCGAGCATGAACGTCCCCACCCCCAGCGTGGCCAACGTGAGGAGGACCATCACAAAGGTGATCCACTCGTACCGACGAGCGGTTGAGGCGGTTCGCTCTTCTGAGTGCGTCATGAGGTTGTCCTTGTTGCGACCCAGGTCGTCAAGACCGCGGTCGGGTGATAGGCCGACTTCGCCGCGCGCAGCCCTGGAAGCCCGGCATCATCCATGGCATTGATACAGACCGCCCCTTGCGCCAGCGCCGTGCGGCAGGTTTCGCGAAAGAGCCACTGTGCCAGTCCCGGAATGGCACGATCCGCCACTTCAAAAAGAACGCACCAGGTGTGTGGGGTCAACCAGTAGCCGAAGGTGTACGCCGCGATGTCCTTGTCGACCTTAACCACGATGCCAGACAAACCGATCTGTTCAAATTCTCGAAAGACACGAACATGGGCGGATTCCGCATCTTCCAGAAGTAACATTCCCATCTGATCGAGCCATCCCCGGCGTTTCTGATCAGCCCAACGTCGATGCAATGACTCGCAGGCGTGCTGGTCGTCGACCTGATACGGCGCGGTCGTGACCGTGTGCTCTCGTTTGACGCGATTGCAGAGTGCCCGCTGCGCCTTATACGAATCGCCCGCCAAGGCAGTCAGCGCCGATGCTGAATACAGGTAATCACCGTCTTTCTTACGGAATTGCAATCCCTCCCTCTCCAACTGTCGTCGTTGCCCATCCATTACATGTTCGATCCGGCTCACCGGAGACGGCCCGTTCCATTGCCGCATCAATCCGAAGGCAATCTCCATAGCACGATCCAGCGGTCCCGGGCCGAGCGGCGGCAGCGGCATGAACCATCCGTCCGGGGACTGCGCAAAGAGAAACACTGTGTCCTCACGGTCCAACCACCAACAGGGCAGCAACGAGGTCCAGATGTAATGATAGGGAAAGGCAAAGGCAGCCGGCGTGGCATCATGCAGCACCTGCGCTCGTTCAAGCGCCTTCGTCATGCGCGGCGCATCTGCCAGGGTTAATGGCTGCAGATGCGGATCGACTCGTGCCACGCGAAGGCGCACCGTCAGTTGCGGGAGGGGGTTGAGCACCACGACGTCATCCTGAAATCGGCCGATCAACCGGGGATTGGCAACGATCGTGTCCAACCCCGCCTCGGTGGTCAAGAACGCGACAATCGACTTCGCATGCTTTCGAATCGCATCGGGAACTGTTTCACGCATGAACGGGCACTTGGTATCCCAACCGAGAAGGATCTCTTGCCCGGACTCATCCCACATCAAAGCCAGCGGATAGAGCTGACAATCCAAGGGCCGAACGTCATAGATTCCACAGTGGCTGGATTCTGCATCAAAGGCCGGACAGAGATAGCCTTCACCCGTCGGATTCGTAACGAGCGTGATCTGCGAACCGGACTGGTCCGGGAAGAACGATTCGGGTACCCCCCGCGCTACAGCGTCGGCCAGTTCGTGGCGCGTAAAGTACGGACGAAGAAAACTGTCGGCTTCGGGAAAACGGCAACAGGTATCGCAGCGGAAACACGTCGAGCCGGATACCAGTTGCGGCAGAGTCTTCACTACTAGTTTGGAATCCACTGTAATGAGGCCCATCGAGCCCCAATCATACGATGCATGCGCAAAGGTAGCAAGGACGGGGCGCGTCCGAATCAATGGATGCGGGATTGCTCTCGTTGCCCGAGGAACCTCTTGTCGAGCCTGACACTGCGTGTTAGCATCTGGCTTCTCGCTGTCTGACGCCGTGCTGCTGTATCTCGGACAAGCGTAAAGGATCCTTCCATTGACACAAACTGAATCGGTTTGCCCGGAGCTTTCACCTGAGGCGGCGATCGACCGCTATGCGGCCATTCGCACGCAACTCCGGCGTGCCGACTTATTCGGCGAGACTCCGTCATGGCGAGTCAGCCCCTGTCCGCTTTACCTATCATCAGATCTTGTCAAATGCTTGACCGACCTGGGGCCGCATCTCCTCTCATTCTATCGCGGACTGAATCGGCTGTATCAGGAAAGTGTGAAAGGGGTTCAGCCGAAGTGGGTGGCCGGATATTTGGATCAAGGCAAGCCGGACGCGTTGATCCACTACAGCCGGATGAAACGGTTTCGCGAGGCGTTGCCCGCCGTCATCAGACCGGACATCATTCCGACACAGGACGGCATGGTGATCACGGAGTTGGATTCCGTTCCCGGCGGGATCGGGCTCACAGCCTGCCTGAGCCAGATCTATCACGACCTTGATCGCAAGCCGTCCGGCCTGGTCGGAGGACGAGACGGGATGATCCGCGGGTTTGCTCGCATGCTGCGATCGATCCAAGAACAAGCTCCGGGTGATATCGCGATCCTCGTCTCGGAAGAAGCCAAGGAGTATCGTCCGGAGATGTCATGGTTGGCCGCAGAGCTTCGGCACAAAGGGCTTTCGGTTTGGTGCGTCGAGCCCCGCGAGATTCGATTTACAGAAGACGGGCTTCGGCTGCACACCGATCACGGCGAACAGCCGATCGGCCTGGTGTACCGCTTCTATGAGCTGTTCGACCTATTGAATATTCCGAAAGCCGAACTGGTTCAATACGCGGTGAAGAAGGGGTGGGTCGGCGTCACTCCCCCCTACAAGCCAGTGCTCGAAGAAAAATCAGCCTTTGCGCTCCTCCACCATCCGGTGCTGCGCCCATATTGGGATAAGACGCTCGGAGCCGAGACGCTGCGCCAGCTCAGTACGATCATGCCCAAAACTTGGTTGCTCGACCCCACACCCATTCCACCGACGGCTACGATTCCCGACCTCCAGATGGGAGGACGTGCGGTCGCCAACTGGTCCGATCTTGAAGCCGCCACGCAGAAGGAGCGGCATTTCGTCATCAAGCCATCCGGATTCTCCGCGCTCGCTTGGGGAAGCCGAGGCGTCTCCATCGGACATGATCTTTCACAGACCGAATGGGGTGAAGCACTTCGAAACGCGCTGGCCTCCTTTCCGACCACCCCCTACATCCTGCAAGCATTCCACAAGGGGCGGCTGTTTGAGATGGAGTATTGGGATGAAGGCTCACGGACAAACGTGCGCATGTCGGGCCGAGCAAGACTTTCTCCCTACTATTTCGTTTCCGAGGGAACCGTTGAACTCGCCGGGATCCTGGCTACCGTCTGTCCGTCCGACAAGAAGATTCTTCACGGGATGAAGGACGCCATCATGGTGCCCTGTGCCGTCAGACCTGACTGACGTGCTGTGAGTCATGCACTAGAAAATGGCCGTTTCACTTTCCGTCTTTTCCTGGTAGCCTTATAGCATCATGGCGTTAACGCTCTATCATGTCGACTGGTGCCCCGACTGTCTTGTGGTTCGTCGCAAGCTGGCTGACTTGGGGTTACCCTATGACGCCGTCATTGTGCCGGACAGCAGAAACATGCGCCGACAGGTGTACGACGTCTCCGGCCAATACTATGTACCGGTCCTCAAGGACGGCGATCTGGTCCTGACTGAGACCGCCGATATTCTGGCTTATCTGGATGAGCGTGCCAACGCGGACAACACGGGAGCTCCGGCATCCACCAAGTTTCATTCCCAAGCCCACACCACACCGGACGCCCCGCACCCAGACGACGAGCATCCTTCTTGCCGGATCAACTGATCACCGAAGGACACTATCCATGGACGACTGGCGACAAATCCTGGCAAAAAGCATCATAAAACCCAAAGACCTGGCCGATCGATTCGGCCTTGATGAGAAAGAGATCGAGGCGATCGTCGGCCCCTATCCCATGCGCATCACCCCGACGGTGCTGGAGACGATCAAATCGAAAGATGATCCGATCTGGAAACAAGTGGTTCCTGATGTTGCCGAGCTGGACGATATCGCAGCCGACGACGATCCACTCGAAGAAGACCTCATGAGCCCGGTGCCGCATCTCGTGCATCGATACCCTGACCGCGTGTTGCTCATGGTCACGAATCAATGCCCGATCTACTGCCGGTTCTGCACCAGAAAACGGTTGGTCGGCAAGCCGGGCTTTCTGAAACAAGGCGAGTTGGACCGTGCCATCCGATACCTGCGCGACCACACTGAAGTTCGTGACGTCATCCTGTCCGGAGGCGATCCGCTCCTGTTGCCCGATCATCTCCTCGATCGTATTTTGAAAGCGCTTCGAACGATCCCACATCTGGAACTTATCCGCCTCGGATCACGGGTCCCAGGGAGCCTGCCTCAACGCATCACGCCGAAGCTCTGTGAGATCGTGAAACAGTACCATCCCATCTACATGAATCTACATTTCAACCATCCCGACGAACTGACACCGGAGGTCAAAGCCGCCTGCGGAATGCTCGCGGACGCCGGAGTCCCATTGGGCGCTCAAACCGTTCTCCTCAAAGGAGTGAATGACGATCCAGAAATCATGAAACGACTCGTCCATCAACTCCTCCTGGCGCGAGTGAAACCCTACTATCTGTATCAGGCTGACTTGACCAAAGGCACGAACCATTTCAGGACGACGGTGGAAACAGGGCTGAAAATCATCAAGGCTCTCCAAGGCCATACCAGCGGCATGGCCGTCCCGCATTTTGTGATCGATGCTCCGGGTGGAGGCGGCAAGATCCCGTTGCTTCCCGACAATTACCTCGTCCATCTGGATGAGGACGGTGCGGTCCTTCGCAACTATGAGAACAAGACCTTCCATTATCCCCAACCGAAAACGGACGGTCGTCGAGAACTCCCCATGGTCGGTGTACGCTCCGCTGTCGATGAGGCAGAAGAAGCCTACGCGGCTTGTGGAGACAGCTACCCCGATCGCGACGGTTACGCCATGTGGGGAAACAGCTGCGGCGGAGACGCGGACGAGCTGTGAAGACTCATTCATCTCGGACCGGGATTTTCCCCTATCAAGACATCAGGCAGTTGATCGCCGGAGGAGCCATCAGCGCCGTTCCGGCGATTGAAAGCCGACAGATCCAGCCGGCCAGCCTCGACCTCCGTCTTGGCCGCAAAGCCTACCGGCTGATCAGCAGTTTCTTGCCTGAACTCTCAGCCATCTCCTCTCGCCTGAATGTCATGGATTTCTATCAGTCAGACCTCGTGATGTACGAAATGGATCTAAGCAATGGCGCCATTCTCGAAAAAGGCCACGTCTACCTTATTCCATTGCTGGAGGAATTGGCGCTCCCCAAAACGATCCGCGCCCGGGCGAATCCGAAGAGCACGACCGGCCGTCTGGATGTGTTCACCCGGGTGGTGACGGATCTCACCTCGGGATTCGATGAAATCCGAGCCGGCTACCAGGGACAACTGTTTCTCGAGGTGGTTCCACGCTCGTTTGCCATCAAAGTCCGCACAGGACAGTCACTGAACCAAATCCGGTTTGTGTGCGGCGAGGCCACGGTTTCAGACCAAGCACTGCGCGCCCTTCATCGGGCGACGCCGTTGTTGTATCACAACGTGACACCCACCAAGCGTGTGGGCAGCCAAGACGTTCGCGCTGAGCGGGGCCTGTTCCTTCGTATTGATCTCACCGGCGGGGATCAGCGGGATTCCCGCGTGATCGGATACCGCGCGAAGAAAAACAGCCATGTCATCGATCTTGAGAAAGTCGGACATTATGCGGCCGCTGACTTCTGGGAGCCGCTCCACCGCCATCGTCACGACAGCTTGCTATTAGAGCCGGAAGAGTTTTATATCCTTGTCTCAAAAGAACGCATTCGGGTGCCCCCCGGGTATGCGGCGGAAATGGTGGCCTACGAAGCGGCCTGTGGTGAGCTGCGGACCCACTATGCGGGTTTTTTCGACCCGGGCTTCGGATACGGGGCAAAGGGCGAGATCAAAGGCACACAGGTCGTCTTGGAAGTTCGTCCGCACGACGTGCCGTTTTTGATCCACGATGGACAAACATTTTTTAAAGTCCTGTATGAAACCATGATGGCCGACCCGACACAACTCTACGGATCGGGCTTGGGCTCATCCTATCAGCAACAGACCCTCACCCTCAGCAAACATTTTAAGATCTAACTATGGCTTCATCCGACCTCCCTTCTCATCATGACGAACCTACGCGTCCGTCGCCGCCTTCCGAACCGGAGGGGCAACGCGGAAGTTCCGAGCACCAAGTCCACGTTATGGGGCTGATGATCGGTACCGCTTTGATGTTTATCGGATTTCTCAATGTGTTTCTCTCCATCAGCGGCGGATTTGAGATTAATATCGTCCCGTTCCTGATCTATTTTGGCGGCCTCACGGTCTGGGCCAATGCCGCCGTTGAAACGCCGGCCATCCGGTATGGTGTCATGGCGACGGCCGTTGCATTGGCCTTGGGACTGTTTCAATATGGTGAAGTCCTGTTTTGGCATAAACAAGTCCTGTTTTGGACCACCATCATCATCGTCATGTATTTCATGTTTGTCGAACCCAAGAAGCCGACGACCTGAGTGAGATGACTGCTGCAGGATGACGATCTCGGTCATCATTCCGACTCTGAATGAAGAACAGGCCCTCGGACAGACTCTGGCCGACCTCCCGTCAACGCACACGCTTGAAACCATTATTGTTGATGGAGGCAGCACCGATGACACGCTCACGATTGCGACCGCCTTTTGCGCTCACACGCCCACGGCTCATCTTATAAAAGCTCAGACTGGGCGGGCACATCAGATGAACGAGGGTGCACGGGTCAGCCGCGGAGACATTCTGTTGTTCTTACATGCCGATACACAGGTGCCGAACGAAGCCCCTCGGGTCATTGAATCGGCTCTGGCAAACCCGGCCGTCGTGGGAGGACGATTCGATGTCCGATTCGATACCAGCTCCGGATGGGGACGTCTCATCGGCACGTTCATGAACTGGCGTTCTCGCGCAAGCGGCATTGCCACAGGCGATCAGGCGATCTTTGTCCGTCGACACATCTTTGAGCGGCTTGGGGGCTTCGCGGACATCCCGCTGATGGAAGATATTGAATTCAGCCGGAGGCTCAAACGAGCCGGATCGACCGTGGCACTTCGCCAAACGGTCCGCACGTCGTTTCGGCGTTGGGAACAGCGCGGCCCGTTGCGAACCATCCTCCTGATGTGGACCCTGCGGCTCCTCTATTGGGCCGGGATCAATCCGCATCAGCTCGCACACTTCTATCATGCCGTGAGGTAACCTGTGCCGACTCCTCGCACTCAACACTCAGCACCCGGCACAGCACTCGTCATTTTTGCCAAAGCCCCTGTCCCAGGCCAAGTGAAGACGCGCCTCTGCCCGCCTTTGACACCGGACGAAGCCGCGACGCTCCACGGAAGCTTTGTGCTCGACACCTTGGAACGAACCAAGCTCGCCGCAACAAAGTGGAAGTGGTCGGTCGACCGATACCTGGCATGCGCCCCTTCCGCCGCACATGTGTTCTTCAGGATCCTGGAAGAGCGATATGGAGTGCAGGTGATCGACCAAGCGGGAAGCGATCTTGGCGAGCGTATGAGCCGAGCCTGCGAATCGATGTTCGCCCGGGGATATGGCCGCGTCGTGATGATCGGAACGGATGTTCCGACCGTTCCCATCGACCATTTCGTCCAGGCTCTGGCTCAGTTAGAAAGCCACGATCTCGTACTTGGCCCTGCCCTTGATGGCGGCTATTATCTGATCGGCCTCAAGCGAATGCTACCGGAACTGTTCACGGGAATTCCTTGGTCGACCAATCAGGTATTGAAACTCACGCAAGAAAAAGCCTCCTCGCTCGGTCTACTGACGATGCTGATTCCATCATGGCGTGATGTGGATACCCTGGAAGATCTCCAGGCCATCAGCGAAGCCTGTGCCCTCGACGGCAAACGACCGAAGCCTGAGCGGGTCTTTTCAAGTCGTACGGCGGGCGTACTGGAAACACTCGCCAAACGATTGCGTTCCAGGGCATAATACGTACCGGTCCTCTCTTGGATAGCCTCTTATGACACACCCTGTCGCTCTGATCACTGGCGGTGCGAAAGGCATTGGACGTGGGATCGCGCTCGATCTTGCGGCTCGGCAATGGAAGATTGCCTTCTGTTATCGAACCAGCGACGCCGAGGCGAAGAAGACGGCCCAGGCCATCACGGAACGAGGCGGACAGGCACGTGCTATTTGCTGCGACGTGGCTGACCCCATTGCGGCCAAAGCGCTTGCCGTGCAGGTCGAACAAGAATGGGGCCGAATCGATGTGCTGATCAACGGAGCTGGCCCCTACCATCGCATCAACCTGTTCGACGAAACCGTTGACGGCTGGAACGAGATGTTCGATGGCAACCTCCATCCCATTTTCTACCTTGCGCAAGCCGTCGCTCCAGGCATGAAGGCCCGCAAGACCGGTCGCATCATCAACTTCAGCATGGCCAACGCTGATCAAATGGAAGCGCAACCCGACGTGACCGGCCATTACATCGCCAAAGCCGGAGTCTTGATCCTGACACGCACGCTGGCAAAGTTGCTGGCGCCCTACGGCATCACCGTCAATGCCATTTCCCCAGGCTTCATTGACTCGGGAAGTGCTCCCCCTCAAGAACTTGCGCCGATGACCAAACGTATTCCCGCCGGCTATATCGGGACTGTGGATGACACGGTCGCAGCCGTCCGCTACTTACTGAGCGACGAGGCTCGATATGTGAACGGAGCAAATATCCAAATCAGCGGGGGGTGGGGTATCTAAAAGGCGAGGAGGTACGTATGCGATCCGAACAGGAACGCGAAGCCCATCGACGATTCGTCCAAGCCCTTCAGCATGAGCACGTCACCTGCGTGCAGCCTGGCTGCGGCGGAGCCATGGACGTGGCTGATCACTCTCCGCATAGCGCCCGCATCAAATCTTACGAAGCCACGTGCGAACGTTGCCACACCGTTGAGAAGATCACCGGTAAGGAGACGCACCATCCGTCCTGGGACGTAGCCTCGATTACATTGATGGCTGAAACACACCTGCTCCACGATCAGCCGACCTGTCCGTATGACGACACTCCGATTACGTTCATCTCGTTACCCAATCCCCGACGGAAGGCTCGGTATCGCCTCCAGTGTTACTATTGTGGCCGACACACAGAAATGAACTGGCCGCCGCCGGAAGCGAAGCGGTGACGACACAGGGCCATCGCGGCAGGCCACGGCGGTCCTCAGTAGGCAGCGAGCGCGCTCTTGACAAACATAGCGATTCGGCGAAAGTAGGTGACACCGCCCACGTGGTACGTCGTGTTATGGTTGGCACCTTGGATCACGTACCATTCTTTTGGAGAGATGGCTGCGTCGAAAACCTGGCGACCCAGTTCGATCGGGATGAGATCGTCCTTATCTCCATGGATGATCAACTTCGGGAGCGACAGCTGCGGGAGGCGGTCGATCAACCGATGTTCCGCTCCAAGGAGCCAATGGACCGGCAACCCGCCATAATGGAATTTCGCCACTGCTTCGATCGAAGGAAATGCGGACTCAAGGATCAGTGCTGCAGCCGATCGTTGTACGGCCAATTCGCCTGCTACAGTCGTTCCAAGTGACCGGCCGAACAAGACAATCCGTTCCGGACGAATCTTTCGCGTGCGCGTGAGATAGTCGTAGGCTCCGTACGCATCTTCGTAGAGCCCTCTCTCGCTCGGACGGATACGCTGGCTCTTGCCGTATCCCCGATAGTCGAACAAAAACACCGACAGCCCCAGTTGGTACAGGAGCCGGAGATTCTCCAGGCGGTGACTGATGTTTCCCGCATTACCGTGACACCAGAGCATCACGGGGCGATCAGCCGCTGCTTCGACATGCCATCCGAACAATTGCGCTCCATCAGCAGCCTGGAACCTCACCTCTTCGAGCGGCAATCCGCTGAGTTTGGCCCAGTCCATGTCTTGCCACGGTTCGGGGTAGTAGACAAAGAATTGATCGAGAAAGCCCATGGAGGCAGGATAGCGGAACTGACTCAGAGAAGGAAGCACAAGACTCACCCGATTCAACTACCGCCAATGCTGGTAAAAAGTGATGATTTGCTTGTCCTATTTCCCAAACAAGACTATAGCTCATTGCTAATTGATCGTGCAGCTTACCCTTCTCGATGGAGGATCCGAGATGCTCAAGGCATTTTCCAGCATGCTCTGCGGACTGTTTGTGCTGCTGACCCTGTATGTACTGCTGACTCTGTCTGGGTGCTCCGTGTCGTAGACGTTTTGGTGGGGCCTATAGACCTCGCTCAAAAAAAGGCTTGCACGCGGAATAGAACATCATTGTCGTGGTCACGGTGGTTATACTCAAGCCGCATCGCAAAATTTCTGGACAATGTGAAACGCGATCCGACATGCCATCGAAAATCATCGGACTTGTCACCTAACGGGAAATAGAGATACGACCCCGTCGCCATAATCTTCCACCTCTCAGTGAGATCAGCCAACATGCCGACTGTGGCACCGCCTCCAACTCGGTGCATCTCATGATAGGCCTTGCTGATATTCGCTTCTGCATCCGCAAATGCGAAAAAGACTTCCCGTGAGAGCAGGTGAAACTCTTTTGCACCACCAAATCCCGCGTTGAAGACGCCATTGCTGCAGAGCTGACAATCGTTCTGGCGAATGGTGTTCATCCCCACGCCGAGCTTCCATGACGGTGCGTGAAAGACGGAATCCATGGGAGAGAGCGAGAGAAGATTGAGCAGGGTTGCCCGCTCAACTCTGGTCTGATCCATTCGATTGTAGTGCCGCACGGTGACCGACGCCATCTCAATCTGCGCATCCGGCGTATACCCGGCCTCCGGGTCGAGCAAATCGTGATAACCTCCCCGAAAAGTCGCCTCTTCAAAGGTATCGTTATTGCGCCATCCTCCCCCGATCGAGATTTGATGCATCTTATGGCCAAGTTCAGGCTGTTTTGCGAATGGACGAACCGAAAACTCCTCGGATGGGATACGGAGCTGACTACGAGTGACCAAAATTTTTCTTTTTCTCATGTCCCATTCTGGTTTTGGATCATCCGTCGTCTCAATTCGGTAGCGTAGATAATCCGATGCGAGATCCAGCACAAATGCTTGTTTGGCAGGAACCAATTGGGTAAAGGCTCGTGAAGTCAGTTCGGCAGTGTCTTGTGTCATCCGATGAGCCAAATCCCGCTCCGTTGCCGGCAGGGATTCTCGCTTTCGCTTGATCACCGTGCTCCTGGACGGCCTGTAGGTGATATCGGATGCCAACCCCGGTTTTGAAACGATCAATCGAACGGTATCGGCAGGAACCGTCCAAAAGAGAAACTCATCCGTCAGGTGCAAATCCGGATCGGCATAGTCCAAGAGGGCAAGAATATGATAGGAGCAATTCTCCTTGAAGAAAAAATAGTCGAAGTAGGCATTCCCCAGTTCCCACACGTGCATGAGAAACCGCCGCATCTGTGGTTCCGTGAGGTTGAGGCGATATTCCCATATATCTCTATTTTCAATGTCTCGATACTGCTGAACTTTCAGGTAGTAAGGAATCGTCGAAAAATACCCCTTATAGCTTCCAAAGATCCCTCGTATCGGATACGCAAGACCGGCATTGGGAGGCACCTCTGCCGCATAGTTGATGGTATACGCGAGAATCCGAGTTTGCTCGGTCTGCCCCTTCTGATCGACCCGAAACAGCGTATGGCCGAACATGGAGGCGGGATTGTTTAGAAAAGCTGAGGGGAAGATCAGCGAGATCGATTGAATGTCAAAATCCTCATACCACCGATCAAACCGCTCGCAGGTGCTGAGTGGAAGCCGAGCCGGATCAAACTGCAGCTGTTCTTTCAGCCAGTGATACCGAGCGACGAAGGCACATTGAGCAGGTTGTTTTGATCGCCCGACCAGTTCATCAGAAAAGAACTGCGTGAGGGTCGCTGCAAGCTCAGCGGAGGGATTCGTCTTTCCATGAGGAGAGACGAAAAACCCTGGATCGTCCTGTTCGCTCTCATACCCCCCAAAGAGCTTCTTCCGATAGTGCAATAACAAATGCCATTCCCGCTGTTCCGCAAGTTTGACCTGCGCAGCCTGATCGATGAGCTGCTTCAGATAGATGTCCCGATCAGAGTACTGTGCATCGGACGGAACCGGAACGAACAGGCAGGCGAGACACGCGAGAAAAAGAAACAGCACGGTGCAAGAGAAACAAGAAGGGCCCTGACATGTCTGCCAGGGCCCCATGCAGTACTTAGCGTACTGATACTTGCGCGAGGACCGGATGGCCCGCGATCGCATCATTGAGAGATCTCACCAGCGCGACCGGAGATGCTTCTCCAGCCTCGACCAATGCCGTATATCGCTCTTGAGTCATGGCAAAGAATTCTCCATGCCGCTCCGCCGGTACGCCCATGAGCGTCGCGAGCGAAGCCAGGTGCTCACCCTGGCCCTGTGCCATTTCCGCCGTAAGCGCATCAAAATTCAGCGAGGCAAACATGGTGGTCTTGTGCTCGCCCATGATCTTGCCATCGTGCGTACATCCGGAGGTGCCTGAGCTGATGCCGAACGTCTGACTGCCGAATGTTCCGTTCGTGGTAGCCATCATCACTTGGGGCGCGATTTCCTTCTGCCCTTTGTAATCCCCCCAGGCCAACTTCCCTAACCCACAGCCCGGACCAGTGTCTGGATTTGCCGCCATTGCCAGACCCGCCTGGCTACCAAACAGGATCGCAACAGCTAATAAGAGTGCCTTCTTCGACATAAGTCCTCCTCCATTTAGAAATTGGTTAAGAACCCACGCTACTACAAAAACACCAAGACGTAACTGTTCACAGAAAGTCCCTCTTTCAATCTATCAAAAATCATGAAGGACCTTGGGGAATTATAGACAGTTCACGATGAAGCGCAACTACTTTTTTATAGCTCTGTACATAATCCACCACTCTAGAAGTCCCGAATCGTACTGAGAACCATCAGGTTTCTTCAATGGCGTTCAGCTTGTGGCGTACCATCCACATCTGCAATGCCCACACAACAGCTGAGACAACCTACAGCTGCGCTGCAATGCGGTGTCACTCCAACTTGCTGACCGTTGATACGGACCTCGGCACCGGATGGGTTCGCGTCAACCATGAAGTCCTGAGAGCCTCCCTCAAAAAATCGAACACCCAGACAGATAGACAGTGCAGAGAAGCATCACACACCCTCGAAGCCACCGTAGGGGAAACCAACCTCCTTTCTTTCATCAATACCCCACCCTTCAAGTGAAACACCTGATGTCAACAGAGTAAAAAGTTGTCACGGCACGCGCGAAAGAAAAGTCTGAGATCAGACGGTTTCCGTCTGTCGATGCAATATCTACCTTTAACCCCGCTTACATCTATGGCCTTCATTCTTGACAATTTAGTGGGTTATCTCTACAGTGCAGCATTGTTTTATATTGTTTTATTAGGGAACCTGGCAAATCAGCATTCCCTCTCAAAACAGTATGATTTCATTTTAAACTAATTAGGGAGGATTCCTATGAAGAAGGCGTTGACGTTGTTTGGGGTCATGGCATTCGCAGCGGTTGCGACAGGCTGTTCCGGGGTTGGTGGGTATACTCAGCCTGGAGGGCTAACCCCTGTGGCTGGAATATACATGGAAACGACGTCCGGCGGAATTCTCCATGACAATGGGACAAGCCCGACCAAAACAGGCAAGGCATGTGGAACCAGCATTCTGGGAATCGTCGCGACCGGCGATACGACCGTTGAAACGGCCATGAACAATGGCGGCATTAAAAAGGCGGTCTTTACCGAACAATACATCAAGAGCATCTTGTCCGTTTACACGGAAGTGTGCACGATCGTTAAGGGCAACTAATTACGAGGATACCGCAGGTATCCTTGCTGAGAGATCGAAGCGTGGGTGGCAAGTTGCCGCCCACGCTTTTTTATTTTGAGATCTACTGCCCCTGATGTGCTCGATGAACGCCTGCTGCAGTACCGTGAGGAGCACAATAATTTCACCTATGAGAACTACTTGCCTGCTGGGCGTACTGCTCTGGAGCTTGTGCTCGACCGAGATGCTCTTCGCAGTCGAATTTGGGGATGTCGAAATAAGCGGGTATGCACTGGGCAGCTGGCCTCAAGATCAGGACATCTTCAACCAAGGGACAACCCCAACTGCTTCAATTCAGCAGGGAGGTGGTGCCGGGTTCAAGGTTGGACTCTTTCCCGAGGCGTTGCATCGAATGGTGGGGCTTGAGATGGACTCCAATATGCACGGCTCGACTCTCTCCTTTCCCAATATCGCAAGTGGGCGCAACAATGAAACCGGACGCTCAGACCTTCTTCTCATCAATACGACGTTCAACCTGATCCTACGCTATCCCGGGGAAAGGTTTCGTCCATACATCGGTGCGGGCATCGGATGGTCTCACGGCACGCTCCTGAATCCGAACATCGCCGGGCGCGACGATAAGGATTTTGATTCGGCACGTGCCTTCACACATCAGTTTCTCGGTGGAGCACAGATCGTCATCAAACCCCATGTGCCTCTATTCGACACACAGCAAACTGTTGCGATCTTTTTGTTTGGTGAGTATCGGTATCTTTCGTCGAACTATCACTGGGAGGGACTGGCCGTTGATTTTCGCACTCACTATGGGGTCCTTGGAGTTGGACTCTGCTTTTAACTCTCCACATCAACGAGACACTATCTTCCTACTTCAGCGAGCGGTGCAACCCAATCTTCAGCGATTGTTTTCAGCTGCGCCGAGCTCAATTCCTTCACAATCTGGCATGCGCTGTTACTAAGCCTGACGTTAGTAAAGCCTCATGCGGCAGCATACATGCAGGAGGGTGCGTGAAAGAACCGGCGGACAAGATGAGGCCGACGTTGCAGGCTGCGTAGAATTCCATGCGCACGGGTTTTCAGCTCCGTTTTGGTCCGGGCTGTTCCCCGGCCCAGTTTGGTTTTAACATGAGCCCACGCCAGTTCGTCGGGGTTGAGGTCTGGCGAATACGGTGGCAAGAAGTGTAGCTCCACCTGTCCGGCTTGTTGGGCGACAAACTGCTGGACCCGGTTCGCCTTATGCGCGGGATGGCCATCCACGATCAGCACGATCTTGCGAGTCATCCCGTGCAGCAAGCTCCGCAAGAACGCGCAGAAGACGGTCGCCGTCACGCATCCCTCAACGAGCATAAAGCGGCAGAGGCCCTGGGCACTCACGGCAGAGAGCATGTTGAACCCAAACCGAGCGCCCGTGGCCTTGACCACCGGCGTGGCGCCTTTCACCCCCCACGTGGTCCCAGCATGGGCGTCCGATCGTACCCCCGACTCGTCTGCGAAGAAGATCAGCGCTCCCTCCCGCTTCGCTTTCGCCGCAAGCACGGGGTAGGTTTCCCGTCGCCACTGCTCCACTAAGACGGGATCTTGCTGCCACGCACGATACAGCGGGCGCTGTGGCGTAAACCCCACCCGCTTCATCAGGCGGCCGACCGATACTTCGGACAGACGCACGCCAAACTTCTGTCGGATCACCGCCCGGATGATCGCCAGTGTCCACAACGCATAGGGAAACTGCAATTGATCCGGCGTCTTCTCACATACCAGCCGTGCCAGGCTAGCGGTCTGTTTGGCCGTGAGCTTTGGAGGCGCCCCAGGAATGGGCTTGGCCATGAGCGCGGCGGCTCCACCAACCTGGTAGGTCTGGAGCCACCGGTAGATGGTCCGGCGATTGAGCCCCAACCCGGCCGCTACAAACTCAGGACTCTCTCCCGCCTCCACGCGCTGTACCGCGCTTCGTCTCAGTTCCTCCAGTGCGGCATGGGACAGGGTGCGGGCATCGAACGCTTTTGTACATCGCATACCGGAGGCTATACCATATGAGGCTCTACTTGTGAATGGCTTAGTAAGCAGACGAACACTCCTAGCCGCAACATACTCCACATCCGACAGAATCGATCCGTTGTTGTCGATGTGGCCTCGCCTGTCAGGCAAGCCCTCATCGAACAGCATCCAATAACTCGGCACAACCTCGTCTCATCAGAACCTGCACATCATGCACGGCGATCTTCCAAACGAACGTGTGCCGCCGACAGCCGTGCGCCGATTGTGATCATCCCCAGCATTCTGGGCAATGCAAATCGTTTCGGGCCCGCCGACCCCGGATTGAATAGCAATGTCTCACCCACCCATTCGTTCGTGGGCTGATGCGTGTGGCCAAAAATACAGATGTCTGGTCGAGTGCGATCAAGAAACGCTCGTCCTTCGCTCGTGAGCTTGCCCCTCGCATACAGAATGTGCCGAACGGCGATCCGAAGCCCTGCAAGTTCAATCGTCGCCTCAGGTTGAACACCACTCGCCTCATACTCGTCGACGTTGCCGGAGACCGCCGTCACAGGAGCGATACATTTCAAGCGATCGATAACGGTGGGCTTGCCGATATCACCGGCATGAACGATATGATCGACATATTGAAAATACCGCAGGATGGCCGGATCGAACAGACCATGTGTGTCGGCGATGACACCGACACGGATGGACCGCGACCGGCTCACGGGGCAGAGCCGGATGACGCGCCGAAGCTCTCTCGAACCTTGGACCACTCAAACGAGAACGGCTCAGGCTTCTGCTTCGGCATCTCCGCGAGTCGCGCTTTGAGTTGATCCGCTCTGGCGCTGCTCATCGGATGGGTGGAGAGCCACTCGATCCGTCCCTCGTCTTTCTCCGCCAACCGTTGAAAGAACGTGATCATGCCTTCGGGGTTGATCTTGGCACGATACAGCAGATCCAGCCCGGTAGTATCCGCTTCGGTCTCCTGTGCGCGCCCGAACTTCAACGTCATCAATTCAATGCCGAGCTGCTTCATCACCCCGCCCAGCCCAGGCGGATTGCCCAGCACGATCGAGACGACCGTTATAAAGCCCAGCTGTTTGATGATCCGTTCAAGTCCATGCCGCTGGAGCACATGATTGAGTTCATGGGCCAACACCCCCGCCACTTCTTCCGGATTGTCGGCCTTGTTCATCAAGCCCGTGAACACCACGATATATCCACCGGGCAACGCAAATGCATTCACCACGTCGCTCTTCACGACCGTGACATCGAACCGATAAGGATTGTTGGGCACGTGACTGGCTAGGCGCTGTGTCATCTCTTTGACTGCATCCACAGCGAGTCCCTCTTTCGTTACATTCTGTCCCGCAAGAAACTCACGATAGGCCGATTCCCCCAACTTCTGTTCCCACTCGACCGGGATACGATTAACGGCGAGTTCGACCAAGAGATCACTTCCGAACCACAATCCCAGTACCGTCGCAAGAATCGCTCCGCCGACGAGCCCCCATACCACCCGATGGTGTTGCCGAACCCGGCGGACTTCCTCTGCTGCCTGGACAAGCGAGCGAGTCAAATGGTCCGGAGCCATGTGTCTGAACGCCCGAATCACATCAGGGTTCTTCACATACAGCGTCCTCCGGCCTGATGCCACAGCCCAGTACAACACCAGCTGATCGTGATTCAATCCGCCTGCCGAGACGGACACGTCTGAAAAGGATACAGCCTCTGAACGGCTTTCAGCCCCATCGTGATCGGACGAATAGGTGACGGTGAGCCCAGTCGCTTCAATCTGCACAAGGCACGGCGCACCAGTAGACGGAAATTCGTCGCCGAAACAGAGCGCATTCGGTTGGAATTCGGTCATGACATGGCGCTCCTGTGACTCACCAACGACAGAATGTTCTCATACGGGTACTCAAACCGGCAGCCGACACGGCCGTAGGGAAGAAATGCCCAATGGTGAGACGGTTTCAGCATCCGCTATTCGGAGACGGGGATGAACTGTCGCACCCACGCACCGAAACCGCCGGGATTCCGACTTTGAATGAAGACGACACCTGGGCCGCGGAATCGGCAGACAAATCCCTCACCGGACGTAAAGCTGGCGACCCATCCGGACGTGGCTTTTTCGATGTTGTACGAGGTGGTTGCCGACCATGCCACCAGGTGACTATTGTCCACGATATATTCCTGCCCCGGTCTCAATTCGATCTTATGGATGGCCCCGAAGCTGTTCAGGATGAGCATGCCCTTCCCGCTCATCTTCAGGATAAAGAACCCCTCTCCTCCCAACAAGCCACGACTGAGACTCTGCATTTGGCTGTCGATCGTGATGCCGTCCGCACCGGCCAGGAATCCGTCTTTCTGCACCATGTACTCGTTCACCCCATCGAGATCCAGAATGACGATTTCTCCCGGTACGGTCGGAGCCAGCAACGCTTCTCCCGGACCTCGGCTGGCCCGCAACGTCTGAAAGAAAAACTTCTCGCCCGTCAGAAACTTCCTCGACAGCGCGCCCAAAAACCCACCCTCCATTTTACTCTCGATGTCGATCGTCGGCGAGCAGGCGACCATCGCGCCCGACTCCGCCTTGAAATGTTCTCCCTCGGACAACTCCACCCGCACCATCGGAAACGCACCCGGATACAGGATTTCACTCTTCATTATCTCATCTCCTCCCTATAGGTCTTTCACGTATCATGGGTAAGATCGGTCCATGTTTTGATTGTGCACATGCCCCGAACGCCAAACAGAACTTGTTTGCCCCGGAGCCTCCCCCATTGCTTTTGGCGACGGGATAGAAGTCTTTTTCTGCATACGTGCCCGGCTCACCCCGCGATCCACCCGTAGACTCGACGGCTTGGTTCAAGCCCCTCCTCCAGGTAGCTCATACGGAGCCGGCCCAGTGCGTCACGTGGCACGTCATGCCGTATTGTCCCCACATGAATCCCAAAGACTTTTGCCGCATTGAGGCCAAAGATTTGTTCCTTGATCGGCCTGGTCAACGATGGCTAGTGGTGTTTTTGGATCAAGGCCTCCGGCATCTGAAATCGCCGAAAGGCTTCGATTTGCCATTGAGGTGTTCCATGCCAGATCGAATCCGTTCCCCACAAGACATGCCCGATGCCGAACGCCCGAATGAGTCGTCCCAACAGGTGCGCACAGATCAACGGATAGGTCGTCACCAGCTGGGCAAATGTCGACCCCAGTTCCATGTAGATGTTGGAGATACCGGGCTCAGCTTCCTTCATTCGGCAAAATTCCGTGGTCCACGGGATTTCACCGGTTTTCGCGAACACTTGCTCGATCGACGCGACTCCTCGAAACCCTGCGTGATACACCAAAAAATCGAGATCCGGAAAATCCTTGGCCGCCTTGATCAGGTCGCGGGGATGGTTGTAGTCAGGCACAGGACCCAGGGGAAGTCCTTTATGGACACAGATTCGCTTGACGCCCAGCTTTCTTGCTTGCTCCAGCATCGGATAGGCGAGTTGCTCGTCATCCATCCGCCAGCCTCGGTCAAATCCCTTTGGACAAGACCCGGTGTAGCACTTCCAGGCGTCAACCTTGAGCACTTCTGCCTGCATGGCCATGAAGTCCAAATCTGCCGCGCCCAGTTGAGGGGTTGCCAGACCATGTGCGAGCATTCGCTGCGAACCGGCCAACCGATTGATCTCATCCCGAATATGCGCCATTTCCCTCGGCGGCACGACGGCTTCCTGTGGATAGGGTCCTGGCGGCGTGCTGATCAGGCCGACGGCGGTTTCACTATCAAAGAAGACTTCTTTCACGAAGTTTTTCCACGATAAATCGTCGATGGTGCCTTGATCACCGATCAATTTTGGATTCAGGCCGGTCTCTCGAATGTGCCGTCGCAACGAGAGTAAGCCATCCCTGGACACGGCACCCTTGCGATTGGCTTCGGCATCCGATGGATCATACCGAGAGCTGACATAGTGCGTCTGCGCGTCGAAAATAAAATACGGGGCACCTTGTTGTTCTGCGAACGCGGCGGCCTCAAAGAGTTCGCTTTCTCCAATATTGAAAAACTTGCCGAACACGGTGTTCATGGCCAACAGTGCCGCAGCCATCCCACCCGTTGCGTTCAAGAACGCTCGCCTGGTCACTCCACTGCGAGTCGCCGCGCCTCCCATGAGGTCTGCGGCCACTCGCTCGACGTGGTTCTGCTGTTTCGTCCGTGGAATAGGACGAAACTCTTCATTCGAGACGATCTGCGTCGGAATCCGAGTTGGACAGGTTGTGCCTCTCTTCATGCTGAAATCACCCAAACGGACGTGGCATCTATTTCAACGCCGTCCTTTGACGGTGTCCACGCGGCTGATTGTGTGAAATACTTGACGAACTGTCAAGCGAGCGTTGTGGAGGCAGACCAGGCTTATCTCGGTTTGGATGACGCGGTTGAGGATTTGTCTTGGCTGGCGGAGTGAGACGCCTCGGGAATCTCAACAACCACATCTACGTGCAGATCGGCGTCTTGATCTTTCCCATCGTGACCGACACTGTAGAGCAGACCCTTTTTCTGGTTCACCAACATCGGGAGCCCTGTGTAGGGATCGTAGAAATCTTGTCCGGCTTTGGCGATTTTGCTGGGGAGATCACCCTCCGATGACCCGCGTCGCAACCACGCCTGCAAACTCGCAAGCCTGAGATGCGCGTCCGTATCCACGACCATTCCACTATACAGATCCCATGCGGGCAACGGCTCAACGCCGACAAGGTTCTCAATCGGATCTGCAAGATAATCCATCACCCCGGCGGCGGGGAAACGCACATGGTCTTTCCACTTGGGGAGCGAGCTATACTGTTTCTCGCCGGCCGCTTGGTGCGACGCTTCGTAATATTTGGCATAGTCATTGAGACGACGCTGTTTCGGCAAGGGTAATATTGATGCCACCATTGCCGATATGGCCTGGCCATCGGCTCTCGCTGCTTTTACCTGGCGCTCGTACGTCTTCCCAGCCGACACTAATTCGCTTTGCATGGGCCACCGTAACGAGAGCTCCTCGCGATCAAGAGGTCGCACGAACTTGGTGATGCGTCCAAGATGTTTCGTGTCGAAATCCGATCGGACGAGCAGGTCCGATGCGAGGCCGATGTCATCGTTGATAGCTTGCAGCGCCAACACTTTCACAGGAAGCGTCCGCGCTTGGCTCAGCACGACACGCCACATTTCCATGTCTGTTTCAAGTCGATCGACACCGGCGTCCATCCCTTGCACAAATCCGTCCGCGACATGCAGTTGATGGGTGAACACCATCGCCCCACAAGGAGGGCTGACAGGCTGCCCGTAGCCCCAATCCTCGAATGGCAGCTTTTTCCACTGACGATATCGCTCGAGTGCCGCCTGATGTCGGTTGCCCCATCCCTGAATGGTCTCCTGATGTGATTTGAATTGGCCGATCGGATCCGACCCTCGAACCCATCCCCGGATGGTGCTGGCGGACGCGCTCGACTGGTCGCTTGTTTCCGGCCCAACGGCTCCAAAGCAACTCGACGCAGTCGCACGGTCTCCGATGACCGCTTGTCTTTCACCGCCGGCGTGGAAAGGATCTTGTTCTACCGGCGCATCAATCCCCATCAGCAGCATGTACGCGTTCTTGCGAACCTCGGACAAAGTTTGTTGCGGTGTCGTCGTGAAACTCTGAAAAGTCGGTGATGGTGGTTCCTCCATGATCATCCATATGAGGGCAAGCGCTCCAAGACTGAGCGCAACGGACATTCCCAGAAGCATCACGAGCCCGACAACGGTCTTCACGATGGCCTGAGTGGTCGAGAAGCAGGAACGTAGAAATACTATGATTGTTTTCGCCACGCCGTTCAGCGCTTCGGGAGACGGTCGGCGCGGCGTTGGTTCCTCAATACGCGCTCTCGTCTCCGGTGCCTTCCTCATCCGCGAAGACTCGGCGGAGGCCTCATTGGTCACGTGAACTGCCGGAAGCGGCTGGCTGACTTCCTTCGTTGCCGAGATCACCGACTCCGCCGGTGTGACCGGAGAAACAGCAGAGTCTGAATTCACTCGCGTGACGACATCGGCCTCGATTCGCTCTTGAGGAGAAGACGTCGGTTCTGAAATCGGAGATTCTGTGTGAACAGACGACGCTATCTCTGGTGGCTGATTGTCCTGAAGCGACGTGTGTGAGGCCTCTTGATGCTCCAATAAAGCCTCATCGCCAACATCTGTAACGGACTTCGTCACACTTTGTTCGATTGGAACGGACTCATTGTGCCCAACGATCTCGATATTCTCGGATACAACCTCGTCAACTGATTGTGAGTGCTGCAGCTGGGATTCCGCCTTGGGATGAGGCTCGACCTCTTCAGTCGCTGCACCTGAATGAGGCTGCTCTTGTTTGATGGAAAATTCGGCAGATTCACCACGAACCTCTTGCTGATCCACGGACAAGCGCGGGCCTACGTCCTGAGTACAAGGCTGAGACTCATGCCCTTGTGACGCAGGAGAGACCACTTCATCGGCCGGCGATGAACGCACAATGGAAAACAACGGAGCTGACTCCGCAATCTGTTCTGCGCCTTGGTCTGTCGAAGACGGCGCGTCTGTCTCCACTACAGCGTCGTGCCGATCCTCTGGATGCACGGGTGGAACATCCTGGGCGAACGAAAAGGAAGCTGGATCCGGATCTGGGCCATTGAGTCGTGCTGCCGGCTGTAGATGACTGTCACAAGCACGGGAAGTGCTGTCTTGATCTTGAGACTGATCCACTAATGGGTATATAGGCGCTGCACTTGGAGCATCTGCCTGGATGGATTGAATCGAGAGCATCGATTCCTGAACCTGACCCAATGGCATGGGTGCAACCGATGGGCTCGACGCCTCTTCAGTGATTTTCAGGCTTGCTTCTTTGAGTTTCAGAGGTTCTCCGGCAGAATCCTCGATTCGCTGCTCCTGAGGAGATGAGAGAGGAGGAGTATCTGCACCACTTGTATCAACAGGAGTCGGCACCGGGGACGTTGACGCATCCTTTATAGGAGATTGCTCTCCGAACTTCCAGGCCGTATCAAAGACAGATTTCCAGGAAAACCCAGGCTGTTTCCATGGCTGAGCAGTCTCATCGGCTGAAACCGGCGCTGAATCTCTTGGCGAATCGGTAGATCCGGCACGCTCTTCTACTTGCGGCCTCTCGGCCTTCCCGGTCGTCAGCGTCGCTTCCCCTTTGTGCGGCACCGGCACTGGTTCTGGATCAGCCTGTTCAGTCCGTAGAGAAGGAGGTGGAGGCTCGTTGTCAGCCTGAGACTGGGATGACAGACCGGGTTCCACAATAGCTGCAGAGAAACCGACCGAAGAATCGGCTGTCTGCTCCGAGTCAAACCTCATCGTCTTGGATACAGGACGATCCTCAAGTGTAGGCGTGGTCTCTAGAGATTCGGATGAGTCCGGCTTCGGTATTTGGAGATCGAGAGAATCGGTATCCGCCCTATTTCGAGGAGCTTCCAACGGCGCCACAAGGGGTTCTACTCTAAGATCTCCGGATCCTGGTGTAGGGAGCGACTCCCCTACGAGGTCCTGTGCTGGGAATTGACCGGTCTCCTCTGCAACTGGAGCCTCTCCGGTCGTTTGGGTAGCGCATTCTGCCTGGTGATTAACGGGAGCTTCGATACCGCTAGATTCTACCTGGACCGCCGCCTCCTCTTCCGACCGAGCTTGTTCCGGAGAACCAACGCTGTGTACTGCGTGCGCATCTGGTTGTGCACCTTCCGCCGAATGAGGAGTCTCATCCGATGGCCCCATCACGGCAGGCGGCGCTTGGCCTTCCCGAGGCATCGCTCCATCTGCCTCAGTAGGAGCAAGTTGTTCCCTTGCATCCTCTTCAAGAACGTCTTCCTGGCGAGCGGTGTCTGTATCGAAGACGCTCGGTTGCCGTGGTATCAATCGTCCGGTTTCCGCATCAAAAAAGGAAGCCAACCGGAACGCGACAGGGCTCGCTGGAGCCAGTTCCCGTATTTTTGAATAGAGTCGATCTGCATGATCCGGCTGTTCAGGATCCGGATCTTCGATTAAAATGTCGACGGCCTTTCCGTACTCCTCAACAGCCTCAAGCACATTTCCCTTTTCTTGATAGATCGTCCCAAGTTTTTCAAGATAGGGCACGCAGCGCGGACCGGCAGCGAGATACTCACGGAGTAAGGACTCTGCAAGCCAGTAGTCTTGGCGGTGAAAGGCTTCGGTCAGCAGGGCGTCAAAGGCTTCTCTTGCCGGAATGAGGCTTCCCAGTCGAAGATGGAGGGTCGCAAAAAGCCGTCGCGCCTCCATGTTCACTGGGTCGAGAGCCAGGAGCTCCTTGAGCGCAGCGGATGAACGCCCATACTTCCCTGCATTCATTTGGGTGATCGCCTCTTCCAGCAGAGCGCTCTTCCTGCTGTAGCCCACCACCCCGCGCTTCGGAGTACGGCTGGTCTCCGTCTTATCTGATTTTATTGAGGGTTTCTTATTCCATCGCACGGATTAACCTTAGCAGATCATGAGCGATCAAGAGCCTGATGAACGCCCCTGTGGAGCCTTGCACCTAGTCGCCTCTCCAGACACAAGACTCAAACAATGATGCTCTCAAATCTGGAGTTGGATGAATTCAACCAATAGCCATGCAAGGCATTGATAATTAATGATCTAACGATTAACTCGCGCATGGATTCGACCGTTGAGCTGCGGCTTTGGCATCAGCGCGTCTCACGCGAGTTCCCCCTTCATGAGCAATGGACGTTTATCCCTATCGGCTCAAGCCAGTGGCTTCTTGCACTGTTCCTACACTAGTCCTTTTCACTTCATTATCGGCTTTTTCATGAAATTCATTAGCTTAGGGAGTATCTGCAGGACGCTGCCACCCTCTTCGTCCCAGGTGAACAGACAAGGTCCTCAAGATGCTCCACGTCCTCTTGAAGAGGCGGTCAATACGAGTGTCAGGATCAACCTGCTGCAAAATGTAATCCTGGTTGTGTCCTTGGATCCGCCTATGGTACGGTCAAACGCAGTTGTCAAGTTTCAGAGAACCACGGAATTTCTAGCTCCATCGTGCAATTTCATCCAAGTCTCACGCCGATTTTACCCGCAGCCAGATGGGTGAGGGCCTACCTGATAGCGGCACTCCTCGGCTGGTCAATACTCGTGCCGCTTAATCTGTCCGCCCAAGGGCCAGGCTCGCAACCGGCCAAGGTGTCGCTGGATTTCAATGAAATTGAGATTCCTGTCTTTGCCAGATTCATCGGTGAGCTCACCGGCAAAAATTTCGTATTGGATGAAACCATTAAAAAACAAGGTGGGAAGATATCCGCATTTTCTCCAACCAAAGTTTCAGCGGACCAGGCGTTCAGCATGTTCGTGGCGGCACTCGAAGCCGCTCGCATCGCAGTCGTAAAGAAGGACAGCAATCTCTATCAAATTGTGCCGATGGGCGATCTCCCGCCTGAGCGAGGCGTGTTCGTCTATAAACTCAAACACGCCAACGCCACAGATCTTGCGGCGGTCCTCACCAATCTGGTGGCTCGCTCACAAACCGTGGCACAAATCACACCTGGGGTTCGCCCTCCGATCAGGCCGTTGACGGAATTTGAAGCTCCAGTCCAGGTGTTTGCAGACAAGGCTACAAACTCCATCATCGTCAGCTCAACCAAAAATGCCTGGGCTCACATCCATGCCGTGATTCGTGACCTCGATATACGGCGGAAACAAGTCTTTGTCGAGGCAGTGATCTTGGAGGTCCAGGTTGACCGTTTACGGCAAATAGGGACCAACCCAACCGAGGTGCTTGGTGCAGGAAAATCTGGTTTCTTGCAAGGGATCGGTGGATTCAACAGAGCACCGGAAGACCTTGCTACCGTCGCTCAAGCGATCAGTGGCGTGGCTGCTGGAGGGGCGACAGGCGGCGCGGTAACTGTGTTAAATACCGTGAATGTACGAGCATTCATGAACCTCCTGATGAATCTCACCGATACCAATATCCTTTCCACCCCGCAGGTGCTGGCAGCTGATAACCAAAAGGCCAAGATCGTCGTCGGTGAAAATCGACCGTTTCCGACCGGACAGGCTCAAGGTATCACCGGAGGAACATTGGTGACGATCGAACGAAAAGACGTCGGTGTGACCTTAGAGCTAACTCCCCAAGTGCTTGAAGATGATTTGATTCGCCTCGAAATCAAGCAAGAGATTACAGCCATCGCGGAAAACGTGGCTCAGACCATTGGCTCCGGGTCGGCGAGCATCCCAGTAGGCCCCACCACTACCAAGCGTTCGATGGAAACCACAACGATTGCCCAAGATAAACAGACCCTCGTGGTGGGAGGATTAGTCCGGGACAACATCACGCTCAGTGAGCGGAAGATCCCGCTCTTGGGAGACATCCCGTGGTTGGGATGGTTGTTCAAATCGCAGAATCGTCAGATGGAGAAGCTCAATCTTCTGGTGTTTTTGACTCCGCATTTGGTTCGAGACGATGCCGACATGGTCGAGCTGAACTCTCGAAAGGCTCGAGATGTCAATACTTTACAGCGTGAAAATCGAATTGAGGAACCGACCAGGCTTAAACAGGATATGCTCGAGCGTCTTGAGCCTCCATTGATACTCCCCCAAGTCTCTCCAGATGAGAAGCCTGGCAAGCCTTAATATCGATACTCTGTTCGCACCCGCAGTTGATGGAGCACGATCTCCTTCTCAGAATCTGTTCTAACTCGTTCACACAGCACATTCCCCGTACTATCAGGCCACATCGCCCCTCCTCAGAGGAATGGCTCCCTCGCTCTCCTCCTGACTATGCTGCATCTCATGAGAGGATAACCCAGGAGGACAGACCAATGGCTAATACGATTGTAAACTGGCGAATCCATCGTCGGCTTTCCGTAGCCTATCCTGTCATCTTTGGAGGAGCCCCATTTGTCGGGGAAGGAATGGTCTCAGACCTCTCCCTGACCGGCTGTTCGGTGAACTGTCATCGAACCGTCTTAATCGGGAGCTACATTAAGTTGAGCGTGTTGCTACCGGACCCGACAGCATCCCTCTTCATCGAGTTGGGGAAAGTCCGCTGGGTCAAAGAACAGACATTTGGGGTGGAATTCATCCGCCTGCCGACGCTCACCCGTCATCGACTGGACCGAGTTATCTCCCAAGATCTGTCTCTCTCAGCAAGCTTTGCGCCACTATCAGCCTAAGGTCTCACCACTCCCGCTCACACCGATCGGAAGAGATCCCCTCAAGTCTCGCTCAAGAGCAAGACCATCGAACCTTCTTTCTTACAAATCCCGAACAATTGGTCTGAAGAATAGAGAGGAGATAAAGATTGGTAGCGGCAGCTCTGGCAGTAACAGCCTCCACCGTACACGGTGGAGGCTGCTGATTAAGGCATGACCCTATGGTCTTATATCAAAGTGAATCGACAAGCCCGCATGCACAAAAATCGTTCTGATCGTGGATTCATAATTATCCATCTGTAGATTATTTACGCCGGGTTGGGAAATCCCAAACCGATCTGTCCCCAGCTCATCGTGAAAAGCCTGGACATACTTCGCTTCAACAAACGCCGCCACATACTTGAAGAGGTGCGCCTTGACTCCACCTATAGCCATAAACCCGGGAGCCGTATTCCGTTGGTCGGCGATGGCGTTCTCCATGCCAGCCCCCCGGAACCCACCTGGCCGTTGCGCAATCTGATGAGCTCCTCCACCAACTCCGACGTATGGAAACCACCGTCCGTTGGGATAGGCCTCGGAGATTCCCATCGGGTAGCGAAGCATGACATTGGTGCCGATGTAGACGCCTTGCGTTTCGGTCGTCGTGCCCTCAAACGATCCGTCCGGATTGAGCGTCCCGTTTACTCCGTGCCGACAGCAGGCGATGTCCGGATACCAAATAAATCCACTGATCTCAAGGCCGAGATCGAACCCCGCCAACTTGTTTCTGGTGGGGAACCAGATCCCCGCGTTGCCACCGATCGTCTGTTTCATCTGATAGTCGATCTTCCTCTCCACATCGCCGTTACGAAACGTGGCGTCCTGACTAAACGGTATTGCTACGCCCGCCATAAAAGACAGATACGGTTCGAGCGTCCCGGAGGACATGGTCGGGGGATCAGGCGATAGTGCGTAGGGATCGGCGACCCGTTGGTTGTAGGGATCTTCTGCCCGTGTGAGATCTGTATACCCGAAGGCACAGAGAAGACAAATCATCGCCGAAATTCTCGTTTTCATTCATCGCCCTCCCAAATAATGAACACAATCTCTTCGACGACTTGTGGTCGTGAAATCTTGAGATCATTCAGATTGACAGTGCCGGCCTTCCGTCTTTCATGTGAGCGTTGACTCCTATACATCGGGCGCCTTGATGACTTCCGCGCCCATCCTGAGGTTGCATAACGTTCATCGTTCGGCACAGAGGATGGAGCCGCTCAACGCAAACGAGCTCTCCTCCCAGATTCACAGGCGCCATCCGATAAGAATTCCTTCTCGATCTAATTGGATCATGACTCGATTCTGTAAAGAAGCTGAAGGGCAGAGAGGTTGAAACAGCCGACCTCACCGCAACCATGAGGGATGCTCCTTTCGTATACATTCGGCAATCGGCGCCACAGTAGCAATCCCTTGTTCATGTTTTAAAATAGATAAAACTGATTGAAAATATCGGTAAAACCAATATCTCAAAATACGATTGGTGTGTAACACAGTACCGGTTCCGTTCAGAACTTGCAGCAGACACACCAGTTCCTCCCCATCATGAACTCAGCAACGTACTGAAATCCATCAGGATGCTGAAAAGTCCGGCGTCATTCTCGCATCGCTCAGAAGGCTCACTGTACCGAAGCGTAAGCCTCGCCGCTTCACTCGCTGCGGACTTGCCGGACGGCCATTTTGAGCATCCAGGGATGGATCAACTGCGTTGTTTAGCAGACAGCGAGGAGGGAAAGCTTGCCTTCAATTGCCTCACACGCGTAGAGGCCAGGCAGGTAAATACTCCGTTCCGAGACGCACATCCGTGCACCAGAGGTTGCCGTCAACCCGGAGAGACTTGGGATGACTACCGTCCCAGTGCCTTCTTCACCGCCTCACCGATCTCTGCAGGATTCTTCACAACTGTGACTCCGGCAGCTTCCAACGTCTTCATTTTTTCAGCAGCCGTGCCTTTTCCACCGGAAATGATCGCTCCGGCATGGCCCATGCGACGCCCCGGAGGCGCCGTAATACCGGCGATAAAGCTGACCACTGGCTTCTTGACGTTCTTCTTGATGAACTCTGCCGCTTTTTCCTCCGCGTCGCCGCCGATCTCGCCGATCATGACGATCGCGTGCGTTGCTTGGTCTTGCTCAAACAACGGCAGCACATCGACAAACCCCGTACCGTTGACCGGATCGCCGCCGATACCGACACAGGTGGTTTCACCTAATCCCAAGGTCGATAGCTGATGGACGGCCTCATACGTGAGGGTCCCACTGCGGGAGACCACCCCGACGACGCCCTTCTTGTGAATGAACCCTGGCATGATGCCGATCTTTGCCTCATCGACCGTAATCACCCCTGGACAGTTAGGGCCGATCAATCTGACGTCGCGGCCACGCAGGGCTCGCTTCACCTTGACCATATCATTCACCGGAATCCCCTCCGTGATACAGATCACGAGTTTGATTCCAGCGTCAGCGGCTTCCAAAATCGCGTCAGCGCAGAACGGCGGCGGCACAAAGATCAGCGATGTATCGGCCTCGGTCTTTTTCACCGCATCAGCCACCGTGTTGAAGACGGGAATGCCTTCCACTTCCTGACCAGCCTTCCCTGGCGTCACCCCGGCAACGACCTTCGTCCCGTAGGCCTTGCACTGGGTCGCATGGAATGAACCTTCCTTCCCCGTAATTCCCTGCACCACGACTCGCGTATCTTTGTTTACTAAGATGCTCACGATAACCTCTTTCCTTCACCTTCCTCTTATGGAAGGTGCGCCGGGCTGGGGCTCATACTGCGCGCATCCACCGAGCACAGCCGATATTGATCGCCATCTGATTACTGTTGCGTGTGCGGTGGGCAAACACTGAAACCCAGCGCGACGCACCTTCATCTCACACTGCCTTACCGGTCAATTCCACGATTTTTTTGGCGGCCTCCCACAAGTCGTTCGCCACATTGAGTTTCAATCCGGAATCCGCCAATAGCTGACGCCCCTCTTCGGCGTTCGTCCCCTGCAACCGAACAACCAGAGGCACATTGATCTTTACTTCCTTGGCCGCTTCGATGACGCCGTGAGCAATACGCTCACAACGCACGATCCCACCGAAGATGTTGATGAAGATGCCCTTCACGTTCGGATCTTTCAGCAAAATCCGGAATCCCGCCGCGACGGTTTCTTTCGTGGCGCCACCACCAACGTCCAAGAAGTTCGCCGGTTCACTGCCCGCCAACTTAATGACATCCATGGTTGCCATGGCAAGGCCAGCCCCGTTCACCATACAACCGATGTTGCCATCGAGTTTCACATAGTTCAGATTGTTCGCGGACGCTTCAATTTCAAGCGGCTCTTCCTCGTTCAAGTCGCGCATCTTCTGGACGTCTTCGTGTTTAAAGAGCCCGTTATCGTCGAACGAGACTTTCCCATCCAGCGCCACGACGGTCTTTTCTTTTGTGATGATGAGCGGATTGATTTCGACCAGGGCACAGTTCTTCTCCATGAATAAGCGATACAGATTTCCCAGCATTTTGATGAATGCATTCATGGCCGTCGGCTCGATAGTCTGAATCCCGAGCGCAAAGGCGATGTTCCGCCCGTTGTATCCCTGAAACCCCACGGCCGGATCAATCGGTTCCTTGATGATCTTTTCGGGGGTTTTTGCGGCCACCTCTTCGATCTCCATCCCGCCCTCGGTGCTGGCAATGAACGTGGGCCACCCCGTGTCGCGATCCACAAGAATGGACAGATAGAGCTCCTTGGCGATGTTCGCCCCCTCTTCCATCAGCAGACGGTGAACTTGACGTCCTTTCGGCCCTGTTTGATGCGTTACCAGCGTCTTGCCGATGAGTTCTTTTGCAAACCCTGCCACAGCCGCCTTATCCTTGGTGATTTTTACTCCACCGGCCTTACCACGGCCACCGGCATGGATCTGCGCCTTCACGACAAACACCGGCGTATTCAGTTCGCCAGCCCAGGCCGTCGCCGCTTCAGGAGATGTGATTTCCTTTCCGCGCGGCACCGGCACACCAAACTGAGCAAAGAGTGACTTCGCTTGGAATTCATGAACGTTCATATCGCTCCTTATCGTCGCTTCAGGACTGAGTACCGAGGACTGAGGGCAAATCGAGCTTCTACTCAGTCCTCATAACTACCCGACTTTTCTTGTATATGCCGGCAGGATCATCGGCGAGACGACGCCACTGACGTTCCCGTGCTTCTTTGCTTCGGCACGGAACCGCTGCACATGATTGAGACTCAACACACCCTGCTTCATCGACTTGGCACGACTCGCGGCAGTCAAGCCGGATCGCTTGCCGAACACCATGAGGTCCAACAACGAATTCCCCATGAGACGGTTCCGTCCATGCAGTCCTCCGGAAGCCTCTCCTGCGACGAAAAGATTTTTTACGTTGGTTTCCGAGTTCGTATCGATCTTCACCCCGCCGTTCTGATAGTGCAGTGTCGGATAGATCAAGACCGGATCTTTGCTAATATCAAGACCGAATCGTTCGAACTGCATCATCATCGCCGGGAAATGTTTTTCTATCGTACCGGCTCCATGCTCAACATCCAGCAACGGGGTATCCAGCCAGACTCCAACGCGACCCGACATCGTTCGTATCCCGCGCCCTTCTTCACATTCTCGGATGATCGACGAAGACACGACATCCCGCGTATCAAGTTCGTTCACAAACCGTTCGCCCTTTGCGTTCACAAGGTGCCCGCCTTCGGATCGAATCCCCTCCGTGACCAATGCCCCAATCAACTGTTCCGGATAGATCGCGCCTGACGGGTGATATTGAAACGTATCGACGTGCGCGAGTTTGGCGCCCATGCGATACGCCAAGCAGAGTCCATCACCAGTTGCCCCGTAATGATTGCTCGTCGGAAATCCCTGGATGTGCAGCCGACCGATACCACCGGTTGCCAAAATCACCGACTTGGCGGCAACGACCACCTGTCGTTGATTATCGAGATCTTTGAAAATTGCTCCGGTGCAGACCCCTTGGCCGTCGCTCAGCATTTCCACTGCAGCGGCAAACTCCAATAATTGAATCTTTTGATTGATGACCTCGTCCTTCAGCACACGCATGATTTCGAGGCCGGTGTAATCGGAGCACGTCAAGAGACGCGGCTTTGAACTCCCTCCGCCCTTTTTCACATGGAGATTGCCGTCAGCCTGACGGTCGAACAGCACGCCCAACTCCAAGAGCCACTTTGCGATCGACGGCCCATCCTCGACCATGACTTTGAGGAGGGCATGATCGTTTTCCATGTGCCCGCCCTTGAGCGTATCAATGAAATGCGTGACCGGTGAATCCTCCGGCGCCACAGAAATCTGCATCCCACCTTGCGCCATGACACTATTGGAATCACCCAAGCGAAGCTTCGTGGCCAGAATCGTATTTGCTCCCGCTCCATGGGCATGTAAGGCTGCGGCGCATCCCGCGCCTCCACCGCCAATGACCAAGACATCGCAGGTATACTGCGGCGTGAGATCGATGTTGTCCTGGATAGAGCTGTCACCTTCGAGCAAAGTCGCGAGCTCAACGACAGTTTTGTCGCCCTCGTTCGGACCGAACTTGATCGGCCTGTAGGCGCTGGCCCTGAAATCCGGATGGTACTTATGAAGCAGTTGGTCTCGGTCCGCCGGAGAAAATTTTGGGATCGTCTGTTTACGCC
This sequence comes from uncultured Nitrospira sp., assembly GCA_964430555.1. GTDB lineage: Bacteria > Nitrospirota > Nitrospiria > Nitrospirales > Nitrospiraceae > Nitrospira_D. The sequence continues at coordinate 15,869 of CAYSFU010000010.1, read as the reverse complement.
GGGCATCCCGAGTTTTGTGTACGATCTGTTGGAGTGCGTGAATGTCCATGTCTAGCTTTCAGCTACCCACGTTCAACAACCGCCTCTCAGAAGCTGAGAGCCAACGGCTGATGGCTTGGCGGCTATTTCACTGTCGCACAATATTCGGCCAGTTCCTTCTCATTCATCTTCAGAATGTTGGCCCATTCGTCCTTATACGTATCCTCTTGAACTTCTTTGATCCGGGTCTCAAGCCCGACCGGTTTGTCGGTGAAATGCGCGCCCTGCGCACGGCTGACATAGAGCGCCACAAGATTCGGCGCGATGTCGGCAATACAGACCGGCGTACACATGCCACACATGACACAATCCATGAACATCTCGGAGACGCTCTTGAAGTCACCGAAGACGGCTTTCCACACCCCTTCCCGCACATCGATTTTCTGCGGGCATGCCTCGGTACAGGCGTTGCAGTTCCGACACAGCGGAGCTTCCGGATAGAGATTGAACAAATCTTGCTTGGGATCCTGAAGCGTCTGAATGTCGTACGTGGCCTTCCTGGCTGGGAACGGCGGCATCATGGTAAATGACATGCCATCCTGTACCGCCATTTGACAGGCAAGACAGGTTCTTACTTTTGGATCGTCTTTCGTCCGATAGTAGGTGGCACAAGCACCGCAGAATCCACCGAGACAACCGACGCCGCGCACGACATCGATCCCGGCGTACCACATTGCGCGCACGACGGTGATTCCTTCTGGCACCTCAACTTTTTTACCGGCAATCTCGATCATGACCATCCGAGGCTTCATGACCTCGGGTTGATCGATGACATTCTGGCTGTCTGTGATTTCTGTCGCCATGACCACAATCCCCTACGCGCTCTCAGCCGTCGGCGCTCAGCCTCGGATTCTTGCGAGCTGATTGCCGACAGCTGACAACACTTCGCTGCTATGTCCTATGCGAATGAATCGATGATCTTGTTCAACGTTGCGCTCGGCCGCATCGCCTTCGACGCTTTTGCATCGTCCGGATGGTAATAGCCACCCACGTCCTGAGGCTTCCCTTGCGCCGCCAACAGCTCTTGATCGATGGTCTTCTCGTTGTCGGCCAGATCCTTCGCAATCTTTGTAAACTTCTCGGCGATTTTCTTATCCGCCGTTTGTGCAGCCAACGCCTGAGCCCAATACAGGGCGAGGTAGAAGTGACTACCACGGTTGTCGATTTCGCCGACTTTCCTGGCCGGCGATTTGTTGCTCTCGAGGAATTTTGCATTGGCTTGATCCAGCGTGTCCGCCAGAATCTTCGCCACTGCATTGTTTCCAGCCTTGGCCAGATGCTCCAATGATGCGGCTAACGCGAGGAACTCCCCGAGCGAATCCCAGCGAAGATACCCTTCTTCCTGGAACTGCTGCACATGCTTCGGCGCCGATCCACCCGCGCCGGTCTCGAACAACCCCCCGCCGTTCAACAATGGAACGATCGAGAGCATCTTCGCGCTGGTTCCGATTTCGAGAATCGGGAACAGATCGGTGAGATAGTCACGCAGCACATTGCCGGTGCAAGAAATCGTCTCTTTGCCTTCTTTCATCCGCTCGATAGAGAACCGGCAGGCATCGGCCGGAGACATGATTTTGATCTCAAGGCCATTCGTATCGTGCTTCGGCAGATAGGCATTGACCTTCTTGATCAATTCGGCATCATGAGCGCGATCCTTGTTCAACCAGAATACCGCCGGTGCGCCGGTTGCTCGCGCACGGGTGACCGCCAATTTCACCCAATCTTGAATCGGAGTATCCTTCACCTGGCAGGCGCGCCAGATATCGCCCGTTTCGACCTTGTGCTCCAAGAGCGTTGTCCCTGCGGCATCCACGATGCGGATCGTCCCGGTACCCGGCGCCTTGAAGGTCTTATCGTGTGAACCGTATTCTTCTGCCGCCTGCGCCATCAAGCCCACATTGGGAATCGTTCCCATCGTCTTGGGATCAAAGGCTCCGTTCTTCTTACAGAACTCAACGACTTCATGATAGACCGGCGCATAGCTCGCATCAGGAATCACACATTTTACATCTTGAAGCTGCCCCTGAGGATTCCACATCTTGCCTGAATCACGGATGACCGGGGGCATGGAGGCATCGATGATGATGTCGCTCGGCACATGAAGATTCGTGATCCCCTTATCACTGTTCACCATCGCCATCGGTGGGCGCTTCTGATAGACCGCCTGAATGTCCGCCTCGATCGCCTTCCGTTGCTCATCCGGCAATGTTTTAATCTTGGCATATACATCGCCGAGGCCGTTGTCTGGATCGACACCGAGCTTCTTGAATGTCTCGCCGTGCTTCTCAAACACATCTTTGTAGTAGACCGTCACACCATGACCGAAGATCTTCGGATCGGAAACCTTCATCATGGTGGCCTTCATGTGGAGTGACCACAAGATACCCTTCGCCTTGGCATCTTCGATCTGTTCTTCCAAAAACTTCCTCAGAGCTTTCACGCTCATGAAGGTGGCATCCAGCACTTCACCGGCCTGCAACGCGATCTTCTCCTTCAGAACCGTCGTCTTCCCGTCCGCTCCGACAAACTCAATCTTCGCAGTCGTCGCGGCAGGAATCGTGCGTGACTTTTCATTTGAGAAGAAATCGCCGCCTGTCATATGCACCACATGCGTCTTGGAGTCGGACGACCACGCTCCCATCTTGTGCGGGTGCTTCCGGGCATAGGCCTTCACGGACAATGGAGCCCGGCGATCCGAGTTACCTTCGCGCAACACCGGATTGACCGCGCTGCCCTTCACCCTGTCATAGCGAGACTTGATGTCCTTTTCTTTATCGTCTTTTGGATTCTCCGGATAGTCCGGCAGCTTATATCCTTGCCCCTGCAATTCCTTGATCGTCGCAACGAGCTGCGGGATGGAGGCACTGATATTCGGAAGCTTGATGATGTTCGCTTCCGGGGTCTTGGCCATCTCGCCCAATTCGGCCAAGGCGTCGTGTTGTTTCTGTTCCGCAGTCAAATATTCAGGAAACACGGCGATCACACGGCCCGCGAGCGAGATATCGCGCAACTCCACGGTGACACCCGCCGCTTTTGAGAAGGCGTTGATGATCGGCAAGAAAGAATAGGTCGCCAGCATCGGCGCTTCATCGGTCTTGGTATAGATGATTTTATCTGCTTTCGCCACGATTTCTCCTCCTCGATATATGGGTTAGTTCAGCGCGTTCAACGCGGAACCGGCCTTAAACCAGGTGATTTGCTGTGCCGTCATACTATGATTCGCTTGAATCTTTACCTCACCACTTGCCTTATGAACGATAACCGACACCGGCTTACCCGGCGCCAAATTCGGCAGATCCACCACGCTCAGCCGATCATTCATCTCGATCTTGTCGTAGTCTTTCGGATCGACAAATGTCAAAGGCAGGATCCCCTGCTTCTTCAAATTGGTCTCATGAATACGCGCGAAGCTCTTGGTAATCACCGCGCGCACATTCAAAAACCTGGGCGACATGGCCGCATGTTCACGGCTGCTGCCTTCGCCGTAATTCTCGTCGCCGACAACGATCGAGCCGATACCCTTTGATTTGTAGTCCCGGGCGATCTTCGCAATTGTCAGATTGACTTCCCCTGTCAGGACATTCGTGCCCTTGCCTGGTTCAGAAGCAAATGCGCTGTTCGCACCCAGAAACATGTTGTCGCTGATCTTGTCCAGATGACCGCGAAACTTCAGCCAAGGGCCGGCAGGCGAAATATGGTCGGTCGTGGTCTTGCCCTTCGTCTTGATCAAGAGCGGAAGTTTGTCGAAATCTTTGCCATCCCATTTCGGAAACGGCTGCAAGACTTGCAACCGTTCACTGGTCGGCGGAAGATCGACAGTGAGCCCTTCACCATTATCAGCCGGTGCCACGTAACCTTCTTCGCCTTTTGCAAACCCCTTGGCCGGCAACTCTTCACCGACCGGGGCTTGGAGCTTGAATTCTTTGCCGTCGGCACCCTTGACCGCCTGATTCACCGGATCGAACCCAAGATCGCCGGTGATCGCATACGCCGTCACCACTTCTGGACTTGCCAAAAACGAGAGGGTTTCACTGATTCCATCATTCCGGCCCGGGAAGTTTCGGTTGAAGGAGCTGACGATCGAATCAGCCTTGCCCTTCACTCCATCCGCGCGTTTCCACTGGCCGATGCAGGGGCCGCAAGAATTCGAGAGCACGGTTCCACCGAGCTTCTCGAACGTCTCCAAGAATCCGTCGCGCTTCATCGTGTGGTAAATACGCTCTGATCCAGGGGAAATCAGGAAGGAGGCCTTTGCCTTCAGACCCGCCTTCAAAGCCTGTTGCGCTACATGAGCCGAGCGGCTGATGTCTTCATAGGACGAATTGGTACAGCTCCCGATCAAGGCAGCTTTCAGTTCGACTGGATACCCTTTCTCCTGTGCTTCTGCTTTCAGTTTTGAAATCGGGCGCGCAAGGTCTGGCGTATGCGGCCCCACCACATGCGGCTCCAATTTCGAGAGATCAATTTCAACGATCTGATCGTAATACTTCTCCGGATCCTGCATCACTTCCGGATCCGCGACCAACAACGACTTGTTCGCCTGAGCCAATTTCGCCAAATCCGCCCGATCGGTAATAGTCATATAGTCGACCATCTTTTGATCGAAGGGGAAAACCGACGTGGTAGCGCCAAGCTCCGCGCCCATGTTGCAAATCGTACCTTTGCCGGTTGCGCTGATTGTTTCGGCGCCAGGACCAAAGTATTCGACGATCTTATTCGTTCCACCCTTGACCGTCAGCAGGCCGCAGAGATAGAGAATCACATCTTTTGCGGACGCCCATCCGCTCAACTTCCCGGTCAACTTCACCCCAATCAACTTCGGATGGAGCACTTCCCACGGAAGACCGGCCATCACTTCACCGGCATCCGCACCACCCACACCGATGGCCAACCCGCCAAGCCCACCGCCGTTCGGCGTGTGAGAATCGGTACCGATGATCAAGCAGCCGGGAAACGCATAGTTTTCCAACACGACTTGATGAATGATCCCCGCGCCTGGTTTCCAAAAGCCGATCCCATACTTCTTCGCGGCAGATGCCAGGAAGTTATAAACCTCCCTGTTCTCATCCAAGGCACGCGTCAAGTCCTTCTCCGACCCCATTTCAGCACGAATCAAGTGGTCGCAGTGGATTGTGCTCGGCACCGCCGCCTTCTTCTTGTTGGCCTGCATGAATTGCAACACGGCCATCTGAGCCGTGGCATCCTGCATCGCCACGCGATCGGGACGTAAGGCCAACATGGCCTTGCCTCGCTCCCAATGCTGGGTATCGAAATTGTCGGCGTGCGAGACGAGAATCTTATCCGCCAGGGTCAACGGTCGGCCGAACTTCTTTCTGGCCTTCTCGAAGACGCCCGGCATCTTGGCATAAAGATTTTTCGCGAGATCCATGGACATGACGTATCTCCTTACAGAGCTGTCAGTAATCAGCTGTCCGCTCTCCGCTGCCGAAGACGGACGACTGCAGACTGATCGCTGCTACTTGAGCGGTGGCACTTCCCGCCGCTTCGGCGCTGCATAATTGACCAGGTAATCGAACAGCCGGATCAAACGACTGTCCTGACGTTTCTGATCGACCCAATGGCCGATCAATCCGATCGTGCGCGACAGGATGAAGAATCCGTTCAAACTGTCGACAGGGAAACCCATGTCGACCAGTACGGCTGCCATCGTGCCGTCCACATTCAGAATCAAATTATCCTTCTTGACCGCCGTGACCTGCTCCACCGCCAAGGCGAAATCCAGACAGGGCGTTTTGATATTCAAACTCTTCACGTAACCGACCAACTCCTTCACCCGCTTGTCAGGATTGCGCAGGCTCTTCACTCGATGACCGATACCAGGCACCGGGCCGACATTCTTTTTCATGTAGACCAAGAAATCCTCAACGGTCATTTTGTTATCGACTGCGTACTTGAACCAACGACCGGCATCCGTGACGGCACCGCCGAATCGCGGCCCGATCATAATCAAGCCTGCCGCCACCGCTTGGGAAAGGCCGATCCCGGCACAGGCTGCAAGAATCGTCGCGTAGGCACCGCTGACGCAAGGCCCGTGATCCGCCGAAAGCATCATGATGCGCTTAATGATTTCAGCTTCCTGCTTCGAGATGAGGCGCTTATCCCAGAGCAACCCAATGACATGCGGAATTTCGTAGCCCTTATTGATCAATTCGGAAGCTGGATAACCGTCATAGCAGGGTTCGTCGCCACGGTCGTCGCTGATCGTGGTCCGGATCAACGGCGCCACCATCACTTCGTCCGCTTTCATGGCTTCTTCGACCGATTTCGGCAACTTCGGCAGGACCGCCGGCTCCACCGGCTCTTTCACCTGACCAGACTTAAGCAGCTCTTGATAAGTATCCTTGATAACCGGACCAAGCGCACCAAACGTCGGCGGGACAATGGCACCGGCCTTCTTGAGCGCATCCGACTTCGATCTCGCCGACCCTTCACCTTTCATGCCCTCTTTGGCACCGGCATGACCAAACTTCATGCCCTTCGGCAAGCTCTCCTGACAAAAGCCTGAGACCACGCCGATCAATTTCACACGACGCTTCTTGGCCCCATACCACTCCGCTGCACGCTCTTCGAGATCACCACCCATCTCACCGACAATGACGACCGCCTTGGTCTGCGGATCGTTTTCGAACATTTCGAGGTAGCTCACATAGTCGGTACCAGGATAGGCATCGCCACCGATCCCGATAGCCGTCGTGATGCCATCGGCAAACTGCGAACAGATCCAGATAATTTCGTTCGAGAGACCGCCTGACTTTGTAATGACGCCGAACGAACCTTCCCGATACAACTTCGAGAGGACCAGGTTATCGAACGCGCCACCGATGACACCCAACCGGCAAGCGCCTGCAGAGATGATGCCGATCGACGATGGACCGTTGAACACCTTCCCAAGCTTTCGAGCGTGGGCTCCAAGCAGCTTGGCATCCTTCTCCGGCACACCCTCGGTAATCATCGAGACGACCTTGATGTTCGGATCATCCAATGCTTCCATGCCCCCCTTCATGGCGCGATCGGCGCCGATGTAGACGAGGCTGGTGTTGATGGCCGGATGATGCTTTGTCGCTTCCGCGATCGTCTTGTAGATGGGAATCGCAATCAGTCCGCTGCCGTACGGCACTTCATTGGTCTTGCCGGCGTCGGGCGGGTAGACGAATGCCTCGACCGTGAGAGGGCGCTTAATCAGATAACAGAACTCCGCCATCCGGCGGGCTGCATTGACACCGGCGGCACCACCCTGAATCACCACGCGGGTGTCTTTATTGGCCAGAATACTCATCGAAAATCCTCCAACAGTGAAGCTTCCAGCAGTCAGCATCCAGCCGACAGCTGATGGCTAATAGCTGACCGCTCGTTACGTGTGTAACGCTTTGTCGACGATGTCCGTCAGTGGGGTATTGCGGTCGAAGACGTTGATGTCGAATCCCTCATCCTTTAATGCACGCATCGCATCAAGACCTTCCTTCTCACGCGGTCCACCACGACGCACCCAAATCTTGACGCCCTTTAATTTGCCATCACCCTTTGCCTTGCGGAATCCGTTAATGATGCCGCCAAAGGTCTTCTTGACATCGGTAAAATTCGCAATCGCGCCACCGACGATGATGTTTTTGATGCCGGGCAATGAGCAGACCTTCTCCGTCAACACTTCCACAGCCCAATCCGGTGGATCACCGGAATACTCGGCATAGTTCGCCAGCTTGCCGCCGCGAGCCACCACGGCATCAGAATAGTAGACACTGGCGCCACCGCCGGCCGGCAGCATGGCTGTGTCACCTCCCGGGATTTCGATGAATTTCACCGAGCCCTTGATCTTGCTATCGACCGCCATAACTTCCATTTCGTCCTTGCTGTAGGAACGACCGAACTCCGCAGCGAAGGGAAAGTTCCAATCCGGATGCCTAAACTTGGCGTCACCATCCAGCAACGTGACCGCATCGAGCGCGACCAACTCGCCGTCGCTTTCACGCATGACGACCGGGTTCACTTCGAGATATTGCGCGTCCTCGCTCTCGAAACAGGTGAACATCTTGCCGGCAAAGTCAGCCATCTTTTTCGCGAGTGGGCCGGTAAATCCGGCATCTTTGGAAAGCTTTTCGAGTTGCCCAGATGAAGGGGCCTGCCCAACCTCCAAGCAGAGACGTTTCACGCGATCCCAGTTTGATTCAACCTCAATCCCACCGCAATTGGCGACAAGAATCTCGCTGCCCTCGCGAGTAGACTTCACCGCGCAATAGTATTCCTCTTTATGCGGGACCATCTCCGAAACAATGACCTGCGAGACGGTAATGCTGCCGACCTGACGTCCGATCATTTCCTTGGTCGCAGCCACCGCCGCATTGAGATCAAGGCCCACTTTGACCAGACCGAGCTTGAAGCGCGAGCCGAGCGCCTCGTGCGCCTTCACCACCAACTTCGCGGCTTTCATCCAGTCATTGGCTTGTCCAAGCTTGGCCAGTTCGTCCGTGGACGTGACGACAACATAGTTGGGGACATGAATCCCCCACTTCTTCATCAGCCCCATGCCAGGGCCTTCCAATACCTTAGCCATGCGAATTCTCCTTCGTAGTAACTCAGGCAAAATAGGGTGCGGGATTCTAGCTGAAACTGACAGGATGACTCAAGACGCCAGAGGGACTAATAGAGCAGGGATCAAAAGACCTAGCAGCAGATACTTCGCCGAACATTCGGCATAAATATTTAAAATGTATTGGGTTTTCATGGCATACGTCGCCGTTTCGGACGCAGCGTCTGGCATCGAGGGCAAAAATATGAGCTTCGTTCACCGTGAATGCGTTGAATCACTCCACCACAGTGATTCGGGCAGGACTGTCCCTCTTTCCCATAGACCAGATGCCTCCGCTTATATTGCCCTTCACTTCCGTCAGGGGCAAAGAAGTCTCGGACACTCGATCCGCCATGTCTAATGGCCTCATCGAGAACGTCACGCATGATGGCATAGAGCGTCTCGGCCTTGCCCACCGATACCTGACTGGCCTGACGATTCGGATGAAGGCCGGCTCGGAAGAGAATCTCGTTCGCATAAATGTTCCCGATGCCGGCAAGAACTTGTTGGTGCATCAAGAGAGCCTTGAGTCGCCCACGTCGTTCCTGCAAAAGTCTCACAAAATCCTGCTGGGATGCTGAGAGCGGATCGAGCCCAAAGCGGCGGGTAACATATCGATCCAGTCCTGCCTTGTCCAAGAGAGAAAGCCGTCCGAATCGGCGGGGATTCCAGTACCGTAGTTCTGGTTCACGTCCTCCTTCGAACGACAGTCTCACATGGACATGCTGTGGATGTTTTGTCGGCGTCGATCGGAACAGCAGTAACCCGGTCATCCCCAACTCAGCCACGACAGAACGACAATCGTGGCTCTTCACGAATCCCAAGACAACACTTTTGCCGAATCGTTCAACCGCCTGTAGAGTCGCGCCGCAATACCACGGTGCGGTGTCATGCCCTTCTCGAACAATATCCTGACGTCCGATCCACACATCGGTCACCTGCGCTCCGAGGAGACGTGCGCGGATTTGTCGAGCGACGACCTCAGCTTCAGGCAGTTCAGGCATCCTACAACCGTGTTTCGAGTAGAAACTGTGCGGCATTAAGCCATGAGAGGGAGTGAAAGGCAAGAATTAGGCGATGAACGCGAGAACCGCGTTACAAACCAGCCTGGCGAGTCGTCGTGGTGCGGCGGAGTTGACGAACCTGTTCAATGGCGACTTGCAGATTCGGTAGCGGCATGGCGCCTGGATGCCGTGTCATGACGAGTTTCAGCACGTCATCATATGATTTCCCTTCCACACAACACAGGTATGCCATGACAACAGAAACCGACCGGCCCATCCCAGCCCGGCAGCAAACCAGTTTCCGCTCCTTCGAGGCTCGCGACTCAAGCCATTGCACCGCCTCCATCAGTTTTGCAGGATCAGCCTTGGCAAACTCTCGAAAAGGAATGTGGCGGTAATCCATCCAGGAGGCAGGGGTGACGACCAACTCTTCAGCCACCAGGAGCAGTGTCCCGACAACTGCTGGTGGGTGCTGTGCATCGTCGATGTTCCCGACCAACAGCTGGTCCGTAATCATGTGCATGGCATGGTGAGTATAGCGTGCCGCCATGGAGCGTCAAGCTTTCTCGCCGGCACTGCGACACCGGTTGCGATTCCTATTCTTCGCCCGCTATACTCTCCACATGGTCACACTCACTCAGCAAGAGGTGGAACGGCGGCTGAACACAGTCCCCTGCGCCATCTGCAAACAATCGAACTTTGCCATCGATGAACGATTCATGGGGTCTGATGGTGACTGGCGTGGCATCTGTAAGAAGTGTTTCTACACCTTTCCGGTCTATACCGACATGGAGTTTTATCTACGGACACAGCCTGATGTGCCTCTCCGTCTACGTGAGATTTCATGCACCGAATGTAACCACCGAGGTGTCAGCCTTGATCTTCGGGCCACCGTGTCCGTCCGGGACGCTTACTACTTTGTCACCTGTCAAGGATGCCACCGACAATTTGTCGAACGATCTTCACTAGAGGCCTTTGAATAAATCTTCTCCTTATCTCCTGCACGAGGGTATACTGAAGCCATGAACGACACGCCAAAGCAACCCGACTCCGCGCCGGAAGAAAAGCCCAAGGCAAGAAAAGAAATCCCTGTGTTCGCCATTCAGGACGATGATGCCATCATGGCTGAAGAAATGGCGGATCTCTTCGAGGAAGACAAGGTGTCCCACCAACATGGCAGCTCCGAGCCGGAAGCGGATTAGTCGGTTCAGCTCACGGCATTCAACTCTCAACGCGATCAAGCGTTTCAAGCAAACCAAGAGATCAATCTGCCAGCCCCATTCTGTTTAGGAACTCGACTTAACCTCACGAAGCATATCGTTCCTCATCCATCATTCATGCTTGATTCAGACTGAGCTCACAATCCGCACCGTCGCATCTTGTTCGATCCGCCCTAGCGAGGAGACCTTCCCTCCGCGCTCCTTTCGTACAATCTTTTCAATCTGCACGATGGCGCCGCGACGCCATTGGTCGAAGGCTTCGTTACAAGGAGATACCAAACGATCTTGCCGTCCAACTTCTTGTCGACCTTGTTCATTGCACAGCCAAGCCCTTTTTTCACCTTTCATGATTCGCAACTCGCTCACGACACGATGGACATCTGGTCTGCGCTCAGTGAGAGTCTTGCCGTCTTTGCGCAGGAGAAGATATGAGAACTTCAGCGCATCTTTGATAAAGCCGACTTGTTCGTCGATTTCTTGAATTTCTGTCGGCGGTTTCCAGGCCCGCTCCTCATGACACCAATCAGATGAATTGATCAAGGCCGGGCAGTCGTTCTCATGCAGGCAAGGGCTATACACCGTACAACGGTTTTCTTGGAGCAATCGGTCACGGACCTGATGCAGCGCGCGAGACGTTTCTCGAAGCGCCGGCTCCACGATCATCATCGTACCGTGCGGAGCCAACAGCGACAACGATTCCGTCACCACACTAGTCCGTAATTCAATTGTATCTGTAGCATCTGGGAACATCTCATTCAGACAGTTGGCGAGGATAATGAGATCAAAGGGCGTCCGCTGCTTAACCTGTTCCGACCAGACTCGCCGTTCAAGATCCCCTTCATACGTCTGCAAGCTCGCTGCGCCCACAGCAGCCGCCCGACAATATTGCCCCCACAAGCGCTTGGCTTGTCCAAGAGCTGCCGTCGAACCATCGATGGCGGTCATTGACAGGGCATATGGCAATGCCTGCTGATGCCACCAGTCGAGAACAGCCAATGCTCCGGTACCAGGGCCTGAACCAAGGTCCAATACTGAGAAACTCTCACTCACCTCAGGAGTAGGCATCTCATCCAGCAACAGCTGGAGCTTGGCGAGATTGACCGGCAGGAAATACCGAAGATACGCCGTGCCGAAGAGTCTGTTATTTAAGTACGAAGATTGGAGACAATTTCGTTCTTTTGTGAAGATTCTGGACAGCTCGGCGATGGCCTGGGTAAGTTGCCGGCTCGAAATAGTCTCTCCCTCAACAACGACCTGGATTGCATCGAGCAGCCCACAAGACACAGTGACGTTGAGGCGCCTCATGAACGTAGTGTATGCTTATGCCATTACGGAGGACAACCATGACAGATGATATTTTGAAGGCTTATAAAGACGTTGAATCGGCGGTGGAACGGTATATTCAACTCCTGCATGAACACGTCACCATGCTCCAAAACATTGAACCTCCCGGCTCCGACAAGGTGATTCGGCTGACAGCCGGGTCTAAAGCCATGACGGACAGTGCAGGGATCTATCTGTCGTATGCCAAGTATGTCGCCTACGGGATGCCAGCGAGCGAGGAACTCGTGGAGGATGAGATTCAGGGATAACCGTCAGCTATCAGTTGCCAGATCGCAACGAGCTGAGAGCCTAAAAAGCAAGAGCCCATCAGCTGCAAGCTGACGGGCTCTTGCTTTTTGACAGAGAACGATTACCCTAGATGCTCCGCATAAATTGGGCAACTTCGTCTGGATTGACAGTGCCACCCATAACCTGCGACATCGCGACATTTGTGGATTTTTTGCCGGTCAGACCGGATTCAACTTCATCCACGATCAACTCGACCGGCATTGATTGACCACCGTAGACACGGGGACCGCCGATGATCTTTGCTTTAGAGTACCCGTAGATCGCAGTGGCGACTTCTTTGGCCAACCACCCGACATAATTGAATTCTGGCACCACGATCAACTTGGTTTTCCCGCACAACTCACGAAGTTCCTTCGTCGGGAACGGACGAAGCGAACGAACTTTGATCAAACCGACGTTGAGCCCTTTATCTTTGCAGAGGCGCACAGCTTCGCGCGATTGGGCTGCAGCACTACCGGAGGCGATGATGATGGCTTCTGCCCCTTCGACATTTTCCGCCGTCAGCAAACCACCCATGTATTGATTGATGTACTTGCGGGACCGTTCAACGGCTGCCCAGACTTCCTGCTGCCAGACGGCGTGAATATTATACGCCATGAAGTTCGACTTCTGAACCGGAGCGTCACGAGACAGACGGGCTGGAGGATTCTCGGCATCCAGCACCGGCACGGCACCGCGCCAGGCCTCACGTGGCGGCAACTTCATCCCACGATCTTGCATCCGCACATAACCACGAGCGTGAGTCACAAAGAACCCGTCACAGCACACTCCGACCGGCAAGGTGACATCGTTCTTCTCGCTGATCGTAAACCCAGCCATCGTGAAATCGAACATGTCTTGTTGATTCTCGGCATGAAACACGATCATGCCGCAATTCAACAAGTACGACACTTCAATGTTATCCGGTTGAATGGCAAGTGGTGCATTGACGACGCGACAAGTAAACATGGCAACCACCGGAAGACGATGGCCTGGCCAGGACGCAATGCCTTCCAAGCCTCGCAATGTACCAGGTCCGGCTGTGGCCGTATAGCATCGAACACCTGCGCGAGACCCACCGGCAATAGCGGCCATCACACCGACTTCTTCTTCACCCCGATAGTACTCTTTCACATAACCTTCGCCATAAAGCACCCCGACGAGCTGCATGGTTTCGCTCTGCGGTGTGATCGGATAAGCAATCGCTAAATCCACGTTCGAACGACGAACTGCTTCCTTGGCCGCTTCGCTGCCCGTGATAAACTCTTTGGTCCGTGGCGCTTCAAGAAACAGGTATTCAGGAGTCACGACTTTCTGTCGTTTGGCTTCACCATGCGGATCTTTTTTCGCGGCACTTGATGGAGCGGCCACGCTGGTGATTGGATCGCCTTGGGGATTGGTCTTCACTTCAGTTTCGCTCATAATCGCACCTCTCTATATGGACGGTGAGCTGCTCGCTCAGCCTACCCTTCCCGCTTCATCTGTTCTGCAGAATGGCCGAACATCGCTGCGCTGCTTGCACCACCTGGAGTCGGAGCAAACGCCATCGGATTGGTGTGGGTCTTTCCGCCATGTACCTTCGATTGCGTTCCGGTAAAACGAACATTTTCTCCGTTCTCCGGCAATTTGATTCCCATTTCCTCGCGAACACGCTTGAAAATCTGCGCAACTCGCTTGATCTTCAACGTATCGGAGTCCCGTATCGTGAGCATGGCATCCTCATGGCCTTGCTCCGCGCAGACCGCCATCGTGCAGCAATTGGTTCCCGCTCTGATCATCTTCAGCGTCAAGTTGGCATAATGACAATGCACACCGATGAAAATACAGGCTTCGATTTTATTGCCCCAAATCGTGAGATTAGGATGATTGGGATTGATGACTTCTTCCGGATCGATTTTCGGGTACTTTGGCCGATAGTCCGGCATCGGAATAATCATCACTTCAGGAATCTGCGCGGCAACTTCCAGCGTTGCCTTTGCCTTTTCAACCGCATGATCGTTCCATGCCCACAGCAACAACGGACCGGGGAAAATAGTTGCGTTCGGGCTCGTCAGCATTTTGCGAGCCATTTCCTCAATGACAATCTCTTCATTCGGTTCGAGCAGTCCGTAAAACAATCCTTCTCCAGGATCTGGCAGCGACACCCCTAACTGTGCAGCGGATGGAGGATGGAAACCTGCCGGTCCCGGTACGATGATGCGTTCTCGAGTATCCTGTGTTGTTGCCACGCCCTTTCCCCTTTCCTCAGCCTTTATCCTGCGACACTTGTCAAAACCGCTGTGGTGCTTTTCTCTCCATACGTAACATTGTCCGTCAATGCCGCTTTCGGCAATTGATCGATCATGATCATCTTGATGGCATTATTCTTCGCCATGTTGTCACAGACCCATACGCATTGCGCGCAGCCCTTGCAACGATCGACGGCAACATACGCGGAGCCGTACTTGAAGCCTTGATCCTTGCCCATTTCGTCGCTGTAGAGGATCGTATTGGCTTCCGGACAGTACTGCGTGCAGAGTTTACAGCTTTTCGCGGCACAAATTTCAACACTGATATCGGCTACGAGGTACATGAAGACTCCTTTATAACCGGTTACGCGGTGGCGGCTGCAACAGGCTCTTCCACCCGCTTGACATCGGCCGCAGCCCACCCATTATCGACGGCATAATTCCATCCGGCCCGCATAACGGCGACGTTTTTCTCAATGAGTTCTTGTTTCTTCTTGAACTTCCGCTCAACGACACTGTCAAGGGCGGCCGTACCACCAGACACCACGAAGCCTTTCCCAAGGAATCGGTCCTTCACGGCCTGATCCAACCCATCCATACTCGTCAGCCCGGTAATCGCTCCAATACAGCCCATCAACGCCATGTTGGTCGCAAGATCCATACCCGCCACTTCCAATGAGATTTTTGTCGCTGGGAAGTAATACAGCTTCGCCCGACGCTCTTTCAGCTCAGCAGCCTGATCTCGATGGAGATTCATCGGCCCATCGTTGTTGATCAAGGCAATCCCATCTTCCTTCAAGCCGAAGTAGAACGGCATCGTATACGACTTACCATGTGTAATGACTTGAGGATGGAAGATGATGATGATATGCGGGAACGTGATTTCACCGATCTCGTAGATCGGTTCATCCGACACGCGAACGTAGCTTTCGACCGGCGCCATTCGTTTTTCCGACCCATAGAACGGCACAATCGTACTCTCTCCACCGGCATTGATGACGGCTGTGCTCAGAATGTGAGACCCAGTCACGACGCCCTGTCCGCCGACACCTGCCATTCGAATATTGAAGCGTTTTGCCATCGTGGAATCTCCTTCGTTCGCTTAAGCCTTGTTAGGGATTGCAGCAGCCGGCTTGGCAAGAAACTCCTTATAGCCATAGCGCTCAGTGAGGTATTGCTTCGC
>CAYSFU010000009.1:0-81596 GCA_964430555.1 uncultured Nitrospira sp. | reverse complement strand
TGTCAGGAGTATACCTTAATTATGCGGCAATATATATGTCGTTATGTTTAATTGCGCAGGAGTTCCCCACCTGGGAGGGTGG
The DNA here is from genome assembly GCA_964430555.1 of uncultured Nitrospira sp. Taxonomy (GTDB): domain Bacteria; phylum Nitrospirota; class Nitrospiria; order Nitrospirales; family Nitrospiraceae; genus Nitrospira_D. Next base: position 81,514 of record CAYSFU010000009.1, on the reverse strand, counting down.
GGGTGTGAGCAGGGTGCCGTCTGTTGCTCGCCTGGTGCGATGCTGGCCGTCGATGAAACTCCATCGACAGGCTCATGTGGTGTACAAGACTCAGTACCATTTGGTGTGGGTGACGCGGTATCGGCGAAAAATCCTCGTGCCCGGAGTAGCTGAATACCTGAAGAAGGTCCTCCGGAGCGTGCGGGAATTTCACCCCGATTGGTTTCTGGAGGAAATTGGCGTGGATCGGGACCATGTCCATTTGCACATGGTGATTCCACCGAAATACGCAGTTTCAAAGGTCGTGGAGACGTTGAAGAGTGTGACGAGTCGGCAGCTGAAAGAGAAATTCCCGCACATGGTGCGCGAAGTGTATTGGGATGGTGGCGGAGTTTGAGCACGAGGATTTTTTGCCTCCACAGTGGGCATCACCGAGGCCACGATTCGGCACGATGTCCAGCACCAAGGCGAGCAGGAGACGGGTCAAGCGCAGCTTGAATTGTGAGGAGACCCCGCCTGTAAGGGTGGGGTTCTTCATGCACCCGCCCTGGTTACAGAGACAGAGTATATGAATCAGGTGGCAGCTTCTTTGGATGGAGGCGACTAGGCGGGTGTCGGAGAAATTAATAAAGGCTGGTCATGACGATTCAGTTGCAGTAGAAGGCTTGTCACGCTCAGATATAAGGGACCCGATTTCGTGGAGTTTCAGCATATTCGTGCCGCCAGCTTGTCCTGCCATGGTTCCAGATACAACGGCAATCACGTCTCCTAGCGTACACAGCTGTTCGTCCGTGAGCCGTTGCTCCGCTTCTGCGATCCAGGCTTCCGATGATCCTCCTGAAAACATGGGAAAGGAACGCACGCCCCAATACAACGCCATCTGCCGTTGAATCGATTCAGACGGAGCGAAGGCCAGGAGAGGGGAGCTCGGTCGGTGTTTGGAGATCAATCGTGCGGTTGTGCCGCCTTCAGTGAAGGCCACAATGGCTCTAGCCAGGACTGATCGAGCTGCAGAGGGAGCTGCGGCTGCAATCGCCTCTGCAAGTGAGAGCTTGTCTCCAACTGGATCGGTCTTGACGATCACACCAGGTTCGGTCGTATCTTCTGCTGCACGAATAAGACGATCCATGACCTGCACCGCTTCAACCGGATAGGCACCAACAGCTGTTTCAGCCGACAACATCACGGCGTCACTGCCGTCGAAGACGGCATTCGCGACATCCGAGGCTTCTGCCCTAGTCGGCCTTGTGGCCTGCGTCATTGACTCCAACATCTGTGTGGCGGTAATCACCAATCGACGCCGATGATTCGCTTCCACGATAATGCGTTTCTGCAAAATCGGCACTGCTTCCGGCCCCATCTCCACACCCAGATCGCCGCGCGCGATCATCACGCCATCCGCACAATCCAAAATGTCCCCCAATGCCGCGACGGCCTCAGCCCGTTCGATTTTGGCAATGATCGGAATGCTGGTTCCACATTCCTTCAAGACGGCTCGCGCGGTAACGATATCATGTGATCCCCGGACGAATGAGAGCGCGAGATAATCCACGCCGCATGTAACGCCGAAGCGGATGTCTGCGTAGTCTTTTTCCGTCAAGGTCGGCACACTGACCGTCGTGCCAGGCAGATTGATCCCTTTGTGCGAAGTAATCGTGCCTCCAATGAGGACCGAACAGTCGACGATGTCATCCTTGATGCGGTCGGCGACAAGCTCGATCAACCCGTCATTGATCAGAATCCGAGACCCGACACGAAGGTCGCGCGTCAGGTACGGATAGGCGATAGGGATTTCTGTAGACAAAAAAGAAACAGCAGATTGTGCTTCTTGCTCAGATCCCCGTGCACGGAGACGTACGGACTGACCGGCTGTGACCTGAATCCCCGCCTGTGGCACAAGCCCCACTCGAATCCGAGGTCCTTGCAGATCCTGAATGATGGCCACGGCTGTGCTCTGGCTGGTAGCAGCCTGACGAATCGTAGCGATCACTGCGGCATGCCACTCGTAGGTCCCGTGAGAGAAATTCAACCGGGCTGCGTTCATCCCACTGGCGATCAAACGATCGACGGTCGCCGGTGAGGAACTCGCGGGCCCAATGGTACAGATGATCTTGGCTTTTCGCATACAGCTATATGGAGCACTCGATCCGACTCAACTGGAGTCGGTGAGTAGAATACCACAGTATCCTCCATGGAATAGATGTAGAGAATAGGTACATGTTCAAATTTTATCGAACCATATTTTCTCAGCTCAAGTGATGAGAGCCTTTCTCTTCACAAATTCCCTTCTTTTCCTTTTCTTTTTTTCGAGAGCCGTTACAATGACGTCATCATCTGACCCCAGTCCAACAGATCTCTATCCATGTGTTTACGAGCGGAACGACAGGCTGTATGGCAACGCTGATTTCGGTGGCATCAGGGAAAGGTGGAGTAGGCAAGAGCGTGGTCTCAGCCAACTTGGCGTTGGCCTTGGCAAAAAGCGGGCGACAGGTCATTCTGGCCGACCTCGATGTGGGTGGAGCCGATGCTCATATCATGTTCGGAGAACTACATCCACCGGTTACCTTGACAGATTTCTTAAATAAACGAGTGAATCGGCTTGAGGACGTCGCCATTCCCATTGCCTTTCATCCTAACCTTCGTCTGATTCCTGGGACCGGAGAGACCTTGGCAACAGCGAATATGGCATATGCGCGTAAAAAGCGGCTGATGAAGCAATTCCAGGAACTGACCGTGGATATCGTGGTGATCGATATTGGCGCGGGAACCAGTTACCACGCACTCGACTTTTTCCTCATGGGTGACATCAATTTAGCGATAGCAACACCAGAACCAACATCGGTCCTCGACCTCTATCGATTCATTAAGTTAGCGGCGATCCGTCGTGTCTTGGCGTGCTTTCTGGCGCGCAGCCCCATGTCTGAGGTCCTGTCGAACAGAGATTTCCTCAGTGTGGAAGAAGTGATGAATGTTGCGGGTGCCACAGATAGGGAAGGACGAGAGGTAGCAACCGCTGCGCTTCACTCTTTTCGGCCCGGCCTCATCATCAATCGTGCCGCTCACAGCTCCCAGATCAATATCCTCTATCTTCGTAAAATTCTCCAGCAATACGTTGGAGGCGACCTGATGTTATTGGGAGAAATTCCAGAAGATCCCGCCGTCGCTCAGGCTGTCCGAAAGTTCTTGCCCGTAATCGAAGCAGCGCCGACCTCCCTCGCCGCCAAAAATCTATTGTCCCTTGCCACGGCAATCGACCGACTGATCAACGCACATATCAAAGAGAAGATAAACCAACCGGAAGAGAGGCAGACAGCGGTTGTCTTTTCCAAAACAGAATTGGCTCCACCGGTGCCTGCGTCCGCTCCTGTGAAGGCAGAGGCCCCGATGACTCCCTATACGCCAACAGCCAATAGCAGAATAGATCCTGCCCGGAAGACCGACGGAAATGTTGTGTAACAGATACGTCCGGTTGGTTAGAATCCAAGTTCTTTTTCGAGGTCGGCTTTTTTCTTATTGAACTGTTGTTGTTCAGCTTCGCTTTTTTGGGTCAGAATGTCTTTCATATTCTCACCGGTCTTTTCCAACGCTCGTTGAGACGCATCTACTTTTTTCTTAATCTGCGCGATGACCTCTTTCGCCCGTGGCGAACCGGAGAATTCATAATAAGCCGTAGCTTGTCCGTGGGTGAATGTGGGATCAGCACGCTTCATGATGGTATCCCCTCGTTGTTCAGCTCGATCTTGAGCCGGCTTCTCCCCACCGGGAAGATATTTCATCCAGAGCGACGCGCGTTTCAGTTTTTCAAGTGATTGCATGCTGGCTTGGGCACACTCGTTGATGCCACCGGTCAATCCTTGAGCATCTCGTTCCTCCGCCTTCATCAACCGATCTGCGTTCGCCGAAGCCACCTTCGTCAAGTTTTGCCGAAATCCAGGAGGGGAGTGGTATGGCGGCCTTGATCCGGTGCCGGAATCGGACGAACCGCGCCGATCTGTATCGATATCCCAGGCAGTTTCAAAGAGACGGAGATCATCCGGCTTGCTCTGAACAGCCTTGAGCAGGACACGATTCGCTTCCTGGTGGTCGCCGATGGTTTCAAAATATCGGAATGCCGAGGTTTGACCATCCGCTCGGACCGGTTCGCTGGAATAGAGGACACCGTTTCTCTCGGCGGACTTGGCAAGCTCGCGGCCGAGCGTAGGAAGATTGGCCTTGGCTTTGCCGATCACGTTCTTGTCATAGCGATCCATGCAGTCGTTTGCAACAACGTTCATGGAGGCTGAAAAAATAGCAGCTTGCTTCCCGCTCTGCTCAGCCGTTCGAAGCGCAGCTGATGCCGACATAGCAGCAGCCCTCTCTTCTTGACCGAGGCAGAGATCGTCCGCATGGGCGATCGATGCCGCCGCAACAATCACCATCACGCACGAAACCACTATCCGTATCGGATGCATCAGGAACGACCTCCTTCGTTATTTCCCGAACAACCCCTTCATCATCTTGTTCATATCGGGCATTTGTCCTGCACTGCTGTCGTCGGCCTGACTCTCTTGAGACGGCCGTTTCCGCGATTGTGAATGGCTTTTCATCTCCTCGAGGTTGGGTATACCGCCCATCATCGCGCCCATGTCGTTCTTGGTGTAGCCGGCGGGAATCTCAAAAAGAGCCGGATTCTGTTTTTCGATTTTGAGATTCGTCAGTTCGTTGGTCACGCGCACTTTTTTATCGCCTTCTTTGGAGAGCAGGTCCATCTTGACGGTGATGCCTTCTTTGGTCGTCCAGAAAAATCCGCCGAATTTTCCAGAGCCGTCTTTCTTGACGGCCACGACTTTTGATTTGGTCGTCTTGACGCCGTTGACCGTTTCTTGCCCGACATCGGTTTGCTCAACGATATTGAACGCATCCATACCAGAGGCCGTCGACACATCAATCGGCATCTCCATGTACATATCACCCATGAGTTGCCACATGATGTTCTTATCTTTTCGAATGATCATCGTCATGCCGTCCGAACCGCCCATGTCCATCCGGTCTTTATTCATCGTGTGATAGACCCGGGACTTCATCGTCATGCCGCCTTCGGACTCCATGATGCTGTCAGCAGAATAGTCGACCTGCGCTTCCGGTGGCGACGCAGCGGTCACCATGAGAGGAGTCAGGATCACACAGGCCACCATCGCCACATCACGCAACAGCTTCATCGCCGCAACCTCCTACGTTTAATGTGTTTAGGGAGACGAATGGTATCGAGAATTCGCTTGGATCGTCAATACGCAGAAGCTTCGACAGCGAGAGCACTTACAGCACCAAACCGATCGGGAAAGTCCCTGTGTACCCATCCGTTGTCGGTGAAGGGGTCACCAGTAATTGATGGCCTGCGTCGCGGAAAATGCCGTCGTGCCGGTTTCTGATTCTTCGAGTCCTCATCGAGGCATATGGTGAGCTCATGTGGACACGATCCGTCAGTTCATCGGGGAAATATATCTGCGACGTGAACTCGGATCGTGGTCCGGCGATCGATGCCGTTCGAATCTTGACGTGAACATGCACTGTTCGAAATGGATACCAACCTGGATAGATTGTCAAGAATCGAGCTTTGCCTTGTGCATTTGTGATTTGATATCCACGTAAAAATTTTTGACCGATGGTATTGAAATCAGAATCCCGCACATCCGAATAGATCCCCTTCGCATCACAATGCCAGATATCGACTTGTGCATCCGGTAGGGGCCGACAGACTCCCGACGTAAGCCTCATCACCTGAACAGTCAGCGCCAATGGAATTCCTGGCTTGAGTCGCCCATCGGCCGGATCGGTACGAATATCGGATCGATTCAATCGTTCATCGACGAAATATGGACCTTCCGTCTGCTCAGGACGAGCAATACAAAGCGCACGAGGCATGTCGGCTGTTGCCGTCGCAGTGGTCGGCAACTCTCCCATGAGCCAGTTCACGCTAGTAGCACCAAATAGTGCCATAACCTGTCGGCGAGAGAGGAGGGGACCGACCCGAACATCAGGACTGTTCATCAAGCTTTGTCTCTCTCTGAAAAAAACGCACCATTTCAAATACCCATTTCACAACCGCGTACATGCTATCGCCCTCTCATTCGTGGATGGACGCGTGCCGGTGGGGGAGGCGCCGGAGAAGGTGAACTCCAACCGCCGCCACCGAAATATGGACGACCATAGAATCCACGTCCTCCCCAGTAGCCACCATAGGGTCCCCAGAATCCACCGTACGGGTAGAATCCGCCGTACCCATAGGGTGGATAGTAGGCACCATAATACGGGCTTCGATCCCTTCGTCTCTGAGCCGTCATGCTGTTCCAATCGATGATATGTTTGATCTCAAGAATGGGATAGGTATACTCGCTCTCATCGAGCGGACGCGTCGTCTCGCCTTTCACGATACCGATCACGGTAACGGGCGTCCCTTGCGGGAGACTGGCAGGATCAAGAAATTGTTCTCGAACGGCGAGAAATCGGCCTTCCGATCGGAGACGTTCTTCAGTCAACGCTCCTTCCTTTTCGGTCGGTAATTGTAAGATCTCCAACTCGGTCTCTGCTTCCATCCGTTTGGCTCGAATGATGTTCCCGCCGATCATGACCGTTCGTCCGATGTAGTCACTGGGCGCTCGCTTTAAGTCAGCAAACGTCACGGTGACATCAATCTCCTTCTCCAGTTCAAGTGGAATACCGAGGAGCTCCGTGTCCCGTTGAACTTGATGGATCGATTCTGCGCAAGCCGAGAGCATTAGGACCGCGCCAACCAGGGGAGCGAGCACTGTCATGTAGACCATGGTCGTTCTCCTCTAGAAATGATACGACAACCCACCGAGAATATGCTGCGCACGGTAATTGCCGCTGAATCCTCCATCGGGGCCGTATGCTCCCTCGAACTTCAGCGTGGCCCCGGTATACTTATACTCTCCAAAAACAGCGATTTTAGGTGTGATGAACGTCCTCAACCCTGCGAGAACATTCCATGCCACAGCAACATCTGAGTCGCTTCTCACGGTCGGCGTATCACCGATCCGTGCAATGGCGGCTCCGATACCGGCTCCGACATACGGCTGAAGTGTGCGACCTGGATAACGCGCAATAAAATTGACACCGACTGTCGTAACCCTCAAATGAATACCTGGGTCAGCAGCCAAACTTGCGGTGGCCGGTAACTCCTTGATATGGGGAGTGGTGTGAAACACCTCACCTTCGATTCCATACCAACTGTGTCCAGGGAAATAGCCTGCCTTCGCTCCATAGGTAATCGAGTTCTGGAGATCGAAGTCAGTTAAAGGCCCAGCTACTCCAGCCTGTGGCCCCGTTCCTCCGATGCTGTTGAGGCGATCTGCGAAGTTGACACCCGCCTGTCCAGCCACATACATCTCGGCCGATGCAGGAATCGTCACAGTGATGATACTGGCAAACCCAATCACCAAGCGGCTGATGAAACCTGTTCGGTTTTTTCCCATCCTCAACCTCCGTGGAACCATCATACCAGAAGTTTTGTCGATGCAAGGGCTCCAATGGACACACGGCTTAGAGCACTCCAAGTTGATCATCAAACTATTCGTTTTCCATTATGATTGAAAACGGCCAAGAAGCCTTCCATACCATTGATGGTTCTTGGTCTGTCGATCGACAAGACTCTTACATTGATGATGGTTGCTATCGCGTCGCAACGAGTGATTGCCTCGAAGGGCATTTCTTTCCCACCTGGACTCTGCATGCCACCTATGGTACATCACGTACGGAGCATAACCATAAGACATGGAATTCTCACACCTGTTACGAAAACGGAGGTATCGAGTATGGGATTGATGGACCACATGGGACAAGTTGTCGGCGGTCTCTTGTCCGGGCAGGGTGGGCAGAACCCACTACTGCAAGCCGTCACCAGTGTACTGGGGAACAACAGCAATCTTGGTGGACTCGCTGGACTGGTTCAGGCCTTTCAGAAAAACGGGTTGAGTGAGATTGTGAATTCGTGGGTGAGTACGGGGCAGAATATGCCGGCGACACCACTGCAGATCGAGCAAGGCTTAGGAAGCGATCTGCTCAAACAACTGGCAAGCAAGGCTGGGTTGTCCCCGCAAGATGCGAGTGCACAATTATCCAATCTTCTTCCAGCCTTGATCGACAAACTCACCCCAAACGGCAAGATCGAGACCGGTCCATTGGAGCAGCTCCTCAAGCTGGTCCAAGCGAAATAGCGAACCAGATCCAATGTGTCCCGATGGTCGGCATACATCTCTGACCATCGGGACACAGCAGTTCTTCCTCAGCGAGCAAAACTTTCCTTGGCAGTTGAGACATCTTCGCTGCAAACCCCGTATACTGTCCCCCGGCCCAACCGAAATTCACGATGTCACCATCAGAATCACCGAAACCGGCTGTCGTATGGACCGCAATTGGCTTGGTCTGCTTGTCGGTGATCTGGGCCCTTCAAGACCCATCTCCACGAACGACGTCGAGCAAGACTTTGGAAGTCCTTCTCACACCAGATAAAGTTCCGTTGGTGACAGGCGAGGAATCGTTCAGTGATTTGTTCATACAGGCTGGCTGCGCGGTCTGCCATATGATCCCTGGCATTCCCGGAGCCAACGGCCAGGTTGGACCGCCCTTGATTCTCGGATCGACTGGCACCCAACGACTCAAGGACCCGGCCTACCGTGGGGACGCCAGGACAGTCCATGAGTATATCGTCGAATCTGTGCTGGATCCTCAGCGCTTTGTGGTGCAAGGATACCCTGAACACACGATGCCGACTTGGTATGGATCTAAACTCAGCGCGTTCGCCCTTGAAAAGATCGCGTCATATCTTGAACGGCAGACTGACGAGAAGTAGCACGATGCATGGTGTTGGGATAACGCCCGAGATCATCTATTGGTATGCGTAGGACGCTTATCGTTTTCGGAAGGGTGTGACGTTTCCGGAGGCCCCCCCCTGAATCTTGAAGGCATCTGAGCCTGGGCCCGTCCCTGGCTGCTTATCAAGCAGTGCATTCACGGCCTCATCGCCTTTGAGCCCTTCAAGCTTGATCTTCAGGCGCAGATTGTTCGCACTATCGGCATTGATAAGGGCCTGCTCGAGCGAAATCTTGTTCGCCTTATACAGTTGAAACAGGACATAGTCGAACGTCTGGCATCCTTCGTCCGTTCCTTGCTCCATGGCTTCCTTCAACGTATCGATCTCGGCCTTTTTGATCAAATCCTTGACGCGTGGGGTATCCATCATGATTTCTAACGCCGGCACGCGTTTCCCTTCCAGCGACGGGATCAGCCGTTGCGAAACAACCGCCCGTAAATTCAAGGAGAGTTGCAGATAGATTTGAGCATGGCGCTCAACCGGGAAGAAGTTCATGATTCGTTCAATCGCTTGGTTGGCGTTGTTAGAATGCAGTGTGGCGATGCACAGGTGCCCGGTCTCGGCAAACGTGATCGCCGCTTCCATCGTTTCCGTATCCCGTACTTCGCCGATCAGGATCACGTCCGGAGCCTGACGAAGCGTATTCTTCAACGCGTTCTGGAACGTCAACGTATCAAACCCGACCTCGCGCTGGGTGACCAGTGATTTCTTGTGTTGGTGGACAAATTCGATTGGATCCTCGACGGTAATGATATGGCCTGGGTACACGGTATTGCGGTGGTCGATCATGGCCGCCAGCGTCGTCGATTTTCCGGAGCCCGTCGCTCCCACAACCAGCACCAAGCCGCGTTTGGTCATTGCAATATCTTTGATGATCGGAGGAAGGTGGAGCTGCTCGACCGTCTGGATTTCCGCCTTGATGTGTCGAAACACCAGCCCGACATTACCCTTTTGTCTGAAGATGTTGACGCGGAACCGGCCAAGCTCCTTGTAATACAGCGCCAGATTCATCTCCATTTTTTCTTCAAATTCGCTCCGCTGTTGCCCGCGCATGAGCGCCAACGCCAGCGCTTCAAGCTGCTCATTCGTGAACGGCGGCGCCTCCGTTTGCTGGGTGGCGCCATGAACCCGGTAAATCGGCGGGGCATCGATGGTCAGATACAAGTCTGACGCTTCTCGCTCCACCATGACTTTCAAGAGACTTCGAACATCCATAACTCAGACCCCACCGTCGCTGTGGCTTTACGCGGCTCCCACCACTGCCGCCCCGAATAGGTTTGGATTCATGCTGCGCGACTGCGCCTCCGCCTTATGCACGACTCCACGCGTCGCGAGATCGACCAAGGCCATGTCCATCGTTTGCATCCCGTCTTTTTGACTGGCCTGCATGATGCCTGGGATTTGATGCAACTTCGCTTCACGAATGAGATTTCGTACAGCCGTCGTTGCGACCATGATTTCCAATGCAGCGACTCGTCCTCCGGTTTTCCTCTTCAGGAGTGTTTGGGTCAGCACCGCTTCCAAGGCTTCAGAGAGCTGCGTTCTGATCTGCGCCTGCTGCGCAGGCGGGAACGCGTCAATGATGCGGTCGATCGTCTTGGGTGCGCTTGAAGTATGGAGGGTGCCAAAGACCAAGTGTCCGGTTTCCGCCGCGGTCAAGGCCAATTGAATGGTCTCCAAATCCCGCATTTCTCCCACCAGCACGATATCCGGATCTTCACGCAACGCCGACTTCAAGGCATTGGCGAAAGAGAGGGTGTGCACCCCGAGTTCGCGTTGATTGACGAGACACTTCTTGGATTTATGAACAAACTCAATCGGGTCTTCAATGGTAATGATATGGCCCTCAAACGTATTGTTCAGATAGTCCACCATCGCGGCGAGTGTCGTCGACTTACCGGACCCCGTCGGTCCGGTCACCAAAATCAAGCCTTTCTCCTTATCACAGAGTTGTCTCAGAATCGGCGGCATGCCGAGCTTCTCCAGCGGAAGAATCGTCGTCGGAATATTTCTAAACACAGCACCCAGCCCTCGTTGGTGAACAAAAACGTTGACTCGGAACCGTGCGATATCCCCAAGCTCAAAGGAAAAGTCACATTCACGTTTTTCCTCGAAGGACTTCCGCTGCGCATCATTCATCATGTCGTAGATCAGTGCGTGTGTTTCATCGGAAGTCAGCGGTGGGTGGTCGAGCTTTTTGAGATCGCCGTGAATACGAATCATCGGAGGTTCGCCCGCGCTGATATGACAATCGGAGGCGCCTTCTTTGACCGAGAATGTCAGCAGCTTGGAAATATCCATTCCGTGTGACCCCTGGTAAATGGGTTATGACGAAGACGGGAACACTCTATGGATCATGCCATAGCACCTCCTGAAAGCAAGAAAATAGCCAGAAAGGGGCCGATCAACATACCGCAAGATTAGAGTAGACCGGTCTCACGACCAGCGAGCGTCATAGCTTGCAGAGCTTCATCAAGCTGGTCCGTGGTATGTGCTGCCGTCACAGTCAATCGGATCCGACTTGTGCCGTCGGGTACGGTGGGTGGCCGAATGGCAATTGCATGCACTCCATGGACAAGCAGGCGATCAGCAAACGCGGAGGCCTTGGCGGCATCGCCGATGAGAACGGGGAGAATGGGACTGACGGTTGATGTCAGCCGAAAACCCTGGTTCTGAAGCCCATTGAACAAGTAGTGGCGATTCGCCCAAAGCCGAGCTCGTCGCTCCGGCTCCTGCTCAACGATCGTGATGGCAGCCGAAGCTGCCGCTGCTATGCCAGGAGGAAGAGCCGTGGTAAACATAAAGGACCGGGCCACGTTGAGTAAGTACTGCACAAAGTCAGTGGATCCGACGACATACGCCCCATAACTACCCAATGCTTTGCTGAGTGTTCCCATATGAAAGGGGATTCGCCCCTCCAGACCAAACTGCTCGATCGTGCCACGACCGGTGGCTCCCATGATGCCGGTTCCATGGGCATCATCCACATACAACATCGCGTCGTATCGTTCCGCGAGCACAATGAGATCGTCCAGCGGTGCAAGGTCCCCATCCATACTGAATAGACCGTCCGTAATGATAAGAGTGCGGCGAGTGCCGGCCTGTCGTCGAAGAAGTGCTTCCAGATGCGAACAATCGCCATGCCGAAATACCCGGAAATCAGCACGGCTCAATCGACAGCCATCGATCAGACTGGCATGGCACAAGCGGTCAGCCAAAATACGGTCACCACGCCCGATAAGATTTGGGATGACTCCTACGTTGGCAAGATACCCGGCCCCGAACACCAACGATGCGTCTGTCTGTTTGAACCTCGCCAGCGCTGCTTCAAGACCGGCGTGAGGAGGAAGCGAACCACTGACCAGTCGAGAGGCACCCGATCCTGTTCCATATCGTTCTGTCGCCTCGATGGCCGCCTGCACGATCGTGGGATGTGTAGCGAGACCCAGGTAATCGTTGGACGACAGTAAGATCACCGGACGTCCGGCATGGCGCACGATCGGTCCTGTTGCAGACTCCAATGGTGACAACGAGCGTCTTAACGACTGACCGGTAAGTTGTTGGAGGATGGCGCGAAAATGACTCGTCGACACGTTGACTCTCCGATGCTGCGATCACCGAAACGGCGTGCCTCTTCTTCTGCATTCCGATTACATTGACAAGGTGCGCTATCGTTCAGTATAAAACAACGGTTCTACGACAGAAAGCCAGTCTTGATTCGCATAAGGAGCACGTGGGGTCCGATGACGTACCGAATAAAAGTTCCGCCTCGCACCTTGCCGGTTGGTGAAGAACAGCTCGTAAGTGGACTGGAGCACTGGGTGATCGGGCTCAGGAGCTATCGATGGTCATTGCTTGCCGGATTTGTGCTCCTGCTCGTGATGGGGATCGGTCTTTGGGGACTCTTCTGGTACGAGGACCAAAACGCCAGTAAGGCCCAAGAGCTTGAGCGGGAAGCGACACTTCTCCTATTTACACGACCCACCAATGATTCGCAAAAAACGGCCAGTAATCTCAAAGAGGCTATTGCCTTGTATACGCGGGTACTCGATGAGTATCCACGTACTCCGACAGCCCCGCTCGTACAATTCAGCCTCGGGAATGCGTTCCTGCAATCAAATGACGTGGACTCGGCGATCGATGCCTACAAACGATTTACCTCTACCTATGGATCCAACACGTCACTCCTCGGCCTGGTGTACCAAAAATTGGGGTATGCCTACCTGTTAAAAGGAGATCGCGATCAGGCATCAAAAGCCTATGCCTCGATACTCGACATGTCTGGGGCGATGAACCGAGACTATGCGCTATTTGAGATTGCTCGACTTGAAGAAAACGGATCAAAGAGTGACGAGGCCTTGAAGCATTACCAAGAGCTCATGAAAACGTACCCCAAATCCCCACTCACAAGTGAGGCTGCAGTACGAGTGAAGGTCATTGAAGCCAAGAAAAACCCAGAGCCTGCTCCGGCCGCTACGGCACCAGCTGCATCAACCCCTTCCAAACCGTAAGTTATTTCCTTTGAACGACAGGCAGTGGGCGCGGATCTTTTCAGGGTTCCGTCCGCTGCTACCGGGCGAGATTCAGCAGTTCACCGGCTCGAATGATCGGGCCTGAAATATTGTTGCGGGACTTGATGGTCTTAATGGGAATGCCGAACCTTCGTGAGATTTTTTGAAGGGTATCGCCTACTCGAACTCGATACCAGCGTGACGCCTTCGCCTTGGAACGTGAGACTTCTCGGTCCACCATCATTTTCATGGAAGGAAATTTGTGTGTAGGAACTCGTTCAAGTAGGTCCAACACTTTAGAACTCGTCCCGACAGGAACCTTCAGATGGTAGCCGACCTCATCCGGCGGTGTGGCATCTCGCCGAAGTTCGGGATTCAAGAGCCGGAGATCGTTGTACGAAATGCCGGTCACATTGGCAATGGCTCGGAAGTGCAACGGGCGAGTGACAATGACCTCCTCAAACTCATGCGGAGAAACCGGGTCTTGAGTGAACCCATACTGATCCGGATTCCTGGCAATGATCGTGGCGGCCATAATGCGAGGCACATATTGCTTCGTTTCCAGTCGAATCAACTTCGTTCGGGAGATTTCAGAAAATGATTCGGCCTGCGCCTTGTGCAGCGCGCGCAACACCTTTCCTTCTCCCGCATTATAGGCGGCCATGGCCAAAGGCCAGGTTCCGAAAATATCATATAAGTCTCTGAGATATCGAGCTGCCGCCACCGTCGACTTTAACGGATCTCGTCGTTCATCAACATAGTTATCGATACGTAATCCGTACAGCTTTCCGGTTCCTTTCATAAACTGCCATGGACCCGTCGCCTTGGCTCGCGAATACGCGTACGGATTGAACCCGCTTTCAACCAATGACAAATGCACGAGATCGCTCGGAAGGTTGAATTCAGAAAAGATGTTCTCAACCAGCGGACGGTAGCGATTGAACCGCGTCAGCCACTGTTCGAATCGATCCCGAATAGAAGTATTAAAAAAACGGATGTGACCTTGCACCGTCTGGTCCATCACGACTGGAATGTTGTAGAGCGTCTCCTGAGGCTCAGATAATGCCGTGCTTGCCGCAGGCTCGACCGAAGGCGTCTCCACAGAAATGTCGCCGACGGGAAGGTCCGGCGGTGACGCGGTCAGCTCAGGCTCCAAGAGAATCAAGTTGGGATCCAGATCGTCACTACTTTCTTGTGCGGAATCAATCCCTTCAAGGACCGTTTCCTGAGTAGTCAATACTGTTTCTTCAGCAGCAGGAGACGGCGAGGGAGAAGGTTGGTTTTCTGCAATCGCGTCTTGCGCGAAACCGCGACAGGGGAACAGAAGGAGCACCGAGCCGACAACACATGCAGCCGCAATTCCGGCAGTCCGTTGCCATCTCCTGACACACATCACCATAAACGACACCATACGAAGAGAGCGTATCGATCCTCGGCAGACTTGTCAAGGAATCCCCATCCAGATATCCATTTTTTATCATCTTTTTATCATCGCCGATCAAAGTTGACTTGCAAGGCCTATCAATTTCTGTACCATTCGTGCAAAGTCCTCAGAACACCCATCAGCTACGACTCCGACGCTGACTGAATCACATAACTCATCATGCAATTCTGTCGTTCCATTCCTTGACAGGCTCCCAGGTCAAATGGTAGCGTACGGCCTCTCCAAACGGCTATCCTACCGAATTTACATTGTTATTTTGTGAGGAGGTATTGATCGATGCTGAAGCGCTATCTCTTGGCTCCTGGCCCAACGCCCGTCCCCCCGGAAGTGTTGCTGGCCATGGCTCGCCCAATGATCCATCATCGCGCCCCCGAATTCGACCCGATATTTGCCGAGGTACGCGAGGGACTGAAGTGGCTGTTTCAGACACAAAATGATGTCCTGATGTTGGCTGCATCCGGAACCGGTGGGATGGAAGGCTCTGTGTCAAACTTTTTGTCGCCCGGAGATAAAGCCTTGTATGTGAACGCCGGAAAATTCGGCGAACGATGGGGCAAGCTGTGTAAAACCTTCGGCGTCCAATCAACGGAAATCAAGGTCGAGTGGGGCCGTGCGATCGATCCCCAACAGATCGCCGATGCCCTAAAAAAAGATCCTTCGATCAAGGCTGTCTATATGCAGGCGAGTGAGACGTCCACCGGAGTATCGCATGACGTCAAGGTGGTGGGGGAGATTGTCAAAGGGTACGAGAACACCATTTTGGTGGTCGATGCTATTACGGCTCTTGGCGTCTTCGATATTAAGACGGACGCATGGGGACTGGATGTCGTCATCACCGGTTCTCAAAAGGCCTTGATGCTGCCTCCCGGTATGGCATTCGTGAGTGTCAGTCCCAAGGCCTGGGCCTTGGCCGACAAAGCGACGAATGCAGCCTTTTACTTTAACTTCAAGAAGGAGCGGGAAAATCAGGCCAAGAATCAAACGTTGTTTACCCCGACAGTCTCACTCATCATTGGACTTCAGGAAGCCCTCAAGATCATGCGGGCGGAGGGACTGGAGCAGATGTTTGCTCGACAGGGACGGTTGGCTCATGCCATGCGAGAAGGTGTGAAAGCGGCCGGCATGGCCCTGTTTCCCAAGGAATCTCCAAGCGATGCCCTCACGGCAGTGTGTGCTCCGGATGGTATTGATGGTCAGGCCATTTACAAGAATCTTCGCGTAAAGTACGGCATGACCGCAGCGGGCGGACAGGATCACCTCAAGGGGAAAATTTTCCGTCTCTCGCACATGGGGTACGCGGATTCATTCGATGTCATTGCCGCATTGGCTGCAACCGAAATGGTCCTGAAAGGGCTTGGCCATTCCGTCAAGCTAGGCAGTGGAGTTGGAAAAGCGCAAGAACTCTTGATGGTGAAGTAACCACGTGAGGAATGACATGTCCGTAGCAGGAATGAAAATTCTGATCAGCGATAGTTTGTCGAAGCAGGGGGTCGCAGCCTTGGAAAACGCGGGATTCACCGTGGTGGTGAAGTCCAAGATGCCGAAGGATGAGTTGTTCAAGGAAATCAAGGACGCCGATGGACTGATCGTGCGATCCGGCACCAAGGTGACCGAGGAACTGCTCGCTGCAGCCGAGAAACTCAAGGTGGTCGGACGGGCGGGATCCGGCCTTGATAATGTCGACACACCTGCGGCAACCCGTCGCGGCATTGTCGTGATGAATACCCCGGGCGGCAACACCGTGACGACTGCCGAGCATACGCTGTCCATGATCTGCGCCATGAGCCGACGCATTCCCCAAGCCACCGCCTCGGTCAAGTCCGGCAAGTGGGAAAAAGATAAATTCATGGGCGTCGAGCTCTACAACAAAGTGCTCGGCATCATCGGTGCTGGGCAAATCGGCAGCCACTTGACCAAGATGGCGCAGGGAATCGGGATGAGCGTCGTCGCATTTGATCCCTACTTGACGCCTGAGCGAGCCGAGCGGATGGGCGTGACCATGCTGGATCTTGATGAGCTGTTCAGGCGAGCGGACATCATTTCCGTTCATACCCCGCTGACTCCGGAAACCAAAGGGATCATCAACGCCCACGCCATCGCAAAGATGAAGCCTGGAGTCCTCATCGTCAACTGCGCGCGCGGCGGAATCATCAACGAACAGGATTTGTGCGACGCGTTGAAGACTAAACGAGTCGCTGCTGCCGCCTTCGATGTGTTTGAAGAAGAGCCCGTGAAACCCGACAACCCACTCCTGGCATTGGATAATTTTATTTGCACGCCGCATATCGGAGCCCAAACCACGGAGGCGCAAGAAAACGTCGCCATCGGGATCGCTGAGCAGATTGTCGATTATTTCACCAAGGGCGTGGCAAAAGGGGCCGTCAATATCCCCTCTGTCGCACCAGAACTGCTGCCTCGCCTGCAACCCTTCCTCACATTGGCGGAAAAACTTGGTTCCCTTCAGACTCAGTTAGTACAAGCCGGGATCGAACGTGTGACGGTGGAGTATAGTGGTGAGGTTGCCGGTCTTTCAGTCGCGCCGTTGACCATCGCCGTTCTGAAAGGCTTGCTGAATCCCATCATGGAGCATCCGGTGAATTATGTAAATGCTCCCATCGTCGCGAAAGAACGCGGCATCGAAGTGAAAGAAGTGAAAAGCACGGATGCCGGAGATTTCACGAGTCTGATTCGTGTTCGTGTCGAGGCTGGAAAAACATCACACCAGGTCGCAGGTACGCTATACCACAAGAAGGACGCCAGGGTGACGGAGATCGACCGGTTCAAAGTCGAAGTCGTCCCCGAAGGACATATGCTGCTCATTCACAATGTGGACCGCCCAGGGGTTATCGGGATGGTGGGGAACGTCCTTGGTGATCTGGCCATCAATATTCTTCGCATGCAGTGTGCGCTTGAAAAACGCGGAGGCGATGCGCTCCTGATCATTGGGTCCGATACGGAATTCCCTGCGGCAGCATTGAACGACATTCGTGCAAGCGCAAACATTCTCTCGGTCAAAGTCGCAAACCTGTCCTAGGTATCTGTCTCACTAGGCTATTATGGCTGCTGCCCCTCCGACGCGCGCTGTTTCTTCGGAGAAGATGTCCCTCATACGTGAGCGCTCACTCGTTCCGGTAGGAATGGCGACCATTCTTCCGGAAGCCGCGCGTCACGTTCGTCACCTGGAATCCGAACTGCTCCGGGGGTTCTACGAATCCGGGTACGACGAAATTATTTTACCGACCTTTGAATATCTCGACGTACTCGCGCCAGGTCTGGAACCTCGATTAGCGGAAAATTCCTATAAAATCATCGACAGAACGACCGGTCGCATATTGCTGTTGAGGCCGGATGTCACCGCACAAATCGCTCGAACGGTCGCCATGGGCATGGTAGGCGCCCGCCTCCCGTTGCGATTATCCTATCGCGCCACGGTGTTTCGCTACGAGCCAGAACATGTCGGCCGGGACCGCGAACTCTTTCAAGTCGGCACCGAACTGATCGGAGAGGACGATCCCTCAGCCGATTGCGAAATGATCAGCCTGATGATCGAGTCACTTCATCGGGTCGGACTTCAGTCATTCAAGGTATCGCTGGGGCATGTCGCATTTTTCAAAAGCCTCCTCGTGTGCGCCGGGCTCTCCATCGAAGGGAGAAAACGGGCAGAGGAAGCTGCAGCCAGAAAGGATTTACCGAGGCTCGAAGAAATTATCGGGCAGGAGCGTGTGAGCAAGCACTCCGCGCGTCGGATCCTTGACGCACTTGAGCTCTGCGGAACGACTGAAGTCCTCGTGAAAGGGCGCAGCCTCGCCAAAGGGGAGAAACCTCTATTACAGGCCATCGATCGATTGGCCAGCGTCTATGGCACACTATGCGCCTCCGGGTTCAAAGACCTGCTCTTGCTGGATTTGGGAGAGTTTCGAGGATTCGATTACTATGATGGGGTAGTCTTTGACGTGTTCTCGGATGGGATCGAGGTGGAATTGGGGGGAGGAGGACGATACAACCATCTTATCGGGAGATTTGGCCGCAACCTGCCATCTACTGGATTTGGGCTCAATGTCGATCGCCTCTTCCGAAGCCTCAATCTTTCAGGACCCATGAAGCCTCTTGACTCCAAGATCCTTGTGCTAGGCCCCACTCACACATCTCATGAACTGGTTTCCATCGCCGGGGACCTTCGCCAGGCCGGGTTGAGAGTCCTTCACCGATCCGTCGCGGCCTCTGCTCAAGACTTGGTCCACATCGCTGCTGATATGGGTCGTGAATCAGGAGTCTCCATCGTGATTGTGGTCGGCACAGAAAGATCTCATGAAGATCATGTCCTACTGTTGCAACAGATCGAGCCACAACGAGTTGGAAGAATGCCCAAGGTTCAGAGACGAATGGTGCTGAAACGGGACCTCGCACACACACTCTGTGTCGGTTCCGAAGGGACGCCATAATGGCCAGCAGTTCAGTTGATCTCTCCCAACCCAAGCTTCCCCCGCAAAACTTGGAGGCTGAGCAGTCGGTACTCGGCGCCATCTTGCTCGATAATGCCGCCATGCCGAAGGCCATGGAACTGCTGGTCGAGGACGACTTCTACCGCACTGCCCATAAGAAAGTCTTTCAAGCGATGCTTGAACTCGCCGACACAGGCGAAGTCATCGACCATATCACGTTGACTGAGCGGCTCAAGGCCCGTAAGGAGATCGAGGCGATCGGAGGATCGGCCTATCTCGCAGAGTTGGTTCAAATTGTCCCGAGTTCAGCCAATATTCGCTACCACTGCAAAATCGTTCGAGACAAAGCCGTCGCTCGCCAACTGATCAGCACATCGACAGAGGTGCTCACCAGAGGATATGAGGGAACCGCTTCCATCGATGACCTTCTCGATTTTGCGGAGCGGTCGGTGTTCAGTATTGCTCAAGGGAAACTGGAGCGATCGTTTAGCCCCATCAGTCAGGTCATTAAGGAAAGTCTCGATGTGATCGACAAGCTGTCGAAACGCAAAGAGCACGTCACAGGCGTGCCGACCGGCTACTATGATCTTGACGATATTACCGCCGGACTTCAGGCGTCGGACTTGGTTGTCGTGGCAGGGCGACCCAGCATGGGGAAAACCAGTCTGGCCTTGGGATTTGCCACACATGCCGCCATTCATGCCAATACGGTCGTCGGTATCTTCAGTCTTGAAATGTCTAAGCCCCAAATTGTCCTGCGCATGCTCAGCTCTGAAGCTCGTGTCGATTCACACGCCCTCCGAACGGGTAAACTACAGAAAGAAGACTGGTGGAGATTGGCAGAGGCAGCCGGTCGATTGGAGCAGGCCTCGATCTATATCGACGACACCGGAGGAATCACCGTGCAGCAGATGCGCGGGAAGGCACGTCGGCTCAAAGCAGAGAAGGGGCTGGATCTGCTCATCGTCGACTATCTACAACTGATGCAAGGCCGAAGTGACTCCGAATCTCGCCAACAAGAAATCTCCGATATCTCTCGTTCTTTGAAAGCCTTGGCAAAAGAGCTCAATGTCCCGGTGGTCGCGCTGTCTCAGTTGAGTCGTGCCGTGGAGGCACGGAAACCGCCGATTCCCATGCTGGCTGATCTCAGGGAAAGTGGAGCCATCGAGCAAGATGCCGATGTCGTCATGTTCATTTACCGCGAAGATGTCTACGATCAGAATTCAGAACGGAAAGGGATTGCCGACATTATTGTCAGCAAACATCGAAACGGACCCATCGGGAAGAAAGAGCTGTTTTTTCAGGATCGGTACGCCAAATTTGAGAGTCTTGACCTTCGTGAAAACTAACGGGCCGAGGACGGCTTCGATATCCTGAGCCGACATCGCACGGTTTGCGCATCCTTCCTCCACTCGGTATAATCCTCCTGTACCATGCCCTCCAATTCAAATTAACGCGGTAAGCAGGACATAACCATGACCTACGGCAGTCGATCCTTTACGAGAAACGGGTTTGTTCCGGCAGGGGTCAGTTGGCTCATTCCTTGCGTCCTTGTTGCTTGCGCTGCAGCCCCTCAACCTCAAACAACCGTTCAGCCTCCAATGGTCGTACAGCAGCCATCACCCGCTGCGCCGGATTCCGATGCAACGTATCATTTCATGATGGGGCACCAGGCGGAGCTCTCTCAGGATCTCGAAACGGCCATCAAGGAGTATCAGGCCACCTTAAAGGTCGATCCAAAATCACGAGAGGTCAAGTCACGTTTGGCAGCCCTCTATTTTACATCGGGAAATTTCCCACTGGCCATTCAGTATGCCGAGGACGTGGGGCAAGGGGTGGGACAAGAACCTCAGGTGCTCACGCAGATGGCCGGCATTCTTGCCAGTGCCGGGAAACCTGAACGTGCGCTTGAACTATTAGACAAGGCAATTGACGGTGCCCCGGAGAGGGGAGAGTCCTACTTTCCTAAAGGCTTGATTCTGTTGAATCAGAAGCGACTTGCCGAGGCGGAGCAAGCCGTAAAAAAGGGGTTGCAACACAGCACGGATTCCCCGATCGGTCACTATTACCTCGGTCGGATCTCATTGGAGGCTGGCAACACCGATCAAGCCGTGACCCATCTTGATCGTGCCATCACGGTGAATCCCGCGTTTGAGCCAGCCTATCTCGCACAAGCGTCAGTGTTTGAATCACGTCAAGAGAAAGACAAAGCCATCGCCATTCTAAAGAAATATCTTGATCACGTGAATCCACGCAATCGAGAGATTCGCCAACATTTGGTCCAATTATACATTTCGACCAAGGACTATGCCGGCGGCCTCGCTGAACTCGAAACCCTGTTGCAAGACAACCCCGGTGATCTCGATGCCCAATTACGGATGGCGCTGATCTACGGAGAAAAAAAAGAATTCGCCAAGGCCATCAGTCGATTGACCGACATTTTGCACGCCAAACCGGCGGAGCTCAAGGTGCGTGACTACCTTGGATATTTGTATGAAGAAACGAAGGATTTTCCCAAGGCGATCGACACCTATAAATATAATATTTACTTGGATCCCAAATTCTCGGACAGTCACATACACTTGGGCGTACTCCTCTATCGGCTGAAACAGTTCCCCGAAGCCGTGGCACATCTCAACGACGCCGTGCATCTGGTGCCGACGCAACCGGAACCATACATTGTCCTGGGACTCGCCCATGTGCAGAGCGATCAGTTTACAAAGGCTGCACAAGCATTCGAAGAAGGGATTCGGCATAATCCCAAGAACGCCGATCTTCATTTCAATCTCGGCACAGCGTACGACAAGTTGAATCGATTCGAGGAGGTGGAGCACGCAATGGAAACAGCGCTCGCTCTGGATCCTCATCATGCCGATGCGCTGAACTATCTCGGGTACAGTTATGCCGACCGTGGAATCAAAATCGAACAGGCGTTGTCCCTGACCAGACGGGCCGTCGCACTGAAACCGGAGAATGGGTACTACGTGGATAGCCTCGGATGGGCCTTCTATAAGTCCGGCATGCTCACCGAGGCCCTCACCGAGATCAAGAAGGCTGTCACGCTCGTCGGAGACGACCCTGTGATCTATGAGCACTTAGGGGATATCTACATCAAACAACAAAAATCTACGGATGCACGTGACGCCTGGCTTCATTCCCTTGAGCTCGACCCTTCCAACGACAAACTGCTCCAGCGGTTCCGTGAGCACGGCATGGCCAACCCTGTCTATGAAGAGCGAATTCAACAAGCCAAGCGCCGAGTTGCAGAGAAGACACAAGGTCAACAGGCTACTCCCTAAATGATCCTCCCTATTCAATATCCATTGCCCACAAAGGCAGTTGATCGCTTGGTTTCCATTGGTCTGCTGTAATCTACTTTCGAACCTCACCCAGTACCAATTCTTGGCCATTGAGAACACATTGCGGCCACACAACCGTCCATCGCGAGCGACCCTCATGGTGTCTTTTTCATAACCTGTTGTAACATCAGGGATCAGTGCATCCCTAACGCCTTATCACTAAGCGGCATCGAACCTGCTATGACAACCGGTAGGCGGCAACCAAGGCGCCGCAGGTTATGAACCAAGCCGTCAGTGAACCATCAACAAGGAGGCAGGACAATGTTGACATCGCTTCGTAAACAAGAGGGCTTTACCCTCATTGAGTTGATGATCGTCGTGGCGATCATCGGAATTCTGGCGGCCATCGCCATTCCGAACTTTGTTGCCTATCAGGCGAAATCGAGACAGTCTGAAGCCAAGGTCAACCTTGGCGCGATCTTTACCTCGGCCACTGCGTTTGCGGCTGAACAGCCGACTCCGACATATGTTCCTGGCCCTACGCTTGACCCGATTGGATGGTCACCGAGTGGACAGCCCCGTTATACCTACTTCTATGCAACCGGCGCTGTTGGAGCGACTTCAGCAAGCACCGCTACAGCGTTCACTCTTCCTTCGAGCGTGGTCGCACCAACTACCTGTACGACAGCGCCAGCGACCGGAGGAAATGCCGTGGCCGCAAGTGCATCGGTAGGGACGGCACCAGCTGGGTTTACGGCAGGCGCGCAGGGGAATGTTGACTCTGACGCCACGTGCGATGACTGGTTCATCAACGACCAGCGCATGTTGAGTAATACCCGTAACGATGTCGGCGCCTAATCCACATTAGGCGGTTGTTCAGAGAAAGGGGATCGGGAAGACCGATCCCCTTTCCCATTTCTAAGGGCTATGGGAACCTCTACGACTGCCATCCTCGACACTTCAGACACTTCGACGTCCTGCTTGTTTTTCACAATAGATTGCCATCGACCCTCCACAGTGCGTAGATGAGATTCCTAGCAGTTGGCTCTTTCATAGCCCAGATTCCTGGCATGAACAAGTTCGTTACTGAGAGACTCTCAGCTTCTCTGACTGGCCATTGCCTCACCATCGGGAGCTTGACGGTGTTTTCTCCCTTGATCGATGGTGGGACCACACAACTTCCCGTCCTGATCATCCGACTCATCCTCTTGGTCGCTTTGGGGACCTGGCTCATGACCGGCCTCTCTCGATCCACATTGACGATTCCTCGAACAAATCTCTGGTGGCCCATGATCGCGTTTTTAGGATGGTCTGGTCTTTCGCTCCTGTGGTCGCCCTATACAAGCGTCAACTTGCAATGGTTTCTGAGCCTCTTGCTCTATGCTGTCTTTTTCTTGGTAATCCTTCTTGGGATAGACAACAAGCAACGAGTCCAGGCCTTCCTCTTCCTCATCCTGCTCATGGGGCTGTTCGAAGGAGGACTCGGAATTATCCAGTATCTGTCCGGCAGCGAAGCAAGAGCCAAGGGGACATTTTTCAATCCTAATTTTTTCTCGACGTACGAAACAGTGTCCGCTGTACTGGCGGTGAGCCTCCTGTGGTTCAAAATAGAGTACGGAAAGACCGGCAAACTGTTCTTGATCCTGACCGCAATACTATCCAGTACTGCAGTGATGTTGGCTCAGTCGAGGGGGGGGGTAGCGGCTTTTCTGATCGTCATGACAGTCGTTGGGTGCTTCAGGTATGGAAAGGCGACGCTGTTCATCCTGCTCCTCTTGATACTCGGCACCATCCTCTTCCCCAATCCCCTGAAACAGCGGATGATGGATATAGGAAAACAGGATCCCTACGCTTATGCCAGAATAGAGATTTGGGAAGATGCCACGAAACGTCTTCGTGAGCATCCGATGGGGATTGGGCTTGGCATGTATAAATATGCCTCGTTTCAATACCGCTTTCCCATGGAAGAAAACATTATCCGGTATGGGAAACGTGCCGAGACCGCACACAACGAATATCTACAGTTGGCCGTGGAATTGGGAATAGCGGGCTTGATGTTCTTTGTGCTCAGTATCGTGATGTGGACCGTCGAGATCAAACGAACATGGAAGGCTGATCTTTCCCAACAATCCCGAGGAATACTGGTGGGGCTCTGCGCCGGTGTCCTGGCGACGATCGTCCATGCCACGGTAGATTCCGTGCTCCACGAGCCGGCTCTGGTCCTGCTCCTGATTCTTGAGGGAGGTCTCGCAGTTGTCGTAGGCAGACAGGCCCGAGACGCACAATCCGAGCCGTGGAGATTTTCACTTCCATATCATGCCGCCAGAGTCATGCTGATCGTGGCAGTGTTAGGCGCGATGACCTATCTGGCTATTCAACCAGCCGCAGCATGGCTGCTGGTCAATCGGGGTAGCAGCGCACGAGCCGACCATGACCCTGTATCGGCAATCATGTGGTACCGCTATGCATCAATGATTGATCCTGGTTCCACGGCAGTGCGCGACGAGCTCGCACGTGTGTACGTTCAACGATTCACCGAGACCGGTGCTCCGGAGTGGCTTGATCAGGCCGCGAGTGAACTGGCTGTGTCGACGGCTCTCAACCCACTCGATGGTCGGCCGCCATATCGGCTGGGTACCATCTATCTTGCTCAAGCTGAGCAGCAGGCCCGAACTGCAGATCGAGATTCATTCCTCACACTGGCAACGCAGGCTTTTGAAAAAGCGATAAGTGTGGATCCTTTTTCTCCCTTTGGCTATCTTGAATTAAGCAAGTTGCATCGCAGCAAGGGGGATCGTACATCCGCTCGACAACTGCTTGAACGGGCAATCGCCTATGAACCGAATTTTCTACCAGCACGGATGGTGCTGGCGGACCTCGCACAAGAAATCGGGCAAACAGACGTCGCCGATATGCATCGGAACGCCATTAAGACAATCCAATGGACGTATCAGAGCTGGACGCTATCCACCCTGGAACAACAATTCTTAGGTATACAGTCACCAAAGCCATAGCCGTACATGATTCCTGTTGCACAGCCCGCAAAACAATGGATCCTCTCGGTAACCCTAGGGATGGGACTGTGTGCCGGAATCGTGGCGACCCATATCTCTCTGGACGGCGCACGAGCGGGAGTTCCAAAGCTCCAGCGCATGTCGTACCTTCCTGACGGCAATGTTCTCAAAGTGGCAGTGCTCGGGTATCGAGAGGTCGTGGCAGATGCCCTCTGGCTGCAAATCATTCAAGCCATGGGCGACAACCGCGTTTCTACAGAAACCGGCCAATGGATCTATCGTGCGTTGGATGTGGTGACCACATTGGATCCCACGTTTGTACGAGCCTACGAAGCAGGCGCACACGCACTCTGTTCGATTGTGGTGATGCCCAAGGAGAGCAACCAACTGCTCGAAAAGGGGATTCGACACAATCCCCAAGAATGGCGTTTGCCGTTTTTGTTGGGTATCAATCATTACTTCGAGTTTGGTGATAATCAGAAAGCAGCCGACGCGATGGCCATGGCGGCACGAATTCCCGGTGCACCGGAGATCATTGCCAGGTTGGCCGCCAAGCTGCTGGTCTCTGCGAAATCTCCTCAGCAGGCTGTTGAGTTACTCGCAAAGATCTATGAAGAGACCTCGGATGACAATGTCAAAAGACTGCTTGAGCAACGCCTGCGGGAAGCCATCGTCGAACGCGATCTTGCGATACTGGAGGAGGCGATCGGACGATTCCATGCACAATTTTCGCAGCGACCGGCTCGACTAGAACAGTTAGTCCAGCAAGGACTCTTACGGGAATTGCCGCAAGAGCCGTTTGGTGGTCATTATCAATACAATATCGATACCGGCGAGGTACGAAGTAGCGAAGTCAAAGAACGAATGCGAATGACGTTTCGGAAAAGGGGACAGTATCACTAAAATCCGGCTCAGTTTGACCAGAGGTTACGAGCCCACATGAATGTCATCGCCGTCGAACAGATCACAAAAGTCTACGAACCACTATGGCCATGGCAACGCTCTTCGACCGTCCTATCGGATGTGTCATTCTCCGTTGCAAAAGGAGAGATCTTTGGATTTTTAGGGCACAACGGAGCCGGCAAGACGACTACCATGAAGATTCTGCTCGGACTCCTGAGGCCGACAAGCGGAACGATGGAAGTATTAGGGGCACCGGCCGGCGATGTGGCAACCCATGGCAAACTCGGATACCTCCCTGAATCACCATATTTTTACGACTACCTCACGGCAGAGGAGTTCCTTGAATTTTACGGAAAACTCGCGGGGATGCCGCGTGATGCGATTCATAGTCGTATCCCCATCTTGCTTCAGCAGGTCGGACTTCAAGAGGCACAGCATCGCCAACTGCGGAAGTTCTCCAAGGGAATGCTACAACGAATCGGCCTGGCTCAGGCGCTTATACAAGACCCTGAATTGGTCATTCTCGACGAGCCGATGTCCGGACTCGACCCAATGGGCCGTAAAGAGGTACGAGATCTCATCCTGAATCTTCGCGAACAAGGAAAGACCGTCTTTTTCAGTACCCATATTTTATCGGACGTCGAAATGATTTGTGACCGCGTGGGAATACTGGCCAATGGCAAGATGCTCGCGCTCGGAACAGTGGAAGAATTGGTCGATGGACAACTGACCAAGTCCATTGAAGTCGTCTGCGATGGTGTGATTGGAACACAGATCGAGCCGGTCCAGAGGCTGGCTCTTCGGACATTGCAGAGCGGCGCGCGTTGCTTGATGGTACTCCCCGGGCACGAATGTCTCGATGAAATCCTTGAGGCCCTTCGTCGGGCCGGTGCAAAATTGATCTCGATCATTCCGCACAAAGGTTCGCTTGAAGAACTCTTCGTCCATAAGAGTCAGGGGGAGGGCTGACATGCAGCGCCTGTGTGCGGTAGCCGTGAATACCTTTCGAGAAACACTGCGCGATAAAATTCTGTACAACCTCGTGTTCTTTACCGTTCTTCTCATCGGATCCTCTGTTCTGTTGGGAACTTTGAGCATCGGAGAACAGGCCCGTATCATCAACGACCTTGGACTGGCCGCCATTAATGTGGTCGCGGTTATTATTGCCATTTTTGTAGGGATCGGCCTCGTCTCCAAGGAAATCGAGCGACGGACCATCTATACCCTTTTGGCACGCCCTATCACGAGAGCGCAGTTCGTGCTCGGGAAATACCTCGGATTGGCGTTGGTCATCCTCCTGAATATCGGCATCATGTTCGTCATGTTCTTAGTAACCGTGAAACTGAGCGGCCATCCTATTCATGCGTCGTTGTTTCAGGCCGTTGAATTGATGATGGTCGAAGCCTTGTTGGTCATGGCCTTCGCATTGTTGTTTTCCACATTCAGTTCATCGATCTTGAGCGCGACGCTCACGCTCGGCATCTATGTGATCGGCCATCTCACCAGCGACCTGAAGGCGATCGCCGAAAAGAATGCGTCCGGCCTGATCACATCGCTGACAACCGCGTTGTACTACGCCTTTCCCAACCTTGAAACACTGAATATCAAGGGGCAATCTGCTGCGGGAATTTCAGTCGATGTGGGATTCCAAATGACCGCGACCATCTACGGACTGCTCTATACAGGCCTGCTTCTCGTCGGAGCCTGCCTGATCTTTCAACGGCGAGATTTTTAGCGGGCGCGACCTCTCGCGCCTGCATGCCCTATGCATGTCCTGGCTGTCCTTCCCCCAGATCGATGGATGGAGATCAATCTCATCGATCCATTACGCCAACACTATTGTGACACCCTTCATATTTTTCACTATCCTGGTGGGATGGGGCAGCTAGGCTCTGCCGGTTGGCGCCACACACGAGAGACATTAAACCAGGAGCTTCTTTCTACCGCCCGTAGCCTTCGTACAACAGGGCGTCTCGATCTTATCTTTTTCGTGGTGTATGACGATTTTCTGCTTGTCGACACCGCGCAGCAGTTGCAACAACTTGGAATTCCCATGGTGAACTACCATGTAGATATGGCCTTTCAGTGGTATCGGGTCATTCGAACCGCTCCATATTTCAATGTTCTCGCCGTCGCGCAAATGACGAATGCAGACCATCTCAAGCCCTACGCTCAACATATTCACTGGATGCCGATGGCGGCCAATCCACGGTATTACTTTCGTAATCTGGATGACACGTCAGGCTACCAACAGACCGTGTCCTTTGTAGGAAGTTTTAACCCGTACCGCCGTGCATTGTTAGCCGACTGTGTGGGTCATGGGATCACCCCGGTGATCTATGGACGAGGTTGGACATCGACAGCACCCAGTCCCTACGCATTTTCATGGGATGCCTACAAGGTGTACCACGATCTTCGCTACTACGCCGTTCCACGCTGGAGAGCAGAGGGTGTCGAGAGCGTACTTGGCCCAATTCGACGCAAGTATTCACGGCAATATGCCTTTGAACCCATGGAAGGAGCGGACTTGCGAGGCCCCTGCGATGAGAAGGTACTCCCCGGTATCTTCGCAGAAAGTCAGGTAAATCTGGGTTTTTCAGACACAGGGTGGCATAGTGGAATCGATATCCAAGAATCTAAGAATTTACAGTGCCGACTGCGTGATTTTGAAGTCCCGATGGCCGGAGGGTTCTACCTCGTGCAGGAGGCACCGGATCATGCGGAGTACTTCCGGATCGGAGAAGAAATCGTGACCTGGACGGAACCTACAGAATTGATTGAGAAGGCACGGTACTACATACGTCATCCTCATGAGACGGATCGAGTCCGCCGAGCGGGACAACGGCGAGTACTTGCACAACACACCTGGAAACAGCGGTTTGACTCGTTGTTTGCCAAGATCCGATCATGAGATCACAGGAAGTGGTCCGTGCCATCTATATTTTGGGGTATGGCACATCACTCGAGTGTGGTCATGAAGCATATCGATAGCCCCGGTTTCATCAGGGCCGGTGCATTTCGTATTCTTCCACTGCAACAACTTCCTGCGATTGGATTCAGGGAGATATGGGCATATCGAGAATTGCTCTACTTTCTCGCCTGGCGAGATCTTAAAGTTCGATACCATCAGACGATCCTAGGAGTCCTGTGGGCGGTACTGAAACCATGCTCAATGATGGTCGTATTCAGCGTATTCTTTGGATGGCTGGGACGTATTCCCTCGGATGGAATACCCTATCCTCTCTTTGTGTTTTCAGCCATCCTCCCATGGCAGTTGTTTGCCCATACGCTTTCGGCGACGAGTCACAGCCTAGTGTCAAACCAACATCTGATCACCAAAGTGTATTTCCCACGACTCATCATTCCCATCTCATCAATGGCCATTGGGCTCGTAGATTTTTTGATTGCCTTACTCGTATTGATCGCCATGCTCCTGTATTACCACATTCCCATACTTCCTCAAATCCTGGCCATACCCATATTCATGTTACTGAGCATCGCAACCGCACTAGGAGTAGGGTTGTGGGCATCCGCGCTGAACATTCGGTATCGAGATATCGGACATGCCGTTCCGTTCGTGACACAGCTCTGGTTTTTTGCGACCCCGGTGGCGTACCCAAGCTCGTTGATCCCACCCGCATGGCAGGCGTGGTATGGCATCAACCCGATGGCGAGCGTCGTAGAAGGATTTCGATGGACGTTGTTCGGAAGTGGAGGGGGAGGAGGCACAATGCTCCTCTTCTCTCTGGTCATCTCATCGATGCTCTTCATATCCGGTCTCTTTTTCTTCCGACGGACGGAGCAAACTTTTGCCGATGTGGTCTAAGTGATGAGTGACGTCGTCATCCGAGCAGAGAATGTCGGTAAACAGTACGCGCTTGGCGATCGACGACACTGGTGTCGAACATTTCGTACGCACATGCGAGACGCATTGGCATTCCATCGGGAGACTGAGCCGAAACCTGCCTGCAATGACAAGAGCAGGCTGATCTGGGCATTACACGGCGTCTCGTTCGATGTCCGACAAGGTGAGGTTCTTGGCATTATCGGACGAAATGGTTCGGGGAAGAGCACACTCCTGAAAATCCTTTCTCGAATCACTCCCCCGACAACAGGCTGGGTTGATCTTGTCGGCCGTGTCGGTTCCCTCCTTGAAGTCGGGACAGGCTTTCACCCTGATCTCACCGGGCGAGACAATATCTATATGAATGGCGCGGTCCTCGGGATGACAAAACGTGAGATCGATAAACAGTTCGATGCCATTGTGGCATTCGCGGAAGTTGAAACATTTCTGGATACACCGGTCAAGCGATACTCAAGCGGCATGCATATGCGGCTTGCCTTTGCCGTTGCAGCCCATCTTAAGGCCGACATTCTTCTGGTTGATGAGGTGTTGGCTGTTGGCGATGCCGCCTTTCAGCAGAAATGCCTCTCCAAAATGGATGATGTATCCCGCGAGGGACGAACCGTGCTCTTAGTCAGCCATAACATCGCATCGATTCTGAATTTATGCAGTACGGCGCTACTGTTGGACGGTGGCGAGGTGCTTGCCTCTGGAGGTGTGCGGGACGTTGTTGATCACTATCTGAGTGGGAGTATTTCGGCACAAGGCGAGACACAGCTTCACTCACACGATGACGTGCAACCGGAGCAGGAACTCTCACTCCAAGCCATTCGAATCCGTGATAGCCATGGCCGCGTGACTGGTTCCGTTGACGCGGTACGAGGCTGCACCGTCGAAGTAGACTACGTTGTTCATCGAGACATTCAAGGGGGACAAGTCAGTCTGGAATTATGGAATGGGGAGGGGATCTGCGTCCTGTGCACAACGGATCTCGACTCTTGCCCCCAATCCAAGGGGACAACGCGGTTGCCCGGTCTCTACCGTGTCTCCTGCCGACTCGATCCAACATGGTTCCGTGCGGGACGGTATTGGATCAGTCTGGGAGCAAGTATACCTGGACTACGCACTCTCGACGAAGCCCTCCATGCCATCAGCTTTGACGTAGTCGATACCGGAAGCATCGAACAGAGACTCGCTCAAGGTCGCCGAGGCATCATCGCACCGACAATCACATGGAGCGCCACAACCTTATCGCCGGTGAGCACATGAACCTTGCCCACTCCTATCATGCGTTGTCGCAGAAAGACCAACGGCTGTGGAGAGCTGTACGTTGGATCATCCCATACCGTTTTCGCTGGTTTTTTGAAGGTTGCCTCCAGATCCCCGGACAGTTGTGGGTGGCGGACAGAAAGCTGCTGTACACGACGATCCGCCAGGTAAAACCAAAAACGGTGTTCGAGGTAGGAACGTGGCAAGGAGGAGGCAGTACCTACTTCATCAGTCAGGCACTCTATGACAACGGATTCGGCACGCTCCATACCATTGAAGCCGATCCTCAGGTGCAGGCCACCGTACGACATAACTATCGAACGTATCTTCCGCACTTGGTACAACACATCGAGTTTCATGCGGGCAAGGCTATGGAGGTCTATCCGAATCTGCTCCGCCAACTGGGCCACATCGACACCGTGTTCCTGGATGGTTCAGCGGATCCTCAAGAAGCCTACGGTGAGTTCGAAATGTTTGCGCCGTTCTTACGCCATGGCACTGTGGTGCTCATGCATGATTGGGATAACGAGAAAATGGCCTTACTTCGCCCTGCGCTGGAACGCTCTTTGGAATGGCACATACAACAGACCATCTCAGCGCCACAATCCGTCGGCTTTGCAATTGTACGACATGTCGGTGTCAACGGTATGTTGAGCAACCTGGAACCGTTGCATTCGATGCATGGATCAGAACGCAATCTCTTCTAAAAGATTGCTGCTGTCAGGTGCACTGTGATTCACTTTGCCTATGCCCTTCCCCCTCTCAAGACCGGAATGGTCTCGACACTCCTGTCTCGCTATTCAAACCTCGGACATGGTTCATCAACATTCCCCCACTGGTATCGACATGGATGGTTTCCTGAAACTCCTACACCGTTACCCGCACCTGGCTCCATCACAATGCGGGTATCGTCCTATCTACGCCGACGTCACCCTATTCAGTTGTATAGTTTGGAAGAGACCGGAGACATGGAATGGGAGACCGATGACATCATCTTGGGTCACCCGCACCCGGATCCTAACACCATTATCAACCGTGCCTTTTCTTCCTCTGCTCCGTGCAAGTGCAAAGCCCTCATTTTCCCCATGCATCATGCTCTGCCCGAGATCAATAATTTTGCACTCCCCCTCCTTGAGCGAGCTGATCGGATCTTCGGCATTATGGGTCCGTACTGGAAAGACACATTGAATCAATCTTGTTTTGCACCATGGAAGCACAAGATCACAAGCTTGGATATGGCAATAGATGGAGTTGAGTACCCATACCTCAAAAAACAGTTTAACCCGCCAGGCCAGCGAGGATATTTCTATATCGGAAGTAGCAGTGATAGACCAGAAAAGGGGTGTGACATCTTAGAAAAGACCATGGCCAGACTATCACAATTTCCCAATGGATGGATCGGCGGGGGACGCGAACTCTCAAGCATGAAACGCATCGCTACCTATGCATCCCTCACACCATCGTTCATGGCATCACTCGCCGACAAGTTCGATTTTTTCATTAACACCTCTATTTCAGATGCCAACCCGACCACCATTCTAGAGGCCATGGCTTGGGGGTTTCCTGTCGCTTGCACACCGGGATCTGGATACCACAACGTGCCGGCCATCACCACATTAAGCTCAACCGATATCGAGCATAACGCCAACATCTTGCTCGATCTTCAATTCGCTCCAGAAGATCGATTGCAGTGGATCAGTCAAGAGGGTCGACGACTGACTGAAGCACACTATTCATGGGATCGGTTCTGTTCGACCGTGTGGAATGGTCTTCAACCCTATACATGCTAGAGATTGGATAGAGCACATGGCGAAACTTCCGTTGTCCGTGAGTTTCGAGCGGTGGCAACAAGCTCAAGAATGGGAAGGAGCATACTGGCGAGCCCAACATCCGGATCGGTCTCACCTTCTCGCCACCCCATTTAAGAAACTGACTGCGAAGGTGCTGGACAAACTGGGACAAGAGCGTGATCAGCCAGCGAGTGGTGACGACTGGAATCATTGGTGGGCTGAGCAATTTAAGCACTACCGATGTTTACCGCACACATTTAGGAACGTGATCGAACTGGGGGCAGGCCCATACACAAATATTCGAGTGATACTTGAAGGTCGCTCGTCGTCCCATGTGATCTGCAGCGATCCTCTGGTCAAAGAATATCTACGGTTTAGGGGGCAATGGTTGGCAAAAATGTGGCAAGAAGGAAGGGTGTACGTCGATGATCATCCCCTTGAGGAGTGCCCCTTCGCTTCGGATTATTTTGATCTTGTGGTCGTCATCAACGTGCTCGATCACTGTCGGGACAGCCTAGCCTGTATCAGGCAGGCTGTTCGCATCACCAAACCTGGCGGGCATCTGGTTATCGGGCAAGACCTGACGGACCTCGATGACGTGCAACGTATCGGAGAC
This sequence comes from uncultured Nitrospira sp., assembly GCA_964430555.1. Taxonomy (GTDB): domain Bacteria; phylum Nitrospirota; class Nitrospiria; order Nitrospirales; family Nitrospiraceae; genus Nitrospira_D. The sequence continues at coordinate 47,534 of CAYSFU010000009.1, read as the reverse complement.
GATATCGGACACCCTATTCGTATTGATCACAATACGCTCGATCAGGAACTGCTGCGTGGCTTTCAGCCGGTTCACTATAAAGTTTTGAGTCGAGAGGATGGTCGCAACCCTTCTGCTCATTATGGAACATACGTATTTATTGGCCGGAAGTATTGAGCGTGCCCTGCGGATAAGACGAATCCCCTTCTTACCAGATTAGGGCGGAGTATGTAGAGGATGTGGAACCAGGCCATCAGAGACCTCGCATCTCCACGAGGAGCGACCAGATTGGGCGAACCGCTGTTTCAGCTAACTGGGCACCGAGGAAAAGGGGACAGACTCGATATCGGCGAAATAAACCGCGTTCTGATCATTCGCCTGGACGATATAGGGGATTTGATTCTCTCCACCCCGTTTCTTCGCGAACTTCGTCGGCTGATACCACAAGCCAAGATTTCACTCGTCGTCAAACCCTCCGTGGCCGAACTTGCCACGGATTGTCCCTTCGTCAATGAGGTATTGGTCTATGACCCTGGGCCACTAGACTATGTCTCAACCTTTGAGCGGATGCAACGAACAGTGCGGTTCTCTGCGCGGCATCTTTGGTTACGCCGGTTTGACTTAGCCATTATCCCTCGCTGGGATGCAGATCTCTACCATGCGGCCTACCTCGGCTACTGGAGCGGTGCCGCATGGCGGATAGGATATTCCGAGTGTGTCGTTTCCCACAAGCAAGCCATGAATAGTGGATTTGACTGTCTCTATAATTTTGTACTTACAGACAGTTCACTTAAGCATGAAGTCGAGCGGGGGCTTGACATCATTCGCTTTCTCGGAGGCAACCCTGAACATCATGGACTCGATTTGTGGAACACAGAACAGCATAAGGAGCGATTGACCACGATACTTAGAGACCTCGATATTTCTCATGACACGTTCCTGATCGCATTTGGTATCGGAGCGGCATCCCCGGCACGGCAATGGCCGTGTGAACAGTACATTGAACTGGGACGTTGGCTCAGAAAGGAATATGGTGCTCGCATCGTGATCGTCGGAGGGCCATCTGATGTCGAGCCCGGACATGTTGTGGCGAGATCCCTAGGAAGACACGCGATCAATGCCACTGGCATGACGACCTGGCATCAGCTCGGCGCACTGCTTAAGTCTTGTATGTTGTACATCGGGAATGACTCCGGTCCCATGCATATGGCAGCAGCAGCAGCAGTGCCGGTTATTGAAATTTCATGTCATCCTTCCAACGGGAACCCTTACTGGTCAAACTCCCCGCTGCGATTCAAGCCGTGGGGCGTTCCGTCCCAGGTGCTTCAGCCTGAGTCTGCAGTACCCCCTTGCACGGAATACTGTTCGTCCATGGAAGCTCACTGTATACGTTATGTTGATATCACGCATGTACAAAACGCCGTACGAATGTGTGTATCAAAACACTATCAACAGGCCATCGCATGAACAGCCGCTTAAGAGATATCGTGCTTTTGCTGAGATCCACCCATTGTCTCGACTCTCGATTCTGTATCGGGAACGATGAGCACTACTCAAAGAACGATCTGATCATTCCGCGTTGTTGGTGACAGAAAACTCATGCTTCAATTGCGCCATCTCATTCATCCTGTCCACTCAGTAAAGGGGTTATGCCGACGACTGTGCTCCGGAAGGATTCCTGTCCCGGCCAGTTCAACTCGACAACCTCTTGAATCACTCCCTCATGTGCCAGACCTGTTCCACCTCTATCGAGACTTGCTCGCTCACCCTGAGTTAACACGTAGATCCGGCGGATGGGTTTACCAGAACACATTTTATCCGGACTATCTCACGGTAGGCGGAGCGGGGCATGCCATTTTCCCAGAAGCACTGAAGTATTGTCAGGGAAAGGGTATTGATGTTGGTGCTGGTTTGTGGCCACTGCCTGGGGCCACTCCTGTCGATCTGTGGCGAGGATCAGGCACGAACAAATGCGTTGGCGACTTCGAGAAAGATTCCTTGGATTACGTGTTTAGTTCACATTGTCTTGAACATATTGAGGCCTGGCACGAGAGCCTTAGAGAATGGATCAATCGCATACGGCTCGGAGGAACGATATTTCTGTACCTCCCACATCCCGATTGTACCATTTGGCATCCTGGGTCACCGTTTGTCGGTGACGGCCATAAATGGATTCCAACGTCGCACGTGATCCAACAGGCCCTAGAGCAGATTGGATGCCGCATTACACATCTCAACAAAGGACCGGATGCCATGCAGAGCTTCTCGATCTGTGCACAGAAGAACCAATCCGACACTAAGCCCCATACTGACACGAAGCCTGTATGAGAAGGGCAAGGCCTGATCTGAGCTGAAACCGTTGTTGAACCGTTCTCGTGTCGGCAAGTAGGAACCAATTGATGGAGAACGAACGACCATTCCCTCAAGGAATGAATATTCATGAAACGCTGCCTCCACGGGGGACTCTGAGGAACCTTCCATCAGCGACCGTGAGCATTGTACTCGGTACGTACAACCGTCACGCGTTCCTCAAGGAGGCTATTCAGAGCATTCACCGGAATGGCATCACGGTGCCCTACGAGATCATTGCTGTGGATGGAGGATCAACCGATGGCTCCAAAGAATGGCTCATTGATCAACCGGAGATTATCACGATCGTTCAGCACAACCGTACCGCCTCCGGCAATCAAGTTCATAAACGAAGAAGTTGGGGCTCCTTCATGAATCTTGGCTTTAAGTGTGCAACGGGGCGATACATTGTCATGATCAGCGATGATTCGCTCCTCGTTCCAGGCGCTGTGATGAACGGCGTTCAACATTGTGAAACATTGCTGAAAGATGGACGCAATGTTGGGGCTGTCGCATTTTACTGGAGGAATTGGCCAGAGCAGCAAGAGTATTGGGTGGGATTAACCCATGGTGAGAAGATGTTCGTGAATCATGGCCTCTACGTGCGTGCTGCGCTCCAACAAGTGGATTGGATTGACGAAAATCGGTACCAGTTTTACTGCGCTGATGGTGATCTCTGCCTCAAACTGTGGCACCAGGGGTATGAAGTCGTGGACTGCTCCACGTCGTTTGTTGAGCATTTTTCGCATACCAATCCGGCAGTCAGGACTTCCAACCTTGAGAGCGAACAAAAGGACCGTACGACCTATCAAGAAAGATGGCGCGGGATTTTCTTTGATCCGGACAAGCCGAATCGTCGTGATTGGATCTACTTGGCTTATAAAGACCTGACGAAGACAGCCGAAGGATTCACACGGGCAAACGGCGGTATGCCGACCACGGCAGTGCAACAACATGGTTGGAACCCCTGGATCACATTGAGAAACCTATGGCGTGCATAAGCGTCATCATCCCAACATTTAATCGGTTTCCCTTCCTATGTCGAGCAGTGGATTCCGTGTTGAATCAGACTCATGGCGACGTTGAAATCATCGTGGTTGACGACGGCTCAACAGATGACACGCCGACCTTATTTCCCAGTCAGTTTCCAGAGATTCAGTATGTGAAGGTTGAGCATTCGGGATTGCCCGCCGTCGCACGAAACACTGGTATCAGACTCGCGAAAGGAGAGTTCATTGCGTTTCTGGACTCCGATGATCAGTGGCTTCCGGAAAAGCTCTCTCAACAAGTCACGGTGTTTCAGAGACAGCCCACGGTAGGATTGGTCTGTTCCAACGCCTTTGTTGTCCGCCAGCATGAAAAAAAACCAAGCCAACCCTACTTGCGGAATGATCAGGGGCATAGCGGGCAGGTTTTATCCGAATTACTTGAAGACAATTTTATCGTCACATCAACGGCAATGGTCCGACGCGCTGCACTTGAACGGGTCGGCTTATTTTGCGAAGACCGAACGCTACAGGCGGTTGAGGATTACGACCTTTGGCTGAGAATGGCCGCTCAGTCGGAAATTGCGTACCTGGGGGCTCTTCTTGCTGTCTACCGCGATATCCCCTCCGCCAGTATTCGTGGGACGATTTCCACAGCTCAACACTGGCAATCACGGCTGACCGTTCTACACCGACTGCGACGCTTCCTCCACAGCAAGAACAATATTCAGAAAGTACTGAAAACTACACTAAGACGCCAGGAGACGATGTGTCGAAAGGCCTGTGCGAAGGCACTGCTGTCGGACCATCAATATCTGGCCACCGTTCCCCATGTCACGGCACTGTGTGCGCATGACCCATTGGAAATAGGACAGGCTGCGTTGAGAAGGATTCGTACGAAGAGACAGCGGCTCTTTATCGGCACGAACGGACGTTCAACCGCCCCACAGGCAGCATCTTGTCCCAGCAAACCGCTCAAACTTCATCTTGGATGTGGCGAGGTCTATTTACCTGGGTACATCAATGTGGATTTTCCTCCCAGTCGACACTCTGTTCAACAGCACTCGAAGGCCGACATCTTTTTTGACATCACTCAGCTTCACTATCCTTCAGGAACAATAGATGAAATTCGGTTGCACCATGTCTTTGAGCATTTTGAGAGACCGGTCGCCTTGCGGCTGTTGATTGACTGGTATGACTGGCTCAAGGAAGGGGGGCGACTCATTATCGAGACCCCTGATTTTCGTCGTTGCGTGCAGGCGTATCTTAACAACACCAATCTCAATGATCAGTTGAAGATTGTGCGACACTTGTTTGGATCACATGAAACCAGTTGGGCAGTCCATTACGATGGTTGGTATCGTGAGCGGTTTACCCATGTCCTCACCACCTTGGGGTATCGGAATCTAGAATTCACGACTGGAGAATGGCAAGGAATCTACAACATGACCGTCACGAGCACAAAGAAGAGTCCTGTTGTCTCAAAAGCAGAACAGATCGACCATGCGAGAACTATCTTGAGGTTGAGTCTGGTGGATGAGTCACCGACAGAAATGCGGATGCTGGAAACATGGATGGAGCAGCTCGCAAACCCTGACGTTCGGACACATGCTGCCTAGTACAGCAACACTCGTCGATTGCAATGGCCAATCCTACGCACGCGCTGACAGGAATATCCTGATGCTTAGGTGGTTGATATTGTGAATATACTGTTCTGCTGCGAATTTTATGCACCCAGCGTCGGTGGCATTCAAGAAGTCATGCGACAGGTCGCTGAGCGGCTCGTATCCCACGGACACGATGTCACAGTCGTCACCTCGTGCCTTCCGGCCCGCACATTCACGGAACTCAATCGAGTACGGATAGTGGAGTTTGATGTGTCCGGTAACTGTGTAAAGGGAATGGATGGAGACGTGGCACATTATCAGCGGTTTGTTGCGACGGGCAAGTTTGATGTCGTCCTGATCAATATGGCACAACAGTGGACTCTTGATGCCTTGATTCCTATCCTGTCTGAGATCCCTTCCCGCAAAGTTCTCATCCCTTGTGGATTTTCGTGCTTCTACGAGCCATCCTACGCGACCTATTACCGGCAGATGCCGGGCGTCTTAGGTCAATTCGACCATCTGATCTTCCATGCATCTGATTATCGAGACATCTGCTTCGCAAAAAAATGTGGATTGAAACGGTTCTCCATCATTCCAAACGGGGCAAGTGAAACTGAGTTTACTATCGAAAAAGACACGGCGTTTCGAAAGCGGTGGGGGATCTCTGATCAGGAATGGCTCTTCCTCACCGTGGGTGCCTTTACTAGAGACAAGGGACATGCCGACTTATTGAAATCCTATCTAGACTGCAATTTTGATGGGCACTCCTCCGTATTGCTTCTCAACGCCAACACTTACATTGCCGAAGCGAGCGAGGTCAGGCCCAAGGCTTCACCGGTTTTATCAAGAACGAGGGTTGTCCCTCAGACAATAGCCACCAGTGAAACTCGTCGGAAAGGAACAACAGGCAACGTGGTTGTATCCCAGATATACAAAGCACTCGTCAACCTCATTTCCGGCAATAACGCAGAACGTACTCCTCTCTCTTTTCAAGAAGAGATGCAGTCTCTCTTGGAAGAACTCAATCAGCCAGGGACGAAGAAGCGAGTCGTGGTCCTGGATATGCCACGGCCGGAGCTTATCCAAGCCTACATGAATGCCGATCTCTTTGTCTTGGCCTCACATATCGAGTATTCCCCTCTGGTTCTCTTTGAGTCAGCGGCGGCCGGAACCGCGTTTCTCTCCGCTCAAGTAGGCAATGCGTCTGAAATTGCAGAATGGACCGGAGCCGGCATTATTGGCCCCTCCTTGATCGATGCCAAAGGATATACCCACATTGACATCACGCGTTTCGCTGAGCGATGGGTTCGACTCATGAACACGGAAGAGGAAAGACGTGAGCTTGGACGAAATGGGAAACAGAGTTGGGCTGCTCAATTCACCTGGGAGCGCATTGCTCAGCAGTATGAAAACGTGCTTCACCAGATCTGCACTGCTCCAACCGTTGTAGGTGAAGCATCTCCAAGAGTTTAACAGGACCGATATGCGCATTTTATACGTTGCGATGAAATACGACTATGGCCGCCGCAACCAGGGACTAAGCTTCGAACACTACAATTTTTATGACTGCCTGCTCCAGATGGGGCATGACATCGTGTACTTCGATTTTATGACCTTGATGCAAGAACATGGCCGGACCAGGATGAATGATAGGTTGATAGAAGTGGCCAAGAGCGAGAAACCGGATCTGATGTTCAGCGTGCTCTTCACCGACGAATTTGATGTGTCGGTCCTACGTACCGTGACGGAAGACCTCGGGATTATGACCATCAACTGGTTTTGTGACGATCATTGGCGATTCGAACGGTACTCCCGGCTGTGGGCGCCGTGCTTCCGATGGGTTGTGACAACAGCAGAAAGTGCTCTTTCGAAGTATGCCAAGATTGGGTACTACAATGTCATCAAGAGCCAGTGGGCTTGCAACTCCTTCTCGTATCGTCGCATGAACCTTCCTCATGAATATGATGTGACCTTTATCGGGCAGCCTTATGGGGATCGCCGAAAGATAATCGAGCAGTTAAGGGAGACGGGTATTCACGTCAGGACCTGGGGACAGGGGTGGGACTCCGGAAGGGTCTCTCAGGATGAGATGATCCAGATCTTCAACACAAGCCGTATCAATCTCAATCTAACAGCAGCCTACGGCTCGAACTCCGATGATGAGACAGCAGTTGCTTCACGCAAGCGACGTCCTTTTCAAAAGCTGCTCGATCGCATTCTTTTCGCGAATACCAGGGCAACCGACCATCGTCCGATATCCGTATCCGATCAACCTGCAGTATCTGCATCAGCCGAACATAGCACCGAACAAATCAAGGGACGTAATTTCGAGGTCCCTGGAACTGGTGGGTTTCTTTTGACACAGCATGCGGCACATCTTGAAGACTACTATGAACTCGGCAAGGAAGTTGTCAATTTCCACTCCACCGAAGAGATGATTGAGAAGATTCGTTACTATTTGACGCATGAAGATGAGCGGACAGCCATTGCTGAGGCTGGATACCAGCGAACGCTGAGCAATCACACCTACCAACAGCGATTCAACGATATATTTACACAAATCGGGCTGATCGAGCCTATCACCCAAATCCAGGGCAACCGGCCTATGGTCGTTGGGCGGACTCAAGAGGTGAAATGAGAAGAGGGTGGCTCAATGCCTCTATCAATATCCCATGATGAGGACATGACATGTCGATGAAACGACGGTTGCGTCTGGCTTTCACGGATTTCTGGGATGGTTTTGAATGTGACCCAACAGGTAAATCTCATTTCGACAATGTGTTCTATAAAATTCTCTCAGAACATTTCGAGATCGAAATCTCAGACTCCCCCGAATTGCTGATCTATAGCGTCTTTGGAACCGATCACAAACGCTATACATGCGCCAAAGTTTTTTACACGGGCGAAAATGTCAGACCGAACTTCCGTGAATGTCAGTACGCGATCACCTTCGACTATCTCAACGACGATCGCCATCTACGGTTTCCGCTATCGGCCATTACTCTCTACGAATGGGGCATTTTGGATGGCTTTGATAAACGCATCGATTGTGAGCAAGTAAGACGTGAAAAGACAAAATTTTGCAATTTCCTTTTCTCTAACCCAAATGCTCACGAAAGAAATACATTATTCAAGAAGCTCTCGAAGTACAAACAGATCGACTCCGGAGGTCGAGCACTGAACAATCTCGGCTATTATGTTGACGACAAAATGCGGTTCTTGGGCCAATATAAATTCACCATTGCATTTGAGAATAGCGAATATCCCGGTTACACCACAGAAAAACTAGTCCATCCCAAGTTGGTCGACAGCATTCCAATCTACTGGGGCAATCCCGATGTTCACAAAGACTGGAATACGAGCGCGTTCATCAATGCCTATGAGTTCTCGAACGTCACTCAGCTCATCGAATACATCAAGGAAGTCGATCGAAATGATGATTTGTACTTTAACGTGTTGAAGCAACCTCATTTCACCACTCCCAAATCGCACCACCTGAATCGAGAGACTCTCATTACATTTTTTGAACGGATCACCTCTTTATAACGGGCTATGAGGCGTAACGTGAGCGTGTATCTAGCGACTATGGCGACGCGACTGAATGCGGTTCTCAGACGATTTGATATCGTCCTTACCCGGCACAGTCGCCTTGAAGCATTGAAACAGCGCTTGAATGCAACCAGCGATACTGATATCGAGCTCTTGATCAATGCTCCCCCTGAACACATCCTTGAAATTGTCAAGCACTTACCACAGTCCACAGCCCAGAACAGACAGGATCTGTTCGTTCTGTCACAACTCCATTTTAAACGAGACGGATTTTTTGTTGAATTTGGGGCGACCAATGGCATCGATCATTCCAACACGTATCTCTTGGAGAAGGAATTCGGCTGGACAGGCATTTTAGCTGAACCGGCCTTCTGCTGGCACGACACGCTCAGGAGGAGTCGAACGGTCGCGATTGAGACCCAATGCGTCTGGAAAGAGTCGAACCAAACCCTTTCATTTTATGAAACCGATGCCGCTGACCTTTCTACGATCGACCTCTATCGTGGAGAAGACCTTCATAGAAACATGCGCGCACAGGGGAGACAGTACGACATCCCGACCATTTCACTACAGGATTTACTCATCAAGCACAATGCTCCACCACTCATTGATTATCTGTCCATTGATACCGAGGGAAGTGAATTTGACATATTGAACAACTTTGATTTTCAACGACATCGGTTTCATATCATCACGTGTGAGCACAACTTTACGCCAGCCCGTGACAAAATTTACGACTTACTTTCCCGGAAGGGATATGAGCGAATATTGAAACACCTATCGAAACAAGACGACTGGTATGTATCAGTACGGTGACCCACTTCGAAGGCTGCGCTCAGATAAGTCTCACGTGCGCGACACCCCTCGAATCAGCTGCGTGTTAGCCGTACGTAATGGAGAAGCCTATCTTCGCGAGTCCATTCGAAGCATCCTGACCCAGTCATTCGACGACTGGGAACTGATCATCATGGACGATGGATCAACGGATCGCACTCCACATATTCTTGAGTGTTTCCTGAAAGAAGATGCCCGCATACGTGTCTATCGCCGACCACAACAAGGGCTTGTTGCATCATTGAATCACAGTATCCAGATGGCCAGGGGTGAGTATATCGCACGGATGGATGCCGACGATGTCAGCATGCCGGATCGATTTGCAACACAAGTCGAGTACTTGGATCGACACCAGGACATCGGAATCTGCGGGTCCTGGATTGAAACATTTGGCTCTGAATCCTCCGAAGTGATGGAGTATCCAGTCGATGACGGCACCATTCGCTGCCAATTATTGTTCGCTTCATCGTTGGCTCACCCCGCAACCATGTTTCGGCGAAGCCTGATTTTTCATCATCATCTCTTCTATGATGAACGGGCAATCCACGCGGAAGACTACGATCTATGGGTGCGAGCCTCTCAGCACACTCATTTTTCGAATATACCGACTGTCCTACTTCGCTATCGCATACATCCACAACAAATCGGCCGATGCCGTGCATCCAAGATGGAGGAGTCGTCTCAATCTATCCGGTTGAGTCAGCTTACCCGTCTCGGTCTTAGCCCTGGGCTTAAAGAGGCACAACTGCATCACCGCATCAGTCGATGGGAATGGGAGTCATCAACGACATTTCTCTCGGCGACTCGAGCCTGGTTTGGTAAGCTAATAGATGCAAATAATGTGGCCAGGGTGTATCCGGAGACGGAGTTGGTGGCTATGTTGGGTCGACGGTGGAGTGAGATGTGTTTGCTGGCAACTCAGGAAGGAGTCCGGACGGCGTTCGCATTTTGGCATGATCCACGCCTGGCAGTCGGAGTGTGGACTCCACGCCAACATGTGAAGTTTCTCGTGAAATGTCTCGTCCGGAAGGATCCCCACAGAAAATTCATAAGGATGGATCGTGCCGCAAGCTGAGTCGCCACTGATGAGCATTGTGCTCTGCACCTACAACCGTTGCGATCTCATGGCCGCCGCACTGAAAAGCCTTTGTGAACAGACTCTCTCACCGCCACCCTATGAGATCATCGTCATTGATAACAACTCCACTGATGGAACGAGTCAACACATCGCCGACATACGTCACCGGTATCCGTACGTTCGATATGGTGTGGAAACACGACAAGGACTCTCCCATGGGCGCAACGCCGGGTTTCAAATGGCACGAGGTCTGTACGTGGCCTACATCGATGACGACTGCACGGTGCCTCATGAATGGCTTGAGATTGCCCAGAGCGTCATTGAGCGAGTTGCCCCCGCACTCTTTGGAGGACCGTACCGGCCGTTTTATCATTCACTCAAACCGAAATGGTATTTCGATAAATATGGAACCTATGATGGTGGACCGGTCGCCCGTGTGCTTGGCCAAGGCGAATATCTGTCCGGCACGAATCTCTTTATTCGACGTTCTCTTCTGGAACAACTCGGTGGTTTCAATACTGAGATTGGAATGACAGGCACACGATTAGGGTATGGTGAAGAAACTGTGTTTCAACGAAGAGTTCGTCATGACTATCCACATGAGATGATCTATTACGAGCCGCAACTCACAGTGTTCCATCTTGTGCGATCAGAAAAGATGCGGCTGACTTGGTGTGCCAAACAAATGTTTATATCCGGACGAGATTGGCAACGCGTGTTGTATGAAACGGCTACGGAGCGGATCCATGCACTTCGCTCTTATCTTCGTGCCGCGCGTGCGTTGCTCGAATTGGCCAGAGGCGTAGCCCTCGGCATCCTGGCGAGAGATCGTCGACGATATCCGTTTATCGAGAACTATCTCTATGAAGTAGTCTTTGTTCACCTTCAAACACTCGGCAGCACATACGAACAGGTCACTCATCGTACTAAATGAAGGCAGCTACCGGGACATGTGTGGAATAGCCGGAATGATCGCCGCAGAACCACTGACACGAGATCACCTATCTCGTGTCATGGACATGAGTGCCGTCATGGCTCATCGAGGGCCTGACGGACAAGGCAATTTCCATGACGGACCAGTCGCCTTGGCCATGCGCCGATTGAGCATCATCGATCTTCACGGAGGACAGCAACCGCTCTTCAATGAAGACGGTTCCTTGGCACTGGTCGCCAATGGAGAGATCTACAATCATGTCGAACTCCGTGAACAGCTCAGATCCGAGGGGCATCGGTTCAAATCCGGCAGTGATTGCGAAGTGATCGTGCATCTCTATGAACACTATGGCCTCGATTGCGTGAAGCACCTGCGAGGCATGTTTGCATTCGCCTTATGGGATGCCCGTTTGCGACGGTTGATGCTGGCGCGTGATCGAATGGGGGAGAAGCCGCTCTATCTCCACATCGGACCACGTGCGATCTCATTTGCCTCCGAGCTCAAAGGACTTCTGGCAACCGGCTGTGTCCCCTTTGTGCTGGATCCGACAACAGTGAACCTTTACTTTCACTATGGGTATGTGCCGGAACCGATGACGCCGATCCGTGAAATCTACAAGTTACCGGCAGCTCATATCCTCACAATTGATGCAATCAGTTGGGAACGGAAGCAGTGGTGCTACTGGCGCATGGAAGATGTTCCGGTATGCCCTGAGAATCCTGTTGACGCCATTCGGCAGGAATTGGAGACGATCAGTGCACTGATCGTCCGTTCGGATGTTCCCATCGGAATTGCCTTGAGTGGGGGACTCGACTCAAGTGCGATTGCTGCCATGACCTCTCGTCGATATCCCGGCGTGATGCATGCCTTCACCGTCGGCTATCGAGAGGAAAGTCCTTTCGATGAACGAGACGCCGCCAAGGCTCTTGCCAAACATCTCAACATGCCAATTCATGATATCGAGCTGTGTGCCGACGATATCGCGATGTTCTTTCCGGAATTGATGTATTGGCTCGACGATCCGATCGCCGATATTTCCGCATTCGGATACTACTCAGTCATGAAGGCCGCCAAGGCTCATGGAGTCTCCGTGATGCTTCAAGGTCATGGAGGCGACGAACTCTTTTGGGGATACCCCTGGGTGCGTGACGCGGTGACCCAGACGACGAGAAAATGGAAGACACAGATGACCGGTTCCTTCCGTCTCCGTGAATATCTGGCACTGACGCCTCCGGCCTATTGGTCGATGTGGGGGATAAAGGAATGGCTAAAATCAGGTGTCGGTCTAGGTGCCTCATGGGAAGCCTATTCGCGCGACCGGTCCAGCCCACAAGAGCAGGCCGTATTCTACGACCTGACACCAGATTTTCAGCTGGCCCGCCAGGGAGTAGGGGACCTCTATACCAAGACCTTTCTCGACCAGATGCACGAGACGGCAGCATACGATGTCTTTAGAGTCCCGCATCCTTGGCCGGCGATTGACATCTTATTGACCCAACTCATCTGCCACACCTACTTGCAAGAAAATGGCATTGCGCAAGGAGACCGTCTCAGTATGGCCTCCTCGGTCGAGCTACGGCTTCCGTTTGTCGATTACCGACTGGTAGAGACCGTTATTGGATTACGCAAAACTTCATCTGATCACACCTTGCCGCCGAAAGCATGGCTTCGTCAGGCATTGAGCACCCTGGTACCCGAATGGGTGCTGAATCGTCCCAAGAGAGGGTTTACTCCTCCCTTGCGAGAATGGCACCAGGCTATCTTCGCCGCTCACGGGGCGACGCTTGACGACGGATTCCTCGTTGACGCTGGCGTACTGAAACCCTCGAGTGCACACGCACTTTCAAAAGGTCCCTATCCAGCTGGAGCTGGAGCTCCGCTTTCATTCAAAGCCCTGACGCTTGAACTCTGGAGCAGAAAACTTGCCGCGTTGACGACGCAGGCTCAGCGATCTGGCCTATGCACACAGCTTGAACAAAGGCGGGCAGCCTAGGTCTCGAAGAAATCAGCATCCTGAGCGGCACACGGTATTGCTCCAGGAGGAAATACCCACATGGATCCTGCTCCTATCGCTCTGTTTGTCTACAATCGGCCGTTTCACCTCACTCAAACCCTCCAAGCATTACAAAATAATCCCTTGGCTCACCAGAGTAGGCTTTACATCTATAGCGACGGGCCAAAAATGCCACGTGACGAACCTGCCGTTGCTCAGGTCCGACAAATAATCAGAAAAACCATGGGGTTTGCGGAGGTCACCATTCATGAACAGACAGCCAATATCGGGTTGGCACGTTCGATCATCGCCGGTGTTACAGAGTTATCTGCTCGGTATGGGTCCGTCATCGTGCTCGAAGATGATCTCATCGTGGCACCAAGATTTCTGACCTTTATGAATCAGGCGCTTGAGCACTATGAGCAAGCTTCACGAGTCATGACGGTATCAGGCTATCGCTTCCCCGTTGAACATCCTGAACACCTTGCCTCCACATTCTTTTTTTCTGTTCCAGCCAGTTGGGGATGGGGCACATGGCATCGAGCCTGGAAACAGTTCACGCCTGACTCGACTCAACTACTGGCTCAATTAAGTACGAAAGCAGACCAGAATAGCTTCGATGTTGATGAAGCTTATCCCTATTTCGCACAGCTCAAACTCCACGCCGCTGGCCAACTGGATGTATGGGGAGTTCGATGGTATGCCAGCATGTTCGCGGCAAAGGGACTCTGCCTCTATCCTGGTCAGTCACTAGTGCAAAACATCGGGATGGATGGGAGCGGGATGCATTGCCGCGCATCGTCTCAGTTTGACATATGCCTGAGCGAATCTGCGGCATGGCACTTTTCCGATCAGATCGAAGAATCGCCTGTGGCACGAAACGAAATCCGCTCATTTTTTAGTCGGGTGACTGGTCACAGGCAAGAAAGCAAGATAGCTGAAATGACTTCGCGACTCCGTATGGTGCTGGGTAGAATGAAACGGACCGAATCTTCTTTCCTGAAGTAGGAACCATAGAAAGGACACGTGTTCGCCCATGCCGACACATAGTTGGCTACAAGAAGAATTCCGTTACGGCTACGATAGTGGCGACGTACTGTCCTGGATCCCGGGATGGGTACGACTGTCCGAGGAGCGGAAAATCGGAGGATCCTATCGACAGGTGTTCAACAAGGCGCTACGACCTTATCTGAACCCGAGCTCACGGGTGTTTGAATTAGGTCCTGGTAGAGGGTCCTGGTCTCGCGCGATTCTCCGGTTCATTCCTGATGGCACACTGCACACGGCCGATTTCCAAGATGTCACTCAGTGGTTACGTCCGGACGCCTATCCCGGACGATTGACTTGTCACCATGTGCAGGACAATCGTTTCAGAGAATTGCCGAACGAGTATTTTGATCTCTTCTGGTCGTTCGGGGTGCTCTGTCATAACGAATCGGCCTCGATTCTCGACATCCTTCGCTCGGCTCGATGCAAGATGAAGCGGGGTGCGATCTCCGTTCATCAATATGGAGATTGGATCAAACTGGAACGGTTTGGCTGGAATCGTGGAGGTGTTCCACAGGCGTTCAAGTTTCAGCGCGACGAAGATATTTGGTGGCCGCGCAATGATCAACAGGTCATGGCGAAGCTTTCAACTGAAGCTGGGTGGGAAGTGCTCTGCGTCGACCTGGGCCTTCTCCAGCGAGATTCCCTCATCATCCTTCGAAATCCGTAGGTATCATCCTCTCTCATTGATGAGGTCACCGTGTTGGAGAAACTGATTGGTCCTCTGCATGCCCTCGTCGCGCAATGGCATACAAGCTACCACCCCATCGTAGGCGATGACGCCTGCCCGGCGCTTCAGTACAGGCGACCATGCGACGATGAAA
Source organism: uncultured Nitrospira sp. (assembly GCA_964430555.1). Lineage (GTDB taxonomy): Bacteria > Nitrospirota > Nitrospiria > Nitrospirales > Nitrospiraceae > Nitrospira_D. The sequence continues at coordinate 32,354 of CAYSFU010000009.1, read as the reverse complement.
CAGTTCAATTCGTCCAGCCCTATACCATGACGTCTCCGCAACGGATTCGCGCACTCTGTTCAGCGGTTCGATACATCGAACAGGCAGGGATCGAAGGAGCGGTGGTGGAATGCGGTGTCTGGCGCGGAGGAAGTATGATGGCGGTTGCGCGAACACTCATCAACGATGGAGGAACAGCCCGCGACCTGTATCTCTTCGACACCTTTGAAGGCATGACCCAACCAGGGCCTCTCGATATCTCCTTGAAAGGAGATTCTGCAGAACATCTGCTGAAGCAATCGGCGAAGACTGAAGACGATATGATGTGGTGCTATGCCCCGATAGAACAAGTGATTCAGTCCCTTTCCCTCACACAGTACGCTGCATCCCATCTCCATTTCGTTCCAGGCCCGGTTGAACAGACATTGACGGTCTCAACGCCTGAGCACATCTCGCTCTTGCGCTTAGACACCGACTGGTATGCATCGACCAAGCATGAATTGGAGATACTCTTTCCCAAACTTTCTCCTGGCGGAGTGTTGATTATCGATGATTATGGTCACTGGCAGGGTGCCCGCCTGGCTGTTGACGAGTATATGCATCAACATCGGATCACGATGCGGCTCTACGAAATCGACTATACAGGCCGAATCGGAATGAAGCCATTGTGAACAAGCATGGATCCGGCTCAATACCTCCCGTGTTGGTCAATCTCGGCTGTGGTTCGGTCTGGCATTCAGATTGGATCAACCTGGACGTACGCCCTCTGAGTTCGGAGATCCAAGCATGGAATGTCGAGAACGGGCTTCCGTTCGATGATGGGTCTGTTGACGGGTGCTATGCCTCGCATCTCCTGGAACATCTTCCGATGGAAGAGGCTCGAAGATTATTGCGAGAGTGTCTTCGCGTGCTTCGCTCAGGTGGGGTCGTTCGATTGGCCGTCCCAGACCTCGAGGCAATCGTACGTGAATACCTCCGTGTATTGGCCCACGCGCAAGCGGGAGATCAAGTGGCAGTAAAACAGTATGAATGGATTTCGCTTGAATTACTGGATCAACTGGTGCGTGTGGAGTCCGGTGGTGAGATGGGACGGTACCTCAGGAGTCGGGCCTCACAGAATGTCGACTATGTCACATCGAGAATTGGATCCGAAGCTACTCCTTATTTCAAGCAAGATAGTGAAAGCCAAGGTCGTTCGAGTGAATCTCACCGCAAGTCATCGGACAACTCAAACAGCCAACGGTTTCAGCATGCCTTCACGGCTTTCCAAGAGCGGCTTGTGACAGGAGTCTGCAGCTTCCTGATCGGGCGACGTGGGCGGTCGGCTGTCCAAGAGGGATTATTTCGATCATCCGGTGAATGCCATCGGTGGATGTACGACCAGTTCTCACTGAAACAATTACTCGAACACTGTGGATTTTCCGACATCCGACGTTGCACGGCCTTTGAAAGTCGGATGGACGCGTTTTATTCCTACAACTTGGATGTGGTGAACGGAGACGTACGAAAACCTGACTCACTGTTTATGGAGGCAGTCAAGCCATGATCGACAAACTCGATCGATGGCGAGCCTGCTCGACTCCGGCAAATCCATTTTTATGCCACTCCTGAGCAACGGAAGCGACAGAATCAGCGATTCCATTGTTCCGCATTGAGCGGAGTGTCGAACGAGCCCACGTGCATACAGCGTCGTTGAAAATATCGATCGTCACACCATCTTACAATCAGGTCTCGTTTCTTCAAGAAACGATCGACTCCGTATGGTCACAACGAGATCCCAATTGTGAGTATGTCATTATCGACGGAGGGTCGACTGATGGCAGTATCGATCTGATCAAGCAGCATGCTGGACGGTTGAGGTATTGGATCAGTAAACCTGATCAGGGACCCTATGATGCAATCAATACAGGCTTCTCTCACACGACGGGAGACATCATGGCCTGGATCAACAGCGACGATAAATATACTCCATGGGCGTTCTCCGTCGTACGAGACATCTTCACACAGTTTCCTGAGATCCAGTGGCTCAGTACGGTGCAGGCACTCGGATGGAATGCGAAAGGGCAGGCCACATCCATTAATTTCTGCGGAGGATTCAATCGAACATCCTTCTTGAAGGGAGGCAATCTGCCGACGAAGGAATCCTTTCAACGGCGCTTTATTCAACAGGAATCAACATTCTGGCGACGATCATTGTGGGAACAAGCCGGTGGGCGGCTGGATACCACTCTCCACTTGGCAGCCGACTTTGATCTGTGGGCAAGATTTTATCGGCATAGCGACCTCTATGGGGTCATGATCCCATTAGGCGGTTTTCGGTCTCATGGGAATCAACGATCGGTCTTACACATGGATCAATACCTTGCTGAAGCTGAAATGGTCCTACAACGGAATGGAGGCGCCCCCTGTCCATGGCCTGAGGCAGTTCTGCGAGGAATCGTGTGGAAAGCCTGCCGTCACCTGTCTCTTGACCCAATGTCACAATGGATTCGGAAGCTGACGCAGTGGTCAGGACTGACCTTTCCAAGTAACGTGGTCGTCTGGAGCGGCACAGAATGGAGAATGATTTCTGGATTCGTGGTCTAGCCATGTAATCTAAGCGAATGCGAATACTCCAGGTCAGCACGTACGATCAGGGAGGTGGCGCTGAATCCATTGCCTGGCGGCTCTTTGAACACTACCGGCGCCGAGGCCATGATTCCATCATGGTCGTCGGTGAGAAGGTCGGCCATGATCATCAGATCATGCCTCTCTCTCAACTTGACTCTCATCACACAGAACATTCCTTCATTATCAACGTCAGCCGATGGCTGGCCACGTATGAAGGACATCTTCGTGGCATCTGGCGGATGCGCCGCTGGCTCGAAGCGTATGTGGCGAACCCACGGAACTGGTGGGATGCCTGTTTAGGAAGAGACCACTTCCAATTTCCAGAAACCTGGAGACTCCTCGACCTCTCGCCCAGTCGCCCGGACATCCTTCATTACCATAATCTGCACGGCGGCTGGCTTCCACGTGGCGGTTACTTTGATTTGAGAGCTCTCCCGGAGCTGTGCCGAAATATTCCGACCGTCATGACCCTGCACGATACCTGGATGTTGAGCGGACATTGTGCCTATACCCTCGGATGTGACCGATGGAAAACAGGGTGTGGCCATTGTCCCGATCTTTCAATCTATCCGTCGATAGCGAGAGACGGCACGGCCGAGAATTGGCAACGCAAACGAGAAATCTATCGTGCCAGCCGTCTCTACGTCGCAACGCCCTCTCGATGGCTCCTGCGTCAAGTGGAACAATCCATGTTGGCACCCGCAATCGTTCAAAGCCGAGTCATTCCCAACGGGGTCGATCTGTCCTACTTTCATCCCGGCTCACAACGGGCGGCACGTATGGCGTGTGGGCTCCCAGCGGATGTCTCGATCCTGCTCTTTGTCGCCAATAAAGCCAGAAGCAATATCTTTAAAGACTATCAAACCGTAGAACGCTGTGCGGTCACAGTCGCAGGCATCCATCATAAACAGAAGGTGATCTTGCTGGTCTTAGGAGAGCATGGGAAGTCCATCGCCTTTGAGAACGGTGAGGTTCACTTTGTTGATTTTCAGAAAGACGCGCACACGCTGGCTCGCTATTACCAAGCCGCAGATGTCTATGTGCACGCCGCCAAATCCGATACGTTCCCCAACACCGTACTGGAAGCGTTGGCATGCGGACTTCCAGTCGTCGCCACCGCAGTCGACGGTATACCGGAACAGATTGAAGAGGGCCGTTCCGGTTTTCTCGTACCGGCCGGCGATGCGGACGCCATGGCCGATCGCGTGACCCATCTTCTTTCGAACGAGCGATTACGGGTCTTCATGGGGACCACTGCTGCGGAAATTGCTTCACGCACGTTCAATATGCAATGGCAAGTACAAACGTATCTGGACTGGTATGAGGACATTCTCTCATCAGCGCACCAGGCCGTCAGAACCACCTATGCCTGCTAAGGTCATGTTGCTGACGGTCGGGCTTGGGGTGGGGGGAACGGAAACCCATATTGTAGAGTTGGCTTCTCGACTTGATCGCGCACGATTCACGGTGACGGTCTGTGCCTTAAAACCGGGTGGAACGATGGTGCAGGAACTCCGGAAAAGGGGAGTCAGGGTTCTCTCATTGGACGGCGCCGGAAAACTCGATGCCCGTGTCATCGTGAGATTATTCAAGCTTCTTCGCGCCGAACAGCCGGATCTTGTACAGGCATTCCTCTTCTGGGCGAATGTCGCGGCCCGTGCGTGCGGACGAATTTTGCGGGCATTTCCAGTCGTTTCATCATATCATGACGAAATCGTCAGTGAAGGATGGCTCGTGCGCTGGGTGGATCGACTCACTCTGGATTGGACGGACCACATCGTCTGCTGCTCCGACGCAGTCAGTCGATCGGTCGCCTCTCGGATCGGTGGAACAATGGACCGATGCACCATCATCCCATTCGGTGTAGACATCGAACAATTTGAGCCGACTGCAACGGCGACGAGACATGAACTCGGCCTTCAAGAGAGCGGGAAAGTGATCGGAACCGTCTGCCGGCTCGTCGAGCCCAAGAAAGGGCTTACGATCCTCTTACGGGCCATAGCTGAGTTGGCTCGAAGGTATGGGCAGCCACCCTGCCAAGTGTTGATTGTCGGCGACGGGCCATCACGTCACAAACTGGAAATCCTGCGGGAGCAATTAGGGCTCTCTTCTTGGATTGTGTTCACGGGATCCAGACGAGACATCCCCCGCGTGCTGCGGGCATTGGACGCCTTCGTCCTTCCGTCGTTATACGAGGGATTCGGCATTGCGATCCTCGAAGCAATGGCAGCAGGAAAACCGGTCATCGCCACCGCAGTGGGAGGAATCCCTGAGTTTGTCCGATCCGGCGAAACAGGACTGCTCGTCGAGCCGGGCAATGTTGCAGCGTTGGCCGACGCGATCGACCGGCTCTTGAATCACCCATTACAGGCACAGGCCATGGGAGGGAAAGGAAGAGCGCGAGCACAAGCACATTATCGTATCTCAGAGGTTGTGCGGCAACATGAGCAGGCGTATACGGATTGCCTCGCACAGATCTCGTACGGCAAATCGTGACCATTCAGCCTCAAGATCCCATGTTCATCCATAGACAATAAGAAACACGTCATGTACTTGTTGAGCTTGACATTCCTGCTCGCGCTGCTCCTGTCGCTGTACGGCGTCCCTATCGCCAGACAGGCCGCATTGAAATACGGCATTGTCGACGCTCCGGATGGACGTCTCAAACATCAGAATGAACCGGTCCCGTACTTCGGAGGGCTTGCGATTTATCTCGCTTTCTTGATGAGTCTCGCCTTCACGTTTGAGTTTCGACATGACGTCCTGGGTATCATTCTCGGCGCAACTATCGTGGTCATGCTGGGACTCATCGATGATTTTGGAGTGCTCTCGCCCACGACGAAACTGATTGGACAGCTCCTCGCCGTATTCGTCTTAATCAAGAGCGGTATACGAATTCAGATCGCGGCACTGCCGGAATGGGTGGATCTGACCTTGACCGTCTTATGGATGGTGGGGCTCATCAATGCCTTCAACCTCTTGGATATCATGGACGGCCTTTCTGCGGGCGTGGGAGCCGTGAGCGCCGCCTGTTTGCTCCTGGCAGCCCTGCTCCAGGGCGATCAAGTCGTTGCCTTCATGTTGGCCGCCTTGATCGGAAGTCTCGCCGGCTTTCTGAAATATAATTGGCAACCGGCCAGGATTTATATGGGTGACACGGGAGCCATGTTCATCGGCTTATTGCTGGGAGCCATGGCAATGATCGGGCAATTTCCAAGTGCGCACCCGCTGTCGTTGCTCACACCCGTATTCATCTTGGGTATTCCGATCTTCGATACCTTCTTCGTCATGTATATCCGTCATCAACGAGGACTCCCGATCTTCCTGGGCAGCCCTGACCATATTGCCATTCGACTCAGGCATTGGGGGATGTCCACCAAACACATTGTGATCGCCAGCTACCTTGCCACTGCAGTCGTTGGAGCCATCGGCCTCATGCTCATGATGGTTCCGTACGAGATGGCCTGGGGACTCTGCCTTGGAACCGTCACGATGCTCCTCGCACTGACATTGCTGTTGAAACGACTCGATATCAGGAAAGTCACCGCAGTGGACGTTGAACCATCTCTAGAAGAAAGAAGGCGGGCGGCATGATCCTGATCGTCGGCGCCGGTCTTGCCGGATTGAGCACCGCCTATCATCTTACGGGACTTCCATACCGCCTCTATGAACGCGAATCGGAGGTGGGAGGGCTGTGCCGGTCCTATCGTAAAGACGGGTTTACCTTCGACTATACGGGACATCTGTTACATTTCCGACAGCCGACGATCAAGGCACTGATTGAACAGTTGCTCGCCAACAAACTCCGGACACATCTTCGCAAGTCATTTATTTATTCACATCGCACGTACACGGAATATCCTTTTCAAGTAAACATCCATGGGTTGCCGCCTGAAGTCGTACGCGAGTGCGTGATGGGATTCATCACCACACTGCTGCATCCAGCCTCCGCGAGTGACCCGAAAGATCTCTCCTTCCAACAATGGATCGTGCAGAACCTCGGAGAGGGGATGGCCAAACATTTTATGGTTCCATTCAATGAAAAGCTGTGGAAGGTGTCATTGGATGAGCTCACCTCAGATTGGGTGTCGTGGCTGGTGCCGAAGCCGGAGTTGAACGATGTCATCAATGGCGCCTTGGGCATCAAGGACAAGGCATTCGGATACAATCCTTCGTTCCTCTATCCTGCATCAGGCGGGATCAGCATCCTGCCGGAATCTTTCCTGTCCGGCATCACCGAGGTGACGACCGACCTCGAACTCCTGGAGGTGGATACGAAACGCCGACGCGCACGCTTCCATGATCGACGCAACGGCACGACCAGAACCGAACACTATGAGTCATTAGTCTCGACGATTCCGGTTCCTGAGCTCGCACGCCGCTGCCTCGATCTGCCCGAGCATCTTCAAGAAGCCGCCGAAGGGCTACGATGGGTATCGGTCTATAACCTCAACATGGCCGTGGCGCGTGAGCAGGTGTCGGACAAGCATTGGCTCTATTTCCCGGAACCGGAATTTCCTTTTTACCGAGTCGGATTTCCCATGAATTTCTCCCCGTCGTTGGGACAACCCGGCTGTAGCTCGATGTACGTAGAGATCTCGCACCGGCCGACCGAACATCAGTCGGTTGAGCAGCTGGTCGCCACCGCGAGGGCAGGGTTGGAGCGAGCCGGCATCCTACACTCCAATGACGATGTCGTCGTCTCGGACGTGAAGGATTTGCACTATGCCTATGTCTACTTCGACCGCCATCGCGCACGTGCGATTCCCGCCATCCTCTCTGAGCTCGAGCGACGAGGCATCTATTCCATCGGGCGATATGGCCGTTGGGAACACACCTCCATGGAAGATGCCATCGGGCAGGGGAGGCACCTCGCGGAACGACTCCGCGTGGAACAGGATCAAGCCCTTTCTGCATAGTGGCAGGTGTCGTGGACACTATTTGCCATATCATCACAAAACTTGAACTCGGAGGAGCGCAAGATGTGGTGCTTCATGTCGTGTCACATCTGGATCCTATGAAATATCGGGTCGTTCTGATCAGTGGTCCCGGAGGACTGCTGACAGAGGAGGCCCAACGCCTCCCTCATGTTGAGCTGAATATTCTCTCCGCATTAGGTCGGGCAATTCATCCACTTGACGATCTGGTCGCGCTGGTCGGGCTGACGAAACTTCTTCGACGTCTTCGTCCATCGATCGTCCACACGCACAGTTCAAAAGCGGGAATTCTTGGCCGATGGGCTGCATGGTTTGCCGGCGTTCCAACCATCGTCCATACGATCCATGGGTATGGCATCACACCTGTCCAGCCTCGCTGGATGAAGTGGCTGCTGATCGGGCTGGAACGAATCACCGGCTGGATTACCACCCAATGGGTAGCCGTCTCACAAGCCGACATCAAGAAGGGGATGGCCTGGCGTCTCTTTCGAAACAACGTCCTGCTGATACGGCCTGGTATCGATCCACGACCGTTTCAACACGTGATAGCAGGTTCGTACCGAGAACAACTGAGACAGGAGTTGGGTGCAGAGCCCGGAACCAGCCTGATCGGAACCGTGACCTGTCTCAAGCCGCAGAAAGCTCCAGAGGACTTCATTCAGGTCGCAAAGCTGGTCACCACATCACTGCCCAACGTCCGATTCGTCCTTGTTGGAGACGGCGAATTACGCGGGAAGATTGAATCGCTGATTGCGCACCAGAGCCTTCACGATTGCGTCCATCTGACTGGCTGGAGACGCGATATCCCAGCGGTCATGCAAGCACTCGATATCTTTGTCCTAACGTCCCACTGGGAAGGGTTACCTCGAGTTTTACTTGAGGCCAGAAGCGCAGCCTTACCCATTGTCACGACGAACGTCGGAGGGGCCGATGAAGTGGTGGTTGAGCCGACGATTGGAGAGCTCTGTCACGCAGGAGATATCAACGGATTGGCCGACGCACTCATCCGTGTTCTATCGCGTCCAGCCAGACCAGCAGGTCTTCACTCCGTAGAACCCTCTCTGCTCCCACGCGAGTTTCACATCAGTGAAACGGTTCGACAATACGAACGATTGTATGATCGGTTACTGAGCACTTAGCGAGATGGCATGCGTCGGAAAGACTTACGTTGTCACCGCACCTTCTGAGGCAGACGAGACATGTCTCGCATATTTCCCCATCACACCAGAGGTATACCGTGGGACCGGTCGTTTGATTTTCTTCAATCGAGCCGCGATCTCTTTTTTTGAGAGCTTCACATCAAGACGGCGTTTGGGAATATCAAACGTAATCACGTCGCCGTTCTTGACCGCCGCGATGGGCCCGCCTCTCACCGCTTCAGGCGCCACATGGCCGGCCATCAGTCCATGCGTGGCCCCGGAGAAACGGCCGTCGGTGAGTAACGCCACGGAGTCACCAAGGCCCGCCCCGACGATCGCCGCCGTTACACCGAGCATCTCACGCATCCCAGGACCACCCGCCGGACCTTCATATCGAATGACGACGACGTCACCGGCCTTGATGTGTCCGGCCTTGACCGCCACAAAAGCGTCTTCTTCTTGATCATAGACCTTTGCCGGCCCTTGAAACTTCGTCATCGAATGGCCGGCGACCTTCACCACGCAGCCCTCTGGCGCCAAATTTCCTTTCAGGATCACAAGGCCGCCGGTGGGCTTGATCGGGTCGGCGAGGGGACGCAGCACCTGCTGTCCTGAGGCCTCATGGGCCTTCGATGCCTCTTCACCGATCGTACGACCGGTGACCGTCGGTTGATTCCCATGGAGCACCCCCGCATCGAGCAACCGCTTGGCTACCAAAGTCGTGCCTCCAGCCGCATAGAGATCCGCTGCGGCAAAGCGCCCACCGGGCTTCAGGTCGGCCAGTAAGGGGACCTTGCGGTTGATCCTATCGAAATCGTCGATACTCAGCTTGATCCCCGATTCACGGGCAATGGCGAGAAGATGCAGCACGGCATTCGTCGAGCCGCCCGTCGTAGCGACAGCGGCAATGGCATTCTCTAATGATTTGCGCGTAATCAGTTGGCGAGGGCGAAGATCCTGCTTCACCAGCTCCATCACCATCTTGCCGCATTCGAAAGCCACGTCATCCTTCTGTCCATCCATGGCAGGCACGCCGTTGCGTCCCATGGGGGAAATACCAAGAAACTCGAAGGCAATCGCCATGGTATTTGCCGTAAACTGGCCACCACAAGCGCCAGGTCCCGGACAGGCATGATCCTCCAGATCCTTGAGCTCCGCATCGGTCATCTTTCCCGACGCATGTTTTCCGACGGCTTCAAAGACATCTTGAATAGTCACATCATGTCCCTGAAACTGCCCCGGCATGATCGACCCGCCATACAGCATGAGCGACGGCACATTCAACCGGGCAAGGGCCATGACCGTTCCAGGAATCGTCTTGTCGCAACCGGACAGGGCCACGACCGCATCAAACAAATGTCCGCGCGCGACCAACTCAATCGAATCGGCGATGACTTCGCGGCTGATGAGCGAAGCCTTCATGCCTTCGGTCCCCATGGAAATTCCGTCGGACACGGCGATGGTGTTGTATTCGATCGGAGTCCCACCGGCAGCGCGAATGCCGGCCTTCACGCGCTCGGATAGCCGGCGCAAATGAAAGTTGCAGGGCATGACTTCAATCCACGTATTGGCGACACCGACAATCGGTTTCATCAAGTCGTCGTCCGTAAAGCCGACGGCTTTCAACATCGCCCGAGCCGGTGCACGGCCAGGGCCCACCAGGAGATCATGACTTTGAAGCTTGACGTGTTTTTTCATCGGTCGTTGAGGTCCTCTTCCTGAATCTCGTCTCTCGAACGCGAAGCCGCTTCACGCGACACACGTTCACGCACGTGAATACAATGCAAACACCACGCTGACAAACGTGTCCACCATCTGGCTAGTTACTTGGTGATGCGGGAGGCGCAGCCTCATGAGGGTTCTTGCCATGCGGGTTGGCACCATGCGGATTCGTCCCGTACGGCATCGTCCCTCCATGATGTCCCCCTGAGCCTTTATGTTTCCCCATCATCTTGTCATGTTCGGACTTTTCCTTGGCGCGCTGTTCCGGGGTCAACACAGCCATCACGTCTCGGCGAGCCTTGATGGCCGCCATGCGTAGCCCAATTTGAAGATCTTCGCTCTGTTTCAGTTTTGCCTCGATCGCCCCGAGATCGGAGTTCTCTTCATCGGTCAGCGCTTTGACCTCGCGTTCAGCGATTTGAATATCCGCTTCTGCCTTGATCCGCACCCGATCAAGGTTCAATTGCAGCTCCTTGAGCTTCGCGACCTGATCCCCACTGAGGCCGAGGTCTTTTTCATGCTTGAGCAGATGCCGGATCAAATGACCGGTTCCGCTATGCATCATCCCTTTTCCGTACCCATGACTCCCACCGTGACCATGTCCGCCTCCCGCATGACCATAACTTGGATCATTGGCCCATAGACTGGGGACACCTAATACCAACAGACAGGCTGACACGACCGCAACCATTGCCATTTTTGTGACTGACTTCATACGTTTCCTCCTTGGTTCGGAAGCCCCTTGTCCGAAGCTTGCCATAGCAGGCGTTGCAACGCAAGCGAGCCGTTCGACGTCACACCGACATCGAAGCGTATTCGCAGCTTTTTTGTTGACTCTAATGTCGTTGAGCCTGATGAAGAAGTTCTGCTCGCGGATCCGGATGCCGTTGTTTGCTCAACCGTTCGTAGAGAATCCGCTCTTCTTCCGTGGCCATCGTCGGCATCACAATCTGCAAGGTCAAGAAGAGGTCTCCCGCCCCGCCAGCAGCCGAAGGAAGTCCTTTCCCCTTGAGGCGAAGCTTCGCATCAGCCTTGCTCCCAGGAGGAACTTTGACCTTCACCGGTTCCGTCAATGTGGGAGCCGTCACATCCGCGCCAAGAATCGCCTCCCAGGGGTAGATGGGGAGGGTGACATGAAGATCCGATCCCTGCCGACGAAACACCGGATCACTGGACATGCTCACTTGAAGATAGAGATCGCCTCGCTTTCCACCATCGCTCCCAAGCTGACCTTTTCCGGCGACCCGCACTCGTGTTCCGTCCTGCACGCCGGCTGGAATTTTTACTTCAATGGTCTTGTGATCGATCGTTCTCCCGGTTCCCTGACATGTTCCACAAGGCCGTCCTCGCACCGTTCCTTGTCCCTGACAGGTTGAACAGATTTGAGGTTCCCGTAGATTCACCCGTTTAATGACACCGGTCAGCACTTCTCGTAAGGTCAACTGAACGTCCGTCTCCAAATCCTGCCCAGGCCTTCCGTTCCCACCCCGTCCTCCGGCTCCTGATTTACGGTTCCCAAACAGGTTTTCAAAGAAATCAGAAAATTGCTCCCCGCTGTCGCCGCGGCTATTGGAATCCTGCTCAAAATCCCATGGACTGCTCGCTCCTCTGGTCCAAGCCTGCTGACGAGCCTTTTCAAACGCTTGAGCTTGGTCCCACTCGCTCCCGTATTGATCGTACTTCTTTCGCTTTTCAGGGTCGGTCAGGACCTCTTGAGCTTCATTGAGCTCTTTAAATTTCTTTTCCATCTCGGCCTTCTTTGCGCCGGCATGAAGGTCGGGATGATATTGGCGGGCCAGCCGACGAAAAGCTTTTTTGATCTCCTCGGCTGAAGCCGTTCGGGAAACACCGAGCGTCTGATAATAGTCTTGTGGAGCCGTTCCCATACAATGTCCGTTCGTAGAGAATGAAGCAGATGCCGTTGCCGATCAGCTTACGGACTGCACGAAAGGTTTGCAAGAGCCGAATAGGTCAACGAGCAGGTGACGCCTTGGCTCGGGTCATGAGCCTGCAGTAAGAACAGATGTCACCGGTGGTGGGTTGGCCGCAAGTAGAGCAGGGGTGAAGCGAGGCTTGGTCTTTTTCAGTCATACTCGCAGTCGTGGAGGCGTTCTTGCGTTGCTTCTCCAGAAATCCCCAATAGAAATATTGTTTTGTCCCGGGGGATTCCGTCTCCAGCCGATTGAGCACCTCCTTATAGAGCAGAGTGCGTGCGCCCTGCGCCATGGGACATTCATCAACGATGTAGTCGATCTTGTTCAGCACACAGTAGGCGGCAAGTTCCCGTTCCGTCAACCGATAGAGCGGCTTGACCTTTTTTGCAAAGCCTTCGATTGAAGCAGGAAGATTGGGACTCTGTTTCTCAAGATAGTCTTCTTGCCAATGCAACACGTTGCCGAGCAGCCGAGCAGCCTCGTCATCGAGATTGTGCCCGGTCGCCATCACATCGTACTCCTGCTCGATTGCGACGCGGTTGAATTGATAGCGCTTGATCGTGCCGCAAGTGCTGCACGTCGGGCGGTGCACAAGTTGCGCGAGTTCTTTGATCCCGGCACCCTCTGCTTGCTCGACGGTGTGAAGATGGAGTGTCGCTCCACAAGCCGTAGCAACCATATCGGCATAGCGCTGCACATTGTCCCGTGAGCGATCCGAATACCCGGGGATACCGAGATTCACATACAGGGCATCCGCCTTATACCCCAGTTTCAGGAGGATATCCCACAGCGCCAAACTGTCCTTTCCACCCGATACGGCGACGAGAACGCGATCATTTTTTCCAAACATCTCCTGCGATTTGATCGCTCGTGCCGCTTGATCGTGGACGAAAGAGTTCAAGCAACGCTTACAGAATGCCGCGTTGTGACGCGGCAATTTCAGCACGGCCTTGGTCTTACATTTCGTGCAGTTCATCACGGTGATCATACGGACGAAACAAGTCGATTGCAAATTAGGATTCGTCTCAAGTCGAACAGGATGACGGCTTCCTTCAGAGAAGGAAGAGAGGCATCATCCCATTTCATGAACTTCAACTATCACACGAATTACCTGACAGGCGATCAGGGTGGAGACGCATATCAAGACCGCTCAAGAACAGCATTGAGTCGCATAGTCGTTCAGATGAACGTGAACACGCTGCTCCTTGGGGGACGAATGTGCTATAGTCCGATCAGCGCCTGAGGAGCTTCGCGGGTGGGCGGATCAATCCACGAGTTTACATAATAACTATTATCAGAACATGACTTTTGAGCTACTTGACCGAGTTCACAAGGAACTTTCGATTACCGGACATGCCTTTTATGAAGGCATCTTATCGATTTCCGAAATCGTCAACCGCAAGGTGGAGATTATCCGACTGCATTGGCAAGCGTCCTCATTGCTCCAACGTATCGACACGGTCACCGCTCGAGTTGGGCGACTCATCGCCATACAAATCTCCGATCGACTTCACTCCAGACTTCAACCGGATTCGATTGTGTACGCAGTGGATGAGGCCTTGACCGATGCCCGTGCCCGCATACACGAGCTGAAGCGATCCTTAGTGCAGATCGATACACAAATTCGTGAACTCAAACTTGAAGCGATTCATCAAGACCTGCTTTTATTGCACCACGACCTCACGGTGCGATCGGCCGGGATCGAACGTCTCATCGTGGCACGAGACGCTGCCGCAGCCGGACAACCGCTGAGCGCTACGCCCAAACCTCTCGTGTCCATTGTCACCACTGTTCTACGAGGCCCCTTTGTTCTGGCTCCCAGCCCTGATCTCGTCCTACGACCGGGCGACATCGTGATCGCGATCGGCCATCACCCAGAACTCGCTCAACTCGCACACTGGGTGACCGGTCAACGCCCCCTCACTCCGGTGCTGACACGTTCGCCGCGGACGGTAGGCACACCGACATAAGATCAGCTACAATGTTCTTTGTCATGGTACGAATGACATCTCGTAGAGCGCCTGTCCTTTCTTCCGTATCCCTCCTCATCCTTGTCCTACTCGCGTCGATCTCTTTTGTGCCTCCGGTCGACGCCGTCTCTGCCGACTCTCCCGGCATTCGCATGCTCGAAGAAATCCAAACCGTCATCACGGAACTCGCCGAACAGGCCAAGCCTTCTGTCGTCAATCTCTTTCCCATTACGACGGCAGGAAAACTCCGTGACATCTCTGGAGACCGGACGCCGAATGCCTCGGGCTCCGGTTCTGGCCTCATCGTGGATAGCGACGGACACATCGTGACAAACAATCATGTGATCGGCGATGCCATGGAACTTGAAGTTCGGTTCTCGGACAAAACTAAGCTGATTGCTCAGGTGATCGGCAAGGACCCGGATACGGATTTGGCGCTACTGAAAGTGTCCGCTGATCGGCCGCTTCCCTATGCACCCTTCGGCGATTCGTCCGGAGTCAAAGTCGGCCAGTGGGTTCTGGCGGTTGGAAACCCCTTCGGCTTAGACCGCACCGTTACCCTCGGTGTCGTCAGCGGCATCGGTCGTGAAAACATGAATCTCTCGCGGTACGAAAACTTCATCCAGACCGATGCCTCCATCAATCCAGGTAATTCCGGCGGCCCGCTGTTTAACCTTCGTGGTGAAGTGATCGGAATCAATACGGCGATCATCAATTTTGCCCAGGGCATTGGGTTCGCCATTCCCTCCAACATGGCCAAATCCGTCATTGAACAACTCCTCGCGAAAGGGAAGGTCGTCCGCGGATGGCTTGGCGTCGGCATTCAACCCCTGACGGCGGACCTTGCCAAGAAATTCGGCGTCTCCGAAGGCGAAGGAGTCTTGGTCAATGAAGTCTTCGAGAAAGATCCTGCCGCCGTGGCCGGCATACAGCCGGGTGATGTCATCGTCCGGATCGATGGAGCGATCGTCGATTCACCGAATAAGCTCTCTCGCCTCATCGGGACCTTGCCTCCTGGCGCAAGCGCCAAGATCGACGTGATTCGAGATCTGAAATACGTGACCCTCACGATTCTTCTCACGGAACGTCGCGACGTAGCAGTCGTACCCACGGCTCCTCATGCACGAGCGGAAATAAAACTTGGCATTGAGGTCCAGGAGTTGACGCCAAGCCTCGCTGAAAAATTCAAACTTCGAGAGCCGAAAGGCATCGTGATCGTGCGAGTCGAACCACACAGCTTGGCGCAAGCCGAAGGACTGCGCGAGGGCGACTTGATTAAAGAGGTGAACCGTGCGGAAACCTCGTCGCTTGCCGACTATTCTGCAGCCATCTCCCGATCACGGCGTGGCGACACAATCTTGCTTCGCGTACTTCGTGAAAACCGCGCATTCTATGTCGTCTTGAAAACTTCAGACTAGAAGGCAACCCTGCCGGCCTGGCTCTGCTGTGTGCCAACCAGGCTGGTCACAGCAGTGTATCAGCGATTACAGAAGAATCGTTTACGCGGCATGCTGGCTAATGTGCGGCATGCGACGCAACGGCCAGGCCTTCGGCCTTCCGCTTCTCCAGAATCTTTCCAACAAGATCGTGAGGCACTTCGTCGTACTGCGAAAATTCCATAGCGTAACTTCCCCGACCGGCGGTCATGGCGCTCAATGCCGTGGCATAGCGAAGGACTTCCGCCAGCGGCACCAGCGCCGTAATCTGCTCGACATGATCGTGCGCATTCACGGAGAGGATTCGTCCTCGACGAGCGTTCAAATCCCCCATCACAGCTCCGACCGTCTCAGTCGGTGTGTCGATCGCCATCGTCATGACCGGCTCCAACAACATGGGATGGGCGCTCTCCATTGCTTTCCTAAACGCCATCGAACCTGCGATCTTGAACGACATCTCTGAAGAATCGACCACATGGAACGACCCATCGTAGACGATCACCTGCACATCGACGACCGGACATCCACTCAGCGGCCCCTCGTGCATGGCCTCATGCACGCCCTTTTCAATCGCCGGAATGAAATTCCGAGGGATGGCCCCTCCAACGACTCGATTCTCGAAGGCATATCCCTGTCCCCGCGGCAACGGCACCACCTCCAGCCAACAGTCGCCATATTGTCCGTGTCCCCCCGTCTGCTTTTTATACTTCCCCTGCGCCTGAGACTTGATCTTGATGGTTTCACGATACGGAACTTTGGGAGTATGGAGGATGACGTCACCTCCGAATTTTCGATGGAGCTTTTCGAGCGCAAGATCAATATGGAATTGCCCCATCCCACTGAGCACCATTTCTTTGGTCTCGTCGTGCCGTGAAAACTCCAGCGTCGGATCTTCTTCGATGAGTTTGTGCAGTCCAAGACTCACCTTGTCGATCTCTGTCTTCGACCTGGCTTCGATCGCGTACGACAGAATCGGTTTCGGCAAACCAAGCCCTGGATAGCAGACCGGATTCCCCTCGTGCGACAGGGTATCGCCGGTGTGGGTGTCCTTGAGCTTGGCAATCGCCACGATGTCTCCACCTGTGGCTGACTCGACCGCCACATGTCGTTTCCCCAAGACACGGTAGAAATGACCGAGCTTCTCCCGCACATGGTGCGAGGCATTGAGTACGGTCGAATCGGCATGGACGCCGCCCGACACCACACGACAATAGGACAATCGACCGACAAACGGATCGATGATCGTCTTAAAGACATAGGCCGAAAATGGTTCCTCGGCCGTCCCCTTTCGCTTGCACGTATCATGAGTCTCTGGGTGAATCCCGTGCCAGGGATGCGCCACACCACGCTCGGACGGAGACGGCAAGAGAGTGACCATGGCATCAAGCAACGACCAGACCCCCACGTTCTGTATGGCAGATCCGGCATACACAGGAAGTAATTGCCTGCTCGCAATATTCCGACGCAGTCCTTCCAGCAACGCCCCCTCGCTCAGATCGCCTTCCGCAAGATAGACCTCCAACAGCGCCTCCGCGCTCTCAGCCACAACCTCCAGAAGCTGTGTCCGTGCTCGATTCAGACTCTCCTGTAGAGGCGCGGGAACCGGGAGGAGTTCGGCTTTCTCGGAACTCGGCCCAGATCGCACAAGCTGTTTGATCCACACATCAACCACCCCATCGAAGGTCCCCCCGGCGGACTTGATAGGCACCGTCATGGGAATCGGCGTACAGCCGAGTTGTGTGCGACACAGTTCAAGCGCAGCCTCAAAAGATGCGCCATCCTTATCGAGTCCGTTCAGAAATAGAAGACAGGGAAGGTCCAAGTCTTTGATCATTTCCCACACACGAGCCAATTCGGTCCGCACCCCGATGTGCTCGGTCATCACCAGTACGACTGCATCGACGGCACGGAGCGCGGCCATCGGCTCACCAAGCAACGCTAACGCGCCGGGGGTATCGAGAAGCGTGAACTGGGTATGATTCCACGAGAACTGGAGCAGGCTGGTGCTGGTCGATGTACGATGACGGAGTGCTTCAGGCTCAAAATCAGAAACGGTGGTTCCCTGCGTCACGGAGCCAAGTGCCGGAATCGCTCCTCCCATATACAACAACGCCTCGCTGAGAGAAGTCTTTCCTGCACCGGCACTGGATACGATTGCCACATTCCTGACGGACTCTGGGCAGGTCCTTTCCATGATCGGCCCTCCTTGTGCATCGGTTCGGTAAGGTCTTACGTCATTCTGGTCCTCATCGTTCTGCGAAATCTGACGAGCGTTTCCAAAGCCTTCGCCCTCGCTTACTGTTTGGGAAGCCACCCTTCATCCGCAAAACTCACATACCGACCATCTCCGAGAATGAGATGGTCCACCACGGCAATCCCCAACAGCCGGCCGGCTTCAACAAGTCGGCTCGTCAATTGTCGATCCTCGACACTCGGTGTGGGATCTCCACTTGGGTGATTATGAAGAAGAATCAGGGCAGCCGCCGATTCACGAACCGCCAAGGCAAAGACCTCTCGCGGATGCACAATGCTGAGTGTGAGGCTCCCTTCGGACACGGTCACCTCTCTGATCACAACATTCTTGGCATCGAGCAGGACGACCTTAAACAGTTCGTGCTTCACCCCGCGCAACAACGGATGAAAATGCTTGTAGAGGTCGACACTCGACGAAATACGTGTCCCGGTTGAGAGTGGAGCAGCGAGTGACCGTCTCCCCAACACCAGGGCAGCCTTGAGCTGAGCGGCTTTGGCAGGACCAATTCCAGGGATGGTGCAGAGTTCGTCCGTCCCGCAGGCAGCAAGCCCTCCCACTCCCCCCATCCGCTCAAGAAGCTCAAGTGCAACCTGGACAGCCGAGGCATCACGACGGCCGGTTCTCAGCAGAATAGCCAACAGATTGGCGTCAGACAGGGCTTCTGGCCCCTTGGCGAGGAGACGCTCACGAGGCCGTTCGTCTTCGGGCCAGTGTGCAATGCCCTTTCCACGCCTCTTCCCTGCCATAGCAGCCCTCGCAATGGACAAAAATTTGACGAACCGGACTCTTTTGTACCGTCAATTCTCTGAAACCACCTGCTTTCAGGCAATTACGTAAACCATAAGCTATTGAAAACACGATGAACGACAATTTGGTGCAGCTTTTGCTTAAATTCGCCATCAGCTGCGAACGTAACCACCCTGGGAGGGCACAATGGAATGTCCGAAATGCAAGGGAATGATGATGCTGGAGCGGTTCTCGGACTTCTTTCTCGTATTCTATGCATGGAAATGCATCAATTGCGGCGCTATTATTGACCGAACCATTTCCAATAATCGCCGAAAGAGTTTGGCTGCCCGCGAGTCTCAGACTGTCGGGACACGCTAACACGATCAATCCTTCGGGCTCGACCTCTGAGCCCGCAGAGCCTCCGTGACAGTCCGAGCTGATCACAGGAACTCTTCCACCCAGCCAACTCGCACAGACATTATAGTCTTCTCGCAGAAGACGGTCAAAACGACACAGACAATTGTCGGTAAAGATCATCGATCTTCGCCAGGGTTGCCGTCGATGGCATGATCTCCCGTCTCGTTTTCTTGACCCCTGTAAAAACGCTATGTTAGAGTTCATACCCATCGGATGATGTGGTGTTGGGTGGAATGCGTGTGATTGCAGGTACCTACCGTGGAAGACGTCTCTATGGGCCACGGACACAGGCACTTCGTCCAACCTCTGATCGTGTTCGGGAAGCGTTGTTTTCCATTCTTGGGAATCGGCTTCCGCAGAGTCGATTTTTAGACCTGTATGCGGGAACTGGAGCGGTCGGAATCGAGGCCCTCAGCCGTGGCGCAGAGCATGTCACCGCCGTCGAGTCGGACAGAGACGCCGTGAACCTTCTCCAGCGAAATAAAGACCTGTGTCAGATCGGTTCAGCGCTGACCGTGCAGCCTCACACTGTTGAGCAGTTTGTTCGGCGCGCTGACCACTGGAGTGGCCCGTATGATATTGTCTTCGCCGATCCTCCTTATGCAGAGACGGAAAGATTTTCCTCGTTGTTGAGTGCATCGATGACCTGGCCGCTCTTTGCAGTGGATGCATGGCTGATTGTGGAACATGGAGTGAAGACTGCGTCGCCCACGGTCCTTGGCCCTGCCAGTTTGCGTCGACGCTATCGTTATGGGGACACCACCCTATCGCTCTACTGCTGCCCCGACCTTCACGAGACATGAAAACTGGAATCTACCCCGGCACATTTGACCCGATCACTCATGGGCATACCGACATCATTACGCGTAGTCTTCGGATGTTTGATCGCGTGGTGATCGCCGTGGCGCCGAATCCATCCAAGCATCCGTTATTCAATGTCACCGAACGCGTCGAGATGGTGACACTCGTCATGAAGGATTTGCCCCAGATCGAGGTCACACAATTCGAGGGCTTGCTGGTCGACTATGTCGAGCGGTCTGGTGCCCACGCTATTATTCGTGGTCTACGGGCGATTTCAGACTTTGAGCATGAATTTCAAATGGCGTTGATCAATCGAAAATTAGCCAAGACCGTAGAGACGGTATTCTTGATGCCCAGCGAAGAGTACTCCTACCTTTCGTCGACCATCATCAAAGAGGTGGCACGTCATGGAGGTCCCCTCACCGAGTTTGTGCATCCTGAAGTCGCACGCCGTCTGAACGATCGTATCCGGAGTCTTAAATCATGAAACTTGCTGCTCGTGTCGGTCGCATCGCTCCCTCCCCCACACTCGCTATGGCGGCAACAGCCAAGGCCATGGCGGCACAGGGGTTGGATATCATAGATTTTTCAACCGGAGAACCGGATTTCGATACACCGGAACCGGTCAAGACTGCGGCCGAGGCGGCCATTCGCGCAGGATTTACCAAATACACCCCTTCCTCGGGCATTGACGAATTGCGCAGTGCCATCATTGAAAAACTACAGGCTGAACTCGGGATCCGGTATGAAAAGCCACAAATCCTGGTGTCCTGCGGCGCGAAACATTCGCTGTATAATCTGGCGGAAGCCTTGCTCGAAGCAGGCGATGAGATCATCATTCCCACCCCCTACTGGGTCTCCTATTCAGATCAAGCCATTTTGAACGATGCAACCCCGGTCCTCATGCCGACCAGAGAAGACGAGGGATATGTCGTTCATCCGGCTGAACTCGAACGGCTCATTACGCCGAAAACGAAAGCCATTCTGATCAACAGTCCGTGCAACCCAACCGGGGCCACCTATGATCGCACCACCCTCGAACAGATCGCGGCCGTCGCCATTCGCCATGATCTCATCGTGATTTCCGACGAGATCTATGAGAAGATCCTCTATGACGGAGCCAACCATCTGAGCATCGCCTCATTGGGGCCTGAAATCGCGGCACGAACAGTCATTATTAATGGAGTCTCAAAAGCCTATGCCATGACCGGATGGCGAATCGGCTATGCGGCAGGCCCGAAAGAACTCATCACGGCCATGGCCAATATCCAAAGCCAGAGCACCTCCAATCCTTGTTCCATCGCGCAGAAAGCCGCTGTCGCCGCATTGCGCCTTGGAGAACCGTTCACCCGCACCATGGTCGAAGAGTTTTCCCGTCGACGGAAGACGATCGTCGAGGGACTGAACAACATTCCAGGCGTGACCTGCTCAATGCCTCGTGGCGCCTTCTATGCGTTCCCCAATATCAACAGATTGTTGGGGAAACAAGCGCCTTCAGGTATGCTCAAGACACCAAACGAGATGGCCAATTACCTTTTGAACAACGCACACATTGCGGTCGTTCCCGGTGAACCATTCGGCAGCCATGACCATCTCCGATTATCGTATGCCACCAGCATGTCAACCATTACACGAGGACTCGAACGACTTGGACAAGCCTTCGCCAAGCTGGTGTGAGAACTACACGGCTTGTCGTACGGTTCCGAGAACAGAGCACTCATGAAAGAAGGACGCCCCCATGCCGACGTATGAATATCAATGTGACGGTTGCTCATATCGCTTTGAGGTGAAGCAGAGCATTAAGGATGCCCCTCTTTCGACATGCGAACGCTGTGGGAAAGCCGTGAGGCGTCTCATCTCCTCACCGGGCATCATGTTTAAGGGAAGTGGGTGGTATGTGACCGACTATTCGGACAAGCTCAAACCGCCGACAAGCAGTGGAGGCGACACACCATCGACGACAACAAGCGAGAAGAAAGAGTCGACCGCGCCGACGGCAGCGACAACGCCCACTCCAGCCGCTTCCCCGGCACCGGCGTCAGGCTCTACCGGTTCCTCGACGACACCCTCTTCATGACCGTCGCGATCAGATTACCGCACTCCGATGGATCGTGGGGCTGTGTGTTTGCTGGTTGGAGACTTTGTCGCCCCCTTGGAAGCCGAGGTCGCAGGTGATCTGAAGGATCCTTTGCGAGAGGATGCTTTCGGACCCATCCTCTTGCCCGCTTTATGACGCAACGTTTCCAACTGACTCTGTAGTCCACTGATGATGAGGCCTTTCTCTCGATTGATTCGACTCAGGTCATCTATCTGTCCCTGAAGCTCCTGCTTCACTCTGGCCAAATCGGCCACCTGAGCCTGAAGCTGTGTTTTCTCCATCGTCAGCGCTTGAATCTCCGTGCGCAATTGTTCGATCTCATCCTGCAGAGTTGGCGGCCAATAGTCACACCCCACTAAGCTCATCGCCACTCCCACACAGACAACTGCGCCGACGAACCGCCGCGAGTACTGAATCATGTTGGTCTCCCCTTTCCTCATGTGTATCTGTCGATCGTGACGCGAGGTACGGCGTCTCCACTGCGTGAGTAAACGGCGTCAACAAGGATGAGTGGACGATATTCTAACAGATCAGAGAAACGGCCACTGAAAGTGATTGACCCTGGCTATTCAGACCCACGAATAGCCAATCAGACCTCCTAGGGTTCATGAAGTTCGGACAGTGCAAGACATGGTAGAAACTGTCCAAACAACCGGAGCCACATCTAATCAGGTGTGCAGGAGAAATGACGGCAGAGGCTTGATGCAAATGCACACTACATTTTCAATGCACGGTGGGCAATATCAGTTCGGAAATGATACCCTTCAAAAGAAATTGTGTTTACGACTCGATAGGCCTCACGCTGAGCCTCGGCGAGTGTGGCCTTGATGCCGAGCACACCGAGCACACGCCCTCCGGCTGTGACAACCTCCAGACCGTGCTGCGCAGTGCCGGCGTGAAACACGACGGAAGACGACGTTGTACCGGTCGAATGCAGACCCGCAATCACCTTCCCCTGTTGATACGCACCGGGATAACCTCCGGAGGTCATCACCACGCATACGGCCGCCTCTTCATGCCACTCGATCAATAGCTGCTCCAGTCGATGGTCGACCACCGCTTCAATCACATCGAGCAAGTCTGTCTTCAGTAACGGCAACACCACCTGCGTTTCAGGATCTCCCATCCGAGCATTGAACTCGAGCACGTACGGTATTCCCTTCACAACCATCAGGCCAGCGTAGAGCACGCCCTGGAAGGGGGAACCAACACGAGCCATGGCATCGACCATTGGTTGTAATACCTCATGGAGTACTTGATCCCTGAGCGCCGTCGTCCCAAGCGGGGCAGGGCAGTACGCTCCCATCCCTCCCGTGTTCAACCCAGTGTCTCCATCCCCGACTCGCTTATGATCTTGTGCCGGCGGCATCGGCACGACGGTCTTACCATCGGTAAAGGCCATGATCGTCAGTTCTTCACCGTCCAGAAACTGTTCAATCAAGACCTGCTTGCCGGCCTGCCCAAAGACCCTCGTCTCCATGCAATCATGAATCGCACGCTTCGCATGCTCACGAGTCATGGCAATGATGACGCCTTTTCCCTGAGCGAGGCCATCCGCTTTGATGACGACCGGAACTTCGTGCTGCTCGATATAGGCTACTGCATCCGAAGCCTTGTCGAAACTCTTCGCTCGTGCAGTGCGAATCTTAGCCTGGGCCATCACGTCTTTCGAAAAGATCTTGCTGGCCTCCACGCGAGCGGCATTTCGAGTCGGTCCAAAAATGCGGAGCCGCGCTTTTCGAAATTCGTCGACGATGCCCAAGGCCAACGGCGCCTCAGGGCCGACCACCGTCAGATCGATCTGTTCCCGCACAACAAAATCTTTCAGTGCATCGATCTCATCCGAGTTGATGGAAACACAGGTTGCCAAGGAGGCAATACCCGCATTACCTGGCGCGCAATAGAGCACTGGCTTACGATGGCTCTGCGCGAGTTTCCATATCATCGCATGCTCGCGCCCTCCATTTCCGACGACAAGGATTTTCACAGATCTCTGTCTCCTACGTTATAGCCACATCATAAGAATGCTCAAACAGGCCATCCAACGAGGCGCAGGCGAGAAAAGCCGGAGGCGTAGCCTCGGAGCTACGTTGAAGATTTTTTTGAGCCAAGAACGAAATTGGAGGCCTGTTTCAGCATCCGATCAGTGACGAAAGTGACGCATGCCCGTGAGAATCATCGCCAGCCCATGTTCATCCGCAGCCTTGACAACTTCTGCATCTCGAATCGACCCACCCGGCTGAATGACGGCGGTGATCCCGCCTTCGGCAGCAGCATCTAGACCATCGCGAAAAGGAAAGAACGCGTCCGACGCCATCACACACCCTTTCACCGGCATGTGTGCTTTCATGGCGGCCAATTTTACGGAATCAACACGGCTCATCTGCCCGGCTCCAATGCCCACGGTCTGGCCCGGCTTCGCATAGATAATGGCATTCGACTTCACATGTTTGCACACGGTCCAAGCAAACGCGCAAGCAGCATACTCCTCATCCGTCGGCTTCCGGATCGTCGGCACCGTCAACGCACGGAGATCCGTCAAGACCCCGAGATCGCGGTCCTGCACAATCAGCCCGCCGACCAGCTTCTTGAGGTCAAATCCGTCTTGTTTCACCTTCGTGAGAGGACCGACATCCAACAACCGCAGATCCTTCTTGCGCTTCAATTCAGCGAGCGCATCACCGGCAAACCCCGGAGCGATGACGACCTCAACAAATGTGGAGGTAATCTCCTTGGCCGTGGCCAAATCCACGACACGGTTAAAGGCCAACACGCCCCCGAACGCCGAGACCGGATCGGTCTCGCGGGCTTTCACATAGGCCTCTACCGATGTGGTTCCCAGCGCCACGCCGCACGGATTGTTGTGCTTAATGATCGCAACGGCGGTGTCAGCATATTCCTTCACCAGCTCCAACGCGGAGTTGGCATCCAGGAAGTTATTGTAGGACATCGCCTTCCCATGCAGAATCTTCCCTCGCGAAACGGATGGTTCATGGCTGTTGAGTTCGCGATAGAAAGCCCCCTGCTGATGGGGATTTTCGCCGTATCGAAGTGTTTCACCCAACTCAAACTGCAATGACAACACCTTGGGGAACTTCACCTCTCCACCCTTGGTCTGCGTTTCCAAGTAACCAGCGATTAATCCATCATAGCGCGCCGTATGCTGAAAGACTTTCATCGCCAATTCACGACGGAGCACCGGTGTCGCGGTATTGGTCTTCAGCGCATCCAGCACCCGGGTATAATCGGCCGGATCAACCACCACCAGCACATCCTCGTGATTTTTAGCGGCTGAACGCAACATGGACGGCCCACCGATATCGATATTTTCAATGGCGTCCTCGAAACGGCAATCGGGCTTGGCAATGGTGGCCTCAAAGGGGTACAGATTCACGACCACGACATCGATCGGCCCGATTCCATGTTGAGTCATTTGTTCAACATGCGCCGGGAGAGAACGCCGACCCAGCAAGCCTCCATGAATCTTGGGATGTAACGTTTTCACCCGACCATCAAGAATTTCAGGAGATCCGGTGTAAGCAGCCACATCGGTGACGGTCACCCCGGCATCGCGGAGCGCCTTCGATGTTCCTCCGGTCGATAAAATTTGCGCCCCAAGCGCTTCCAGCTCCTTAGCCATCTCGACGACTCCGGTCTTATCTGAAACACTGATCAACGCCCGCTTGATGCCGGCCATAATGAATACTCCTTACAAGATATCCTGTACGTTATGGAAGAGATCCGTCAGCTGTGAAAGGTTCAGCAGGATAGCAAATGGGTGAGGCAAGTTCAATACAACGCAAAGCCCATCTTCGCATGCCCAAAGAAATTGCATGGATTCTTGGAACAAGGGTCGCGGTGGTCGTGGAATTCCGCGCGCTCCGCACACGGCATCTTTTGGTCGATCTCCGTTGTGACGCACGACCGCTCGCCCAAGTCACACGTGTCATTTGACGCGGAGGCCATCATTCAAGTAATGTCTGCGCAATGCATACAATGTTATATACTGAACTCACATGCATTCCCCTACCTCAACCCTTCACAATATAGGAGGTGCGCTATGCTGGCTGGCCGATTGGTGAGGCTGATCGAGAAGAACTCCGAAAAACTTGCTCGGGAGCTGAGCGAGAAAGTATGGAATTCTCCCCGCTGCAGCGATCTACGAAAAGTCCCACCCGACGAGCTTCAAGCCCGCACACGCGAAATCTACCAAAACTTGAATAACTGGTTGATGGCGATGACGGAGACCGAAATCGAGAGCCGCTACACGGAGCTCGGTGCGCGGCGCGCCGCACAAGGGGTAGCCTATAGCCATTTCCTCTGGGCGATTACCGCCACCAGAGAACATATGACGGCCTTTGTCCAGCACGAAGGATTCTCCGATAGTCCGATGGAGCTCCATGGGGAATTGGAACTCCTGCACATCCTCGGGCAGTTTTTTGACCGAACCTTGTATTACACGGCCATGGGGTATGAACAGGAACGTGCGCGAATCGGCACAAACCTCCGGCGTCGCCGTGACGACCATCAGGCAGCGCACGCCTAGACCTGCGCCAGGAAAAGCATGTGAACGGCCTTCCCGATGGGCCCACCACACACAGGTGGGCCCGTTTTACTCCCCGTCACAGCCCCTTCATTCTGGAACACCTGACTCAGCATACAGCCGGACGATGTCTTGCTCATAATGGCATTGTGGGGGAAAGCCCGCCGCTTCAGGCACCTCAGCAGGAGCTGATCATCTCGATACTTCCGGAAGACCCTAGATCGACTTTATCGACTCTCTCTATTTGGTCAAATTTCATCCTAGTACATGCTGTATCAATTGTGGTACGGTCGCATGTTGAACCCCAGGCATTACATCGTCCACAGTGGGCATGACCTCATGAAGCACGCGGAGATTCTCACCGGCGGCATGGCGTTGACACCATCATTCTGTGTCCGGAATATCCCACGACCTCGTTCTTCTTCACCAAAGACATGCGGTTTCGTTGACTACGAGCCGATTCAGAGATGGTTCGATTCGATCCCTCTCGCTTCATCATATGAGGCAGCAACCCAAACACATATCTTCAACCGTATCATCACAGAACTGCTGTAAGGACTGATTAACTATGAGCACACTTGGCAGATGGTTACAACCTCCTCCAAAGGGTTCTCTAGAGCAACAACACCAAGAGCTTGTCAATCTGCTACGGACCAAGGAACGGGTGCTGGAGACGACGTCCCATGATCTGAAAGTGAAGACTGCGGCGATGCAGATTCTCGAGCAGAAGATCATGTCATCGGAAACGCAGTTCAACTCGGCTCAACGAGAGCTCGTCTCTCGCGGCGAGCAGATCAAGGCGCTCGAAGCAGAATTGGCCCTCCGGTCGAAGCGCGTGGCGGACATTGAAACCGATGGAATCGCCGCACAGCAACAGGTGGGGGAACTGAAGTCTATCATTGCGGCCCAGACGGAAGAGCTTCGCGGGGGTCAGCAAGCTCGCGAGGTCCTGAAGGAAGAGATTCGTGTGCTGCGCGAACATGTTGCCCAGCTCAATGCGGGGCTGGCTGACCGGGATCAAGTCCGAGTCCGCATGGAGAAACTGGAATCAGCACAAGATCGCGTCCATCTGCTGGAAGTCGAACTGAGTGACCGGGAAGCCGCTCATCGCCGTAGGATTCAGCAACTCGAACAGCTCCTCACAGAACGAGACCAGCGAATCGATGCGTTCGACGTCAGCGCCGCTGCCCAGGCGGATGAACTCCGTGTGGCACAGCAGGCCTCTCAGACGGCCGAGCAGGCCCGAGAAGTCCTGAAGGAGGAAATTCGCATCCTCCGTGAACAGATCATCCAACTCAACGAAGGCCTCCCTGCCCGGGAACGCCTTCGCGCTCAAGTCAAAGAGCTGGAGTCGATGCGAGGTCGCGTGCACCAGCTGGAGGTCGAGCTGAGTGATCGGGAAGCCGCCCATCGTGGCACCATCCAGCAGCTGGAACAAACTCTCACGGAACGAGACCGACGCATCGGGGAATTCGATACGCTTGCAGCCGCGCAGGCGGACGAAGTTCGGGATGCTCTGGAGACCTGTCGAACCGCCGAGCAAACTCGTGAAGTCCTCAAGGAGGAAATTCGTGTCCTGCGTGAACAGATTGCACAACTGAACGAAGGCCTCGCTCACCAAGACCGGCTGCGCACCCAAGTCAAGAAGTTGGAGTCAACCCAGGACCGCGTCCACCAACTGGAAGTCGAGCTGAGTGATCGGGAGGCCGCCCATCGCGGCACCATCCAACAGCTGGAGCAGTCCCTTGCGGAACGGGACCGTCGGATCAGTGAATTCGATGCCCTCACGTCGGTCCACCTTGGCGAACTCCACACCGCTCAACAGGCTTCTCAGACCGCCGAGCAAACTCGTGAAGTCCTCAAGGAGGAAATTCGTGTCCTGCGTGAACAGATTGCACAACTGAACGAAGGCCTCGCTCACCAAGACCGGCTGCGCACCCAAGTCAAGAAGTTGGAGTCAACCCAGGACCGCGTCCACCAACTGGAAGTCGAGCTGAGTGATCGGGAGGCCGCCCATCGCGGCACCATCCAACAGCTGGAGCAGTCCCTTGCGGAACGGGACCGTCGGATCAGTGAATTCGATACCCTTGCAGCCGCGCAGGCAGACGAAGTTCGGGACGCCTTGGAGACCGGTCGAACCGCCGAACAGGCTCGCGATGTCCAGAAAGAGGAAATCCGTGTCTTGCGCGAACAGATCGCCCAACTCAATGAAGAGCTCGCCCATCGGGACCGGCTGCGCGCCCAAGTCAAGAAGTTGGAGTCAACCCAGGACCGCGTCCATCAGCTGGAAGTCGAACTGAGTGATCGGGAGGCCGCCCATCGCGGCATCATCCAACAGCTGGAGCAGTCCCTTGCGGAGCGAGACCGTCGGATCAGTGAGTTCGATGCCCTCGTGGCTGTTCACCTGAACGAACTCCGTATGGCGCAGCAGGCCTCTCAGACAGCCGAGCAGACCCGCGACGTTCAAAAGGAAGAAATCCGCGTGCTGCGCGAACAGATCGCTCAACTCAACGAGAGTCTGACTGACCGGGATCACGTTCGAGTCCGCATGGAAAAGTTGGAGTCGGCACAAGACCGCGTGCACCAGCTGGAGGTCGAACTAAGTGATCGGGAAGCCGCCCATCGCGGCACCATCCAACAGCTGGAGCAAGCCATGGCGGAGCGGGACCGTCGGATCAGTGAATTCGATACCCTCGCAGCCGCGCAGGCGGACGAGGTTCAGGATGCGTTGGAGACCGGTCGAACCGCCGAGCAGGCCCGGGAAGTCATGAAAGAGGAAATCCGCGTCCTCCGTGAGCAGATTGCCCAACTCAATGAAGGCCTTGCCCACCGAGAGCGGCTCCGTGCCAGGGTCAAGAAACTGGAAGAGACCCAAGACCGCGTGCATCAACTGGAAGTTGAACTGAGTGATCGGGAAGCCGCCCATCGCGGCATCATCCAACAGCTGGAACGTACCTTAGCTGAACGCGACCATCGCATCGATGAGCTGGTGCCGATCACCCACCTCCTGCATGAAAGGGAGGCTACGATCAAAGAATGGGAACGGACCCATGCGCGGACGGTGCAAGACCTAGAGATCGAGACCTCAAAGCTCCAAGAATCCTGTGCGGCCCAGGACCAACTCCACACACAACATCAACGCGACGAACAACACCTGCAGGAACGTAACGCCCAGATTGCCAATCTTCAACGTGAACTGAAAGACCTGCATACGGAGCGGCACGCCCTCCGCAAAGAAGTGCAGCTTATTCCTGAAAAAGATGAACACATCGATCGCCTTCAAAAAAAGCTCAAAGAACTGCGCGCGGCATTGAAGACCACGCCCTCATCAGCCGCCGTTCCACCGCAGTCACATCACCAGAAGGGCACCAAGCCGACTTCCTCACAACCGACAGTCAGTAAGCCCGTGGTTTCGGCGCGCCAGAATGGAGTTGGACACAATTCGTCAGTCGGACAACAGCCAAAAGGCAGTAAATCCATCCAGGTAGACGATCTAAAAAAAATCAATGGGATCGGGTCGGTCCTTGCCAACACGCTCCAGAAGCTGGGCACCTGCACATTTATCCAAATCGCACGATGGAAACCAGAAGACATCGAGAAGATTGCCAAGAAACTTGAAACTGATCCGGAACGGATTAAACGCGAGAATTGGATTGCGGGAGCGAAGAAGCAACATTACGATAAGTACAAGGAGCGGCTCTAACTTTCGCCGACGATGAGAAGAGGTCGAGCGTAACTCTAGTACCATGGATTCTTTACTCGGTCTTCCACCCAGGTCATGTATGCATCTCCATAGAGACCGGCTGAAGCCTGGATTGCACAGAGAACCTGACCCCACCCACCTTTCGCTGACCGGCTTGACTGAATAACGCTCACCTAGTACATAGTCGCGACATGTGGCACCCTCAAACCCTGCACACCAAGGACCAGCACCATGGACAACGGACTGAGTTCATGAGGCGTGCAAGACTTCTGACCGGCGGTATCGCCGCGCTGATGCTACTTGCCCTAGTATGCATCCCCCGACACCTCTCTTCTCAGCTGCAGGCCACAGCGCCCACACCCGCTTCGCTGTATGTCAGTTTCGAACAAAACACTCTGATATTTCGCGGCTCATTGCCCACTCAACGGAGCAAGACCGCAATTCTTGAGCAGGCGCATGCCCTGTACGCCAAAAAAGGAATCCATGTGACCGACCAGTTCACTGTCGACACACACGTCGGCACGGCCGCATGGGTGGACACCATTCCACAGCTCCTGCCGATCTTGGGCTGGATGGTCGAACGTGGCTCTATCATCATTGATGG
Source organism: uncultured Nitrospira sp. (assembly GCA_964430555.1). Classification (GTDB taxonomy): domain Bacteria; phylum Nitrospirota; class Nitrospiria; order Nitrospirales; family Nitrospiraceae; genus Nitrospira_D. The sequence goes on along the minus strand of CAYSFU010000009.1, from coordinate 1,478 downwards.
CCAGTCACTGGTCGTGACTGGCCGGGTCACGAGCTCTCGCGAAAAGGCCGACGTTCTTCAGGTGATGGCGCCTGCGGTCCGTGCAGGATTAAAAATTGAGGACCGCGTAACGGTGGTACAAGCAACAACCTCATCTCCCGCTTCCGTGTCACTCACGGCCATCCAGTTGTCACTGAATCAGGTCCTTGCAAAATCCTCGATCGAGTTCGAACCAGACAGCGCCACGATCACGGCCAAAGGTCAGGCGGTCCTGGATCACATTGTCATCCTCCTTCGAAAAATTCCTACCGCACCCATTGAGATCGCAAGTCATACCGATATCGGCGGTGCGGCCGAACATAACTTACGGTTGAGCCGACATCGAGCCGATGCCGTCAAACAATATTTGACCGACCATGGACTCACCAACCCGTTTACCACCATCGGCTATGGATCGACGCGTCCTCTTTCGAACAGAAAATATCAACCAGGTCTCCCCCTGAATCAACGGATCGAGTTGCTCATGATAAGGACCACATGACCTATGATGACGCTGATTAGCCAGATGATCGGATGTCTCCTCATTGCAGCTGGTATCGGATTCGGAGTCGGTTGGTGGTTGAGGCAACTTCCTAAACGCTCGCCGGAGCGCCCCGCTCATGACGCCGCCGGTCTGTTACGGACCAAAGAGCAGGCCCTGGATACGATGGCGCACGATTTGAAAGTCAAAACGTCGGCCGTGCAGATTCTCGAACAAAAGATCATGTCGGCGGAAACTCTGCATTCCGCCGTGCAACGTGAGCTGATCGCGCGCAATGAGCGGCTCAAAGCCCTCGAGGCAGAGCTCGCTACTCGATCAAAACAACTGACGACCTCGGAAGGAGAAGGCGCTGCAGCTCGCCGACGCGTGAGCGACATAGAATCGATTCTTGCCACACAGACTCATGAACTCAAAGGAGCGCAACAGACCTGTCGAAACGCCGAGCACGCCCGGGAGGTCATGGAGCGAGAAGTGGGAGTCCTGCGCGAGCATATCACGCAACTCAACGAGGGCCTGGCTGATCGAGATCGACTCCGGACCCAGGTCAAGCAGCTCGAGTCGGCACAAGACCGGATCCATCAACTTGAAGTCGAGCTGAGTGATCGTGAAGCCGCTCATCGCACCACCATTCAGCAACTTGAGCAGGCCCTCGCCGAGCGTGATCAGCGGATTGACGAGTTCGATCGCCACGCCACGACCCACGCCGAAGACCTGCGCGCCGCCCAGCAAACCAGCCTGAGCGCCGAACAAGCGCGGGAAGTCCTCAAGGAAGAAATCCGCGTCTTACGCGACCACATTGCGCAACTCAATGAAGGCTTGGCCGATCGAGATCGACTCCGGACCCAGGTCAAGCAGCTCGAGTCGGCACAAGACCGGATCCATCAACTTGAAGTCGAGCTGAGTGATCGTGAAGCCGCTCATCGCACCACCATTCAGCAACTTGAGCAGGCCCTCGCCG
>CAYSFU010000008.1:0-83992 GCA_964430555.1 uncultured Nitrospira sp. | reverse complement strand
TGCTCAGTGCAGCGGGTCTGTTTTTCTTGTGCCTCACGAGTTGGGTCGGTGCCGAAGAGCCGGCAGGCGTCGCCAATGAGGCGCGCCTGGTTGCTCAGTACAACTATTCGATCCACATCCTGGCCATGTTGGTGGTGGGGTTCGGATTTCTGATGGTGTTCGTTCGGCGCTATGGATTCGGAGCGACGACCGGTACGTATCTCGTGGTCGCAACGGGACTTCCTCTGTATATGTTGTTGCGGGCCAATGGTGTGGTGGGACATGAGTTACAGGCCCATTCGATCGATGCTCTGTTGTACGCCGAATTCTCCGTGGCCACGGCGCTCATTGCGATGGGGGCGGTGCTTGGACGGTTGCGAGTCTTTCAATATGCGCTGCTCACGGTGCTGCTGGTACCGCTCTACGCCCTTAATGAATATCTGGTGTTGGACAATGGTGCTGGACTGACCAAAGGGTTTCAGGATTCGGCGGGCTCGATTGTCATCCACGCGTTTGGGGCCTACTTTGGGTTGGCTGCCTCGCTTGTGTTGACGACGACCGTGCAGCGTAGTCAACCGATTGAATCCGATCCGACGTCCGATCGATTTGCCATGCTGGGATCGATGGTGCTGTGGTTGTTTTGGCCGAGTTTTGCGACGGCGATCGTGCCGTTTGAGCAGATGCCCCAGACCATCGTGAATACCATTCTGGCATTGAGCGGGGCGACACTCTCGACCTATTTCCTCAGCACCCATTTCCATCATGGGAAAACGTCGATGGTCGATATGGCCAATGCAGCATTGGCAGGAGGGGTATCAATCGGCTCGACCTGTAACCTTGTCAGTCCGACCGGTGCGTTTGGTATCGGACTGCTGGCCGGTGCGTTGTCGGTCATTGGGTATGTATTTATTCAACCCATGCTCGAGTCGAAGATGAAACTCGTCGATACATGCGGTGTCCACAATCTTCATGGGATGCCGGGTTTACTCGGTGGACTCGTCGCAATCATTGTCGTGCCGGGCGTGGCTGGTGTCCAACTGGCGGGTATCGCGATGACGCTTGGGATCGCCATTATCGGAGGAGCCATCGCCGGTGCCGTAATTCGAGCGACCGGTACGACCGAACAGGCCTATGAAGATTGCCATGAGTTTTCACATGTGCCAGGCCCGGAGAGTGAACGACGGGTTGAGGAACTGGCACTTGGCGCCAAAGCCGATATCGATGCATTACAGAAAGAGTTGTTTGCCAGGACGTCGCCACAGGAGCGTTCCTAAAGAGAAGAGTCGAGCCTGTGAGGCGGAGCGGACTGACGAGCCACATGACACTTCATGAAATCCTAATGTCTTCCAAGGATGCCAACTGAGGGGAACAGGGGGAAATCCCAGTACCAGGAGATTTTGTACGGTGTACCCTGTGACAATGCCTTGGGTATTCCAGGGGATAGGGTAACCTTAGTTTTCCACTCAGAGAAAAGGGAGAATTATTATGCACAAGCGCATTGCCGTCTTAACCGGAGTTCTCATGTTTGCGGGGGTAGGACTGTCCATCGGTGAGGCTGGGGAAATGAAGGGAAAGATGGAGAAAGCGGTTGGTGACCTCAAGGGTGAGGTTGAGGAGCAAAAGGGTGAAGTGAAGGCAAAAATTGAGGAAGCAAAAGGCAACGATGCAAAGGCCACTCTTGAACGGAGTAAAGGCAATGTGAAGGGCGCGGTGGAACGTGGGAAGGGGCAGGTCAATCAGATGAAGGAAGAGATGAAAGAAATGATAAAAGAATAGGGCGTTGAAAAATACAACATGGATATCATGTCCGGAGCCGCAATCTATTATGGCTCCGGACATGTTTTCAGCCTGTGCTTCCTCATAGCTGCTGCGGGGATATCTTCGTTGGTACTCTTCTGGGATATGACGGAACAGAGGGATGAAGGAGCACGGAAGGGCTCTCGCTGTGCGTGCTTCACCGCATTCTGGTCCGTGCCACGATGAAACCGATACCAGCACCGATCAGTACCGCATGGATGGGATACCGCTTAATAAGCGTCTCCACATCGTTCATGATACCCGTGAACCCATCCTCTTGTAGAACATCGACTGATGACCGGACATGATCGGTAACTCTCGAGACAGCATCAGCCCCCTCTTTACTGGTTTTTCGAAGTATGCCTTTCGTTGCGGTTCCGGCTTCACTGAGTTGCTCACGGACCCCTTCCGCCGTAGTACGAGCTTTCGCACCTGCTTTTGTGACAAGATCCTCACTCTTTTGAGCCAGATTTTCCGCAGCGCTCTCTGCTTTTTTGGAATAGTCCATGGATCAATCTCCCTCAAGAATTAGAGAATGACACGATGGCGATAACACTGATCGATTATTGCGTGTCACGTCCGTTGCACGCTCGATATGCGACTCCATATGTGATGTGTATTATGATAACCCACCGTGATCGAACGTGTATAAGACAAATCCCTAGTTTTAAGAGTCGTTGCTCCTAAGACCAGCCGGTCACGTGGTCGGAGATTTAGCGCGGACTAATCGAGGAAGTGTGAAGGCCGAACCATGGATCATCTGGCTGAGGTTTGGGCGTTTTGCAGGACGTTGGTAGGGGCCAACTCGAACCACGCGACCCGTTTTGACCGATCGCTCTAACGCGTCAATAATGGCGATGTCGAGCAGGCCTTCCACGCCGGAGGGTTCTGGTTCGCTGTGGTGGAGGATGCAATCAGAAAAATAGAGAAGTTGCGGGCCGAACTGATCTCGTCGTGGATATGTCATTGTCCGAGTGCGATGGCCGATCGTGACGGCCGCGCGCATGTCGTGGGAATACGAGTATGCTGCTTCGAGTCGCGCCGTTCCTTTGGTGCCGACTAGGTCGTATTCGGCGCGGTCTGCCGCACCGAAGCTCGCGACAAAGGTGGCCAGTCGTTCGTCCGGGAAGCGCATGACGACAGCATGCATTTCAGGGACCTCATGAAAACGCTGATCCTTCGTCCGAGACGCCATTGCGAACAGTTCGACAGGCTCAGCTTGAAAAAGATAGCGGGCGGCGTTGATGCAGTAGATTCCGATGTCCAACAGAGGCCCCCCTCCGATGCGGGATTGTAGCCGCGTATCTCCGGCTCTGACTTGTTGAGTAAACAGCGAGTGAAAAATGCGGACGTCTCCCAGTTGGCCAGATCGAACGAGCTCGATCATGCGAAGATTGGCTTCTTCAAAGTGTAGGCGATATGCAACCATTAGTTTGGCCTGGCTCCGCTGCAATACTCGCAGGATGGCACGGCAATCTGCCGTGTTCAAAGCGAGCGGTTTCTCACACAGAACATGAATTCCCGCCCGCAACGCGCGCACGACATAGAAGCGGTGCAAGTGATTGGGCAATGCGATGTAGACCGCGTCAATGGTCTTGCTCTTGAGCAGTTGATCGTATTCTTCGTAGGAGTATGTCTTTCGGAGCCCATATCGCTTCGCGATCGCCCGACGTTTTGTCTCATCACTCGAGACAATGGTCACGAGAGACGAATTCCGGCGAGCATTGCGAAAAGCTGGAAGGATCGCGCTCTGGGCGATATGCCCGAGACCGATTACCGCATATCGTATTCGTTCAGGAGAGATGCTTCGGGTTCGCCCATTATCCGTGCGTTTTATAACGTTCATGGCGGCATAGCACGGCATGCAAAAGTGTGGTCGCACCCCTTTGATCGCGATGTGTCAATACGACACTCCTGGGACGAGACGATCATCTGTAGAATCCGAACTCGTACCCGCCGTGCGCGTCGTATGGTTTTGGCGGTATTTGTGCTGTTCTCTGCCTCGCGCTCTTATGTACTTCTGATCTCGATCAACTGCACCATCCCATGGGGTGGCCCTTTGGCTGTGAGATCATCTAGTTCGAATTTCGCATCGGCCGCAGTCTCACGCAAAGTGCGGCGAAATTGTGCTCCGGTTTGTTGGGCAAGAATGAGTGCTATACCGGCATCAATGAGGAGCCTGCAAAAAACACTCTCGATTGATCGTGCTCACTCATTGGTTCTCTTTTCAATTGGCTCTGCGTTGAGTGGCTTCAAGTGACTTAGCCTCAAGGTATGCCTTCGGTACAACTCGTGTGTCTGACCGCTCCACCTACCTCTACATCATATCGCCTATCGCTTCAGAAATGACCTGGCGACATCCCTAGTTTTTGAGATGGCACCGCCTAGAGAACGATCGAACCGAGAGCGTAGGGCGGGCTAAAACCAGAACGAGTGAGATTCAGAATGAGCGCGATAGATCGGTCATGATGTCCGAAGTGAGTTCCGAATGCCTTGGATTTTGAATGTCAGGTTCAAGGAAGCTTGAGATTGTGTGTCATTGTGCCATATTGACTTCAGGTCAAAAGGGTGGGAGAAAGACGATAGGTTGTGACTTGAAAACAAATCGAAGTCATGGCAGGAGGGAGATATGAAGGCTCGAGTCTTAATCGCGGATGATCACATGTTGGTCGCGCAAGGGATTCATAAGCTCCTCGAATCGGAGTTTGAAGTTGTTCGGTTGGTTTCCGACGGCCGATCTCTCATCCGTGCAGTCGAAGAAACCAGTCCGGACTTAGTACTAGTTGACATTTCCCTACCGTTGTTGAACGGACTGGATGCATCACGACAGATTAGGAAGCTGTGCCCGTCCGCGAAAATATTAATGCTCACGATGCATGCCGAGAAGGAATTCGTCGTGAACGCGTTTCAAGTCGGTGTAGCCGGGTATGTCTTGAAACAATCAGTATCGTCGGAATTGCTGCATGCCATCGAGGAGGTGCTGAAAGGAAATAAGTATATTTCACCGGCTGTCGCTCACAAGGTTATCGAGCGTCTGAACGATGGTGTGTTGGGACAGATGGAAAACGACGAGAATAAGAAAGCGGATGGTGCATTAAGCCTGCGTCAGCGAGAAGTGTTGCAGCTTGTGGCGGAGGGACGCTCGACGAAAGAGATTGCGTTGATTCTGAACGTGTCGTGCAAGACAATAGAATTTCATCGCAGTCGTATCATAAAGGAGCTTGGAATCAAGAGTCGTCCGGAGCTGACGAAATATGCGATCGCAAAAGGGATCATTGCCTTGGAGACGGCGGGTGTCGTGAGCCGGGTTTGACTTCACGTCCAACGCCAGATAACGTCTACCTGCGTATGTGTCAAAATAAAGAATTGGCTTCTCCGATTGTTCTTAATGGCTATTCGCGAGGAAATGCGCCACTCTTGACTATTCGAGAGATGCTAATCCGTGGGTGAGTGCAAACTTCGTCAGTTCGGTGGGTGTTTTGACGCCCAGCTTTCTATAGATACTCGACTTATGAAATGTGACGGTCTTTGTTGAAATCTTCAGTATCTCGGCAATGACCCTTGCAGTTTTCCCGCGTGCGAGCAACTCTAAGATTTGCATTTGACGGTGCGTCAATTGAGTCGTGAACCCACCAGGCTTCGACCAAGGGTATTCCACCGATTCTCGTATTTCTGGTGCGATTTCAGGTGACAGATAATGCTCATGACGAAGGACCGATCGGATAGCGTCTCTGAGATCGGACGGAGCGGTCTGCTTCAGCACATACCCCTTTGCCCCTACCCTGAAGGCCTCGCTAATGTGAAAAGGTTCCGTGAGCATCGTGACAAAGATTATGCAGACGTCCGATGAGATGGCCTTCAACTGTCTTGCGATTGCAAACCCATCTTCTGGTGGCATGACCACATCGAGGAGTACGACATCCGGACGTAATATTTGAAATTGGGTAAGAGCGGCTTCTCCAGCGCCAACTATGCCAACGATGTCGAAATCTAATTCCAAGAGTCGCTTCAAACTGTCGGCAACGATCGGGTGATCATCGGCAATAAGAATGGTTGGTTTTAGTATGGACATAAAGGCATAGTGTCGTGCCGATGGTCTCGGCCTGATTTTAATGGTCTATCACGGCCTCATATGTGGGCCGATGCGACAGTCATGGCATGATGAACCGCATCTTGTCAAAGTCCACATGAGCAGCACTCAGTCAAGCCACACGGTTCATCGTGAGTCTCTTGTGCTCAAGGCGAAGGATTCCAATGTGCCATCGCTCTCCTGGATTGCGCCTATGTTTGAATCGCTTGTACTCGACTGCAGGAGAAACCGTGCGCTTTTGTTTCTTTGGTACAGCTTCTTGGTAAATTGACGACTCCTATGATTGTAGGGGGATTCGCTGAGTCATAAGTGCTCCTGTTCGATTGCCGGTCGGCAATATCTCTAAAATGAAGAGATGAGAGATAAATTCTATCTCACGTGCGTGATTTTGATATCGTGCGCGTGAGCTTTGATAGGAAGGGATCTGTAAGCAGCACTCTGTGGATCAGTGGTACCGGTGTCAGTTTTGATGATGCGTGATTGTACATGATGACTCTCGGAGCGATTCTTCAGTATGACCGAATCAATCACATCACCACATTGTATGCAACGCGAGCCGGTTTCCCAGTCGCAATCCTGCACCAACAGCCCACCGCACCGATGACATGTCGTGGAATACTGATTGATAGACGTCTTCAGTATAGACTTTGCCTTGTTCCTCTCTAGCAGGGATTTCGCAAAAGCTCTATCAACCTGAAGCGCGGCAGCCATGGCTTACTCCTTCCGGTCGGTCAAGAAATTGTGTTCCGTACCACAGTCCTCAAGTGCTCTATGGAGATACCCTACGCAATGAGGGACAAATCTCCGCTGGAGAAAGCCCCAGACTGAGCCGAAGGCTTCCCTAGTTTTGCCGTGCCTTAGGAGACTCGATAGTATGCGCCTCATGTGCAAGAGATGGCCATCTCTGGTCACTCGTGTGTCCTTTTCATAGTACAAACACAGCGCAAAAAGGTTTGCTTCAGAATGCATAGGGATAACCAGTTGTTCATATCGGCTTGGTGTCGGCATATTTCTATCCGACTGAAAAACTAGGGAAGATGCCAGTGAAGCTTGTCTTGCTGCGAGGGTATATTTTCACAGACATCAGGCTTGAGGCTGAGCACTTGGTTTCTGTCGATGCCTGAGATGGTGCGGTTGTTCAAGGCAATGGACACCATCTTTGGTCATCTTTCAATAATATAAGCATTATGGCTGAGGGCATCTCAGGCAACTACAGGGTGTCCGAGATGAGCATCCCTTTTCGCGCGATAGTCTACGAGTGTTTCATATTGTTGATAAAGCACAGAGGTGTTTATGCCCAATACAAACGCATCATTCTCTCCGTTTACCAGAAGTGATGCGCTCAACGAGCGGCTGGAGGCTTTGTCTACGATAGAACATCATCTGTCGGTTCAACCTGAGTTGGAGGCATTCGATGTCAAGACGTTAGCCATTCTAACTAGGTTGTATGGAGCGGACCATCAGTACCTGCAAGTCTACAGATATGCTGTGCTAGGGGAGGCCGAGGCATTGGTTAACTTGCCAGAATCGGCGCAAGAGCCTCAAGCAAGGGATCGATTGAAGACCGGCCTTCAACAGCGGCGACAGGCTCTGTTGGGAATGCTGATGGAAATGCAGGACATGGAGAACAAGGAGTGTGTGGCCTTGACGGGAGAAGATCGTGAAGATCCACCGAGCGTCTAGTGTGGTGTCTTATTAGTGCCTTGCCAGGGATCGTTCGTCATAAGCTTGTCGAAGGGCAAATGGTTTCAACTCGTTCCGCCCATCACGAGATCAATCAACCCAACCATCAATCAGGAGGATAATTATGAACACGGAACAATTTACGGGTAAGTGGAATCAGTTCAAAGGTGAAGTGAAACGCCAGTGGGGAAAGCTTACAGACGCTGATATGACTGAAGCCGAGGGTAACTATGAGAAGTTCATGGGACGCGTACAGGAGCGATACGGCGATGAAAAGGAAAAAGTGATGAAATGGACGAATGATTGGTTTGATGAGCAGAATCCCAAGACAGATGCGCCGCGCGGAAAATAGAGCATCGCAGTATTCAGCAATCAGGGCGACGATGATAAAACATTTATCATGTATCTTCATGCATCGTGGGTATGCTGACGGAGTAGGAACATATGCTTCGTCAGCAATCCACCTAGACGACTTATGCATGCTGGGATGTGGGGATGGAAGGAAGGCGTTATGTGGAACGAGCTGCTGATGGCAACATGCCAGAATTCGTGGCGCCTTCGCATCGCATTCCGGATGTCATCAACAGGTGTGCAGGGCGTGATGAATCATCTTCAGCCGTCCAAATGCGTCAATGAACCTCGAGAACCTTTTGTATGGTGGGCCATAGCTTCGACGGTAACTCGCTTTTGCTCACAGCTGCAGCGGCGCCCGCTTCGACTAGACTTGTAAGAATCTGCGGTTCTTGATGCATCGTGACCCCAATAATTCGAATGTGCGGGTGTTGGGTGAGAATTGTTTTGGTCGCCTCGATCCCGTTCACAGCCGGTATATTGATATCCATAAGGACAAGGTCCGGAATCAATTGTTTGGCGAGCGTTATGGCCTCCTGTCCGTTCGAGGCTTCTCCGACTACATCAAATGGTCCGATTTCCGACAGAATATGCGTGAGTTGCTGCCGGAGCGCGACATGATCGTCGACGATGAGAACTCGTAAACGACCAGAAGAGGCGAGAGGCGAACTACGCGATATCGTTGACTCTCCTAGTTCCTTAGGCGCAGAAACGTGAGAGGTTGGTTTCACCAATGGAATACGGAGTTCGACCCTGGTGCCGTGGCCTGGAGCGGATTGAATCGCGAAAGATCCCGATAATCCCTCAATCCGTTCTCTGATACTGAAGAGTCCAAAGCTTCCTGGTTTTTCCGTCACAACGGTTTCGTCGAATCCCAGACCATTGTCTTGGACAACGATCAACAGGCGCTGATCGGCATATTTCACCTCGACGACCGCATCGGAGGTGTGCGCATGTTTTCGAACATTGTAGAGGAGTTCGCGCACTGATTGAAAGAGAAGGACGGCCTGATCGTCAGGGAGCGGATCCGGTTTCTGCGTGCATATGACCGTGACGGTCAATCCATGTGATTGCATGTCTTCAGCCAACCAGTGTAGGGCCGGGACAAGCCCACGACGAAACAGAATTTCTGGACTGAGTTGTGAGACCAGTGTACGGGTATAGGTCAGCATTTCATCAAGGTGAGAGTCAATTTCCTGAAGGACCGTTTGTGCGTCGTCCTTAGAACTCTTGTAGAGCAGCTGATTGACTTTTAGTCGGCTTGCAACCAACAGCTGCGCGAGATAATCGTGAAGATCAGCGGCGAGTCGCTTCCGTTCTGCGTGCTCGGTCAACGTCAGTTGGGATGCGAGCCGACGCAATCTGCTCTGAGATCGCTCCAGTTGTGCGGTCCTGTGGGCAACTCGCACTTCAAGGTGCGCTTCATGGTTGCGCAAGAGTGATTCGATGTGTCGACGTTCGGCGAGTTCTTTGGCCAGGTCTTGGTTGACTTGCTTCAATTGCGCCGTCCGATCGGTAACACGTCGTTCCAGTTCCGCATTCAGTTCAAGCAGTTTTGTATGTGCGCGGGCATGTTCTTCGCGCAACGTACGTTGCTCAAGGACATACCGAACGGCCTGACCCAATCGACCGAGGCGATCTTTCATCAGGTAATCGGATGCCCCCGCACGAATGAGTGCAACAGCATCTTCCTCCCCGATCGAGCCAGAAATAATCAGGCAGGGGATGTCGAGATGACGCACTTTCAGTACTTCGAGGGCACGCGTGGCGTCGAATCGAGGCATGATTGCATCGAGCGTGATGAGGTCGAGTGGGCTGGCGAGATGGCTGAGGAACTCTTCCTCCGTCTCGGCGCGTGTCCAAGACAAGGTATAGCCGTGTTTCCCAAATTCTCGAACGATTAGCTCGGTGTCCGTCTCGCTGTCTTCTACAAGAAGAACACGGAGTGTTGGTACGTTTTGGACAGGCTGCATTGTGTGTCGATTCTTTCATCTACTCTCTGGACGGTCTTGAAAAGACTGCTTTAGGTGGCTCGTTCAGTAATAACCAGTACAGACTTGTGGTTCGAACGGCATCCGTGAATTGTTGGAAGTTCACGGGTTTCACGATGTAGCTATTCACACCGAGCTGATAACATTGGGCGATATCGAGCTCTTCCTTGGAGGACGTCAGCACGACAACAGGAATGCGTTGAGTTCGGTCGTCCGACTTGATGCGCCGGAGGACTTCCGTCCCACTGACCAATGGAAGCTTGAGGTCCAGTAAGATGACTTTCGGAATATCGGTCATGCATCGCTCAGCATATCGATCGGTCGCAAACAGGTATTCCAGCGCCTCTGCACCGTCGTGAACGACCACGACGCGATCGGTCACGCCGTTTTTCTTGAGCGCTCGAAGGGTGAGCTCAATGTCCTCGGGGTCGTCCTCGATCAGCAAGATTTCAGGATGAGTGATGGTGGTCATGTGACCAGTTCCAGCGTAAACCAAAACGTTGATCCCTCGTTCACGCGGCCTTCACCCCCGACACGACCACCATGCCGATGAACAATGCGTTGGACGATCGCTAGGCCCACGCCGGTTCCTTCGAATTCATTCGGTTTGTGCAGGCGTTGGAAAACGCCGAAGAGTTTGTCCGCATAGCGCATGTCAAAGCCGACTCCATTGTCTCGGACATTGATACGAGCAATCCCCTGACGCTGGTCGTCTGGCCTCCAATCGATATCGATCCGGGCAGGGTTGCGGAGGCGACTATATTTAAGCGCATTTCCGATCAAGTTCGCAAGGACGAGTTTCACGGTCGTGCGGTCGCCCCTGCATGTCGGCAATGTTTCAATGTGCCACTCGATCATTCGATTGGATTGTTCGGCGGCAAGATCAACTTGAACCTCTTCAATCAGCTCGTTCAGCATTATGGGATTCATTCGGAGCTGTTGCCTGGAGAGCCTCGAAAATGCAAGTAAGTCGTCGATGAGATACCCGAGCTTCTGTGCTCCCTTGCTGATAATCGTCAGGTGTCGTATTGCCTCCGGTTCCAAGGTGTGGCCATAATCCTCCAGCAATGCGTGCGAGAAGCCGGTCATCGTCCGTAATGGCGCACGAAGATCGTGCGAGACTGAATAGGAGAATGCCTCGAGTTCCTTATTGACGAGAGTCAGTTCCTTGCCTCGAGATTCCAGCATGTGATTCACATGCTCCAGCTTGGCCGCACTCTCTTTTTGATCGGTAATGTTGGTACTGGTGCCGAACCATTTACAGATACGACCGGCTGCATCTCGATGCGGATCTGCTTTGCCGAGAAACCATTGATAAGAACCATCGGCCGCACGTAGCCGGTATTCGGTGGAGTAGGAACTTTCGGATAAGCGCGCGGCTCTCCAGTCATGGGAGACGCGTGCTCTGTCGTCTGGATGGATTGCGTCAAGCCATCCAGCGCCGAGGTGTTCTTCGATGGGTTTCCCCGTATATGTCAACCACTGGCCGCTGAGATAATCGCAGTGACCATCCGGCGTACAGGTCCACACCAGCTGTGGGATTGCCGTCACAAGGGTACGAAACTTCTCTTCGCTTTCCATAAGAGCTACTTCGGTCTGTTGGCGGGCGGTAATGTCACTCATGACCTGAGACGTCCCCACGATCTTCCCGTCGCTGTCTCTGATGGGCGACATTGTGATCAAGACAGGGATCGGTCGACCGTTTTTATGAAGACGCCATGACTCGAACTGTGTGATACGCTCACCGGACAAAACCATATTTCTCAATAGGTGCTCTTCATCTTGCAACTCGGATGGAACCAATACATTCACCGATTGCCCAATGATCTCCTCCGGTACGTAACCGAATAGTTCTTCGGCCCCTCGGTTCCATGTTCGAATCTCGCCCTCTTTCGATTTGCTGATCATGGCATCGGTGCTGCCGTCTACGATTGCGGCAAGTCCGCGTTGGAATTCCTGTGCGAGTTTCTGAGAAGTAATGTCCGTATGTGTAAGCACCACTCCTCCATCAGTCACACGAAGCGGAGTAACCGACATATGCAACCAGCATGGCTTCCCTGAAACGTGGGAGGAGTATTGGCACTCGAAGTGATCGCGTTCCCCGCGAAGCGTTGCCAGAACTCCCTCAAGAGCCACGCAGGCCACGCTGTCGTGCTTTGCTGCATTGCGCAAGATATCGAGATAATTGACGCCAGTGCCTAACGCGTCGAGAGAAGGTGCCCTCTGGTTCTCACGTGCAAACTGAGTCCATGCGGCATTGACCTGTACAATCACACCCTGCCGGTTTATTACCGCAATATGTTCATGAAGCGAGTCAAGGATCGCATTCGTAAACCGGACATAGTCATTCAGTTGTTTCTGAGTGAACTGCAACTCAGTCACGTCCGTATTGGTCCCGAACCATTGTAGGATTCGACCGTCTTCACTGCGAATTGGAATGGCACGGGACAAGAACCAGCGATACTGTCCGTCTTGCGCCCGGAGGGGAAAGGTGTCTTCCCAGGTCTCCCCAGTCTTGAAACTGTGAGTGATTTTGTTCATCACGCGGTCGATATGGTCAGGGTGATGCAGGTGCTTCCAGCCATCGCCTTGCATTTGTTCCAGGGTTGTACCTGTGTAATCGAACCATCGCTGGTTGTACCACTCAATCGATCCTGTGCTGTCTGCGATCCAGGCGAATTGGGAGATGTTGTCCGCCAGCATGTGAAACCGAGCTCCAATTTTTGCTTGGGCGACGCGCGCGTTCTTCAAGTTTGTGATATCGGTACTCATTTCAATGACCATCGCCGGACGACCTTGACTACCTTTGACCAGCGTCCAAGTGGCCGCGACCATGAGCTCCGTTCCGTCCCTCCGCATGTGGGTCAGTTCACCGGTCCATTGACCGTCTGTCAGCAGGGTCGACTGGATCGCGTCGAGCGGCGTCGTCGATTGTGTGCGAAGGAGCTCGTGGGCCTTTCGACCGACTGCCTCACCCACAGCCCATCCGAAGAGCTGGTGATAGCCTTCGCTCCATGAGAGGATTCGCCCATCGAGTGTTCTGGTCATAACAGGGGCGAGATTGATTAGTTGGATTTGTGCGACGATTTCCTCGGCCTGTTCCTTGAGGCGTGAATCGCGAAAGATCAAGAACGAAGCCAATCCCATGAGCATGAGCGTCGTGAGGTTGCCGGCGAAAAATAACTTGAGGAAAAGACTTGCGGCATGGCGTTCGCGCCTGTCGGTATCGTGCAAATGTTCGTACTGCGTCGTCCGTAGCGTTGTGATGTGAGTTCTGATATTGCGCATGAGCTCGATACTGCGATCTGTTCGCACAATGTCATGCGCGCGAGGCAGATCCTTTTTCGCGACGCCGAGGGTTCCACGGATTTCCGCCATTTTTTCGATGATGAGATCCCGTAGCTCCGTTGCCGTCTCGTATTCCCGATCGTTGTCGGTGTATATCTCAAGAAGATCATCAAGAGCAGGAGGAATCTTTTGGACCGCGGCATGGTATGGCTCGAGATAGGTGGCGTCCTGTGTGATCAGAAAGCCATGTTGGCTGGTCTCAGCATTCTGCACATACGCATATATGTGATTCAGATGCTCGATCACACCAAAAATTGAGCGGACTTGGTCCAGGGATTCTTTCTGTTTGGTGGCCTCACTCCAGGCAAAAGCCGCCAACCCGGCCAATATTAGAAGTCCCAGACCGAGAAAGATGATCATTGTGTGACGTTCAGTGCGTCCTGAGCTCATCGTGACGACTTTTCAAAGACCGGTTGTCATTCTGTGCGCAAGTTCGACAGCAAGGATCGTGTGTTGTTGAGTGACAGACGGTCCCTCCGGTCATGCATCCGTTACAGTAAGAATTGGGCCAAGCCTAACGTTCTTTGCTGTTCTGAAACAAGCAGTGGCTAGACTCCTCGGCCTCCAGCTTATTTGAGGCCTTTCACCAGTCATATGCTGTCTTAGGGTGTTTCTAATACTCAACTAGGGAATCATCCAGCAAGGATTCGTACGACCATGCGATACAAGAGTCACTATAAAAAACAAAGATTAGGAGCATCATCTCGATGCAGATGCGGAGGGGTGCAGACCAGGCTGGAAGATATCAAACCAAAGAATGCGTCATCGGACAATAAAGAGTGAGGATGGTCACCATTGGTCTGAACGATTACTTCTAGGATGCATATGTCCTTGATCCACGTTCCGTTCGGTCTTTGGAAAAGTGTTGTGTCGACCGTTCTTGGCATCATGCTGTCAGGCGTGGGATGGGCCAGTTCGGTTCTGCAGCAGAAGGATAACAATCTTATGAAGCGTGAATCCGACTGCTGGATTGAAATCTACATGAATGAAGAATTCGACAAGAACGGGCCACGATTGTTGTTGGTCGGTGCTCATGACCTGACCTCTCTTAAAGGGCTGAACGATCGCAATTGGGATAACGATATTGAGAGCATTATTGTCGGCCCGACGGCCTCGGTGAGCTTGTACGAGGAGCGAGAGTTCAATGGGCGTGTGCTGATCGTCGAATCAGGGCAACACATTCCTCAAATGAGAGATTTCGATCTGAATAACAAAATCGAGTCGCTCCGCACGACATGCAAGTGAGTGAACCGGCTGATTGTGAGGTAGACGTCGCGAGGGTGGTGGTATTGAGTAGCAAGACGATGTCAGATGTCACCGTTGATGGACGGACAGCAAGTGCTTTAACCGGGAGGTATGCCATGTTGAGTTGGGCCGTAACGTTCTTAGTAGTCGCGATCATCGCCGGCGTGCTCGGGCTTTCCGGTGTGGCTGGAACTGCATCGAGCATTGCTTATGCATTGTTCGTAATTTTTGTGATCTTGGCCTTGATCGGATTCGTGACCGGTCGGAAGCCGACTTCGTGAGTTTTCCCTGTTCAGCGCGCTGATGGTGTCGCTGTCGGCACCGTGCTATATCCGGAGTCATGCATGATTCAAGAGCGTTTGTACGGTGGGGTTCTTCGAACATAACTTTCTAAACTCACATCAGGCACAGGCATTGTCTGCGTGCAATGTCACTCCTCGTCGGCATGGGGATACGACGACTGTACAGCCGTTCATCAGGAGAGCGACGGTTGAGACATGAACGGTTGTGATGGCGAATGCTGGATCAACGGATATTTCAGTGTGACCGATGTGCCGGCGTCTGGTTGACTTCGTATCAGAAGTAACCCTCCGATCGATTCCATACGCTCTGTGACACGCAAAAGTCCGAAACGAGAGTTCGTGTCGTCGGCCTGTCCCATGCGCGAGACATCGAACCCTTGTCCCTGGTCGGAGACGGTGATGGTCAAGTCATAGTTCGGTGTGATCATTACCGATACGGTCGCTTCCGTTGAATTCGAATGGTTGACGACGTTATCGAGAAGTTCCCTAACGGATCGAAATAAGTTGATTGCCACGTCGTCATCGAGCTGGATCAGCTCGGTCGGTATTGCCTCGGTATGCACGGTCAGGCCATTCTTCTTCATCTCCGCGCCTAACGATCGAAGGGCGGTACACAGGCCGAGCTGATATACGACCTGCGGGCTCAGGTCCGTCACGAGCGAATGTGTATAGGTGAGCATCTCGTCAAGAATCCGTTCCGCGTCATCTATCAATGTACGCGATGAATTGTCGATGACTCCGCGTTTGATCTGGACAAGTTTCAATCGTGTGACGACAAGCATCTGAGCCAGATAGTCATGGAGTCCGGTGGCTACACGTCGACGGTCTTGCTCTCCGGTTCTGATCAGCACCCGGACGAGTTTCTGGAGATGCTGGTGCGAGCGTTTCAATGCAGTCGTGCGTTCGTTTTCCTGCCACTCGGAATCGTCGGTGGGTCGCTTCAGCGCGAGTTGTGCTGACTTGAGATGGGTGATGTCGATGATGGAGCCGATCAATCCACAGAATTCTCGATGTTCATTTCGCAATGGAGTCAGGGACGTCGTGACCCATCGGTAGATATCATCGACTCGTCGCAACCGGCACTCAAAGGACTCTTCACCCATATGGAGAGCAGCGTTTCTGATCGCTCTGGTGACACCCTCGCGATCATCAGGGTATACAGCATGGAACCATCCGAGCCCCAAGCCGGAGGCACCAGCTTGTCCTGTAAACCGGTACCACCTTTGATTGAGATAGGTGCAAATTCCGGTTGGGTCAACGACCAACATTAGAGTGGGTGAGTTCTCCAACATGATTTGGAATTGGGTCGCTTGCTCTTGGAACGCTACCTCCCTGGAAGATTTGTCATCTGTAGAAAGCTGAGGGGAAAACTTTTTAGATTGAGAAGGATTTTTCATGGACTGTGCTTGCCTGTACGATTTGTGATGTCTGTCTTTGGCTCAGTATGCTCCAAAACAACCTCTAGCGAGCCTGGGAGAAGCCCTAGAGGACATTTCCAGCAAACCCATGTCATTAGTATTTAGTGAATGGTCCATCTGGACTGCACCATGATTTGTTTTGACTCACCGGCATTTCGACACTCCAGTGGCCGGCAAGATTCAGTGCGGAAGCACGAGGCTGAGGTGGTGTCAATTTTCCATCAGTGATACCCACACGTGCCGATTTGTTCAGTTGGCTCACACCTTGATCTCCATGATGACCACCAACATTCCAATGAGTTGTTTCGTAGTTTGCCAGAGACTCGTCTCTTTCGACTCGGATTTTGCCTAGGCTTCTATTCGGGCGATACGCCGCATGCTTGTGGCGACAATCGTACATAGGAGGGCAGCCCATGTTGAAACCTTATCGGGTTAGCATTGAACGACAGTTCACCACAAAACAGAACGTGCATGCGATGTCCAAGCACTTTTTATGCTCAATCTGTGACTATGAACGATATGATCTTGTTCTCTCGGCTGAAGCGCTGAACCAACATGTCGGATGAGGTTTCGTTGTCGAAATTGTAGTGCTTCTCATGATCTGTCAGTCGATGAGCAACGTACTGAAGTATTATTTGAGACGCTTCCGGGTTTCCCATGGGATGGGTAAGTGTGAGGGATGGATAAGATGGTTGGCCAAGGAGGGACCGGTTATGCAAGATACCGCGCTGTATTAGTACCTGCTGTGCCTACGGTCGTCGTGGCCCGTGAGTTGGGCACTCAAAGCATGCGGCGTGGGCATGTTCATGCTGCTCGATCACACCTTGTATCATGGCTGTCGAACCAGCCTTCCCCGAAGCGCGTCCAGAAGGATGCGTGGTTGGAAGTAGCGATCCAGGTGGCTCGCGTGCGTACTCGATAGATATACGGATCGAAGTGCTTTCAAGCAGAATCGCGGGACGACGGGTTTCTTGCTGGGGTTGGATGTGCTAAGCGACTGCGCAAGAAGTTGGGACTGGGTTGCAAACCAATCCGGTGGTTCACGACCAAATTTTAGCATGCTCTGCCACTGGTGAAGAATGCTTTGGGTCAAACGAGACGTGGGTCACCGACATCACATACGTGCCAGCCGACGGGAATAGGTGCGGCAGTTTTGATTGATTTCGCCTATGGCAACGCGCCACAGGAAACCGGACAGGCTTGGGTGTGGTGCGCCCGACAGGACTTGAACCTGTAACCTTCTGATCCGTAGTCAGATGCTCTATCCATTGAGCTACGGGCGCGTTCGGGAGTCGTGATGAAGGCGCGGAGTTCTAGGTTAAGACGCCGTCTTTAGCATAATCTCTCTAGCTCAGCGGTAGACCACTTGAATGACACATATCTCAGCGCATCGCATATTCGTCTCATCACCTGGCAGCGCTAGTGGTTATACAGTTCTCTATGCGGAAGGGTCAAGAGATGGTTGTCAGAAAAATCTGTGCTCGTGGCGCGACAGCTGGTTAAGGGATACTCTTGCTGACTTCGTTTGAGAATGTACTTTCAATACCATCCAGATCGAATGCCGTAACGGCAAAAAAATAAGTGGTGCCGGTCGCCAGGCCAGTGAGCGTGTATGTTGTGACTCCCACGGAGATTGTAGCAACCGGCGTCCCGTAGACACCTGATACTGTTGCAAGATAGACCTTGTATCCGGCGATATTTGTTCCAGTACTGGCATCCCAAGAAAGCCTGGCCGTTCCACTATTTGGGGAAATATCTGAACCGGAGGGCGTGTCTGCCGATGGACAGCCTGTCAGCGCGAGCAGCAAGGCACCGAGTTGCAATATTTGATAGGAATGAATCATTCGCCTTGGCCGTCCCATATCAAATGGTGTGATGGCGTGCGGTTAGTCAGGTGTTATCTCCAGCAAGGTTTGTACCGCTGTCTACACAAAACTAGTCTTGCAGAAGTCATTGAAATACTAAAGTATGAGGGAGATCGGCTGTAATGACTGAGAGGAGAGGCTGCAGAGTGTCAGTCAGGCCTGTACAGCCATGTCAGGACTTGTCCCTCTTTGCAGCTACCAACTGGTTGACCGAGTGTTGGCTGAAAGTGGCGGGATAGGGGCCTGTCTATCTGAAAATGAAGAGAGGCTTCCTACCGAGTAGGAAGCCTCTCTAGAAAGACTCAGTAAGCTAAAACTTACTTGCCGCCCTTGTCGTCTTTCTTCTCACCGAAGGTGTCGGCATGGCCGCCCTTCTTCTCTTCCTTCTTGTCGCTGTCGGCGTGGCCACCCTTCTTTTCTTCCTTCTTATCGCTGTAGATCACCACATGGCCACCCTTCTTTTCTTCCTTCTTCCCTTCGGCGAAAGCCGGTGCGCTGAAGGTGACTGCCACTGCCACTGCCATAACCGCCATCAACATGCTCTTCATTATGGGAACCCCCTTTAAGAGTTTAAAAGAATGTGTGCCGCTCATTGGCACTTGATTCAGATATACAGCAAAGGTAATGCCGCGCGTGGTTATTCCTCACATGAGACAAAGAGCAGTGATGAATCAGTAGGTTAGAAAAACTCTCTCATAAACGATCGAATGATTTTCCCTACAGATGGCTGTAGCAGAATAGCTGTGATCGAGCTAAATCGCCTCAGTTCAGAGGCGGCGGAGTGGGTGCCATTGTGGAGGACAGATATGCTTGAGCTCAGTGCGATTTGGGGGGCAGATAAAGATGCAGGTGGTCGCTTTGCGAGAGAGAAGAATTCAAGTTGAGAGGATGGATGATTGTGAGATATATGAATCGTAATGCGACATATTCGTATTTAAAACTATTTTAAGTAGGAAACATTGTAAGTATCTTGATGCAGGATATGGGCACTATCCGCCGGAAATCACCGGTCGGATTTCGATGTGGTCTTGATCGAAGAGCATCTCATCCTCAGTCACCAATTCATCGCCACGAATGACGATGTGTGCTTCGACAACCATGTTCAATTCCCGTAGGAGGTCCTTTGTTCGCTTGGGACCCTTGACAGTGATCGATCTTGAGGGATGACTCAGCTGGACCCACATAGTCTTATAATAAGCGGGGGGGTCTTCGTGACGCAAGTGGGACGTGTTGGTGGGGCGCCTCTACGGCGTTTTGAAGATGTTTTTAAGAGGGGTATACCGCTTGAGAGCTATGAGTCAGTACGTAGGATGCTCAGGTTCTTTTGAGCAGGATCCTCGCCCGCTGGTCCAGACCTCGCTGATGTCGTTTGCACACGAGAAAGCTCCACCTATATGGTCTCTCTCGCTGGTGGTTGAAGAGGCCACCCAATCCTTCCCTTATGAGTCTGGTCAGACCATTATCGATCGATCATCACTGTACTGACGTTCAGCTTGGGCGTAAGAAGACAGGCCAGATGACTATCGGTGGTGCGGATGTGGCAGAGAATGCGATGAAGAAAGCTGTAGTGACGAACTTCATCGGGCTGAACTATGGACCGAGTCGTACCAACAGAGCCGCGTCAGCGGATGGCTGTCTATGCCTGACATGCGGTTATATTTCCACTTAAGCTGTTACATCGGCATACCGATATCTCTATTGAGGGTGTCTGCAATCGAGCGCCTAGGTGAGGCTCTGTGGTTCACAGATGACGGAATTCAGGCGATGTCGTCTGAGAGAACATGGACGATATCTCGATCGGCTCAGTCACGAGCGTGTCATTCTCTGCGTTTGCGCAGATGATGTAGAGACGCACGGCAAAGCTTCCGCGTCTGGTCGTATTGATTCGCATTCATGAAGAACGATCAACAGTTGCACAAGACGCTTTCTTCTCGCATCTGGCTTGCTTGGAAATACAATCTTCGTCTCCGCGTCACGGTGGGACTCTCACTCCTCCTCGGAAGCATTATGACCATCGCGGCTGGAATTCGGATTGCGGAGACTGAACAGACGCTTGAAGACTCCACACACGCCCGTGTGTTGGCCATCAGTCGCACGTTTGCGATCATCGGATCAGCTGCCGTCGTCGATAATCTGTACCGGATCCAGGAAGCACTCGGCAGGTATCGTGATGACCCGAATATTCTCTACATCGACATTCTTGACTCCGATTTCATGGTTATTTCTTCAACCGATGCCGGCCGTATCGGCAGGACTCTTCATGAACCATCTCTGGAACAGGCTCAGCGTAGCCACATGGAGGTTATCGCCCACACGACAGCAACAGATGGGACTCCTCTGCTCATTGCAGTTGATCCGTTACTTGACGGCTCTGCAATTTCCGCTTGGGTGCGAATCGAGTTTTCGCTTGCAAGCTTACATCGTGCAATTGCTCGCGAGCTCCTTCAGGCGATCCTCGTGACCCTCTTTCTGATCGGAGCCGGAGTGATCAGTATTCAACTCAGTATCCGGAAAATGTCCTTGGTTTTCCGGCATACAGCCGATCAACTTCAAACGACATTGAATGCCTTGAGCCAAACCGTTTCATCTTCTCCCGAACCCGCCTCGTCGAAATCATCTGATCCTCACTCTACTTCCGACGTCGGCGGAGAGTTCGAACATCTGGGCAGCCTCATCAATCACACGACTCATCTCGTCACGGTGCAAGCTCAGCTCGTTGCGAGTCGTACCGATGAACTTTCCACAACCATTGGAGAACTCACCGTTGCCAGAAATGCTGCACAAGCTGCCAACCGGTCCAAGTCTGAGTTTCTGGCGAACATGAGCCATGAGATTCGCACCCCTATGAACGGAGTGCTGGGCATGGCCGAACTCCTGCTGACCACACCGCTCAGCGAACGCCAGCGGCATATGATCGATACGGTTCGTCGATCCGGGACGGCCCTGCTCGGCATTCTCAACGACATTCTCGATTTTTCAAAAATCGAAGCCGGAAAGCTTCATCTGGAGCAGGCCGAGTTCAGTCTCAGGCAAACCATCGAAGATGCTGTGGAACTGTTTATCGACCCCGCTGGTCAAAAAGGGTTGGAGTTGACCTGTTTTGTATCAGAGGGGATACCTGACGCCGTGATCGGCGATCCAACGCGATTCAGGCAAGTACTCTTGAATCTCGTCGGCAATGCGGTGAAATTCACCGAACGAGGGGAGGTCTCCGTACGGGTGTCCAGTCTCAAACAGGAAGGCGATCGAGTACTGTTGAAGTGTGAGGTGCAGGATACCGGCATCGGGATCTCCGAAGAGGTGCAGCAATATCTCTTTACTGCATTTTCCCAAGCGGATGGTTCAACCACTCGCCGGTTTGGTGGAACAGGGCTAGGGTTGGCTATCGTTCGACAATTAGCACACTTGATGGAGGGTGAGGTAGGGATCAGCAGTGTGCTCGGCCAAGGTTCCACGTTCTGGTTTACGGTGCAATTGGGATATAACGTACAACATCCATTCCGAGAGGCTACTGACAGACGATCGCTTGCGGGAATGCGAGTCCTCATCGTTGATGACAATGCCACCAACCGGTGTATTCTGGAAACGCAGTTGAAAAGCTGGGAGGCTGACCCTCTCAGCGTCGACAGTGCCAACGCTGCCCTGGATTGTCTGAAACGGACCGTGCACGACGGTACGCCTGTCGACCTGGCCATCCTTGATATCCACATGCCTGACATGGACGGCCGTCTCCTCGCCCGTATGATGAAGGCGGACCCAGACCTGCAGCAGATTCACCTGCTGGCGCTCAGTTCTTTTGAGCCGCAGACAACTGCCGGAGATACAGGCGACTCAGCTTTTTTTGCGTGGCTTCGGAAACCGGTTCGGCAGTCTCTGCTGCGCGAGTGCTTGTTACATCTTCGATATACCGTGCCGGCGGTTGCGTTACACCCTGCATCCGTGTCGCTCCTTGCCACACCGATCCGTGCGCGGATTTTGCTGGCCGAGGACAACCTGGTTAATCGAGAAGTGGCGTTGGCCATGTTGGAATTCTTGGGTTGCTGCGTCGACCTGGTTGAGGATGGTCGTCGGGCCGTTGAGGCGACGACACAGCACTCCTATGATCTTATCTTGATGGATTGTCAGATGCCTGATCTGGATGGATTTGCCGCGACATCCGCGATTCGAAGGCACGAAGTCTCCGCCGGTGTCGCACGTCATGTCCCTATCATTGCGTTGACGACTCATGCCATGGCAGGCGATCGGGAGAACTGTTTGGCAGCCGGAATGGACGACTATCTCTCGAAACCATTTACCCAGGACGGTTTGTCTGCCGTTCTGCAACGATGGTTAGCGGTCAAACCAGCCGAGCGTTTGTCGGACCATTCCCGTCTCCCTTCGTGATTAGCGCACTCCGATGAGCAGCGGACGTCCAGACAACTTTGTTGAAACGCGCTGTCATCGCTGAGCCGGTTCGATAGAATGTGTCGGCCATGAAAACAGACGTTACGGAAACTCAAAATCCACGGTCATTGTTCCATGAGTCGGTAGGCGGATCTCCTTGTGCAGAATTCCCAAGGTTTCGTGCCAGACGGAGACGGTATGTTGTCCTGGGGATAGCCCCATAATTCGAAATTGTCCCATCTCATTGGTTTGGGAAAAAAATGGATGGTTGAAGACATATCGATACGCATGCATGAACTTGTGGATATTGCATGTGACCAGATGCAGGCCTCCTCGCTTCAGGGGTTTCTGTATAGGGTTCCCTCCGGCTACCAACGCAACATTCAACACCGTTCGGCTATCGAGTGTGATGTTCGTATTATGCATAATCGGGTCGTCATTCGTAATTTCCGCCTGTGTGCCGCTGCGTACTGCTGCTACGTGCGGATGGAACACACAGTGTTTATTTTGTACCATCGAACTTTGGGCAAGGCCGTCCTCCGCTGCTTCTATTCCTGACTCGATATGCACGACCGCATCGCGGACGCCATGGGTCATCGGATCAGTTGTAAGTGATGCCACAGTCACGACTTGACCGCATACGTCACTGTCTCGTGTCACTTCCACTTGCATCGGGGAGGGGACCGATCCTCGATATATGACACGTCCAACGACGGCCGGGCCTGCTGAAGAGGGGCTCTCTTTTACTCCAGATCCACCGTGCTGCGCAATCGTGATCTCCGTCGGCTTCGTGAATGGCATGACCTGTGGTGTATCGTTCGCTAAGTCATGTGAGTGTTGAGACCCAGTGTTTTTCCATCTCTCCTGATCGGATAAGGGAGAAACCGACTTGTTCTTGTCGTATTGGGGCTGAGGAGAACCGGTTGCAAAGGCCCATTCCGTGATGCCGCCAATAAACCAGACCGCGAGACCAAGAATGAGCAAATATTGCCGACTAGAATACGGGTGAATAGACCAGGTAATTACCATCTCAGGCTCCTTGCTCCGATGCGCACACGAGACGGTGTCAGGCGAACCTCTCGCACCAGCTGTTTTGCCTCTCCGTGAATCGGCGAATGTCCGCGCCTTCCGATGAAACCCCATGTGAGATAACCGGGACCACTCAAGGATCTTGTGCGCCGGTTTCTATTTTGTTCGGATGAACTCGACCATACCAAATAGGCCGAAAATCGCAAGCCATACGTACAAACAGCGTCGGGCTGCCTGCCCGGGAGATGTTGCCGAGGACACGGCGCGCCGTCCATAACCGCCGCATTTGTGAAAATACTTGTTAAGTAGAAAGGCTTTGCTACGGTACAGCTCAGACACAGATCGGGTTGAGCGTAGACCAATCATGAGCGGTAGTCGGCGATCGACAGTCGATTGCTGCGAGCCCGAGAGAAGGGGGCGCCTGATGAAGCGAGGTTGGACGATGCGGACGGCTATGATGCTCAGCATCGTGGTGGGCGTGGGACTCTTGGGGCCTGTCGACGAGGCCAGCGCCATTCCGGCGTTTGCGCGCAAGTACGATGTGAATTGCGACGTGTGTCACGCGCCGGTGCCGAGGTTGAATCCGTACGGTGAGCGGTTTATGGAAAACGGGTATCAACTCCCCGGGACAGAAGACGGCGGCATCATCGGCAAGAAGAAGCTGAGTGAGCTCACGATCGGCGATGTCGGCAACTTTGTCGGGTTTCGGGTGCGTGGTCAGTCCACGTTCCGAATAGCTGACTTCAAGGCCAGCGGGACCCAAGCATTGGGCAGCCCTGTGGCGGGCCAGCCGCACGACAAGATGGAGTTTATTCGGCCCGACTTCGTGAGCGTCTTTCTCGCCGGAACGGTCTACAAGAATATTGGGTTCTACGCCGATCTTGATTCGATTGAGGCCATCAATAACGGTGAAGTTAATACGAACCGCGTGTTTCTTACGGTCAACAACATCGGGAGTCCGTTCGGCGCAAAGAATTGGGCGCATCTTCGAGTCGGGCGGTTTGATCCTTCATCGTATGCATCATTTCCACTCTTGCGGCAGCAGCTCGATGTCATCTTCGGCAATGTAGCGCTTGTCAATAATGGTGCGCCGGTCGGTTCGCCCATTCCCTTCGCCGCAACTCCGCTCATCAATCGCTTTGACTTGCTCTCGTTCGCGCATCTCCACAAGTTCTATGGGCTGTACAACCGGAACGGGTTCCCTCTGACGCCGTTTACTCCAAGCGGGTACAACGGCTTTGTCGAAGGGGTCGAGTTTCATGGGCGTCCCTTTGGCTCGTGGTTCTTCTATCAGGTTGGAGTCGTCAATGGGTCGGCGGATAATTTTCGGCTGGTGCCGGCTCTCGGTGATACCAACCGGATGAAAGATGTGTACGGCATGATTCGATTCGACTATGGGACGTCGAATTACTTCACGGCGAGCGTAACGGGGTACGGCTATTTCGGAAATAACAATTTGGCACTTCCGCTGTCGGCCGGTCAGATCGTTGATGTCTCACAACGCCAAATCGGCATCCAGGCGAACCTTCGCTTCAAGATGGTGGATCTCTACGTTGCGTATTCACTCGACAAGATCACCAATATTCCGACGCTTCCGCCGGGGGTGTTCGATAACACGGCGACCGGTTTGAGCGTGGCGATGGATGTGCGGGCGACCGAGCGATTCCTCTTTTCGACCAGGTACGACTACCTGGATGCAGGCGGGTTCCAGAACACGACCGTGACTTCACTCATTCCTACCTCCGGCCCGCCGATTGCTGTTCCCTATTCGATCCGGCGCACGTCCACATCGATGGTCGGAGTTCAGCTCAAGTATTACCTGCGTCCGAATATTATGTTCATGATCCGCGACGATATCAACGTGTTGGGTGCTGAGGACGGGTCGACACCTGAGCGGAACTTGCGCAACTTCTTTACGCTCGGAGTTGATATCGTGTTTTAGCCTGGCTGAGAAAGGGGACGTTGTCATGGGGTTGCTACGAACGACGGTTCGAATCTGTGCGGTGAGTCTCGTCGCAGGCGGTCTGTTGGGTGGTTCTGCGGAGGCCGTGAAGCCGAAAGAAGCAACCGGGCAGGGAACAGCCAAGGGAAAACAGATCTACGAGCAAAGTTGCTTGCTGTGCCATGGAGTCAGCGGGCGAGGCGACGGGCCGGCGGCATTCTTTAACGCGGCTTATATGGCGCCACGGCCGACGGATTTTACAGTCGGCAGCTTCAAGTTCCGATCGACTCCGACGGGTGCGCTTCCAACGGACCAAGATCTGTTCCGAATTGTGACTCGGGGTGTGCCCGGTTACATGCCATCGTTCCGAGGGTTGGCAGAGCATGAGCGGTGGAGCGTGATCGGCTATATCAAGACATTCTATCCTGGCTTCCGGGAAGAACGGCCGGAATCGATTCCCCTAAAGTCGTTGCCGGTGCCGGCAGTCGCGGAGAGCATCGATCGCGGTCGCCTGGTGTATTTCAACTCAGGCTGCCAGGGGTGTCACGGAGACGATGCGGATGGAGAGGGGCACTTGGCCCGCGCCGAGGAATTGGTCGATCAACGAGGGCTTCCGATCAGACCCGGAGATCTGACGAATCGGTCTTCATTGAAAAACGGTTCGGCACCGCAGGATCTGTATCGCTCGATCATGACAGGCCTAGATGGAACTCCGCATCCGTCGTTCATGGATCAGTATGCCGACAAGGAAGAGGACATCTGGCATCTGGTGAACTATCTCCTCTCTCTTTCTGAATAGACTGATCATTGAAGAAACCGATCGGCATCACTCGTATCTGGTGTGACCAGTTTTGCTGCGACGAAGGCCAACCCTTCCTCTAGGTTTGAAACAATACCGTCCAACTGAGCTTCGAAGCAGTCCTCAAGCAATCGGCCCATGTCTGGTCCAGGCTGAACCCCGAGTTTCAGTAGATGCCGACCCATCACAAGGGGGAGTGGAGCTTGCCGATCCACCGTCAGTGCTTTGGCACGGGTCAGGAGCCAGTCCCCGGCGGGGAATCCATCAAACAGTTGAGGCGGACGGCCTGCATGGTCTGCTCGAGCGACACGGACCAAGCGGTCGATGCGAGAGACCTGTCTCGCGAGACGTCGGATTGCGCTGTCCGATGCCTGAACATCGAAGAGTGCACGGGGACGGAGATGACACTGTACGAGGGGGATGACGTCATCAATCACATCTTGTTGACTGGTCAGTCGGTCTAGAAAGTGTTTCGTTGGTTCGGTTCCTTCCGATTCATGTCCTCGAGATGTGATGTGCTCGCCGTCGTCTTTGGTCGTCGCCGGTTTCCCAAAGTCATGACAGAGGATACCCAATCCGACGATCAGATCGTCGCGTTCATGGCCTGTGCGTTCTTTTGCAAACCAGTCCAAGCAGTGGAGGGTATGAGTCCACACGTCACCTTCAGGGTGCCAACGAAGATCTTGAGGACAGCCTTGAAGCACATCGAGTTCGGGGTAGAAGCGGAGCCATCCACATTGATTCAAAAAGTGGAGTCCACGTGAGGGAGTGTGGCTCAGAAGGAAAAACTTCCTCCATTCTTCCCACAGCCGTTCGCTCGGGTGTCCATCCTGTGACAGCGTTCGGCAAAGGGCAATGGTCTCTGGTGCTACGCTGAGTTCGAAGCGGGCCATGAGGTGCATCCCTCGGAGCACCCGCAAGGGATCTTCCACAAACTGGTGCGATGTGTGCCGCAACCGACCGGCAGCGAGATCTTCTCGACCGTTGAAGGGATCGCGTAGCTCCCTTGTGTCCGGATCCCAGGCCATGGCGTTGATCGTAAAGTCCCGTCGTGCCAGTGCTTCATCGATCGGCATGTCGGGGTCGCCTTGTCGGAGCAGGCCAGGAATCGACGTCGTTTCGGCCGTGTGGAGACGGGAGGGGATGGAGATGTCGATGGGGAGCCCTTGGAGTTTGAAGACGGCAAAGGCCTTCCCGACGAATTGAACGGAAAACTGCTCCGACAACAAGGCATGAAGCTGTCCCGGCGGGAGACCGGTTATTTCGAGATCCAAATCACGAGGCTGCTGCCCAAGCACGAGATCGCGGACAGCGCCGCCTACTACCCAGGTTCTGCCGCCGCTCCGACGAACACGCTCCTCAATGCGGCGAAGGACCCCTGCTAGTGTCGGATCCTCTAGACGGAAGCGGGTTGGCACTTAGATTCCTGCTTCACGGAGGAACTTGGCCGATTCTTCGGGTGAGACTGGGTTGATGTAGAATCCTGTCCCCCATTCGAAGCCGGCAACTTGCGTCAGTTTTGGAATGATTTCAAGGTGCCAGTGATAGTAATCTCCGGTTTTTTCATGCAAGGGAGAACTGTGCAGGATGAAGTTGTAATGCGGGTGCGCCAGGACTTTGTCCATACGCCGCAACGATTCTGAAAGGATCGGGGCGAGAAACTCGAATTGAGACTTCTGACTTTCTTCGAAGTATGCTGCATGACGCTTGGGGAGTATCCACATCTCGAACGGAAAACGCGGTGCGAAGGGAGTTACGCAGAGGAACTCGGGATTTTCTGCCACGACACGGTCTCCATCGGACAGGTCCTGTCGAAGAATATCGCAGTAGATGCACCGTTCTTTTTGCTGGTAATGCTGATGGCATCCGTCCAGCTCCTCCTGTACGCTGGTCGGGATGATCGGGAGGGCGATCAGTTGGGAATGGCTGTGTTCCAGTGTGGCTCCGGCGGCGGATCCATGGTTCTTGAAAATCAAAATATAGCGGAACCGCAGATCTTTGCGGAGATCCAGCATTCGGTCACGATAGGCCCAGAGCATGTCCTCGATTCTCTTCGTCGGCATATCGGCGAGGCCTTCAATATGGGTCGGAGTTTCGATGATGACTTCATGTGCTCCGATCCCGTTCATCCGGTCGTAGAGACCGATGCCTTCGCGTCCCATGTCGCCTTCCACCTGGAGCGCGGGAAACTTATTTGGGACGACCCGGACAGTCCAGTTCGGGGAGTTGGGCGCTGCCGGTTGCGGCCGATAGGCCATGATTTCTTTGGGCGTCAGACGCTCTTGCCCGGGACAAAACGGGCAGAGAGAGGAGGAGCTCGCCCGAGCCGGTTGAGGGGTGATGAAATCATGTGGGCGGCCGCTACGTTCCGTTGAAATAATCACCCAGCGACCGACTATCGGATCACGTCGTAGATCAGGCATCTGTTCCTCCGTAAAACGGACAATGTGAAAAGTTCGGCTTTGTAATCATGAACACAATGACCGTGGACTTCTACGGTTCATGTGTTATCTTTCATTTCGCATCACACTCTCCACATTCCCGCTTCAAACTCCGGTCCCGGCACAGTGAGTGTAGCGGGACGTTGGCTGGGGTAACGGGCCACTTCGAGGCCATGTTCTTGCACCGCGACCGACAGCTGAACCGTATGTCCTGCTTCCAGACCAAGGTCCTTCCAGTGGACCGCCAACTCCAAAATGGTCTGTGCGTGAATCGACTGACGGGAGCCGACGGCTTGCCAGACATCTGCTGTCGTCCAGCGAGACAGGTGGAATTCTCCTGGGCCTGACAAAGAAAGAGGAAATGTGAGCCGATATTTTGATTCTGGACCCTGTAAGACGATCTCGACGTCGAGATCGTCTTTTTTGAGATGAGCCTCGTCGAAGTCGAATCGCATGACAAACTGATTGAGGTTCCAGCCAAAGAGGATGGCGGTGAAGATCCGGTCGGCTTTCCACATGGCTCCGAGGGGCGGCTGGGTGCTGATGTTCCCCGCTCCACGCCATTCGAAGAAGTTGGTGACCATGCCGTCGATGGTAGGTGTCATGAGACCGACCGGCTGTTGAACCAGTTCGGATTCAAACGGCATCACCTTCGCGCAGATTGCTTGGTTGAGTTGGTCTGGGGGTGGAAGGCCCATGTGTGTCCAGACGTTGCGGAGGTGTGTTCGGAACAGCCGATCGAATTCCGGCTTGAAGTCGGTGTCGAAATCGTCACCGTACCACCAAAACCAGTCGCTGCCCTCTGCGGCGTACAACTCTCGCCATGCGGCTTGAGCGCGTTCAGGCGGAAGACTTGGCACACGGTTGATCAGTTGCGCGCGAGTGTGTCCCAGCAAATCCCACCCGCGATTGTCTTCATGGTGTCCGATCCAAATTTTGTAGTCGGAATTGATCCAGGAACCTGAATGCAGTGCAGGCAGGTGCTGTGTGGGTGGGACCGAGGCCAGCGCGGTGGAAATCGTCGAAGACCGGACCGTCACGTGTCCGTCCCGATCCCATGCATGATGCGTCAAGCGTTCATAGAGGAGCGAAAGGAATTGTTCTCCTCCATCGTGGTAATGTTCCCAGGGGTTTTCGCCGTCCAACACAATGGCAATGGTCAGTCGGTCTTGTGGGCTGTCTTGGATGATTCCTCGTATCCGCCTTGTGACGTCGTCGACAGCTGATTCCGGCGTCGTCTTGTGGTAGACAAATCCAAAGGCATCGGAGATTTCGCGGTCCCGGAACAAAATAGCCAGGGATTGTCCGGCCTCGCCGATATGATACGGTTGATAGAGCGCGGATGATCGGTGCCATGGCAGACCGCCCATTGCCAGGGACTTCGCCAGAATACCTTCATCGGTGGCAAGCCAGCGAAGACCGACTTGCTGGACGAGCGGGAGCATCTCGGGACAGACCGATCCTTCTGACGGCCATAAGCCTGATGGAGGCTGCCCGAACGTGTGTTGATGAAAGAGAATGGCTTCTCGTAGCTGCGCCTCTGCATCTTCGTGGGCACGGAATCTGGCCGGCAAAGGGAGGTCGGGTCTGGCGCGTCGGGTGATGTCGGTATCGATCACCAGCGGAAGAATCGGATGGAAGAACGGAGTCGTGGTGAGCTCGATTTGTCCACGTTCCATGAGCCGCCGGTACAAGGGGACGATCTCCTGGACCGCTGTACGTTGCAGCGCCAGAACTTCCTGCTTGTCATCCTCGGTGAAGCCGCGATTCTTCTGGCGGAGCTCGGCCAGGCGCGGATACTGCCGAATGGTGCCGTATCCAAACCAGGCCAGGTTGTGCCAAATTTGAAGGTCCAGGAGTTCTTGTGTTGAAAAAAGACGGGCGATCCGGGGAAGATCTTGACCATTGACCTCCAGCCCTCGTTTCACGAGCAGCTCATGGTACCGAGAATGGGGACGGACCATGGTCGCCCAATTGGCGGAGAAGAAATGCCGAACCACAAAAGCTTTTTCTTCCAGTGTGAGGTCCGCAGCCGGCCGCTGGGCGTGCTCGAGAAAAAGATCGAGGATCGTGCCGGTTCCGATCTCGTGTAACTGGAGGAGCAACGATGGGGTAAAGTTGAATGTGGCGCACACCTCTGGAAATTGTTGGAGCAAATAGGCCATATCATAGTAGGCCTTGGTGGCATGCAGTCGCACCCAAGGCATACTGGCCGATGCGGCCAGCGGGTCCGTGTAATAGGGTTGATGCATGTGCCAGAAAAAACAGACGTGGACTTGCTTCATCGCGACCGATTCCTTTCGGTTTTTGAGTATGTCATAGGGGGTATAGGCATGCAATCTGTGGGAAGATTTTTGGATATGCCGCGTATTGGGAGAACGACATGAATCGCTTCCTGCGGTCGTGGGGGCCGGTCTGTGCTTACGCAGCGATCATTTTCTACCTGTCGGCGCAATCTCACCCTGAAGATCAGGTGCCGTTCGTCGTTCATTTCAGCGACAAAGCGTTACATGCTGTCGAATATGCCCTGTTGGGTGCGTTGTGCTACCGGGCGTTTCACGCGAGTCCGCGGGAGGGATGGCGACGGCAGGCGATGCTGTTGGCAATCGTCTTCACGTCGTTGTACGGAATCAGTGACGAAATCCATCAAGCCTCCGTTCCGTTTCGAGAGTCCAGTTGGCTCGATTGGGTAGCTGATACCATCGGCGGAGCGATCGGCGCAGGCGTCATGCACCGGGTGCGGTCCCTCAGACCGATGACTTCCGTGCCGGAAGTGTCGCCGTAGAATCGGTTGAACATTCCGGCATTCGTGACAAGCGCTCGGATGCCCGCTATACTCGTCAAGATTATGGGCACGGACCACAAGATGTCTTCCAAGATACTACGTACTTCTCTTGATCCTGCCGTCATGACCAATGCCATTGCGACACAATTTCCGGTAGGTCTTGGCCTGCAGACCATCACGCCGTTGGCCGGAGACGCCTCGAACCGTCGGTATTTTCGTGCGACCCTTACGGGAGGACCACCGCATTCCGTCATCGTGATGCAGCTTGCGGAGCCTGAAGCGTTCAAACAGTCCGAGGAAGCGGTCAGTGGGACGGCCCATCAGATTGCGGAATTGCCGTTCATTAATATCCGGTCGCATTTGGCCAAGGTGAAGGTTCCCGTGCCGACACTCTACTACTATGATCAGTCAGCTGGACTCCTGTATCTGGAAGATTTTGGCGATGTGACCTTGGCGGATGCCGTGAGCCGTGCCGATCAGGCTCAGATAGAGTCGCGGTACAGGCAAGCCATCGATGTGTTGGTCCAGATGCAGATTCATGCCACCGTGCCGGAGGACCGCACCTGTCTTGCTTTTCATCGTGGGTTCGATGCTCCGTTGCTGTTGTGGGAGTTTGAGCATTTTCTGGAATATGGAGTTGAGGTACGGAACGGCAACTCATTGGCCGCTGCCGATGCAGAGGCCATTCGGCGAGTATTCAAGACGATCGCCGATGAGGTGGCGAGCCAACCTCGGATCTTTACGCATCGTGATTACCATTCGCGTAACTTGATGGTCGATGGAGCACGACTTGGGGTGATTGATTTTCAAGATGCGCTGATGGGACCGGCCACTTATGACTTGGCTTCATTGGTACGGGATGCCTACATCCAACTCGATGAGCCGTTGGTCGATGAGCTGGTGGTGTATTATCAGGACCAAATGGCTGACCGAGGTGTGGGCTGTACCGATCGAACAGCCTTCCGCCGAGTGTTTGATCTCACGAGCATCCAGCGAAACCTGAAGGCAGCCGGTCGGTTTGTCTACATCGATCGTGTCAAAGGCAATCCAAAGTTTTTGGCGGATATTCCTCGTGTTCTGGGATACGTCAAACAAAATCTTCACAAGTATCCGGAGCTAGAGCCACTTCAAAGACACCTCACTCCCTATGTACCGGAATTACAATAAGAGTCGGTGAAGGGGGAGGGGTGAGCAGATGAAACTCGGCTTAACGGATTCCTTGCCTTACACGTTCACCCTTACCTCTCACGAGATGTTATGAAGGCCATGATTCTTGCTGCAGGTCTTGGGACTCGCCTCAGACCACTGACCAACACAATCCCGAAGCCGTTACTCCCGGTTGCAGGTACGCCGCTCATTGTTTGGAATCTGCTGCTGCTGAAGCGACATGGATTTCACCAAGTCGTTATCAATGTGCATTATCTGGGGCCGATGATCGAACAGGCTTTGGGCGACGGCTCAAAGTTTGGGATGCGGATCATCTATTCTCGTGAGCCGATCATCCTAGGGACTGGCGGAGGCATTAAGAAAGCCGAGCCGTATTTTTCAGGGGAACCGGTGTTGATCCTGAACGCGGATACGTTGGTTGAACTCGATCTTGGAGCCTTGTGTGATTTTCATCGCTCGCGTGGAGCGGTCGCGACTTTGGTCTTGCGGGAAGATCGAGATGCTGAGCGTTGGGGCCTGGTGGAGATGGGGGACCACGATCACATCGTGCGCATCCTAGGGCGAGGACAGATGGAGGCTTCAACGATCGCTCAACGTATGTTTGCAGGGATTCACATCCTTCATCCACGGTTGCTTCAACAGGTATCAACGGCGGGGGCTTCATCAATTATTGATCCCTATGTGGCGGCTATCGAACGAGGAGAACCTGTACTTGGTTATGACCTGCATGGGTACTGGTCGGACATTGGAACTGCCGAACGGTACACGCAAGCAGAACAGGATGCTCGTGCCGGGCGGATTCGACTGGAAGAACGTGCCCTCCACAGCACATCCCATTGATCGCATGACTCGCCAACAGCCCACTGTCTGGGCGAGTACGACGTGTGGCGTAGTGTTTGTGGAAACATGTGACGATTGCCAACGCGGTAGCCGGAATGTTCTGTGCGACGCATCACGCGATCCTCACGTGAGGATCGCTCAAAAAGGCCTCGGTTCCCACCCGCTCACTTCTGCGCGCCAAGACGCGTATTCCATCAACCAAGTTGCAGCGAGCAAAGAAGCAAGAGGCACGCTTCGGTACGTTGAGCCTTTGAGCGAAGCAAGATCGATGCCGGTTGACGTTGTGAGTACCGGTTAGACTTTTTGGTGTTTGAGGAGGCGTGCGAGATAGGTGCGTTGGAGTTTGAGTGACTCGGCGGCTTTCGTTTGATTACCCTCGGCTCGCTCCATGGCGCGTGTGATGATGTATCGACTATGCTGCTCCATGGACTCATGGTAGGGCAGATCGAGATAGGGCAAGAGCGCGTCCTCTTCATTCTGTTGGAGCGCGACATCATCCGACAGGAGTGCCAACATATCCGGCTCAATCGTGTCCTTGGGGCTGAGGACAACGGCTCGCGCGATGACGTTGTCTAATTCACGGATGTTACCGGGCCATGGGTATTGTGTCAGCGCTTCCAAGGCGGCCGCACTCAGGACCATGCCGGGGCGTTTGGCATCTCGCGAGTGTCGTTCCAAAAAGAATTGTGCGAGTGCCGGAACGTCTCCTTGCCGTTCGCGGAGCGGTGGGAGAGTCAGTGTGACGACATTAAGGCGAAAATACAAATCTTCTCGAAACCGGCCGGTTTTGACGGCCTGACGAAGGTCCTTATTGGTGGCGGCGATGATACGGATGTTGACTGAGACGGTCTTGGACCCGCCGACCCGTTGGAACTCCCGGTCTTGAAGCACGCGGAGCAGTTTGGCCTGTAAGGCGAGCGGCATATCGCCGATTTCGTCGAGGAAGACCGTGCCACCGTCGGCCATTTCCAATTTGCCTTTTTGCTGCCGATCCGCTCCAGTGAATGCCCCACGTTCATGGCCGAAGAGCTCGTTCTCAAGGAGCGTCTCGGTCAATGCCACACAGTTGATGACGATGAGCGGCATGGCACAGCGAGGGCTCCACTGATGGACCGACCGAGCAAAGAGTTCTTTCCCGGTTCCGCTCTCTCCCAGGAGTAACACGCCTGCATCAGATTTGGCCGCTCGCTGTGCGGCCTCGACGACGGAACAGACCAATGGGCTGTTGCCGACGATATTGGCGTAGCGGCCGTCGACTTCAGATCGGAGATAGGCGACGTGCCGTCTGAGGGTATCCCGCTCCAGTGCTTTGCGGATCACGATGAGGAGATGGTCGTTGTCGAGAGGCTTGGTTAGGAAGTCGTAGGCTCCTTCTTTCATGGCTTCGACGGCGGCCTGAATGGATGCATGCGCGGTCATCACAATGACCGGAGGACTGTCCATCGGTTTCATCTGAGCCAAGCGCTTGAGCACGTCGAGGCCTGAGAGCTTGGGCAGCGTTAGGTCAAGCAGGACGAGGTGCGGCGATTCATGCACAATGAGATCAAGTGCCTGCTGTCCCTCCAGTGCCGCAACGGTCTCATATCCGACCGACTGCAGCCGGTCCTCCAGCATCAGGACGATGTCCGGATCGTCGTCAACAATGAGAATTTTTGCGTTCATACTTCAGATGTTCGCTGTGATGGATCACGCGGTGCCGTTCGATGCGCTCGCGCTGACCACTCCGTGCTCACCCTTCACTGACCGTCCATCACATTGATGACGAGCCCGGTCAACGGCTTCGGATAAAAATACGTAGACTTGTGCGGCATGCGTTCTCCCGCCGCCGCGACGGCCTGGACCTCGCTGACTTTGGTCGCATTAAGCAGGAAGGCGCCGGTCCCTGTTCCACGATACACCCAATCGAGGGCTTCGAGATCATCCTTGGTGTAGAGAATCGCTTCCTGCTCCTGTTGGGTTTGACAGAGCTTGGCGACGATGAGTTGCTGGAGCAGTGAGACGTCGAGTTTGGCGCGAGGTGAAGCCGTTGCCGAAGGTCGATGACTTGGTTTCAGCGTGAGGGTGATATATCGAAGATCACCGTGTCTCGCGAGGCCAAACACCGGTGCCTTTGTCCCTTCCGTCCGTAAGCTGGCTAAGAACTGAGTGCGGACTTGTTCGTGTGAAGAAGCGGTAAATGGAAATTCTCGAAATTCAAACACCTCGCTCAGCATCGGCTTGATGTGTTCGAACGGAGGTATGGGGGTAGTTGTCACCCGGTGCGTTGGTAGCACTGTTAGTCCTGGGTCTTCAATCGGAGCCAGTAACATGAGAACTGAGTCATAGGGATGCAAGCCTGTCTGTGTGGAGACCTGTTGTCGCCTGAGCTTTTGATAATTCAATGCCGTTTCATAGCGATGGTGGCCGTCGGCGATGAACAGCGGCTTGCTCTGCATGGCATCGGTGATCTGTTTCAGTACGGTGCTGTCGGTGACGGTCCACAGGCGTTCTCGACAACCGGCGTCGTCCTGGAAGTCATAGCAAGCAGCCGTCCCGTTTGTCGCAGCTTCCAGCAGTTGGATGATGGTCCCCTGTGGATCGGAGTAGAGCGACCAGATCGGACTAAAGTTTGCTCGACAGGCCTCAAGAAGATTCAGTCGATCGGTCTTTGCTGCGGCACGGGTGTTCTCATGCGGATAGATATGTCCGGAGTCCAATGCCTCCAGTTTGACTAATGTCAGGAATCCGCGCAGCACCTTCTTGTGCGCATTGGGCGCTGCATAGGGGGGGAGGTATTCAATTGTGTGATAGTAGATGGTCGGTTGCGCATCACGCTTGAGGATCCCTTCCGTGATCCAGCGTTGGAGCGTTGCGGCGGCACGGGTATAACGGTTGTGGAGCGGACTGTCATCGGGCTGGTCAAGCCCCAGTTCCATACGGATAATATTGTGAGGATGTCGGTCATGGAGCTGTTTCTGTCCGGCTGCATCGATAATGTCGTATGGTGGGGCGATCACCGCTGTGATCGCGCCGACAAGAGTCTGATCGTACCGCAGCCCGTGGAACGGAAAAACCTGTGACATGAGCAACTCCCTGGCAGTGTCGTGGTCGTAATTGCGACGACGGTTTGATGGTTACAGGAGAGAGCGGGGTCCTTTCGCCCTGCGCCGTACCGCTCACACGGCGTGGCGTCTTTCCGATCGGCGGGAAGACTGTTACCGGTCTCGGGTAATCATATAATCTGCAGCGACGGATAGCGCGCGTCGTGCCGTACTATCCTCGAAGCAGTCTAGTTCATCCTTCGCAGCCGTGATATACGCGCGCGCGCGATCCATGGCATAGGTGATTGACCCGAAATCGGCCATCAGCGACAGAATGCGCTCCAAATCCGCCGAACTCAGGGTTCGCGTTTCCATGCGGTCCTTGATCATCTGACGATCTTGCTCCGAACACTGCTGTAATAAATGCAGCAGCGGTAGGGTCGCCTTTCCCTGCCGGAGATCCTGCCCGATTGTTTTGCCGAGGGATTCACCGTTTGCAATATAATCCAAGGTATCATCTGCGACTTGGAAGGCGATGCCGAGATATTGGCCGAAACGAAACAGCGCGTCCTGTTGCGGTTCCGGTGCTTCGGCAAGAATGGCTCCCATGCGGCACGCTGCCGCAATCAACCCCGCTGTTTTGTGCTCCACGATTTTGATGTAGTCGATCTCGGGCATGGAGGGATTTCCGTTGTAGTAGAGCTGCAACACTTCCCCCTCCGCCATCTTATTGCAGGCTTCAGCGAGGACCTCGTTGATTTCTTGGCTCTGAAACTCGACGACCTTGCACATCGCTTTCGTATAGAGATAGTCTCCGACCAAGATGCTGATTTGATTACCCCATACCTTGCGTGCGGTTCGCCTTCCTCTCCGGAGATCGGCATCATCCACGACATCGTCATGCAAGAGGGTGGCGGTGTGGATGAATTCGACAATGCTGCCCAATTGATGATGCTCAGTTCCTGTATAGCCACAGAGACGAGCGGCGAGGAGCAAGAGGAGGGGCCGGACTCGC
Organism: uncultured Nitrospira sp.; assembly: GCA_964430555.1. GTDB lineage: Bacteria > Nitrospirota > Nitrospiria > Nitrospirales > Nitrospiraceae > Nitrospira_D. The sequence goes on along the minus strand of CAYSFU010000008.1, from coordinate 46,502 downwards.
TTCCCACCACCGCTCAAAATGTGTGCAGCAACGGTATTGACTAAGGTGACGCTAGAGTCGAGGTTCTTTCGTACTCGATCCTCTACTCCGTCCAGCTCAGGCCGATAGGACTCCCATACGTCCGACATAGTGTGCAGAGTCGCAATGACTGGACCTTGTGTCATGGGGCGGATGGTATGGCAGCCAAGGAAATAAAGTCAAGCAAATGAAAGGGGTATAGGCCCAATGCAATCTTGACAGAGGAAGGACCCATCCAGTAAGGTTCCCTCATACAGAACAACACACTTGGGCGTGGTCCACCCTGGAGACGGATGGAAGGGTGCGTCCATCACAAGAGTGCTTGCTTGCTTCGTTCTCCATGCCATAAGAAAAACATCCATTGGTTGAATGGGATAGATCTATGAATATAGTTGGATTTCCCCGCCGACAGGGGCTCTACGATCCTCAATACGAGAAGGATGCCTGTGGGGTTGGTTTTGTCGTTAATATCAAAGGGAAAAAATCCCATGACATCGTCTGCAAAGGGCTTCAAGTATTGGAGAATTTGACGCACCGGGGGGCACAGGGCGCTGATTCTCATACCGGAGACGGAGCAGGTATTCTGCTGCAGACTCCGCACACGTTTCTCAAGCGGGTCGCAGGCGATGTGGGCGTGGCATTACCGGATGTGGGGGAGTACGGAGTCGGACAACTGTTTCTCCCTCCCAACACCGACGCTCGACGGCTGTGCGAGAAGTTATTCACCGAAATCATTACAGAGGAAGGTCTGCGCCTGCTCGGCTGGCGTGATGTGCCGGTCAAGAGTGATCAGATCGGCGTTGTCGCGCGAACAACCGAGCCATTCATGCGGCAGGTCTTCATCGCGCGTGATGCCTTAAACGACACGCAGTTTGAGCGAAAGTTGTATGTCGTCCGGAGGCGAATTGAAAAGGCTGTGGCGGAGTCTGCCATTCACGGACGAGAGCATTTCTATGTATCGAGCCTGTCGGCTCACACCATCGTCTATAAGGGATTGTTGTTGCCGCATCAAATGGCGGCGTACTACCAGGATCTCACCGATGAACGAATGGTAAGTGCGCTGGCGCTTGTGCATTCGCGCTTCAGTACCAATACGTTTCCCACCTGGCCGCGGGCCCATCCCTATCGGTATGTGTGTCATAACGGTGAGATTAATACACTCAAGGGGAATGTCAATTGGATGAAAGCGCGCCAAGGCCGCCTTCATTCAGAACTGTTCGGAAAAGATATGGAGAAGCTCTTCCCGATCGTCTCCGAGGATCAAAGCGACTCCGCCTGTTTGGACAATGCGCTGGAGTTTTTACTGCTCGGAGGCCGCTCGCTGCCGCATGCCATGATGATGTTGATTCCCGAGCCGTGGGTGGCAAATCCCCAGATGGATCTCGATCGCCGTGGGTTCTATCAATATCATGCCTCGATGATGGAGCCGTGGGATGGGCCGGCGGCAGTATGTTTCACCGACGGGAAGTTGATCGGCGCAACCTTGGATCGTAATGGGCTGCGACCCTGCCGGTATCATGTGACGACCGATGGTCTCGTCGTCCTCGCATCGGAGGCCGGTGTCTTGCCGGCTGATGCGAAAGAGATCCGCATGAAGGGCCGGCTCCAACCGGGTCGTATGTTCCTCGTCGACACGGTGCAGGGTCGCATTATCGACGACGAAGAGATCAAGGCCGGTATCGTCGGTCGCAAGCCCTATCGTAGCTGGGTTACGCAGTACGGGGTGTCGCTGGATGAGTTGCCGGATCCGTTGAACGTTCCGCAACCGGATCATCCGACGATTCGCCAACGGCAGCAGGCGTTCGGCTACACGGTCGAAGAGTTGAAGATGGTCATCACGCCGATGATCGTGACGGGCGAAGAAGCAATTTCCTCGATGGGCACCGATACTCCGTTGGCGGTGCTCTCCGAGCGACCACAGCTCCTGTTTAAGTACTTCAAACAGCTCTTCGCGCAGGTCACGAATCCGCCGATCGATCCGATTCGAGAACAACTGGTGATGTCACTGGTGACCAACATCGGTCCGAAGCCAAACTTGATGGATGAATCGCCAGAGTCATGTCGCCGCATTAAGGTGCAGCAGCCGGTTCTTACGAACGCCGATTTGCAAAAAATCCGCGGTATTTCCGATCCGAACTTCAAAAGCCAGACGCTCCGGATGTTATTCCGCGTCGCCGAAGGGCCGGATGGGCTTGGTGAGGCGGTCGACACACTCTGTCAACAGGCCTCGCAGGCCATCAAGGAAGGCTACAAGTTTCTGATCTTGAGCGACCGTGGTGTGAACGAGGAATGGGCGCCGATCCCCAGTTTGATCGGTATTTCAGCCGTTCACCATCATTTGGTTCGGGAGTGCACACGAACCGAAGTAGGGTTGATCCTGGAAACAGGAGAGCCCCGCGATGTGCATCAGTTCGCGTGCTTAATCGGTTATGGCGCCGGGACGATCAATCCCTATCTGGTGTTTGAGTCGCTCGTTGATATGGAACGTGACAACTATCTTCCCGAAGGCCTCGATGCGCAGACGGCGGAGGGAAAATTTATCAAGGCCATCAACAAGGGATTGCTCAAGATCTTCTCGAAAATGGGAATCTCCACCGTGCAGTCCTACTGCGGGGCGCAGATTTTCGAGGCGATCGGGTTGAATCGCGAACTGATCGATCGCTACTTCACCGGAACTCCTTCACGGGTGGAAGGGGTCGGGATCCGAGAAATCGGAGAAGAAACGTTGCGCCGCCACCGCGTGGCCTATGCGCCAGCGGCGATCCGTCAGCTCGATTTCGGGGGCGAGATTCACTATCGCATTCAGGGTGAGCATCATAACTGGAATCCGGAGACGATTTACAAGTTGCAACATGCCAGCCGCTCAAACGATCCGAAAACCTACGCTGAATTCGCGCGGATCGTGAACGACGAAAGTAAGCGGCGGTCGAACTTGCGTGGGTTGCTGGACTTCAAGTTTGATCCTCAGCCCATTCCGATCGAAGAAGTGGAATCGGTGAAAGAAATCGTGAAGCGTTTCAACACCGGGGCCATGTCGTTCGGCTCGATCAGCAAGGAAGCACATGAAACCCTTGCGATCGCGATGAATCGGCTTGGCGGCAAGAGCAATACGGGGGAAGGTGGTGAAGACCCGGAGCGGTTCCACTCCATGCCGAACGGCGATTCCAAGAATAGTTATATCAAACAGGTGGCATCGGCCCGATTCGGAGTCACGGCGCATTATCTCGTAAATGCCCGGGAATTGCAGATCAAAATGGCCCAGGGAGCCAAGCCGGGAGAAGGTGGCCAGTTGCCGGGGCATAAGGTGGACGAGAACATCGCCCGCTTTCGCTATGCGACACCGGGTGTGCAGCTGATCTCGCCTCCGCCGCATCACGACATCTATTCGATCGAGGATTTGGCCCAGCTTATCTTTGATCTGAAGAATTCGAATCCTGATGCCGGCGTCTCGGTGAAGTTGGTATCGGAGGTCGGTGTAGGGACTGTCGCGGCCGGTGTGGCGAAGGCTCATGCAGACAAAGTGCTTATCAGCGGAGACTCAGGTGGAACGGGCGCGTCACCTCTCTCGTCTATTAAAAACGCAGGCATCCCTTGGGAGCTTGGATTGGCGGAGACGCACCAGACGTTGGTGCTCAACGACCTGCGAGGGCGTATCCGTGTTGAAACAGATGGCCAGATGAAGACCGGTCGTGATGTGGTCATCGCCACGTTGTTGGGTGCAGAGGAATACGGATTCGCGACGGCTCCGCTGATTGTCGAAGGCTGCATCATGATGCGCAAGTGTCATCTGAATACTTGTCCTGTCGGGATTGCGACGCAAGATCCTGAACTGCGAAAAAAGTTCAACGGCAAACCGGAACACATCGTCAACTATCTGTTCTTCGTCGCCGAAGAAGCGCGGCACCTCATGGCAAAGCTCGGCTTCCGGACGATCAACGAGATGGTGGGGCGTGTCGACAAACTCAAGATTACCAACGCGGTCGATCACTGGAAGGCCAAGGGCCTTGATCTGACGTCGCTGCTGACGGCGCCGGATGTCGCTGTGGATGTGCCTCGGTATTGCGTCCAGAAGCAGGACCATGGTCTCACCAATATTCTGGACAACCAGCTCGTCGATCTCTGCAAGGATGCGATTGAAGAGGGGAAGAAGGTCAAGATTGAACTCCCAATTAGGAATATCAACCGGACGACCGGCACGGTGCTCTCAAGTAAGATTGCGAAAAAGTACGGACCTGATGGGTTGCCGGAAGACACGATTGCGATCAAGTTTTTCGGCTCGGCGGGCCAATCGTTCGGGGCCTTTCTGGCGAAAGGCATCACGCTGACCCTAGAGGGGGAGTCCAACGACTACATTGGGAAGGGGTTGTCCGGAGGCAAGATCATCGTCTTCCCCCCTAAGAACATCCTGTATAATCCAGAAGAGACGATCGTGATCGGCAATACGTCGCTCTATGGGGCCACGCAAGGCGAGGCCTACTTCTACGGAATGGCGGGCGAACGGTTTGCGGTGCGCAATAGTGGCGCGCAGACCGTGGTCGAAGGGACGGGCGATCACGGGTGTGAATATATGACGGGGGGCGTGGTGGTGGTGCTGGGAAAAACGGGCCGAAACTTCGCTGCGGGCATGTCCGGTGGCGTGGCGTTCGTCCTGAATGATGAGGGGACATTTCAGAGTCGCTGCAATACCGGAATGGTCGAACTGGAAGCCGTCACCACAAAAGAAGATAAACAACTACTTCATGGATTGCTCACCAAACATTTTATGTACACAGGGAGCCGTAAAGCCAAGCAAGTGCTTGATGCGTTCGAGGCTACCGTTCCGAAGTTTCTGAAGGTCATGCCGGTCGATTACAAGCGTGTCCTTGAGGAACGGAAGCGGAAGGCGAGTGCGGTACACTAGTTGGTGAGGAAGGAACAGGTAGCGGTAAGAGGTTGGAAAAGCGAAGATGGGTGATCCAAAAGGTTTCATGAAATATGCCCGCGAGGGCCCGAAGCGTAAGCCGATCGAGTTGCGTGTGCTCGAGTGGAAGGAAATGTATGAAGCGATCCCTGAGGAGAAGCTGAAAAGCCAGGGAGCGCGCTGCATGGACTGTGGTGTGCCGTTTTGCCAAGGCCACACCGGTTGTCCGGTGGTCAATCTGATCCCCGAGTGGAACGATCTGGTCTATCGTGGTCGTTGGAAAGACGCCCTGAAGGCGTTGCACACGACAAATAATTTCCCTGAGTTCACAGGGCGTCTTTGTCCGGCTCCTTGCGAAGGGGCTTGTGTGCTGGGGATCAACCAAGATCCGGTGTCCATCCGCGTCATCGAATGGAACATCGTCGATCGGGGCTTTACCGAAGGGTTTGTCGCGCCCATTTTGCCGGTCGTGAAGACCGGCAAGACCGTGGCGATCGTCGGTTCCGGTCCGGCTGGTTTGGCTGCTGCGCAACAACTGGCACGGGCTGGTCATGATGTCACGGTCTTCGAAAAGTCTGATCGGATCGGGGGCTTGCTTCGTTACGGTATTCCTGACTTCAAGATGGAAAAGTGGGTGATCGACCGCCGTCTGGAACAAATGAAAGCTGAAGGGGTGACGTTCAGAACCAGCGTCGCTGTCGGGAAGGATATCACCGGCGAACAGTTGCGCCAACAGTTCGATGCGGTGGGATTGACCATGGGGGCTGAGTTGGCTCGCGAGTTGCCGATTCCCGGGCGAGAGTTGAAGGGGGTGCATCTGGCGATGGAGTACCTCACCCAGCAGAATAAGCGGACAGCCGGTATTCCCCTGACTGATGAGCCGATCACGGCAAAGGGGAAGCGCGTCGTCATCATCGGTGGCGGGGATACGGGATCCGATTGCCTCGGCACCGCGCATCGGCAAGGTTGTGTCGAAGCCCATCAATTTGAGTTACTGCCTGAGCCACCGCCCCAACGGGCTGATTCAACCCCCTGGCCGCTCTGGCCGATGCAGCTCCGTACATCCCATGCTCATGAAGAAGGCTGTAACCGACAGTGGAGTGTCTCCACGATGAAGTTCTCAGGCCACAATGGCCATGTGACCAAGCTCCACGCCAATCGGGTCAAGCTTGAGGACGGCAAGTTCACACCGGTTTCCAACAGTGAATTTGAGATGAATGCCGATTTAGTGCTGTTGGCCATGGGGTTTACTGGTCCTGTCAGGAACGGTTTGCTCGATAGCCTTGGCGTGAAGTATGACGCACGGGGAGCCGTATCGGTGGATGAGCACTTCATGACCAATCTCGACGGAGTTTTTGCCGGCGGTGACACTAAACGTGGCGCCTCGCTTATCGTCTGGGCCATCGCCGAAGGGCGAAAGATGGCGGCAGGGATCGATAAGTATCTGCAGTCAGGAAAATCAGCAAAGGTCGGCTGCTAAAAAACATCCTGCTCACTCGGCGCATCCAGGCACGTCTTTCACCAATCAGTCTTCTCTCCTCTCCATCAAACCTTCAGCGCACGTAGCGCTGGAGGGTGTGGCAATCTTCATTTCATCTCACTTTGAATCATCTTTAGGTGGTTCAGCGATAGGTTGTCTCTATTTCTTTTCGCCAAACATCACGGCTTTACAGAAGAGCCCCGGTTATGAAGAGCCGGATGAGTGCCTTCACCGATAATGAAATCTGAAAGTGTTGGTCAATGGAGCAAATACGATGTAAGAACACAGAATAATGAATTGTTTAAAAAGGCCCATGCAAGCTTTGTTGGGAAATTTTGGCTTGGAGGTTCGGAGAAAGCAGGTTAGAGAAAAAACTAAGCTTGAAACACTCCTGGCGCAATACCGAGTCGACATGGTGTTCGATATCGGCGCCAATGTTGGGCAGTATGGACCCTGGTTCAGATGGATCGGGTTCGATAAAACCATTGTGTCGTTTGAGCCGATTTCTCACCTATTCCAACAATTGAGTCACAACGCCAAGTCTGATTCAAAGTGGTTGGTGGAAAAGCTCGCCGTAGGTGAAAAAGAGGGTGTTTGCATGATCAATGTAACCGGCGGACACGGTGGAGCCAGTTCGCTTCTGCCGATGATGGAACATGTCGTAAAGAATGCCCCCGATCAAGCCGTCATCCGGCAAGAAGAGATTGCCATGACAACTGTTGAAAGAATGATGAAAAAGTACTACCCGGAAGGAGATCGTCTCTTTCTCAAAATCGATGCGCAGGGGTATGAAAAGAAAGTGATCGAAGGTATCGGCAGCGAGTTGCAACGCGTCATAGGACTGAAGCTCGAAATGTCGCTTGCGGAGAATTATTATGGTGAGCTGTTGTTACTCGATATGCTACCTCTCTTGGAAAACATGGGCTTCCGTTTGGTCGAATTTGAAAATGGCTGGTCGAATGAGAATACCGGTGAAATGTATCAGGTTGATGGCGTGTTCTTCAGAACTGATAAGGTGGCAGGCGTCGGCACCTGCCACAGTGAGAAGGGCGACGCGTTTACGCCGAGGCGGTGCTGAGCACCAGCTCTTCTTCATGAGCGTAATCAGAAACGGTCGCGACTTCTCGACCTTCGATCAGATCAGTGACCCGCTCGCGATCACCCTTGGCGTACCGTAGAAACTCGATGCCGAATTGGTTGTCCTTGTACCATCGGACGATGGAGACTTCAACGGCAAGCGGAGATTCTACTTCAGGGGCTTCGATATGCAGCGCGAGGTAGCTTCCGGGAGTCAGGGCGACGTTGCTCTGCATTCGGCACCCTGTTGCGGAGAGATCGAAGAGGGTCCCTTCACCTGCGCCGGTATCAGTCTGAACACCGGCAGAATACCGCACGTACCTTCTTGGGCTATTCCTTAGCCTCATAGGTGCCTCCTTGCTAGTCCCTATCTGGTGTCTATATCGGCAAGGTTCAAAGAAACTTGAAGGGCCGGTCATGAGTATCTTTCCCTTAGGTTCAGAGTAGATTTGACCGGCCTCATACGTATATCGTTAGAATTTACATGGTGGAGAATGAACTCATGACAAAACCCGCGTATCCTCGTAGTCCCAAAATACTTCTTGGCGGCATTGCCCACTTGGGGCGGTTTATCGACAAGATTCGCCTGCATCATGCCGGACAGATCCAGGATTACAACTAGGTTACAGTCGGATTCGATCAGTACCTGATTGAGTTCCTCGGTATCGCTGTTCCAGTCTTTGAACAGCGGGTATTGGCCGGTTCGACGGATGAGGAGCTGCTTGTCTGGGTGAAGGCCAATAGCCGTAAGCTATCCGACCAAGATGTTGAGGAATGGTCGCAAGGGTTGCTGGCTTCTGGGCCGAAGGACGAAGTAACTCGCCAGCGATTCCAAGGTCGTCTTCAAGAGATCGCAACCAAGCGAGGTGTGGCAATCAGTTCTCTGCCATCTGTCACGACCTGGGTCGAGGTCATCGAGCTTGATGAAGAGCGTCTCTGATCCTAGGATCCCTGGCTGTACGGAAGTCTTATTGGATCCGCCCTTATCTCATCTCCGCCCAGAGTCCTATGTGTGAGCGGAACGCCAATTGGCGGGTTGTGGTGCGGATCAGGGTCACGTCATGCCCCTGGTCAATGGACTGTACCTGTTCATTCGGTGAGAAGCGAACTGAAAAGAATCCTCCCGTGAACGCAGAAAATGCTAATGCTCGCTCTGGCGTGATTGCGACGACCACATGGCCGCGCCCGTGGAGTTGTTGAACGGTTTCATTTGGCCCCAAAGCTTCGCTGAACCAATGGCCGCGACTTTCTTGAAACCCATGGACTTGTCGATTCGTCTGGACCAGAAGCACACGGGAGAATACTCGGTGTTGCTCAACCTGTTCCTCGACGCCCAATTGCACCTCCGTCCATCGGTGTAAAGCTGAGGAAAAACCCAATAGCCGACGAGTGGTCTGAGCAAAGCCCGCTGGTCCGTGAGCTGCGGTGGTGACGATCGTTTCATTGACGCCCAACGGCTCTTCAACCGGACTACCGCCTCCTGGCAGGGCAACGACCTTATCCTTTACGACGGTGATCAGAACATCGACAGAGCGGGTTTGTGTATCGGCAGGGCTTGGATAGAGGGCGACTAAGATCAGGAGGGGAAGCGCCCAGTGTTTAATAGAAATGGCCATCGGCAAGGGCTGTTTCCGTGTCATGTTGCCATACGGCATCATACAAGGAACAGATCTGGGCTGTCTTCAGGCGTGCGTGTCTCATCTTGTCTCTCGATTGCGTGATAGGAGTCCTGGTCGTAGGTGTGCTCAGAAAGCAAGACCGCCGTCGGTTCTGAATGGGCCGACGGCGGTCATTCATCCTGAGCCATGGACTGGTGAGATGCTTACACCGAGGGGAGTGTCAGCAGTTTCTTCATCTCGCAGTGGGCCAATACGACGTCCGGGGCGCGCTGGAGCGCCTCATAATAACTCCGCTCGTAACCATCCCCCAGTTCTGATGGGCGAATAAGCCCTCGGATCTCTGTCAACAGAATCGCAACGTCATCAACCGTCGGCTGATCGTGTCCGTCGAGTAGTTCGTCGATACGGACCACCATGTTGGAGAGCGGATGGAGCCAGGTAAACCAGGGGTCGTTCATCACCAACTGGAGGAGCTGACCTGTGGAGTCCACTCGACCATAAATCCGCTCATAGGTCAATTGCTCGGCGACAATCAAGGCTTTATGCAAGCCCAAGAGTCCATGCCGAACATCGGCCAAGGTTCGCCGGAGGGGATTGGTTTCTCGGACGTCGGTGTACTTGGATGAAATAGCCATAGTAATAATTTTAGCAGCTCGGTTGAAGTTTAGTGATTCAGATGCCATCCCTCTGTGAGTGACTCGATAGGGTTCTTATCGGATCGTACCCGGTTGTTCTGTAGTTGTATGCGAGGTCATCGATGAAATGAGAGGGAGTCTTCGCCTGTCAGGCATCTGCAATGTGATGAGAATAGTCGATGGTGCCATGGCGCATCCATCAGCGTTCTGCAACCGCAGAGGATGAGAGGTCGGAGATCTGTCTCTGGAAAGGCTCACTCTTTTGAGGACTTAGCAGGTTTCCATAGAAAGAAAATAGCTCGCCGGTGAGTCGAGCGATATTGTCGGGATCGGTCAGACGTTTCCGTCGGATATAGTCATTCAACACACGTCCCTCAGCGGTCTTGTGGATATGGGGGTGGCTCAAGTTCATGCGATAGCGCGCAACTGCGCCAGCCACTCGGCTGATGAAGATGACCGTTCCATCCGGCTCGATCTGCTCGACGATCCCGACATGTGTGAGGGGATCATTGAACAGACCGTCCCCATTGAAATCCCAGGTGTTATCAAAGAACACCAGATCGCCTGGGCGTACGTTCGCATCTTGATGGAGCATGCCATGCTGACGAACATGGTTGTGGATCAGCCGGACGCCGTTTGCATTCACTTCGACGAGGTTACTTCGATACAGGTCGATCCCGTGCTCCAAGAAGATGGCGCGTGTCACTCCTGCGCAGTCATAGTTGATCCGTCGACCTTGGATAGTGATGGTTTTTGATCCAAGTAACCGCACGGCGGAGTGAATGATGGCGGATCGACTGGGGAGGGATGTGAGGAGGGGCACAGAAGTTGGTTCGTGGGGACTGAACGATGACTGCTGAAGAGGGCCGTGCAATGATGATCGGTCAGTGTTCTCGCTTGGGCTTTGCACGGGGAAGGACGATTCGACGGCTGTTTGCCGTGGCGTCTGGATCGGCGTGGCGCAGCCGGCCAGGGATGCGATTGTAACGGCAACCACGATGGCGATGTGTCCCATCAGTCCTCCTCTCACGACCGTACGTTCACGACTTGCCCGTAGCTTGCCTGTCGGAGTCCATCGATATGTTCTCTTCTGGTCACAGATAGGGGTCTGGTCGTGGTGAATCCTTCGATCGGCAGGTTATTCAAGGTCGGGCCTTCATTAGCGCGTGCGGGCACTCTCGTGATCGACCAGGTGAAGCGCGGCATCCGTTCCTGGATTCTGACAGATTGCGGGATGGCCGACACCCGCTCCTTTCCCATGGTTCCAATGGTGACGAGGGGATGAGAAGAACGGATCAGTGCACAGAGATCATGGATGATGGTCGAGAGCGCCATTGAACGAAAATGCTAGCACGAGGCTCCACGCCGGCCAAGAAAACCGAAGATTGCCACTGGTGGATGAGGCAACGTGGGTGCGTCCGTTGCTTCTGCAATCAGTTGAGAGCTGTCTGTACAAGGATGAGAGCGGGTAAGGCTCTCAGGTTGAGACTGCACGGTTCGGGAAGGTCTGAAGTTCAGTCGACGAGGAATGACCGTGCGACGTCGCGCTGCAGACAAGTCCGTCAGATACCTGTCGCAGCCGCAATGCCACAATTGCCGGAACGCGGTATTTATGAATCTGGATATGCACGAACAGAGCTACGGAGTGTGCCGTGAATGTGGGCTAAGTTTTCTGTGGGTTTTCGAGTGCCTTGTTGACTTCGCTGATGAGGCGGCGCTCAATTTCAGTGGTTTCCTCGTGACTCACGCTCAAGATCCGCCCTCCCTGGGCGAGTCGTTCGAATTCTGCTTTCACACCGAGCTTCGTCACACTGTCCGGAAGAGCCTCAAGTGAAATAAGATATTGATTGCGTGACCCCGTCATTTCAAGCGTCGCGGGGCTGGAAATCTTGCGTTCGGTCACATACACTGCCCGTTGCTCGGTCTTGACGCTGACCTTCAGGTGATAGCCATTGCGCGCCAGGGCGTCTTCAACCACTTTGGCCACGGTCGACATGGGCCGAGGCAGGGTATCGGACTGTGCACCTTTCTCCTCGACTTTGAGAGACTCAGCCATCTGTGCGGTGATCATTCGCTTGGTTTCGGCCAGCTGCAGCTCCATTTGCTCGTTGAGCCGTTTCGCGTCCGCTTTGGTCACCTCCATGCTGCTTTTGGCATCACGGAGTTCTTGATTGAGCAAATCGATCTGTTGTTGCATGACTTTATTCCCGTCTTGCAACGAGCTCAAGAGCGATTCCTGCTTTGCCAGTTGTTTCTTGAGTGCGTCATTTTCCACGCGAAAAGGATTTTCTCGATGTTCATCGGGTGTGCAGCCGAGCGCGATCATGAACCAAACGATGCCAATTCCAAGCGACCGTCGACCAACCAGTGTTGTATGCTGCACGTGTGCCCCTCCCAGTTATACTGGTAAGATTATCTACGCTTCGGCGCAACTTGTAAACGTGATAGCGGAAATTTGATCGTCCGGATGAGGCTTCATTATGTCTTCAGCCATGAACGCGATGCTTGCCTGTGCGGTGCTCATGTCTTTTCTTTCCGTCGAGTGGTCGTCTGCGATGGAGGGCAGGCAGGGCGCTTCTGCTGTGCTACCGAGTGATTATGATCTGTACGACCGGATCATCGAGGACAAATTTCTGACCTCACAGATCCAACTGGTCCTCCTTGAACGAATGACCGTGTCACGGCTTATGCCGAACCAGCCTGAGCCCCTGACGACGGCATTTGTTCAGCAGCAGAGATTCTTTCGTGGAATGTTGCCGCAAGACCTGGTTCGCGATTTTGTCGAAGCCAATCAAGCGCGAAGCCGACTCGAAAACCGGTTTCGATTTGGGGTGCGCTATCGATTAGTGTCGGCTGATCCCACGAATGACACCGAGGCCAGCAGGGCATTCTTCGTGAGGACACACGACCCTCTTCTGTTATACACGCCGACCGTGCTCGATCGATTAGCATTGTCGCGGGCGGGAAGGACTGTCCGGAACGACCAGGCTCTGGTCTATATCGAGAATAGACGAAATGATGGAACGGGGGCTGGATTCTTGGTGTGGTTTCAGCAGGGGGAGCAGGAATTGGAGATCTTCGATACCGAGGTGGTTTGGACTATTCGCGATACAGGAGACGAAGCCGAAAATCCGTAGGTTGCGTCGCACAGGCGTCTGGTTGTAGCATGCCGCTGTCATGGCTGCGTTGATTCGAAAGACGTTCTCAGTTCCGCCGCTCGGCTGTAATTGTTCGATCATCGGTGACCCGGTCACGAAGCAAGCGATTGTGATCGATCCTGGTGGCGCCCCTGAGCGCATTCTCCAGGAAGTGCAGCAACTGGGATTCACAGTCAGTCACATTCTGCATACCCACGCCCATTTCGATCATTTTCTGGCGTCCAGCGAGATCAAGCGGGCGACCGGCGCAACGATTTGTCTCCATCAAGACGATCTCAAGCTCTGGGAAAACCTTGAACTGCAATGCCGCATGTTCGGAGTGTCCTATCTGCCAGCCCTGTCACCGGACGCCTGGCTCGTGGATGAGGAAACGGTGATGCTCGGGCAGGTGCCGATTATTGCGCTCCATACGCCGGGGCACACGCCTGGGTCGATGAGTTTCCATGTACCGAATGACAAGCTGGTCTTAGCCGGCGATACGCTTTTTCGAGGCAGTATCGGTCGAACTGACTTATGGGGCGGCAATTTCGAGGTGATTGAAGAATCTATTCGTGAGCGGCTCTACACACTTGATGATGCGACAACCGTGGTCACCGGCCATGGGCCTGAGACCGAAATAGGACTTGAAAAAGAGTCGAATCAGTTTATCCGTGTGTGATGGTTACTTGTTGCTCATGCGCTCCTTGAGCCGCTCAATCCGCTTTTCAGTGGATTGCTTGATGAACGTCATGTTCTCGGCGAGATGTTGTTGGGCGTTGATTGTTCCCTCTTCTCTGCGTTTCTGCTGATCCAGCCCAAAGTGGGCAATTGCCGGTCCGTCTTCTTTATTTAAGTCTTTCCAGATCTCTGTACAGCGCGGTTGTTGGGCAGGCGGATACTTGTCGCAAGGCGGATCGGCAGCAGTGGCACTGGCCGTGGTGAGGACCAGTCCACAGGTTAGGGCGATGAAAGTCCAGTAGGATTGATTCATACCTGTCTTCAACCGAATGGTTCGATCATGGAGTCAGCACCATAGCACAAGTTGTGAGATCGTGCAGACTCTTCGCCGAGCCGGGTGAACGGTGTTGTTACTCAAAGTGGTGAGCAATCAAGAACGCAAGGGGAGGTGGCGCAATGTGGTGGTGAGAGAGGATAAAAGATGAAGGACCACCACCTTTACAGTCAGGGTTCTTCATCTAATTTACAAATCTTGCGGGGTGAGTAATGAGAGGTAAGACCAACTTCAAATCTTCATGGCCTCGTTGACTTCACCCAACGTTGCCTGGGCCACAATCGCCGCACGTGTGCTGCCCGCGTCGACAATCTCATCGACGCGTGATGGCTCCTGTGTGAGCTTGGCACGCTTGTCCCAGATCGGTGTCAGCTGTTCCACCAACCGATCCGCCACCAGTTTTTTGCAGTCGATACAACCGATCGCGGCGGTACGGCAGTCTTTATTGATTTGATCTTGAGTTCCTTGTGACGAGTAAATCTTATGGAATTCATAGACGGGACAGAGGTCCGGATTGCCGGGGTCAGTTCGTCTCACACGGGCCGGATCGGTGACCATGGTTTTGAGCTTCTGCCGAACAACCGGTTCATTGTCCGAGAGGTTGATCGTATTGTGGTAGCTTTTGCTCATCTTTCGGCCATCGGTGCCGATCACCTTGGGAAATTTCGTGAGATGTTCTTTCGGCTCGGGAAACACCGGTGTTTTGTAGATATCATTGAAACGGCGCGCCAGTTCCCTTGTCAGTTCGAGATGAGGGAGTTGGTCCTTGCCTACCGGAACGAAATTCGGTTTGTACAATAGAATATCGGCAGCCTGGAGGACGGGGTAGCCCAGAAAGCCGTAGGTGGTGAGATCTTTTTCCTTGATCTCCTCCTGCTTCTCCTTATAGGTCGGATTACGTTCCAGCCATGAGATGGGAGTCATCATGGAGAGTAGGAGGTGCAAAATCGCATGTTCAGGAATCCGGGATTGGATAAAAATCGTGGCACGTTCCGGGTCGATCCCGCCGGCCAACCAATCGATCACCATGTCACGGACGAACATCCGAATACGGCTGGTGTCCGCATAGTTCGTCGATAGGGCGTGCCAGTCGGCGACGAAGAAGTAGCACTCATACTGCTCTTGTAACGCTTTCCAATTTTCCAGTGCACCCAGGTAGTTCCCAAGGTGCATCAAACCGCTGGGCTGCATCCCACTCAAGACTCGCTGTCGAAGTGCCGTCATTCAGTAACTCCCGGGCGTAGGCCAAGCGCAGTGGACAGAATGGTTCCGGATAAGCCTTTGGCAAAGGTTCCTGTGATCATGTGAAGGATGCCCAACTCTTTGTCGAAGACGATCAGTCCCACCAAGATCAGCATCCCGTATGGCTCCAACTTGGCCAAGGCCATGGCAGGTTGAGACGGCAGCATGGCCGTCAAGATGCGGCCACCGTCGAGCGGTGGAATGGGAAGGAGGTTGAAGAGAGCCAGAAAGACATTGATCAGCACGGAGTAGAGCGCCATGACGGCGATCGGGCGCAGGAACATGGTCCCAAACAGGCCGGACGTCGTCTCGGTGTCTCCGTTGTTTCGGAGGGACATAGTGGGTTCAATCGTTACGATGAATGCTAAGAGCAAGGCACTGGCGACGGCCAGCAGCAGATTCATTCCCGGTCCGGCCGCAGCCGTGAGTGCCATGTCGCGCCGAGGTCGATGCATATTCCCAGGGTTGATCGGGACCGGTTTGGCCCAACCCAGCAGAAAACTTCCCGGCAGCATCAGGCAGATCAGCGGAAGGATAACGGTGCCGAATGGGTCGATGTGGGCCAATGGATTGATGGTGAGGCGGCCTTCACGTTTCGCAGTCGAATCGCCGCACTTCTCCGCCATCCAGCCATGGGCATACTCATGGAGGACCATGGCAAACAGGAGCGGAAGCCCCATGTAGGAGATGGTATGGATGATTTGCGACAGCGAACTCATGCCCTTGCGCTCAGTTCAGTTGCACGAACTTACCTTGTTTCACTTGAAGAAGAAAGAGCGGGCGGTGTAGTGCGCCGTCATGTCCGAACCCAGCTGGTCCCATCAGTGTCGGGAGAGTGTGCGAGGTCGCGAGGTAGTCGTGCAAGGCCTCTCCGGAGGTGCCGCCATGGCGAATGCCATCAATGGCGATTCTGGCGGCATCATAGCCCTGCATGGTGAACAGCGAGGGTGATGATTCAAAGCGTTTCTGATGTCGCTGCACGAACTCCTGCACACTGGGATTCGGGCTATCGATGAAAAACCCATCGACGAATGTCGCGCCGTCAACGGCGCGATCCGCCGTGCGAGCAAAATCTTGAGAATTCCATCCATTGGTTCCAAGAAGAGGAACCTTGATATCGTGGAAGGCCAGTTGTGCGGCGAGGAGGCCAATCTCTTTCGAGCGACTGGGAATAAAGATCGCATCGAAGCCCGGGGTGTAAAGAACTCGCTTTTCGTTTCGGCTTTGAGGCTTGCCCGACGAATTGGTTACTTCTACAGGGACGGCCAACCCATACTTTTTCAAGTCTTCTGCTTTGAGCCGCTGGATGGGGGGGGCAAAATCGGTATCCCCCTCCTTAAAGGCTTCCATGGCGACGATTTCACCGTCCAGCCGTTGCACTTCTTGCGCAAAGAGACGAGCCAATTCACGTCCATAGACGGTATCGGGATGGAGAATGCAGAATCGTCGATAGCCCTGTTCCTTGGTCGCGTAGGCGGCGATCCGTTCGGCCTGCATGCCATAGGTCAGTGCTGTGCTGAAGAGGTAACTGCCCAGCCGATGGACATTGGGGAGCGTGGCGGCCGGTGTGATCAACGGAATTTTAGTCTTCTGGGCCATTTCAGCCATGACCGGAAGATTCTTGGACAACATTGGACCGATGACAACGAGTGGTCGATCATCATGGAGGAGTGTCGACAGATCGTCCAGAAAACCATGTCGGTCGGCGTCATGATCCTTGACGATCAATCCAATAGCCGGTGACTCTGGTTGCTCGCGAGCCCGTTCCACCGCCAGTTGGATACCTTGGAGGACATCCGTGGCGAAGGTGGAGAGTGGGCCGGATAGTGGGAGGACGGCTGCAATGAAGTATTGATTGGCCTTCAATCGTGCCTTGATGAGATTCAGTGACTCGTTCACGGTTGAGACGGAGGGATGCGCAGGAAATGCCGCGAGAAAATGCCGAGTCTCTCGCTCCGCCAAGTGGTCTTCGCCCCGCCCGATGTAGTAGTCGATGAGACGAAGTGAGGCGAGGTCACCGGGATACGAGCGAGGATAGGCGTCGCGCACGCGGATCAAGCCACGTTTATCCAACTTGTCCGAGATGAACTGACGGATTTGCTCCCGCATCTCGGTCATCTGGGCATCTGAGCTGCCGGTCATTCCTTCCAGCAATGTATGGATCGCTCGCACATAATCTTTCTTGCTCGCCAGCACCTCGGCCGTTAACTGCTGCACCTCGCGTTTCGTGGGCTCATCTTGCGTGGTTGTCCGAACCTGGGCCAACAAGGGCAGGGCCAGATCGAGATTCCCCATCGCGGTGTGGGCGCGGGCCATCAAGAGCCTGCCTCGGTCCAGCAGATCGGATTCAGGAAACTCCGTCTGGAGCTGGTTGAGCGAACGAAGGGCTTCTGCATAGTCTTTCATGCCATAGAGGGCCGCGCCGAGCAGGAGGTAGGCGTCGTCAAGATGCTCAGGGGGAGGGGGTGTGGCTAAAAATCGACGCAGGGCGGTGACCGCAGCTTCGGGTGTACCTTTTTCAATCAACTGCTTGGCATTGTTCAACGCCGGTGGAATGGGAACGACGGGTTTGGAGGGCTCTATCCCTCCCGTCTGTTCCGACCGCGTCAGGCTCAGGGCCTCACCAAGCAAGAGAGTCCCGCTGATGGCGACAACCAATAGCAGTCGGGCAGTGTTGAGCAATGGACGATGTGAATAGGCGAGCATTCCGTTCGGCCGATGGTAGACCGTATGCAGACTAGTATCGGAAAGGCGGTGGCCTGTCAAGGAGAAGTATACCGGGAGTGTCATTGTGTGGAACCCATGAGTTGGTTATAGTGGCGTGCTCGATGCCCAGAACTGCCCTATCAGCTGTGCTCCTTGACCCCCTGGTTGAGCGATATCTCACACAATTGAGGGTCGAGGGAGGGTTGGCCACGAATACGGTGGAGGCGTATCGGCGCGATCTGTCTCGATTGCAACGCCATCTGTCGACGCACCGACTTCGCATGAGCGATGTCGTCTCATCGCATGTGATTCGGTCGTTTTTAGCCGCCCTCAAACAGGACTCCCTTGCGCTCTCGTCCGTTGGCAGAATTCTTTCGGCTGCGCGAGGATGGTATCGGTTTCTTGTGCAGGAACGTGTTTTGGCGGGGAGTCCTCTCCGTGAGGTTACGGCCGCCCGTCGGCCTGTTCGTTTGCCCAAGACGTTGACCAGGGCGGAGGTGACCGCGCTATTGGAGGTGCCGGCGCGTGATCGGGCCGAGGATCACCGCGATCGAGTGATGGTGGAGTTATTGTACGCGTCAGGTCTTCGTGTCTCAGAACTCGTGGGGTTAACACTTGCTCAGGTGGATCTGACGCTTGGCTGTCTGCGCGTGGTGGGAAAAGGTACCAAGGAACGCATGGTCCCGATGGGACAGACTGCCCGTAACCTTTTGAGCGAGTATCTCGATCACATTCGTCCGATGCTTCTGAAGCGCCGATCGACGCGTGCGTTGTTCGTCAGTCGTCGTGGACATGGGTTGACGAGACAAGCTTGTTGGAAACTCCTTCTGCAGCGAGCGCGGCGCGCCGGCATTAGCAAGTCGATTTCGCCGCACATGCTTCGACATTCGTTTGCCACGCACTTGCTGGAGGGAGGGGCCGATCTTCGAGCCGTTCAAGCGATGCTCGGGCATGCCGATATTGCGACGACTCAGATCTACACGCATGTCGAACGGAGTCGGCTGAAACACGTTCATCGACGATTTTTCCCGAGACAGCTGAAGCGACGAGACTCGGGTGAAACAAAAACCTGAGGCATGAAGATTTCTTCTGTACGTATTCGCGATCGAGATCGGTGAAAGATGTGCACGCCGGTTGACAAGGCAGTATGGACTTGATAGGCTCCGCCGAGGTTGTTTGGAAAATTGGGCGGATAGCTCAGTTGGGAGAGCGCTGCCCTTACAAGGCAGAGGTCACAGGTTCAATCCCTGTTCCGCCTACCATTCGGAACTAGTTGGTACGCAGAAACAGGAGTGTGCTTGCCGCGCGGAGGATCTGTTCCTACGTGCAGGAATTGATCGGCGACCAACGGTTTTGTCTTGTCGTGCTGCTGTTCTACAAGAGATAGATTTTACGGGGCCGTCGTTCAGCCTGGTTAGGACGCCAGATTGTCAATCTGGAGGTCGCGGGTTCAAATCCCGTCGGCCCCGCCATTTTTCCCCAGTGTTTGATACGATTCACCTTGCACAGAGCGACTGAGATCTAAGGAGGCACGTAGAGGCTCGTATGTTTCAAGCTGGCCCACTGGGAGTCATTATGTCGTTGGGGATCGTCTCTAAAGTGGTCCTCTTGCTGCTGTTTGGTTTTTCCATCATTTCCTGGGCGGTTATTTTTTATAAGTGGGCGAGCTTTCGTGCCGCCGACGAGAAAGATCGCCGTTTCATGGCGGTATTGTTGCGGGCCAGAGATGTGGAAGAAGTCACGCGGCAAGTGCAACAAACCACCGGAAGTCCCTGCGCCAAGATTTTTTACACTGTGGTTCAGCGGATCGGCTACATCCCTACGGAGATGAAAGAGAACGGCGCGCTGACCTTTGATCGGCATGTGATGGAGCGGACGGCGGCCCATATCGCTCAGGGGCAAATCGCCAAGCTGGAATCGTTTCTGCCTTTTCTCGCGACGACGGGGAATATTTCTCCGTTCGTTGGATTGCTGGGAACCGTCATGGGGATCATCGATTCGTTCCGGGAAATCGGGGCCCAGGGCACGGCCAGTATCGCGGCTGTGGCCCCCGGAGTGTCTGAAGCCTTGATCGCCACCGCTGCCGGATTATTCGCGGCGATTCCAGCTGTCATTGCCTACAATTACTTTCTGACGCGCATCAGGCGCACCGCCTTGCAGATGGATTCTGTTGTGGTGGAGCTCCTGGCTCTGATCCCACCTCAGGGCAAGTCCGTTGATCCGGTCGCTGTCGGAGCCAAGGGATGATTTTCGAGACGAGGCAACGTCGATTCTTAGCTGAAATCAATGTGATCCCACTGGTCGATGTCGTTTTGGTATTATTAGTCATTTTCATGGTCACCGCGCCGATGCTGTATCGAGGCATGGATATCAAGTTGCCGACCTCAGCTTCGAACACCATCAAGCCGGAAATCCGAGCGGTGCTGACGATCGAAAAAGATCAACGGCTCTATCTCGACAAAGATCAAGTGAGTGTGGCTCAACTCGAACGAAAGTTGTATCTTCTGAAACAAGAACATGCGGATGTCTCCTTGTATTTACGTGCCGATCGTGATGTGCCGTATGGGGTCGTGGTGCAGGTCATGGACGGAGTCAAGAAGGCCGGGATTGAGAAGCTCGGTATGGTGACCGATCCCACGACCGGACCTGAGCGGATCACGGAGGCGACGTCTCCTCTCCCTAACCCATAGGATTAAGGTTCACGGTGCAGGCTTGGACATCAGCCGGTATGATATCGGATGATGAGTGGCAGGCGAAGCTGGCTCGCCGTCTGAGCCGTGCCCTGTTCGTGTCTCTTGTGTTGCACGTCGGCATCCTGATGCTCGTGGCGTGGATTCGCTTGCCGCGTCACGGCGAACGACCGCTCGCGTCTATCGAGATTTCGCTGGCCGATCTTCCGACACCTCCGATGAAGACGCTCGAGCCTCGCAAGAGCCAACCGATTTCGAAAGAGAAAGATGTAGAACGTCCCAAGCCTGTGCCGCTGAATAAGTCGGTCGATTCGGCGAAACCTGTCGAGCGTACAACACCGATCGAGCCGCCGAAGGTTGCATCTCCTCCAACGCCGGCACCAGTGTCGCCTCCGCCTGTTTCCCCTCCAGCGGTTTCTCCTCCGGTCGCTCGGGCGAAATCATCGAATGATGTGATGAGCGAGATCATGAAGGACATCGAATTACCGCCGGATGCTCCGAAGCGCGGAGATATCAGTCCTGCGGAGAAGCCTCGGGCTCCATCGGCGATGAAGCTGCCCGATGTGCCTGTCGCATCAGAGACAAAAGAGCTGACGGGGAAACCGGTGGTTCAGAAATCATCTTCGTCGCTGACGGAAGATCTCGCGAAGGACTTGGATGAAGAGTTCAAAAGGCTCAACAAGCTGGAGGTGCCCAAAGCCGCGGCGTCAGTCAATGTACCCCCGAAACTTACGCCTCAACCGATTCCCCACATTGAGGCGAAGGTGCCGAGTGTTAAGGCCGTTGACACGACGCTGAAAGTCCCGGGGATGGCGGCTGGATCGAATGCCTATCTCGCGCTGGTACGACTACGCATCAGTAACTATTGGAGTGCGCCGCCTCTGGATTTGACCAATCATGTGTATACGGTGATTGTCCAGTTCCGGCTTCATCGGAACGGGTCGGTTACTGGTGTGTCCATCGAACAATCGTCGGGCAACGAGTACTATGATTTGGCGGGGAAACGGGCGGTCCTGAGTGCAAACCCTCTGCCTGTTTTCCCAGCCGATATTTCCGATTCGTACTTTGATGCCCACTTCACCTTTACCGCTGGCGAGCCTCAAGGATAAATTATGACGTTGCGAACGCTCGTGATTGTTGGTTTCTGTGCCATGATCGGCCTGGTGTGGATTATCGAGTCCGGTGCTGCCGACGTGTTTTTGGAGGCGACGAGGCCGGATTTTCAGAAAATTCCACTGGCGATTGCCGGGATTGAGAATCTGGGCGGGACGGAGTCGCCGGAAGGGCGCGTGAAGCTCGGCAGTCGTATCGAGGAAGTGCTCAAATCGGATATCCGTCGCTCCTTAGTGTTCGCGCTCATCGATGTGAATGGTCTAGGCATTAAGTCCGGCCAACTCGGAGCTGAACCGGATCCGTCCTTTAAACGCGCGGTTGAGAATGGCGTGTCGGTCGTGGTGTGGGGACGGGCTGGTATCAAGAGCGGGAACAAAGATTCCGATGTGAATATGGATGGCTATGTGTATGATGCCGGGAATAACGAAGTTGTCGGTGGGAAACGGTATGTCGGGTCGACATCGGTGGTCCGGCTAATGGCCCATCGATTCGCGGATGAGTTAGTATTTCGGTATACCGGAGAACCAGGGATCGCTCGAACAAAAATCGCCTATGTCTCTGAGTTGGGCTCGGCGCGTGAATTGTTCATCATGGACTATGACGGCTACGATCCGCGACAATTGACGGCCGACGGATTTTTGAATTTAATGCCGCGGTGGTCTCCTGATCGACGATTTTTAGTCTTTACGACCTATCGCAATCGGAATACCCAAGATATCGATCTTCTCGAACTCGCCACCGGAAAACGGTGGACCATCGTCTCACAGGGTGGATTGAATATTACGCCGGCCCTCTCTCCTGACGGGAATTCTCTTGCCTATTCATCGAGCTCTGAGGGCAACGCGGAGCTCTATCGCATGGACACCCGCACCAAAGCGGTGCAACGGTTGACGACCAACGCGGGCGGAGATCTTTCCCCGTCTTGGGCACCATCTGGGCGCGAGTTGGCCTTTACGTCCGATCGAAACGGCGGTCCTCAAGTGTTCCTCATCAGCGCAGATGGATCGAATGTCCGCCGATTGACCTTTGAGGGAGACTATAATGCCGCCCCCGCCTGGTCGCCCCGAGGGAATTGGATTGCATACGTGTGCCGAACTCCAAGAAAAGAGTACAAGCTCTGCCTGATCACCCCGGATGGGCAGAAGCGGGTGCAGCTGACGACCGGCCCCGGGGTGGATGATTCCCCTTCGTGGTCTCCTGACGGGCGTCACATTGTGTTTAGTTCAACGGCGGACGGGAAGAGCCATATCTACATGATTAATACGGATGGGAAGGACTTAGAACGCATTACCTTCACGGGGACGCATAATAGTGCGCCGACGTGGTCTCCGGCCTCGTGATTTTTATGCAAGGCATTGACGAGAATCGTCCTCCACGGTATGAACAGAGAGAACGTCTGACGAGAAGGGAATCGCCCCAATGAAAACGCTAACCGTCACCCCCCTCCCAGTGATTCTTGGTCTAGTCCTCCTGATGACTCCGGCGTGTTCGAAGAAGGCGGTTCAGTCGGGAGGAGATCCACGTGCGTCACAGGAAAACGTGGCGCGAGGTGGAGCGGCGAAAGGCGGGCCAAGCTCAAGCTTTCCTGATACATCGTTGTCAGGAAGAGATGATGCGAGCCGTCTCCAAGGATTGGATCTGAACTCCGCGGAAGAACGACTGGGCGGCGGTAATCGCAACGGAAATGGAACGGCGAGCTCGGGCAACACCATGACGGCCAAGTCCGATTCTGGGGCGGCGGCGCGTCAGCTTGCTGAAATACGTGCGGAACAGACGGCATCGGCTGCGGCTGGCTTGCGGGACGTATTTTTTCTCTATGATAGCTTTTCTATCACAGACGAAGGCCGTCACGCGCTCACCGGCGATGCGGAGTGGATCAAATCAAATCCGCAAGCTCAGCTGAAGATCGAAGGACATTGTGACGAGCGAGGCACCGAGGCGTATAACCTGGTACTGGGGGAGAAGCGAGCGAAAGCCGTTCGGAACTATCTCGTCGAGCTGGGGGTGGTTCCCCAGCACCTCTCTGTCGTCTCGTACGGAAAGGAACGGCCGTTTTGCACGGAACATGGCGAACAGTGCTATTCGCTGAATCGTCGCGGGCATCTTGCGATCAAGGTGGGAAAATAGTGTACAGGAAACGCTGTCGGTGTACCTGTGTCGTTGTCCGAGTCGGTCCACTGGAGTGGGGGGCATGAAGTCTCAACTACGAACCAAGCAAGGCTTACTACTCTGGTTGGCTGTAGGCGGGCTTTTCTTGCCGGGGTGTGTCGCGCAGCAGTCTGACCTGAAAAAAACCGAAAAAGATTTCAAGCAGACCAGTGCCAAGCAGACTCAAGAAATTACGACGCTACGCGAATATGAGATTCCTCAGTTGCGAGGAGAACTGGAGAAGGCGCTGCATTTGACCAAAGATCTTCAGGCGAGGCAGGAAGATCTCAAATACCGCTCGGCGCAGGCAGAGCAACAGACCAAGAAACTTGAGCAGTTGGCGGCCAAGCTGGAAACTGACGGCAGCACTCGATATCTGTGGATGCAGAAGAGTTTTGAAACACAAGATGCGAAGGTGTCGGCACGGCTGGACGATCTGGTGAAGGCGATGGACGTGCTCAAGAAAGAGGTCATCGATGTCGTGCAACGCACGAATGAGGGGTTGGCCAAACACGTTGATGCCAAGCTGGAGGGGCATCAAAAAGAGTTGATCGATCATCAGAGCAGGCTGGAGCAGGTCTCTCAAAAGTTTACGCAGTTTAATCAAGCGTTGACAGGGTTTCGCGAAGCCCTCACCGGGTTGAACGATCGCGTGGGGGAAGGAGAGCATCTCTCGAAGAACCTTGCCGCAAAGGTCGAAGCAGATTCAAAAATCACGGTGACGCATGCGGAAGATGTGAATCGGAGCGTGGTCTCCATCACGAAGGCCCTTGAAGCCGTCGGGAAAAAAGTTACGGCTCGTCTTGACGAGCAAGACAGTCGCATTGATACCCTCGTGAAGTTCGTTGAACAGGTGTCGCATAAGCCTGTCCCGGTACCGCAGGCGACGAAGCCCCCTCAGCATTCATCATTGGGGCCGAATGAGACCGCGCCGGAAGGAGGGGATGCCTCAAAGGTGTCGGGCGGGCAGGATACATCAAGCGGTGCGACCACGATCGTTCCTCCTCAGGAACCACCGAAAGCGGAATCTTTTCAGATGACATCCGATCCTCCCGATCGGGCTCGCTATGACCGGTTGTTGGCGTTGTTTCGGGAAGGGGATTTGGAAGGGGCCAGACAAGGATTTGCAGGATTTTTGGACGAGTTTCCCAATTCGCACCTTGCGCCCAACGCGCGCTTTTGGTTGGGAGAGTCGTATTTCGGCAAGAAAGACTTTCAGAAAGCGATTGATGCATACGATAAGGTCGAGATCGATTATCCAAGCAGTGAAAAGGTGCCGTCCGCCATTCTGAAAAAAGGGTATGCCTATTTGGCCATGAAGGATAAAAGACGGGCCTCATCGGCCTTCAAGCAGGTCGTCACGCTCTATCCTAAAAGTGCCGAGGCAGGGAGAGCGTCCGACAAGTTGTCTCAACTGAAGGAGGTGCGGTAAAGCATGCGAGTCCGTACCGTCAAATCCATAGTGGTGGTAGGGGGATGGGTGGGATCGGTGATGATGCTTGCCGGATGCGCTACGCATGCGGATTTCGTGCAGATGCGAGACCAGTTATCGACTCTCTCCAAGACACAGGATCAAGACCATCAACGGGTCGATGCCGTGGTTCGTCGCATGGAGGCGATCGAGCGGAGCAAGGATAGCAAGGACCCGGACATGACCAAGTCGCGCTTTGATGATGTGACCGCTCGTGTTCAAAAGCTGGAAGGTCGGTTGGCGAAGTTGGAAGAAACGGCGAGTCAGGTATCTGCTGCCAGATCGGATTCTTCACCTGAGCCGCGTGCTGCGAAGACGGTGAAGTCGACGCCCCCGGTCGAGGCCGTCGTGACGGCATTGGGCATTACGCCGACATCGGCGTTTAATTTGGCCTACAATGATTACCTGAATGGGAAGTACGAGCTCTCCATCGCTGGGTTCCAGCGGTTCATCAAAGACTTTCCAGGAACGTCGCTGACGCCGAATGCCCAATACTGGTTGGGCGAGTCCCATTACAACTTGAAAGATTACGGTCGAGCCATCCAGACCTTTGAGTATCTCGTGACCGAGTATCCTGGGAATGAAAAAATGCCGGCGGCGCTCTACAAACTTGGACTCGCGACGGCCGAGACCGGTGATCTTGCCAAATCGAGGAAAAATCTGAAACGAGTGCTTGAGGAGTTCCCCTCGTCGGATGAGTCCAAATTGGCCAAGCATAAGTTGGCCGATCTCCGATGAACGCTTCTGCCGTTCGACGTCCTGCCTACTTTTCGTTCCCTCCAGCTGGGTGGAGTCGCGTGCCGTGCTGAAAACAGACGGCAGCACCAAGGTCCGTCTCCTGCCTGAGGATGTGATCGGCCGCATTGCAGCCGGGGAAGTTGTTGAGCGTCCCGCTGCGGTCGTGAAAGAACTTCTCGAAAACAGCATCGACGCAGGGAGTCGTTCCATCTCGATTGATATCAAGGATGGAGGCCTCTCCTTGATTCAAGTGACCGATGATGGGGAAGGGATGAGCCGTGCGGATGCGATCTGTGCATTTCAGCGCCATGCTACGAGCAAACTTCGGTCGGATGCGGATCTCTGGTCCATTCGGACAATGGGGTTTCGAGGGGAAGCGTTGCCCAGCATCGCTGCCGTGGCGCACGTTCGGCTGTTGACCACAACAGATTCCGACGAGGTGGGGACAAAGTTGGAAGTTGTCGGGGGCCTTGTCGGGAACGTGACCGACGCTCCTCCGGTCGTTGGGACCAGGATCGAAGTGAGGGCGCTATTCGAACATCAGCCGGCCCGCAAGAAGTTTTTGAAGTCTGCTGCGACGGAGTGCACGCACATCATTCGCGCGGTGCAACAAGCGGCCCTAGCATGGCCGACCATTCAATTTCGTTTCAGTCAGAATGCTCAGGAACTTCTGAACTACCCAACGGTGCGATCCGAGAGAGAGCGGATCGCTCAAGTGTACCCGCGTGTCTTTCTCGATCACGGGCTCTTCCTTAATAGTGGGGAACTAGGCGCCAACCTCAGTGGATATATTATTGATGCGACCCAGGCGAAGACATCACGGATTCCACAAGACGTGTTTGTGAATCGTCGGCCTGTCCGGAACCTGACGGTGTCTCATGCCGTCGGAGAGGGCTATGGCTCATTTCTTCCCAGAGGGTACCATCCGCGATTCGTGTTGTTTCTTGATGTCGATCCGGAACGCGTGGATGTCAATGTCCATCCGACAAAACGAGAAGTGCGTTTTTCGGACAACGAATTTGTTCATCAGCTCGTTCGGCGTGCGGTTCGGCAGCGGCTCAGCGGCAGAGAGGGTGCACAGGAGGCTGACGCTACGGAGACGACGGAACGGGCCGCCTCGCAGCGCGCTGTTTCGTGGCTGGGTTCTTCTGGGCTTCCCACGTCTCCTCCAAGGGAGGCGACAGCCTTGTCTCACGCAAGGCCTGAGGTGCAGTTGGCGTTTGCAAGTGAGGCGGCTGAGCCGTATGTCCGTGTGCCTGCCGGAGACGTGGTTGCATTGGGACAAATCAATCGGACATTCCTGGTCGCGCAAGTCGGTGGGGATCTGACGGTGGTGGATCAACATACCGCCCATGAACGGGTTCTCTTTGAGCGGTTGTCTCGAGCGTGGACGGCCCGCAGTCTCCAGGCTCAACCGCTGCTGCTGCCCGATTCGATAGAATTGTCCCCGGATCATGCGGCCTTGATCCAGCGCTATCAGGAGGACCTCGAGAAGTTGGGATTAGAAATCGAGCCGTTCGGCGCCACAACCGTCTTGCTCCGGTCGACGCCGGTTGGACTTGGTCCGGTCGATCCGAGGGTGTTTCTGGAGGACCTTCTTGAGGACTTGAATCAATGGGAGCGAGTGCCTTCTCTCGAGACACGAGTACGGTCTGTCCTGGCGTCGCTGGCCTGCCACGGTGCCGTCCGAGCCGGACGCTCCATGCAACTGGATGAGATCAAGGTGCTGATCGAAGAGTGGCGGTGCGAGGGCGAGATTACCACCTGTCCCCATGGAAGACGAACGTCCTTTCGACTCAGCACCGAGGATCTCGAAAAGATGTTTGGGCGAGTCGGTTGGTAGGCATCATTGCAGCGACGTCTCGCCCAATATCGAGTGGAACGTATCGAGCCGCTCTGCGGGATTTGAGCAACAGAGACAGAACCATGCTATCCGAGGTTGTGCGTGAGCTCCGGCCCCTCGTCGTCCTGCTGGGGCCGACGGCCGTCGGAAAAAGTCGGGTTGCGATACAGGTGGCCACGCATTTTGGCACCGAGATTCTGACGGCGGATTCGCGTCAGGTGTATCGTGGGATGGACATTGGAACGGACAAGCCGACCGCCGAGGATCGGCAGGTTGTGCCTCACCGGCTTCTGGATCTGGCGAATCCGGATGAAGTATTCAATACTGGGTGGTATCGACGTGCTGCACTAGAGCATATCGAACGGTTACACGCAACCGACCGGTTGCCCTTCGTTGTCGGTGGAACCGGCCTCTACATCAGAGCTCTGGTCAGGGGACTGTGCCTAGCGCCGCAGGCCGATCCCGCAGTGAGGGCGGATCTCAAGAAGTTGAGTGAGCAGGGGGGGCGAAACAGTCTGTATGCCGAATTGATGCGGGTCGATCCCGCCGCCGCCGCCCGACTGCATCCGAACGATGAATCGAAGGTGATGCGGGCGTTGGAGGTGTATCGGTTGTCGGGGCGCTTGATGTCGGAGATGCAGGCTGAACACCGGTTTCAAGAGGCACCCTTCTCGTCGCTGCTGATCGGATTGCAGCGGACCAGCGAGATGCTCTATCGACGGATCGAGGAGCGCATCGATTGGCAGCTGGCACATGGAATGGTAGAAGAGACACGGTCGTTGCTTGAACGGGGATACGGACGAGAGCTTGGGGCGATGAAGGGGCTCGGGTATCGTCATATCGGCGCCTATTTGGAGAAAGAATATGACTACGCGGAAATGGTGCGCCAGTTTAAACGTGATACCAGACGGTTTGCGAAGCGGCAGATGACGTGGTTTCGAAAAGAGCCTGGTATTGAGTGGTTCTCGATTGATGAGGGGGAGTCGCTCGGACAAGTGGGAAGACACGTCATCACACGCATAGAAGAATTTTTACACGGTCGTGGATCATCATCACAGCCTGCGGTGTTGCGGGCCTAGTGAGCAAAGGATTGGTATGCCAAGAAAACAACAGAATGAGCGGGTGACAGTCGGAGTGATCGGGGGAAGTGGACTTTATGAGATTGAAGGACTGACAGGGGCTCGCTCGATCCGAGTGCGTACGCCGTTCGGGGCCCCTTCCGACGTGATCCGGGTGGGCATGCTCGAAGGAATTCGTGTGGCGTTTCTGTCACGTCATGGACAGGGGCATCTGTTGAATCCAAGTGAAATCAATTATCGCGCCAACATTTTTGCGCTCAAATCCCTCGGTGTGTCGCATGTGATATCGGTCAGCGCCGTCGGCAGCATGAAAGAATCGATCCATCCGGGAGACGTCGTGGTGCCCGACCAGTTCATCGATCTCACCAAACGTCGGGTCTCGACATTTTTTGAACGCGGCGTCGTTGCGCATGTCGCCTTTGGCGAGCCGATTTGCGTGGAGATGAGCCACGCGTTGTGCTCTGCCGGGGAGCAAGTCGGTGCCACGCTGCATCCTTCCGGTACCTATGTGTGTATGGAGGGACCACAGTTTTCAACCAAGGCGGAGTCGCGGCTCTACCGGCAATGGGATGTCGATATTATCGGAATGACCAATATGCCGGAAGCCAAGTTGGCCCGTGAGGCGGAATTGTGTTATGCGACGCTGGCCTTAGTTACCGACTACGATTGTTGGCACGAGACGGAGGAGGCCGTGACCGTAGAGGCCGTACTGGACACCCTGAACCGCAATGTCGCGTTGGCGAAGCGGATTCTCCGCACGGTGATGCCGTCGTTCGCGCATCCGATCGAGTGCGCTTGCCACCGGGCGTTGGACCACGCGATTTTGACCGCACCGAAACGGATACCGACGGCAGTGCGGAAGAAACTCTCGGTACTGATCGACCGTGCCCTGACACGACGGAAAGGAGCTCGTTAAGCAATGGGGAAATTGTTAGTGGTTGGATCGGTTGCATTGGATACGGTGAAAACGCCGTTCGGCGAAGGAACGGAAATTCTTGGAGGGTCGGCCACGTACTTCTCAACGGCGGCGAGTTTCTTCACATCGGTGGCGCTCATTGCCGTGGTCGGGGAAGACTTTCCCCAACAACACGTCGCGTTTCTGAAGAGCCGTGGCATCGATCTCACGGGATTGGAGCGGCGACCGGGAGCGACCTTCCGGTGGAAAGGGGAATACACGCATCAATTGAACGAAGCGCACACGCTGGATACGCAGCTCAATGTGTTCGAGACGTTTCGTCCTCAAATCCCGGACGCCTACCGAGAGCCGGACGTCTTGTTTCTGGGCAATATTCACCCTGCGCTTCAGCTCGATGTGCTGCAAAAAGTCACGCGTCCCGCGCTCGTCGCGTGCGACACGATGAATTTCTGGATCAACGGCCAGCGAGAGGCCTTGTGGAACGTTCTGGAGAAGGTCGATGTCTTGATCATCAACGACGGCGAAGCGCGGGCCTTAGGTCAGAACTCCAATCTCGTGAAAGTGGCGAAGTTGGTGCTGTCGCGGGGGCCCAAGTATCTCATCGTGAAGCGAGGAGAATACGGCGTGCTCATGTTCCATGAAAACCAGGTATTTGGCGCGCCGGCTTTTCCGCTTGAGGACGTGCGCGATCCGACCGGTGCCGGCGACACCTTTGCCGGCGGGTTTTTGGGCTATCTCGCCGCCACCGGAAATCGCTCGCCTGAGGCAATGAGGCAGGCCATCATCTTCGGAAGCGTGATGGCGTCATTTACCGTAGAATCCTTTAGTCTTGACCGATTGCGAATCCTGGATTACAAAGAGATTCAGGCACGGTTCGCTGAGTTTAAGCGACTCACGCATTTTGAGGATGTATGACGGTTTGGAACATGCGCCGACTCCATGGACGTCGCGTCTCTCGCGCAGTGATATGGATCGGACTCATCGGTGTCGTGGCGGGCTGTGCGACGGAGAAAGAGACACTGCAAAAATCTCAGGGACATTACCAAGAAGGAGTGGCCAGTCTTCCGGGGGATCGCCAGAAGGCGTTTGTATCGTTCCAGAAAGCGGTTCAATTGAACCCGGACAACAAAGAAGCGCGGTATGCGTTAGGACATGTCTATACGCTGCAAGGCAAACTGCCGTATGCGGAGGAGCAGTTTCGCGCAGCATTGAAGATCGACGAAAGCTATTCCGAAGCGCATACGTATTTGGGACAGGTTTTAGCCAATCAGGATCGGTGGGAGGAAGCCGTGCAATCCTATCGGTTGGCGCTGGCCAATCCCTTGTATCCGACGCCGGATTTGGCTCGGTTCCATCTTGGTCGTGCCTTGGCGCACCAAGGCGATCTTCAAGGGGCGATGGAGGCGTTCGAAGATGCGGTCTCCGCCAGTCCGCCGAGTGTGCCGCCGGCGATGACGCATCTTGAGCTTGGTCGCGTGTACTATCAGCTGGGTTATGCGACACGCGCGCGCGAAGTGCTGAAGAAAGTGGCGACGTTGGACAAGGGGGGCGAGTTGGCGACGGCGGCGTCGGATCTCTTGACGCGATTGAAGTAGGAGACCTATGGAGTCAGTCGGCGAATTCTTTCGGCAGGTCCGTGAAACCAAGGGATTGACCCTTGATGAGGTGGCGTCGAAAACCCGTATTCGCACGGATTTCGTCAGGGCGCTTGAGGACGGCAATTTTGCCAAACTGCCTGACCAGGTTTTCGCGCGAGGGTTCGTGCGATCGTATGCACGGTCGCTTGGGTTGGACGAAGAGGACGCAATTCATCGATTTATTCAATCGGCCGGCTCCTTTTATGAGAAACAGGATGAACGAGAGCGACTTAAGGTCCGCCAGATTGAGGAGGACCGTAAGCGTCAGGCCAATCGGAAAGCAGTAGCAATTGCCGTCGGTATTGCCGTCCTGACGTTGGTCTTTCTGTTGAGCCGTGAGCAATCCACGGTCTTTCGGCGTGGTGCCCCGGAACAGGTCTCTGCCACAAAACGGGCGGCTCAACCAAGTAAAGAAGTAGTGGAATCGGTGCCTCACGAACCTGACCGTCTGATCGAAGCAGCGAAGCCGGTGGAACCGCCGGCAGAAGCCCCTCATAAAGCGACCACAGAGGCCCCTCGACGACAGGAACCGGCCGTATTGGAGGTGGTCGCGACACGAGTTGAGCCTGAAGCGGCGCCTACAGGAGCGCTGGGTTCACCCGGCAGTGATGGCCCTCTGGCGGGGATTGGCTTGAGCGCTATCGAGAATCATGGCGATGGGCAACTGGTGTTGGATCTGGAAGCAACTGAATTAAGCTGGGTCGTCGTCCAGATCGACAATGGGAGTCCGCAGGAGTCATTACTACGCGCCGGCGAAAAGGCCCATTGGACCGGGCAGGATCAATTTATCCTCACCCTTGGGAATGCCGGTGGTGTGAAGGCCGAGTTGAACGGCAAACCGCAAAAACCCTTCGGCCCAAGCGGCAAAGTCGC
This sequence comes from uncultured Nitrospira sp., assembly GCA_964430555.1. Lineage (GTDB taxonomy): Bacteria > Nitrospirota > Nitrospiria > Nitrospirales > Nitrospiraceae > Nitrospira_D. The sequence goes on along the minus strand of CAYSFU010000008.1, from coordinate 14,168 downwards.
CCGGGACATTGTATTGAAGCGATAGTCCTACCGCACTGTGCATAGTTCTTTATCATGCACCCACCACCATGAGAGTTTCATGAGCTTCGATGAGGCAGGGATGGTCTTGGTGGGGCAGAAAAGTGTCACGAACAAGTCGAATGCGAGGAACGGTGTTGTGGCAGGCCATGCAAATGATGAAATTTGCAGGCTTTGTTTCGGAAACGATTGGCATGAGGTTTGAAGCTCTTCAAATTGGAATCAGAACACGCTAGGGGTCGTGCAGTGGGATGTTTTCTTGACAGGAATTTAGACCCATTGGTATAGTTCGAGCGTTTAACCGAATTTGAAAGCAGAGAAGATGAGTCGGCGGCCTGACGTTCCATTCAGGCTGGGTGGGTTTAACATACTCAAGGAGGACATGTGATGGGGTATCTGTCCAAGTTTTTGGGAATCAGTGCAGCAATCATGCTTCTTTCCGTCTCGGTCGTGGGAGCCGAAGAAAAGGATCCGACTAAGCCTCGCGTTCCGCCGGATCAAATGGCGGAAGCAAAGGCCTTGAAGAATCCAATCGCGATCTCGCCTGAAAGCGTCGCTAAGGGCAAGGCGCTGTATGAAGGCAAAGGAACCTGCTTCAATTGCCATGGTAAGGCTGGCGATGGACAGGGGGAAGCGGGCAAGATCCTCAATCCGAGCCCACGCGACTTTACCAACTGCAAGTTCCACAAGAAGCGGAAAGATGGCGAGCTCTTCTGGGTCATCAAGAACGGCAGCCCTGGGACTGGAATGGTGTCCTTGGTACCGGCGGCGATTACTGAAGAAGAAGCGTGGAACATCATCAATTATGAGCGGAGCTTCTGCAAGAACGAGTAATCAATCGCTCGCAGATCCTCGTACGTTTCTGAGAACGCTGAGATAAAAAAGAGGGTGGGGAGGAAACTCCCTACCCTCTTTTTTTAGGTGCCAGTTTACTGCTGACACCTGTGTGTTGCATCCTTCATGACACCGGTTCCATTCAGGCGATCCATTTACTGAGTCAGCTGTCACCCCGAATCAGATTTTGGATGATCCCTGTGGCTATCCCCTCATTCGGGGGGATGGAGGAATATCGGTGTTGGAAGGGATTTTGGGGATTGCACCTTGCATACAAAAAAGGGTACAGTCCGCCGGACAAGCTAGAATCGCCGTAAATGATCACATGCAACGACAACGAATCGTCGATGTTCTTATTTTGAACAAATAGGAGGGCGACCATGCGCAGCCTATGTCCGTGGGTGAAGTGCCGAGTAGCAGTCGTAGCAGCATCACTCGCGCTTGTATCAGCGGGAATCACGTTCAGCGTTGCCACAGAAACAAGTTATGCCGGAGAGGAGGGGACTCTGCCATCCGGGATCGTGGCTGCGGACCTTGAGTATAACGGGAGTGTCACCGTTGGAGGAGAACCGGTGACCGTAAAGATCACCAAGCCGAACAAGAACGGCGTGGCGACCTTTCAAGGCATGGCCGGCCAACGAATCAATCTTGGTTTTAGCGCGGTCAGTCTCACCCAGTTCCAGGTATCCGTCTATGGGCCGGATGGCGGGTTGATCGCCAGGCAGCCGACAGCCGTCAAGAACTACTATGCAACCATGGGCAATCGGCCGCTTTCTTCACAAACGCAGGTCCAGACATCCGCGACTGCGTACCAATTCACGGCCGATTCAGGAGCGACCATCTCTTCAAGCGAAATGAACGGCAGCAGCGTGGATCTTATGGAATTGCCGGTGGCCGGGACCTATACGGTTTTCTTCGACCCGCTCAGTACGTACACCGGAAGCTTTACGATGACTGTTTCAAGCGAGTTGGAGGGTGCGATCGTTCCCCAGGGTTCGGCCGTGCCGGTTGTCATTGGCCGTGCCGGGCAAAACGCTCGATATACCTTTTCTGGGAACAGCGGCCAAGCGGTCAGCCTGCAACTGAGCGATGTGACGATCCGAAGCGGGTATGTCTCCATCCTCAAGCCGGATGGAACGCCATTGGGGAAGCCGGTGTCGTTTGCCTACGTGGGTGCGGTGGCTGACGCGCAAGTCCTTCCAACGTCAGGAACCTATGCCGTGCTGATCGATCCCGAATTGAATTATACCGGTCATGCGAAACTCGCGCTGTATAACGCGCCGGACCTTACCGGTACCATGATGATCGACCAAGTGGCTGCGACCACGACCTTGACAGTACCAGGTCAACGCGCACTCTACACATTCAATGGGACGGCAGGCCAATGGGTCAACCTTGGTCTTACGGGGGTCTCGATTGCCTCGAGTACGTTGTCGATGCTGAAACCGGATGGCAGCACGTTCGCCTCGACGACGATTGGTTCCAGCGGCGGTAGTCTTGACCCGGGTACTGCATTGCCGGAAACCGGCATTTACACGGTCGTCGTAGATCCGGTGGGCAATAACACCGGCAGCATGACCCTCGCGCTTTCATCTCCTGTTTCAGGGACGATCGCGCTGGATGGGGCACCCGTGACGGTGAGCCTGAACAAACCCGGCAAGACGGCACGATATACGTTTAACGGCAATGCCGGCCAATGGGTGAGCCTTGGCCTTACAGCGGTTGGGCTCACGTCGAGCAGCATTTCGCTGCTGGCCCAGGATGGAACTCCACTGGCATCCACTGCCGTCGGGACGGCCGGTGGCGCACTTGAGATTTCCAACCCATTGCCCATGACCGGTGCCTATACCGTGTTGGTTCGTCCTAGCGGGCCCTATACCGGCAACATGACGTTGACCCTTTCCACCGAGGTGTCGGACTCGCTCAAGATCAATGCCGCATCGAGGCCGATCATGATCAGCCGAGCCGGTCAGAGCGGTCGTTATACGTTTTCAGGCACAGCCAACCAGCAGGTCACGATCAAAGCGACCAGCAACAAGTTTGACAGCGTGACGGTCAATCTCTACACGCCGAGTGGCGTCTTGCAGGCCGGAACCACAAGCTCCGCGTCCGGCTTTAATCTCAATACGGTGACGTTGGCCACGACAGACACGTACACGATCACCATCAACCCCGCGCTGGCGGAAACCGGGAGTATTCATTTGCAAGTCAGCAGCCAGTAGAAGCAGCGTGTGAGCGGAGACGACCGCTCGTCTGTGCTCACATTAAGATCCTGATCAAAGGGGGGTGGGAAGATATCTTCCCACCCCCCTTTTTTGTGTCATATGCCGAGTTATGACATTCAAAGTATACGGGTGGTCCATCGTGCGCTGCGAGGACGTGACTTCTTGTGGCGAATGGGTGGATCATCTGGGACTGGCCACTGTGTATCTGAGGTCCAACGCGCCAAGGGGACGCTGCGATCCATCAATGATTGTGCGGTGACCTGAAATTGTGTCCTGCCTCCACCATCAATCAATCTTGTGCCATGCTCGATCTTCTTGAATTCAAACTTGGCGTGCAACACGGCAGCGGACTTGATGAGAGCGCATCGGCCGTTCGGTAGAGTGAGGGGATCAACTCATTCTAGCCGAGCGAGGTTGTGGGATGCGCTATCACCATGTGACTCTTGAAGAGCGGGCCGCGATGGCCTCAATGCGGATGTTAGGTTGGTCTCTTCGGAAGATTGCCAGGATGCTCGGACGCGCGCCGAGCACCATCAGTTGGGAAGCACACCGCAACACCGATCCCTGGGGTGGCTATGCCGGCTATTGAGAATAATATTGAATAATATTAGGGGTCGGATACCATTGCTAGCCACAATTCATTCAGGAAGCTCGTGCATTGTTGCGAATCATGTGTGCTATGGCGTTTCCGAGGCGGCAAGGGATGGCAGGGTAGTGAGGACCAGGTCAGCAGCGTTGTCATTCTGTTTCAGCGGCGGGATCATCTGTGGGCGCTGGGTCTTATTGAACTGTGCTTTTGATGCCCAGGCAACTTTCTGCCGCACGAACCCACTCACCTCTCCGAGGGTGACCTTTCCATCCCGGTTCGTATCCGCTTCCCCGCGAAGACCTCGCAGCAAGTAATAGGTAAAGAGACCGTGACGATGGCTGTCATCCTCGATTCCGGCGGCGAGGCCCTCGACGGCGATCAATCGAATGGTGTTCTCTCCGTCCAGGTCCCATCGCGGGGTGATGGGTGTCTTGGCTGTCTGCTCGACGACGGGAGAAGTTTTTCCGTCGAAGATTAAGATGGCCTGCCGTGGGTTCAGTTTTGCAAGGACTGATTCCAGCGCGCTCAGTCGATACAGACTGGTTGGGGTCTTTGTCCCATCATAGGGGACGAGTAAGATCTCTCCCCTCGGAGACACCATCGCCTGGCCAGAAAAATAGATGATCACGATCCCATCCTTCGTCGAATGAGTCGGGAGCCATTCGCGCAGCGTTTTCTCGATCTGCGCGGAGGTGGCCTTGCGATCCGTCAACAGCGCGATATTGGAAACAGGGACGCCTCCGAGCGTCTGGAAATACTTGGCCACGGTTTCTGCATCATGTGACGCATGCGTGCGTGACGGAATCTGCTGCGTGAGGGTAGAGCTGAGGCCAATGGCAATGACGGAGGTGTCTGGGTGCCGAACGGATGATGCGTGAGGGGATACCTGTTCGACATCGTCACCTCTGGTTCCCGTCGGGGCGATGGTGAAGGGCAGTGTTTGCGGTGGGGCTGCGGCTCCGCTGCGTTCTTCCACGATCACCTGGATTTCGGCTGGTTCCGGCTGCGCGAGCAGTGGCAAGGTGGCGACAAACTCCAACGATTTTGTTTGGCCTGGTTGCATCGGCGGGATTCTCAAGACGGTCGTGGGAAAATGCTCAAGAGCGAGCCGAGTCCCTGTCAATGAGGCCGAGGCGTTCTCCACCAGGGTTGACCCTGTGTTGACGACGTCGATGCGGATGCGAATATGTTCGCCACCTTCGAGCAAGAGGTCGCTGTTTTCATCGAGTAACAGCGCCTTAAAGCGGAGAGTGGTCGGAGCCGTCGCAGGGGTGAGGGGGTGTTCGGCATGTGCAAAGGCTCCCGGCAGTGGTGCAGTCTGCTCGGATGAGCTGACACTGTCAGCGCTCGCGGCTGCTTGTTTTGCCGTCAGAACGACGCGGGTTGCAAAGTCGATCGTAGTATCGTGGATGAACGGATCAATGATGTAGTCACAGTTCCTTGAGAGCTGTTCGAGTCGCAGCCGCTCCTCACGGGAGACCGCAATGTCCGTTTGCCGGAGCAACGTTCCTGTTCGGTCGTAGACACGAGCGATTGCGGTGAGATGTAAGACGGCCGGGGCGCGGTCGTAGAGCGCATCCTTATTGAGGTCGAATGAGGAGTCCAGCAAGTCGACCTGAACGAGATGGTCGGCTGGGCTCGCGGCTTCTTCCCCCTCTGCAACGACGTGGGCGAAGGTTCGGCGAAGGCCTTCTTGCAACGCGTCTTGCAGGCGTCCCCCCAATGGGATGTCCTGAATCTGTCCGCATGAATCCGTATAGTGAATCGTGAGGTCCTTCAGGGCGGACGTTGTCTCCAGTTTAGCACTGGAGGAGAGAGGGGTGCCCATTGGAGGGAACTCAAGATGCTTGGCGCAGCCGGTGAGGACAAGCAGCACTCCGCCGATCCAGACTCCTGTCAGAGTGCGCATCTTGCTGAGTCGGTTGTCTTGGGTCACGACCTGATCTACTTCTGAAGCATGGTACAAGTGGTCGCCTGTCACGGTACTGGAAACCTCAGGTGAATGCAACCCGATCCAGCCGGATGTTGAAAAGGCCCACCAGCGTCGTTCGTACATTGCTCAGAGATTCAACGCAGAGGAGGAGCTTGCAGAGGAATTCTGGTCCACGACACGACGGTCCGGCGTGATAGAGGTGTGTGATGCCCTCGGCCGATCCATGTAGGCGGGTTTCGTCTCTGTCGCCTGGTCTTTTCTTCTTTGAAGCCGGTCGAATGAGTAGTGTAAGATAGACCGTTCAGCTGGTGTGAGGCCTTATTCCCAATAGGACTCTGAACAAGAGTCACATCCTGGAGGAATTCAGATATGTTCATGTGGACTCAGCAAACGACTAACATGCTCATCGCGTGTGGATTAGCTGTCTCTGCTCTTGTCGGAGGCGGATGCGTGTCGTCCGTCTCGGCTGCAGGAGTTCCTCCGCCATGGGCCCAGGGGTTCTCGGAGATTGTGAACAAGACGATGCCTGCTGTCGTGAACATTGCCGTCACGGGTGGGGGAGAAGGGAGCCGGAGACGAGGAGGGGTGCCTCCTAGCCCATTCGGGACGCCACCTCCTGGAGATGAGCCTGGCGGTGAATCACCGACTCCACCAAACCCACATGGCTCCCCGGGGCCACGTGGCAAACCGGATCAGAGCGCCGGTTCCGGAGTCATCTTTGATTCCAACGGGTTTATCGTCACCAACAATCACGTTGTGGAAGGCGCGACCCAGATTACGGTCACACTGAATGATCGACGGGAGTTTTCCGCCAATGTGGTCGGGACTGATCCAAAAACCGACTTGGCGGTCCTGAAGATTGACGCGAAGGATCTGCCGTCGCTCAAGTGGGCGGAGTATGAGAATCTCCAGGTCGGGGATCTGGTGTTGGCCGTCGGGAGCCCATTTGGTCTGAGCTCGACCGTGACGCTCGGCATTATCAGCGCGTTGGGACGCGGCAATGTCGGAATCGCCGACTATGAAGATTTCATCCAGACCGATGCAGCGATCAACCCCGGAAATTCTGGTGGGGCGCTCGTCAATATGAGTGGGGATCTGATCGGTATTAACACCGCGATTTTCTCGAGAACCGGCGGATCGGAGGGAATTGGGTTCGCCATTCCCAGCAGCATCGCATTGGATATCGTCGATAGTCTTCAAAAGACCGGAAAAGTCGTGCGCGGATGGATGGGGGTAGCGATTCAGGAGATCACGCCGGCCTTGGCGAAATCGTTCAAGCTTCCGGATCAACGGAAAGGCGTGTTGATCAGCGATGTCAACGAACATGGTCCCTCGCATGCCGCAGGAATTAAACGGGGGGACGTCGTGGTGGCGTTCAATGGGAAAGAGGTGCAGACGGTCAGTCAGCTGCGCAACCTCGTTGCCAGAACGGTCGTCGGCAAAGATGCCCAGGTGAAGGTTGTCCGTGAAGGGAAAGAGCAGGTCATCGCTGTGAAGGTGGCTGAGCGCCCCTCGGATGAAGCTTTGGCGAGGAAAGAGCCTGGCCCACCGAAGGAATCAGGAGAGCAGGTCAAGCCACCGGACAATGTGTTGGCCTCATTGCGGGTCCAAGCGTTGGATCAGGCGACGATGAGCCAATTGAACATCCCAGCTAAGACGTCCGGTGTGGTCATCACCTCGGTGGAGTCGGGTGGGCAGGCGGAAGCGGCCGGTTTGCAGCGCGGCGATGTCATTCAAGAAGTGAATCATGAATCCGTCAAGACGCTCAGCGAGTACCAGAAGGCCGCCGAGAAAATTAAAAAAGACGAACTCGCGGTGTTGCTCGTCAATCGTCAAGGGAACAGTCTCTTCGTGGCGATCAATCCGAAGTAAGGCATGAGGGACCGTTGGCGTGATGAATCGATCTGCTGAAGGAGGAAAGGCAAGTCAGTCGGTCGGTCGGTGGACGGGTTCTCATTGTCGCGAGGGCCTGTGCTGAACAAGCTGAACCAGTGGCTGCAAGACTCGGTTTTCAAGCCGCTGGAAGACAAGAAGATGCCGGTCATGGAACACCTCGTGGAGTTCCAGGTCCGGCTGACCCGTGCGGCGATCGGGTTGGCAGTCGTGTTCATGGGGACCTTCTTGTACGCCGATGCGTTGGTCAAATGGCTGCGCATTCCGCTTCAGAACATGTTCGTTCCCCGTCAATTGACCTGGGAACCGACCGATCTTCCGACTGTGCCGTTTGTCTTTCTTGCCCCGGCGGAGGCGCTCTGGCAGAACGTCAAGGTAGCGGGCTTGTGTGCCATTGTGCTCGCTATGCCCTATCTCTTGTATGAAGTGTGGAGGTTCGTCGTTCCCGGACTACATGTCCAGGAACGACGGTTCGTCGGACCGTTTGTATGTATCAGTACTCTGGCGTTTTATGCCGGGGCCGGGTTTTCATTTTTTTTCGTGCTCCCCTTCGCGTTGAATTTTTTAATTTCGTACGGCGTGAACGCCGGATTTGTACCTCAGATTTCGATTGCGCAGTATGTTGGATTTGCCCTCTGGTTTTTAATGGTGTTTGGGCTGATTTTTGAGGTGCCGTTGGCGTTGACGCTCATGGCGAAACTCGGTTGGGTGGATGCGCCGTTTCTGATTCAATATTGGAAATGGGCGCTTTTGGGGTCGTTTGTGATTGCCGCCATTCTGACTCCCACGCCCGACCCCTTCAATCAAACGCTGATGGCCGGCCCCATGTTTTTGCTCTACTGGGTCGGCATTTTGGGGGCAAAAGTCTTTGGGAAGAAAACCGATGCCGAGTCCAGCCAATCGTCGGTGCCAACGGTGGCGATGGCCGGGGCGGGGCCTGGAGTCGGAGGGAGTGCTGCAGGGGGGGGAAGGTCGAACTCCTCGTCAGGCGAGGACTATGTGGGAGTTCCTGGAGGACGACAGCATTAAGATCGAGTGAGAGCGCATTTGGGGTATTAGACAAACTGTTCATCGGAAAGACTGCTTATGGCACGTGAACTCAATGTGATCAATACCGGTGGAAGCGGAGATGCTTGCACTTATATGTGGGCCTGCGCCATCTGTGATGAAACGGAACAATGTCAAAAGGACAAGGAAGGTCACAGCCGCTGGCTGGTGGCCAAGCGGATGGAGCGGATTGAGTACAAAGTCCTCATCATGAGCAACAAGGGTGGTGTGGGGAAGAGTACCTGTACCACGAACATTGCGGTGAGTCTGGCGCTCAAGGGATGGCATGTCGGGATCTGCGACATGGACATCCACGGTCCCAATATCCCCAAAATGGTCGGGGCCGAAGGGCAGAAACTCAAGATCAGCACCTCCGGTGGGATTATTCCCTTCCAGGCGTACAATTTGAAGATCGCTTCCATGTCGTTTCTGTTGCAGAACTCGGATGATCCCATCATCTGGCGAGATGCCTATAAGTACGAATTCATCAATCAGCTCCTGGGTGGAGTCGATTGGCAAGACCTGAATTTTCTCTTGATCGATCTTCCTCCGGGCACCGGCAATGAATCGGTCACCACGATCGATTTGCTCGGTCAGGTCAGTGGCGCCGTCATTGTCACGACTCCCCAGGAAGTGGCGCTGCTCGATTCGCGCAAGTCGGTGACCTTTTGTAAAGACAGTGACGTGCCGATCATCGGCATCGTGGAAAATATGAGCGGGCTTGAGTGCCCACATTGCCATACGTCTATCGATGTGTTCAGGAAAGGCGGTGGGGAAGCCTCTGCGAATGAGATGGGCGTTCCGTTCTTGGGGCGAATTCCGCTTGATCCGGATGTGGTGACGCAATCAGATGCCGGAGAACCATTCGCACTCTTCAATTCCGATACACCCACGGCGGAAGCTTACCACCAGATCGCCAATCACGTCGAAGCGTTCTGCAAGAAAAGCGCATCACTCCTGAAAGTAGGGAGGCCAACGGCCGGACCAATGAGAGGAATCAATCAGTGAAAGCCGCTGATGCCATGACCGGCTTGACCCAACTTCACGAGGCACAACGGGTGGTGTTGAATGCGACGCCGGTGTTAGGCGTTGAAAAAGTGTCGATTGTGGATGTCTTGGGCAGGGTGCTGGGTGAAGACATTGTTGCCGAGCGAGACAATCCTCCGTGGGACAACTCGGCCATGGACGGGTTTGCGGTGAGGTGGGAGGATATCAAGCAAGAACATCTCGTCCAGAAACCAGTGACCCTCTCGATCATCGAGGATGTTCCAGCCGGTACGATGCCGACGAAAACGGTCGGTTCTGGTCAGGCGATCCGGATCATGACCGGTGCGCCGATGCCGCGTGGAGCAGATACGATTCTTAAGGTCGAAGACACCGAACCGACACCGGCATCGGTGCGCGTGTTGAAGCCGGAACCGAAGGGCGCCAATATCAGACCGCAAGGCGAGGACGTCAAAAAAGGCGACCGTATCATGGCGCAGGGAACCAGAATTCGTTCCGGTGAGGCTGGGATGCTCGCGATTCTTGCCAAGTCGTTGGTGTTCGTCCATCAGCGACCTCGGGTAGCGATCCTGTCGACCGGTGATGAATTGGCTGACTTGGATGAACGGTTCAGTGAAGAGAAGATCATCAATTCGAATAGCTATGGGATTGCTGCGGCTGTGCAGGAAGCCGGAGGGATTCCGCTCTTGCTCGGAATTGCCCGCGACACACCGGCTGCCCTCAAGGAAAAGATTTCGCAGGGATTGACTGCCGATATCCTGGTCTTGTCCGGGGGAGTGTCGATGGGTGATTATGATTTCACCAAAGTGGTCTTTCACGAGCTTGGGGCCGAGATGAATTTTTGGAAACTTGCGATCAGACCCGGGCAGCCTGTGGCATTTGGTCTGATTCAAGGCAAGTTGGCCTTCGGCCTTCCCGGTAACCCCGTGTCCTCCATGGTGACGTTCGAGCAGCTCGTACGACCGGCGTTGCAGAAGATGAGCGGTTGTCTGACGTATGGACGACCGATACTGCAGGCGGTCTTTCAGGAGACCTTTTCCAAACGTACGGATCGGCGGCATTTTTTACGGGGAATCCTGACACGAGAAGAGGGTGTCTTCAAGGTTCGGACGACGGGTGATCAGGGCTCCGGCATTCTCACGTCAATGGTCAAAGCCAACTGTCTCATCGATGTGCCGGTTGCGATCGAGCGGCTGAATCCTGGTGACGAGGTCATGGTTCAACTCTTAAGCGGTGAGGCATGGCTTACCGGAACTGCGCCTATCCATGCCGGACCCCATCGGCTCTCTTGTTGCTGACGAAACGAACGATACGGTTACAGCATGTCCATTCCGATCATTTCTTTTATTGGTCGCTCAAATAGCGGCAAGACCACGTTGATTGAGCGAGTCATCCCCGAACTCGTGAAGGCCGGTTACCGTGTGGCGACCGTCAAGCATGCAGGACACGGGTTCGATCTTGATACCGAAGGGAAAGATAGTTGGCGTCATAAACGTGCCGGCGCCGGTAGTGTGATTGTCGTGTCGAAGGGGAGTCTGGCGCTGTTTGCGGATGTCTCCGAACAACTGAAGGTGGAAGAGATCCGAGACCGTTTCTTGGATCGCTCGTATGATCTCATCATCGCAGAGGGATGGAAGAGTGAGGGTTATCCCAAGATCATCGTGGTGCGTGATCAGTTGGGTGACATCTCGTATTCATCCGACGGTCTTCTTGCGGTGGTGTCCGACAAGCCAATCGATCTTCCGGTGCCTGTGTTGCATCTGGACGATGTCGTCGGTGTGGCGGCGCTGCTGATTCGGCACTTTCCTCTCCAACGTCGGGAGCATGAACTGGACGTCTAGAACCACGCTTGGATTGGCCGTCATGTTCGGAGCCGTTGCTCTGACGGGGATTGCGATTCCACTGACCGATCAACCTGAGTTCTGTGCCGGATGCCACACCATCGCGCCTTCCTACCAGAGTTGGATCAGATCCTCCCACAAAGACATCAGCTGTGTCGCGTGTCATGTGCGACCTGGCCTTCATGGGTGGCTTACGGATAAGGTCTTGGCGGGTGCCAAAGATGTGGCCATCACGCTCTTGGGGACTCCGACTGAAGCACATAATCTGAAAGCAACGGTGGATTCTGGAGTATGTCTGAGCTGTCATCGACATATCCTCCGCGTCTCGGAAATCGCTTCTCGCGATCTTCCGGCGCCAGTGAGGGAGGTGGGGCTGGTCGTGAGTCATCGCCACCATATGGAGGCCTTCGCGGTTCGTGGGCAGGGAGAAGGCTGTACGACCTGTCATGCCGGTGTCGTGCATGATGAACCGATCAAAGGCTATCCCATTGTGATTCCGCGTGGTCATGTGTCTGCCGACAGCACGCCGTGGTACCCCTCCTATCCGGAAGGATCCGTTCTTCGCACCAGAGTCCTGCAGGACTGTTTCCGCTGCCACGATGGGACGACGCAGTACAGAGGCAAAATGCTGGGTAGAAAATGTGACACGTGCCATATCGCCGACAAGATCAGCGGCGCCTTGTTGTTTAATTGATTCAAGGAACGCGATGAACACGACGGCGAGTCCCGTTCTGAAAATCTCACAATTGACGAAGCGCTTCGGCGACTTTACGGCAGTAGATGGCGTGTCGTTCGAGATTCGGCCCGGTGAAATACTTGGATTATTGGGACCGAATGGAGCCGGCAAGACAACCACGATCCAGATGTTACTCGGGTTGGTGACTCCGACATCGGGCAGTATCGAGATGTTTGGTTTGGATCTGTCGACTCACCGGGAGGAAATTCTGCAGCAGGTCAACTTTTCGTCCACCTATATCTCGATGCCTCAGGCCCTGACGGTCGAGGAAAATCTCTGGGTGGTGGCGAGGCTGTACGGACTTTCCGATATGGCAACGCGAATCGATCACGTGATCGAAAAACTCGAGATGGAAGAATTTCGGCGGAAAGTGACCAGGAAGTTGTCATCCGGGCAGATGACGAGGTTGGCGTTGGCCAAGGCTATCCTCACGGCGCCACGCATCCTCTTTCTTGATGAACCGACTGCGAGTTTGGACCCTGATGTGGCCTACAAGATCAGAGCGTTGTTAAAAGATGAACAGCGATCGTCAGGCTTGAGTATTCTGTATACGTCTCACAATATGCGGGAGATGGAAGAAATGTCGGACCGAATTGTTTTCCTCCAGCGTGGACGGTTGGTGGCGGAGGGGACGGCGCAAGCCATCGTGGATCGGTTCGGCCAAACAGATCTCGAGGAGGTCTTTTTGAAGTTGGCACGGGAATCAACGGCTTCGTTGGCATCATGATGATGCACGCGCTCAGCGATTTCTTCGCGGGGGTCGTCACGGGAGGATTGGTTGTCAGCACAGCCTGGGGATTATTTTGGTTGGGGGTTACGCTGATCGGCCGAGGCCGGGGAACCTGCGGATGGCCGGTTGTTCTGAAAAGCGCAGTCGCCGGAGTGGTTCCCCTCTCGTTGGTGGCCGCGGTTCTCTGGTGGGTCGGGGGAACGACGAACCTGACGCCCGTGTTCGGAGTCGGTCTCCTAGGGGTGCCCACTGTGTTGTTGGGGCTCTGGTTGCGGCGGATGCCTGATGGACGACGGGCGGGGACGCATTTGGTCGCCGGGGTCAGGCAACTGATGGCAGAGCTGCTCGGCACGCAGCGGGGATGCGGTGGTTGTCACCCTGAGCATCATCATGAGACCTGCGGATGAAACTCCATCGTGTCACGGCACTGATCTTCAGGCATCTGTATCTCTATCGAAGAAGTTTGCCGCGGATCATGGAGATTTTCTACTGGCCGTTTCTCGATCTCGTCATTTGGGGATTCATTACAGTGTATCTTGCACGGTACCAACCACAGGGACACGGGTTTGTGACCTTCTTCTTGGGGGCGCTTATCCTCTGGGATATCCTGTTCCGTGCACAGCAAGGGATTACCATCACATTTCTTGAAGAGCTTTGGGCGCGCAATCTCATGAACTTGTTTGCGAGTCCGCTGAAGCCGAGCGAATTTCTCGTAGCGACGATGGCCATGAGTGTGATGAAAGTTGTCGCGGTCTCGATCATCATGGCGGTCAGTGCCCTCGTCTTTTATTCCTATAACGTGCTGATGATCGGTGTGTGGCTCGCTCCCTTCGTGCTGAGTCTTGTCCTCACCGGGTGGATCATCGGCGTGTTGACCACGTCGCTCATCATGCGATTCGGGCAGGAAGCCGAGGTCTTGGCTTGGAGCATGGTCTTTCTGTTTCAGCCGATCTCGTGCGTCTTCTACCCCCTGGAGGTGTTGCCGGCTTGGCTTCAGGCGATTGCGTGGGTGAATCCGGCCGCGCATATTTTTGAGGGGATGCGGGCTGTATTGACGATGGGACAGGCGCCGTTCACGCACTTGGCCTGGGCTGTCGGGCTCAATGGGGTATTGGCGATCGGCGTTATCGGCTGGTTTTACCGAACGATGGCCTATTGCAAAGATCAAGGGCTGCTGGTTCGAGTTGGGGAGTAAGGTTGTAATCGGTGAAGCGCTATGCTAGTGTAGCTCTGACTCGTATCGCCCTGGGCCTCGCGATGTTGAGTGACTATCAGAGAAGGCCCACAATGTCGATGTTGCCTTGTCCGGGAATCTTG
>CAYSFU010000007.1:0-84286 GCA_964430555.1 uncultured Nitrospira sp. | reverse complement strand
TACGGTGATCCGTCTCGCCGTATCGGTCCACATTTACCCGTTACAGGCCACTAGTGGAGATCGCAAGAGAAGTCGGTTTCGAACAGAGAGAGTGCGCCTCGTTGTTGTCGAGCGAAGCGGGGGCGGCGGAGGTGAAGGCGGAAGAGATGGTCGGTCACAAGATGGGGATTCGATCCGTGCCCCACTTCATCTTGGATGGGACATATGCCATCTCCGGAGCGCAACCGCCTGAGATCTTTCTCCCGGCTCTTCAAAGGATCGAAGGTGATCGTGCAGGAAGGTAGAATCCACTAATCGGCTTTTCGATATGCGTCACGCGTGCGGCCTGGTTCCTTCGCAAAGCCTGCAGCTACCTCGAATCGCCGTATGTGTAGAAAGGATGGAAATGATGAAGAAGATTCTTTTGTCCATGAGCGCGTGGTTGTTCCTGTGTACGCCGCTGTTTGCTCAAGAAACGAAGGTGACGCCGTTGACGGCAATAGATCTTGCAGACATGCCGGGCAAAGAAGCCGTGATGATTACGGTCGAGTATCCTCCCGGCGCCAGTGACCCGGCGCACCGTCATAATGCGGAGGTCTTTGTCTACGTACTGGAAGGATCCATCATCATGCAGGTGGAGGGTCGTCCGCCGGTTACGTTGACGGCAGGGCAGACTTTCTACGAAAGTCCGAACGATGTGCATGTGGGGGGACGGAACGCGAGCAAGACGAAGCCCGCGAAGTTTTTGGTGTTCTTCTTGAAGCAGAAGGGCGCGCCTCTCTTGGTGCCGGAGAAATAGCGATGAGCGGCGGATTGAGGTTTCTGTCGATCAGGAACGCAGAGCGCCTATGAAAGTGGTCGTGGTTGGCGGTCGTGGAGTCGTCGGAAGCAAGCTCGTTCCGAAGCTCAACGCGCAGGGGCATCACGCCATTCCTGCCTCGCGAGCGACAGGGGTGGATGCATTCACCGGAGAAGGAGTGGCGGCCGTGATGGCGGATGCGCACGTGGTCGTCGATGTGACCAATCCGCCGTCCTTCGAGCCTGCGGCCGCGATGAATTTTTTTGAAACCTCGACGCGAAATCTCCTTTCGGCTGAACTGGAAGCCGGAGTTCAGCATCATATTGTGCTGTCGGTCGTCGGGGCCGATCGCATGCCGGATAACGGGTACATGTGCGCGAAGGTGGCTCAAGAGCGGCTCCTCCAAGCCGGGCGGATGCCGTACACGATTCTTCGCGCCACCCAATTTTTTGAATTCATCGACACCATCCTCGCCGTCAGCGCGATCGGTGGGACGACTCGACTTGCTCCGGTCCTGTTCCAGCCGATCGCCGTCGACGATGTGGTCGCGGTCTTGGCCGACATGGCAGTGGGTAAGCCTGCCAATGGCATCGTCGATTTGGCCGGACCCGAAGTCTTCCGACTGCATCAAGCCGCACAACGTCTGCTCACGATCACGCAGAGTGCTCGCCGCATCGTCACGGATTCCGAGGCCCTCTATTTTGGCGGAAGGCTGGACGAGCGATCTTTGATTCCTATCGATGAACATCGTGTGGGAGTAATCTGTTTTGACGAGTGGCTGAACGGTCAGAAGTAGTCGTGATGCGTCCTGTGGCGACGCGGTTTTCGTAAACGCGTTCAACGTAAAACGGAATGAGAAAACTTGATGGAGAAGATCGACGGCGGTTTTCCTTGCTTGACGTAGAAGGTCGTGATGACGTAGAAGGGCTTTGTATGAATAGAATCTATTTGTCCTCCTTTCTATCTGCAGGTCGATGTAAGGGATACCGTTATGGCTGGAAAACTATCGATACAAATTGTGAGAGGTGTCTTTTGTATCGCCGGACTATTCGCTCTGGCTGGTTGTAAAGGCGAAGCCGGCTCTTCCGCTCCCCCTCCGATCCCCGAAGTTCAGGTTGCTGAAGTCGTCAGTAAGACCATTCCTGATGAACCAGAGCTTATCGGGCAAGCTGAGGCGTCGAGCATCGTCGAAATTCGCTCGCAGGTCACCGGTATCATCAAACACCGGTTTTTTTCCGAGGGGCGCGACGTCAAGCAAGGCGATCGTCTCTATGAGATCGATCCGGTCCCGTTCCGAGCCGCAGTCGAGAGCGCCAAGGGTCGGGTGGCACAAGCCGAAGCCAGACTGGTCCAAGCCAAACAAAACCTGGCTCGTGTGCAGCCGCTGCTTGCCGAGGATGCCGTCAGCCAGAAAGATGTGGACGATGCCGTTGCCGAAGATCTCGCGGCCAAAGCCGCGCTGGATGCGGCAAAGGGAGATCTGGTCAAAGCGAAGTTCGATTTGGATAACACCTCGATCGTCGCGCCGGTCAGTGGCTTGATCGAGCGGACCCGGTCGTATCAGGGGCGGCTGGTCACCGCACAGACCGATCTTCTGACGGTCATCCATCAAGTCGATCCGATGTACGTGATTGTCAGCGCTCCGGAAAGTTTTCTGCTCAAACGGCGGCAAGAGACACTTGCCAACAAGATTACGAGTCCGGGACTCTACAATTTGACGGGGACCATCATCTTCTCGGACGGTACGACATACGCCCGAAAAGGAATGCTGGATTTTGCGGACGTCGGGTTGCGAACGGAGACGGGTGCTCGGCAGGGGCGAGTCGTCTTTCCAAATCCCGATCGCATTTTGTTGCCCGGCCAGTTCGTGACCGTCCGTTTTCACGGAGTCTCGAAACCCAATGCCATTCTCGTTCCGCAGCGAGCGGTTCAGCAAGGATCAAAAAGTTCGATCGTCTTCGTCGTCGGCTCTGACGGCCAAGTAGAAGTTCGAGCCGTGAAAGCGACGGATTGGCAAGGAGAACAATGGCTCATTGAAGAAGGACTGCGTGCCGGAGAACGGGTGATTGTCGATGGGTTCCAGAGGGTCGTGCCTGGGAAGCCGGTCAAACCTATTCTGGTTGCCTCGGCAACAGAGGAGGCTCCGCCATCGTCCGCGGCCAACGGCGCGGAGGAGCCAAAATGAATTTCAGCTTTTTTATCGATCGCCCGATCTTTTCGTCGGTTCTCTCCATCATTATTGTCGTGATGGGGCTGGTGGCCATGATGAATCTGCCCATCGCCCAATTCCCTGAAATCACTCCTCCGATGGTGCAGATCGAGGCGGACTATCCCGGCGCAAACGCAGAAGTTGCGGCGGAGGCGGTGGCTCGGCCCATCGAGCTGCAACTTCCCGGTATCGATAATCTGATGTATTTTGATTCCACCAGCTCAAACGACGGTCATGTGACCATCAGACTGAGTTTTGAAGTCGGCACGGACGTCGATATTGCGCAAGTTCAAACTCAGAATCGCCAGAAACTCGCCGAGCCGCAGTTGCCGCCGGAAGTGATTCGCCAGGGAGTCACCGTCAAGAAGATGTCGCCGGATCTGCTGACCGTCATGGTGTTGAAGTCCGATGATCCGCAACAGGATGAATTCACGCTCTCCAATTTCGCAATCTTGCGCGTCATCGATAATATCAAGCGGCTGCCCGGCATCGGCGAAGCGATGGTCTACGGGCAGCAAACCTACAGCATGCGGTTGATTCTCGATCCGACACGCATGGCACAGTTGAGCCTGACACCGACCGATATTGCCAATGTCGTGCGCGAGCAGAATCGCGACTTTCCGGCAGGGACCATCGGGCGCGAGCCGATGCCGATTGCGACGGAACTCACGTTTCCACTCATCACCGATGGGCGAATGACCGATGTGCATGAGTTTGAAAATATGATCGTTCGTGCCATGCCGAACGGATCGATGATCCGTCTCAGGGATGTCGCTCGGGTTGAGCTCGGGGCGCAATCCTATGCGCTCGATGGCCGCTTCAACGGTAAACCCACTGCGCTTCTGCTCACGTTCCTTTCGCCGGGCGCCAACGCGCTTGATACGGTCAAGGGCGTGCGTGCGGAAATGGACCGGCTGAGCAAAATCTTTCCGCCCGGCGTGACCTACGACATTCCCTACGACACGACGAAGTTTGTCGATGTGTCCATCAAGGAAGTCGTCAAGACGCTGGTTGAAGCCATGGTGCTGGTGGTGCTCGTGGTGTATCTGTTCCTTCAAAGCTGGCGCGCCACGCTGATTCCTATTTTGGCGGTTCCAGTCTCGCTGATCGGTACCTTTGCCGGGATGGCGGCGCTTGGGTTTTCGATCAATACCCTGACCCTCTTTGGTCTGGTCCTTGCCATCGGCATCGTGGTGGACGACGCGATCGTGGTCGTGGAAAACGTGGAACGCCATATGGAGAATGGGCTCTCGGCGAAGGATGCGGCGAAGAAAGCCATGAGTGAGGTTGCCGGTCCGGTCGTCGCCATAGTCTTGGTGCTGTGCGCCGTCTTTGTGCCGGTTGGATTCCTCGGCGGCATCACCGGCCAGCTGTATAAACAATTTGCGATTACGATCGCGGTCTCGGTTTCGATCTCGGGGTTTGTCGCGCTGACGCTCAGCCCGGCTCTCTGCGCCTTGGTTTTGAAACCGACTCACGGGGCCCGCAAGGGGTTTTTTGGATTATTTAACAGAGGGTTCGAATGGGTGCAAACCCGCTATACCAAAGGCGTGGCCCTTACATTGAAGCATATGGCCCTCGCGCTGGCCCTCTGTGGGATTGTGATCGGCAGCACGGTGGGTCTGTTCAAGCAAATCCCCATGTCCTTCTTGCCGGATGAGGACC
Source organism: uncultured Nitrospira sp. (assembly GCA_964430555.1). GTDB lineage: Bacteria > Nitrospirota > Nitrospiria > Nitrospirales > Nitrospiraceae > Nitrospira_D. Next base: position 79,634 of record CAYSFU010000007.1, on the reverse strand, counting down.
AAGGGTACTTCATCACGCTCGTGCAGTTACCGGAAGGAGCATCGAAGAAACGGACGGACGCAGTCGTGAAGCAAGTCGATGAGTATTTCCGCACGCTGCCTGCCACGTATGGGACGGAAGCGTTGTCGGGACAGAATTTTGTGTTCAATACAAGGGGAACCAACACGGCCACGCTGTTCACCTCTCTCCAACACTGGGATGAGCGAAAGGATCAGCAGAGTCATGTGGAGGCGTTGATTAAAGGAGCTTACAGAGAGTTCGCAAAAATTCCAGGCGCGCTGGTGCTTGCGTTCAATGCTCCCCCGATTCGCGGAATAGGCACCACGGGCGGATTTACGATACAGCTGCAGGATCCAAGCGGCGGCGATTTTAAGCGGTTTGGAGCCGTCGCGCAGGAGTTCGTTGCCAAGGCCAGGCAAGATCCGGCGATCGGAGGGATCGACACCAGTTTTCGCGTGAGTGCCCCGAGAGTGCAGGCCAAGATTGATCGAGAGAGAGCCAAGGCGCTCGGTGTGCCGATCTCCGAAGTGTTCGATACGCTGCAGGCCTATTTCGGCAATCTCTACGTGAATGATTTCGTGAAGTTCGGCCGTGTCTATCGGGTTCAAACCGAAGCGGAGCCTCAGTATCGCTCCAGCCCTGCCGATATCAGCAAGATCTATGTTCGGACGTCGGATAAGCAAAGCCCGACGATGATCCCTCTGAATACCGTGGTGTCGACAACCTATTCGAGCGGGCCCGACCCCGTCACGCATTTCAACGGATTCAATACGGCCCTGGTCCTTGGCGCAGCGGCGCCCGGCTACAGCTCGGGGCAGGCGCTCGAGGCTTTGGATAGGGTTGCCAAAGAGGTCTTGGTTCCCCAGGGATTCGACATCGACTGGAGCGGTCTTTCGTATCAAGAACATCGGGCTGGTTCGCAATCGGTCATGGCTTTTGCCTTCGGGCTGCTCATGGTGTTTCTGGTGCTGGCTGCACAGTATGAGAGCTGGAGCGTGCCCTTCGCCGTGATTTTGGCCGTGCCGTTCGGTGTGTTCGGCGCCTTGTCGGCGGTGTGGCTGACGGGCATGTCCAACGATGTCTATTTTCAGATCGGTCTAGTCACGCTGATCGGACTTGCGGCGAAGAATGCCATCTTGATCGTAGAGTTTGCCAATCAACGGCTTGAGCATGGTCTTTCGATCAAAGATGCGGCGATCGAGGCAGCAAGTCTTCGGTTCCGACCCATTCTTATGACCTCAATGGCGTTTATTCTTGGCGTGGTTCCTTTGGTCAGGTCCAGCGGAGCCGGGGCAGCCAGCCGACATTCGATCGGTATGGGGGTATTCGGAGGGATGATTGCGGCTACGATCTTTGCCGTCCTGTTCGTCCCCTTGTTCTTTACGCTGATCCGCATGTTTGGAAAGTCACCCACTCCCAAACCGAGTAGAGATGCCAGGCTCGACGAAGGGTTGAGCGTATCCGTGTCGACCGCTCCACAAGGAGGGCATTGAGGTGCGGATTTTTGTCCTCATAGGGATGTCATGTCTCTTGCTTGCCTGTGCGGTCGGCCCTGATTATTCCCGCCCTGATGTTCCGACGATGAATGCATTTCGCATGGATGAGCAGAAACCGGATCTGCCGGCTCTTGCCAATTTGCCCTGGTGGGAACTCTATCAAGATCAGGAACTCCAAAAGCTCATTCGGATCTCACTGGACGAGAACAAGGACCTCGAACGAATCGTTGCAACAGTCGATGAGTTTGCGGCGAATCTCTTTATTGCGAGAACCGACTTCATCCCGCAGTTGACGGCCACGGGGAATTTTCCTACGGTACGGGCCCCAGCCGGCATCAGGTTTGCCGGATTTCCCAGCCCATTCAGCTACTATTTGCAGGGGAATCTTTCCTGGGAGTTCGATGTATGGGGGCGGATCCGCCGTGCGAATGAAGCTGCTCGGGGCGAGTTGCTGGCGCGTGAAGAGAATCGACGCGCCATCATTCTTCAACTGGTCGGCGGCGTCGCCCAAGCGTACTTTGAGCTTCGACAATTCGATCTGCAATTGGAAATCGCCGAACGGACGTTAGGGGCCTGGGACGAGTCGGTGCGAATCAGTGAGGCGCGGCATCGTCAGGGGATGATTCACGGACTGGATGTGGCGCAATTTCAAGCCGAACGAGAGAATGCTGCCGCGCGTATTGCCGATCTCAAGCGGCAAATCATTCAGAAAGAGAATGAATTGAGCGTGCTGTTGGGCAGGCCTCCTGATCGGATCGCAAGAGGACAATCGTTGACGAATCAGGTGTTGCCGCCAGTCATTCCGGTCGGCCTTCCCGCTGAGCTGTTACAGCGTCGCCCTGATATCGTTCAAGCTGAGCAGCAACTTGCCGCAGCGACGGCTAGAATCGGCGCCGCGAAGGCCGATCGTTTTCCAAAAGTCTCTCTGACGGGAATAATCGGCCTCGCCAATCCCAGCTTCATCAGGCTCTTGAGGTCCGATGGATATTTCGGGGCTCTTGGCCCAAGCCTGGCCGGTCCCATCTTGAACGCGACGAGCCTGGGTTTTCAGCAAGATGCCGCGGAGGCGCAGGCCAGGCAAGCGGCCGCGCAATACAGGCAGACGATCTTGACGGCATTCAAGGAAGTGGAGGATGCGCTGGCAGGGGTCCGCATGACTCGTGAACAAGCGGCCGCGCAAGACAGGCAGGTTAATGCCCTGAAGACGGCCTTGCGTCTTGCGAATCTCCGGTATAAGGGCGGCCTTGCGAATTATCTGGACGTCCTGATTGCGCAGCGCAATCTTTTTGATGTGGAATTGTCGCTTGCGACGACTCGCCGTTTGCATCTCACGTCGGTTGTTCAACTCTATAAAGCATTGGGCGGCGGTTGGTTGCCTGATGAGCATGGTCATGAACAGCCGGTTGTTGCGGTGTCTGAATCCAGTGCTCATTAATACGATACGACTGGAGCGTTGATACGCAGCACATGAACGTCAACCATGTGGGATAGGCGTGATGAAGCTCGACAAGAAAGTCGTGCTGATAACAGGAGGAAGCGGAGGGCTAGGACAAACGGTCGTTCCAGCATTTGTGCAGGCTGGGGCGCGGGTGGTATCAGTCGTTCGCGGGGCGTCCTCGAGCCAGACGCCGGGTCAGGTTTCGATGAAAGCCGATGTGACCGATGAGCATGATGTCCGGCGACTCGTTGATGAGGTTGTCCAAAAAGAGGGCCGAGTTGATACCTTGATCAATCTGGTCGGTGGCTTTGCGCCGGGCCGCGTACTCGAGACGGAGAGCTCATTGTGGCAGCGGATGTTGACGCTCAATCTCACGTCGGCGTTCTTCCTTTCCAAAGCTGTGATTCCGGATATGATGACCAGGCGGTCGGGACGCATTGTCCACGTTGCCGCCCGCTCTGCGATGGAGCCTGCTCCAGGCGCGTTCGCGTATAGCGTGTCGAAATCCGGGCTTGTCGCGATGATTCGCACGCTTGCTCTTGAATTGACGGGGTCCGGTATTACAGTGACCGGGATTTTGCCCGGCACGATGGATACTCCGGCAAATAGAAAAAGCATGCCTGACGCGGATCCATCCACATGGGTCAAACCGGAATCGGTTGCGCGGACGTTACTCTTACTCGCATCCGATGAGGCTGATCAGATCAACGGAGCCATCGTCCCGATCGGGTCGTGAGCCGGGACGGGCAGTGCATTATGAGGGAGAGGATGTTGCGGAGAGGGCAAGAACAGAGCGTGAAGTGACCGGAGTCTAAGCCGGACGCGGCTGCTCAGTAGACGGCAACCAGTAAGAGTCCTAGGCGATCAATGCCGGAGGAGATTGCGAAGTGTGCGTATGATGTCAATCGTGTGTGTGGAGGCGAAACGGGTCACTCGATATCGGCGTACTGCGTTCTTTCAGCAAGGGAGGCAATATGGCAAGTGACAAAATCGATCAGTTGTGTGTTGATACCATTCGCACTCTCTCGATGGACGCTGTCCAAGCCGCCAATTCCGGCCATCCCGGTACGCCGATGGCGCTGGCGCCGGTGGCCTACTGCCTCTGGCAGCGTTTTTTGCGATTCGACCCTGCCGATCCGATTTGGCCGAACCGAGACCGGTTCGTGCTCTCGAATGGTCATGCCTCGATGTTGCTCTATGCTCTCTTGCATCTATCCGGGGTGAAAGCGGTCAATCCTGAGTACGAAACGCTCGGCCGGCTCGCCGTCACCCTCGACGACATCAAGCATTTTCGCCAGCTCGACAGCAAATGTCCCGGCCATCCGGAGTATCGATGGACCTCCGGGGTGGAGACCACGACCGGTCCGTTGGGGCAAGGTGTTGCAACCAGCGTCGGGATGGCGATTGCCAGTCGGTGGATGGGAGAGCATTTCAATCGTCCGAATTTCACGATGTTTGACCACGACGTGTATGCGCTCTGCGGCGACGGCTGTTTGATGGAGGGGATTTCAGGGGAGGCGGCGTCCCTGGCCGGGCATTTGAAGCTGGCGAACCTCTGTTGGATCTACGACAACAATAAAATCACGATTGAGGGGCACACCGATTTGGCATTCAGCGAGGATGTCGCAACCCGTTTCGTCGGGTACGGGTGGAACGTGATACGGGTCGGTGATGCGAACGATCTGGATATGCTCGAACGGGCCTTCACCACGTTCAAGCACACGACCGACCGACCGACGTTGATGATCGTCGATAGTCATATCGCCTATGGGTCGCCGAACAAGCAGGACACGCACGCGGCACACGGCGAGCCCTTGGGTGAAGAAGAAATCAGGCTGACCAAGCGCAATTACGGGTGGAAGGAAGACGCGAAGTTTTTGGTGCCCGATGGAGTGAGCGAGCATTTCCAGGCGCTGATGGGGCAGCGTGGACATCAAGCACGCGAAGCCTGGATGACGCAATTCGAGGCGTATCGGAAACAATATCCGGACCTGGCTGATCATCTCTATCGCATGCAGCACCGCCGGTTGCCGGATGGATGGGATAAGGAGTTGCCCGTGTTTCCTGCGGACGCCAAGGGGATTGCCTCACGCGATTCTTCGGGCAAGGTCTTGAATGCCATTGCCAAGCGCGTGCCGTGGCTGATCGGCGGTTCGGCGGATCTCGCGCCTTCGACGAAAACCAGACTCACGTTCGATGGAGCGGGGGATTTTGGCGCAGGCTCATACGGCGGTCGAAATTTCCATTTCGGCATTCGCGAACATGCGATGGGCGCCGTCTTGAACGGGCTTTCGCTGTCGAAGGTGCGGCCGTATGGATCCAGCTTTCTGATCTTCAGCGATTATTGCCGTCCGGCGATTCGCTTGAGCGCGCTCATGGAACTACCGGTCATCTATGTCTTTACTCACGATTCGATCGGAGTCGGAGAGGACGGTCCCACGCATCAGCCTATCGAACAGTTGGCGTCGTTGCGCGCGATTCCTGGATTGATCACGATTCGTCCCATGGATGCGAATGAGGTTGTCGAGGCCTGGCGCCTGATCATGCAATTGCAGCACGAACCATCGCTGCTGGTGTTGTCGAGGCAAGCTTTGCCGACGGTGGATCGTACCAAGTATGCCTCGGCGTCCGGTCTCGCCAAGGGAGCCTATATTCTGGCCGATTCCGGCGGCACGCCGGATGTGCTGCTGATGTCTAGCGGAAGCGAAGTCTCGCTGTGTTTGGAAGCGGCGATACTCTTGAACCAGGCGGGCATCAAGGCTCGTGTGGTCAGCATGCCGTCTTGGGAGCTTTTTGAGCGACAGAGCCAAGAATACCGTGACAGTGTGATCCCGCCGGGGGTCTTTGCGCGCGTGGCCGTGGAACAGGCCTCAACGTTCGGGTGGGCGCAGTATACCGGTCGTGGAGGCGTGGTGCTCGGCATGAAGAGTTTTGGAGCCTCGGCTCCGCTCAAAGAACTCCAACGGAAGTTCGGCTTTACCTCCGAGCAGATTGTGGCGGCTGCAAAGGGGCAGATTGCTCGTGTCAAGAGTCTTGCGGGAGGTATCGGTCAATAAAGATGTAGAGACGCCCGCGTCAGTCATGAGGGGGGGGCGGGCCGTCGAATGATTCATGAGTGAACGACGCCAACAACTGTGGTTGATTCGACACGGAGAAACCGAGTGGAGCCTGACGGGACGCCATACCGGGCGGACGGATCTTGCGCTGACGGAAACTGGTCGGCAGCAAGCGTCCGCACTGGGTCGATATTTGGCTGGTCGTCCGTTTTCATCGGTGCTCTGCAGTCCCCTCCAACGCGCGCGGGAGACCTGTCGGCTGGCTGGATATGCGGATGTCGCAGTGATCAGCGACGATTTACCCGAATGGGATTACGGCGTGTATGAAGGGCGAACGACGAAGGATATCCGAGTCGAGATCCCCGATTGGGTCATTTGGACAAACCTCGTTCCTCAAGGGGAGTCTCTCGAACAGGTCAGAGTCCGTGCCGAACGGACGATTCAGCAAGCACAGACGGCCGAAGGCGATGTCGCGCTGTTTGCGCATGCGCATATCCTCCGAGTGCTTGCGGCCTGTTGGTTGGGTTTGCCGCCTGAAGCCGGTCGGCTGTTCAGGCTCGGCACCGCATCGATTAGTGTGCTCGGGTATGAACATGACACGCGCGTCATGATTGCGTGGAATCAAGACAGCCATCTCGTTCGCTTAGAAAATTCCTGAAGATCTGACCTCCTACCATTCTGAGAGCAACGGATCAGGTCTTCATGAGACACCTGCCGCTCTTGGAGAGCTCATGGATTCTCATCATGCCGCGCACGTCAGAGAGGAAGGGGTGAACTCCTATGCAACCTAAACGGATCGTCGTTATCGGTGGAGGGTTTGCTGGTGTGCGATGTGTGAGGTCGTTGCGTAAGCGGCTGGCTCCGGATGCTGCTGAGATTGTCTTGTTTAGCCAAGAGAACAATATGGTGTTTTATCCGTTGTTGGCGGAGGTGGCGGGAGCGTCGATTAACCCCATGACGGTGATTGCGCCATTGCGTCAGATCCTGCCAAACGTACGCTGCCGAACGGAAGAAGTCCGCCATATCGACGTCGCAACCTCCGAAGTGGAATATCAAGGCTACGATGGACGAATGAGTCGAATGACATTCGACCATGCCGTGTTGGCCTGTGGATCTGCCGTGAATCTCACGCTGGTGCCCGGCATGGCCGACCATGCGTTCCCATTGAAGTCGGTCGGTGACGCCGTCGCGATACGCTTCCATGTGATGGAGCAACTGGAAAAGGCGGAAGTCTGTCCCGATCCGGAACAACGCCGACAGTATTTGTCGTTTGTGATCGTCGGCGGTGGGTTCAGCGGGGTAGAGGTCGCGGGCGAGATCAACGATCTTGTTCGTGCCAGTCAGCGGTTCTATACCAATTTTACGACTGATGACGTCACGGTGACTTTGGTGCATGCCCGCGACCAAATTCTTCCTGAAGTCGCGTCATCGTTGCGAGAGTTCGCTCGTAAGGAGATGGAAAAGGCAAAAATTCGCATATTATTGAATGCCAGGGCGGTGACAGTCACCTCCGACGGCATCGAGCTTCAGGATGGAACGATGGTCCGCGGTGCCACTGTCGTCTGCACGATTGGCGCCACCATGCCGCCGTTGGTGCAACGACTCAGTCTCCCGAAGGATGCTAATCGGCTGATGACTGATGCTGATATGCGGGTGCGTGGGATACAGAATGTGTGGGCGATCGGCGACTGTGCCCGTGTCATCAATGCCCACGACGACCGGCCGTCACCGACGACGGGTCAGTTTGCAGAACGACAGGGGCGGCAAGTCGCCGAGAACATCGTGCGAGTATTGCAGGGGCAACCGACGAAGCCGTTCTCTTTCCGACAGCTGGGTCAGCTCTGCAGTATCGGCGATCGCAATGCGGTGGCAGAAATGCTGGGATTCAGACTGTCAGGGTTTTTTGCGTGGGTAATTTGGCGGACCGTGTATCTCTTGAAAACTCCTTCCTGGTCTCGTCGGGCGAAGGTGGCATTCGATTGGACCTGGGATCTGTTGTTTCCACGCGATTTAGCCTATGCCAGAAACGATCAAACTGAACGCGTCGCACGAGCGCATTATCGCCCAGGAGATTACATCTTCCGCGAGGGCGATCCGGCGACGAATTTCTACATCATCGAAAAGGGAGAAGTCGACGCCATCCAGCGCGACGCAACCGGAGAGGAGAAAGTGATAGGGACGCTCAGATCCGGAGATTTTTTCGGTGAGTTGAATCTCATCGAGGGGGACCTGTGCCTTGTGAGCGCTCGCGCGCGCACTGCGCTGGAGGTGCTCGTAACGGGGAAAGAAGTGTTCGTGCAAATGTCGACAACGTTCACGCCGTTTCGCAAGTTGCTGACGAAGTCCTCAAGATGGCGGCGATTCCGGCTGAATCCTCGATCAACGCCCGTACGGGCCGCGCTTGAGCAACGGCCGCTCTCCGCTTTTATGGAAGCCATTCCGGAACAGCGTCTTTCCCCTGATGATACGTTTGAAACGGCTGTGCGCCGGTTTGACGAACATGCCCTGTCGCATCTCTGCGTAGTGGATGATCAAGGGCGTTTGGAAGGTACGGTCAGTAGGAACGAATTGTTCGAGGCCTTTGCGCAGGGGAAGGATCCCTCTACGCAGGTTCACGACTTCATGCGGATCGATCCGATCACGGTCACTCCAACCGATACGGGATTGACGATCGGCGATCTCATGGATAAGCATGATCTCAATTGGTTGCCGGTTGTGGATGAGACGGACGCGCGACGTGTGGTCGGTATTGTCCGATCAGAACGAATACTTCGATACTTGGTTGCAGATCGATCTGGCGAGCCTGTGCCGAGCGAAGCCCATGTGGCGGAATGAGCGTGGATGGTCAGCCTCTGTGATGAAAACTGAGGGAATCTGATGGGCGTCAAGACGGAAAAAATGAAGATGCTGGCGGGTGAGCTGTATTGGTCGGCAGACCCAGAACTTGTCGTGGAGATCCGCCGAGCGCAGGGGATACTGGCTCGATACAACGCGACTGCCGAGGATGAGGCAAACGAACGAACGGTGCTCTTACGCACTCTTCTGGGCGCATGCGGCGACAAGACGGTCATCAGACCGGTCTTCGCGTGCGATTATGGGTATAACATTCGGCTTGGGCGAAACACGTTCATCAACTATCAGTGCGTGTTTCTTGATTGTGCTCCGATTGAGATCGGTGATGATGCGCAAATCGGACCGGCCGTGCAACTCTACACCGCCGAACATCCGCTTGATGCGGAGACGCGGAGAGCCGGTCTGGAATCTGCCCGTCCCATCCGTATCGGTCGTGATGTGTGGATCGGAGGTGGCGCCATCGTTCTTGCGGGAGTCACCATCGGAGACGAATGTGTGATCGGCGCAGGCAGCGTCGTGACTCGCGACGTTCCCTCCGGCAGTGTCGTGGTCGGCAATCCGGCCCGCGTGATCCGCTCATGTGACAACGTCGGCAAGCAAGGTCGGTAGAGCTGTTGGATATCCTGGGCTTCAGATCCATGCCCATGCCCGATGAGATCCGGCTCGTCTCGAAGAGGTTCAAAAATGAAGATCGTAATCGATGTATCAAAGTGTTCAACTTGTTCATCTTGCTCGGCTTCGAACGTGGAATGGGATGACCGTTAATGGTAGTTCCTTTTCCTTGGAAAGGAAGAGCGTATGAGTATGTGCCCACGTCGAATCTGTGTCTCACTGCTTCTGGCAGCGCTGATGGCGATGCCGCACGTTGTTTATGCGGCATCGGAAGGACCGCATGACAACCACCGGTTGCTTTTCGGCGTCGCGGCCAAGAAGGGCAATGAGTTGGTGATCAAAATGCCTGATGGTGCCACGTATCCTACCAGCGAAAGAGCATCGCAACGGCATGACCATCTCCCGTTCCAAGAGGGTGATGAAGTGACGGTGATGGTGGATAAAAACAATACGGTCATCGAAATGCATCACACGGGGGGAGGAGGGACACATACATTTGTGATGGGCACGCTGATTGATGCGGGGCACATGGAGAAGCAAGTCAGACTTCAAATGCCAGAGGGCAAGAAAGTATTTTCTGTAGCGAGGCCGGAGATAAAGGCAAAAGGGATCAGTGACGGGACGCTGGTGATAGTGGAATTGAATGAAGCGGGAGTGGTCATCGACTTACAGCAGGCGAAATAGAAGCCAGGAGTTCGCAGTGCTTTCGACAGCGGACTTCAATGTGCCGACAATTCTTTAGAATAACAACCTACACGTCTCATTCTATTGACACACTCGTGCTGAGTAATAATGTAATGGGGTCCGCCAAAATGACTGGAATATTCATTCATACAGGAGCGCACGATGAAACGATATGCCTCAGCTCTGTGGCAAGGAGATCTGAAAGCAGGGAAGGGATCAGTTTCCAGCGAGAGCGGCGTGCTCGCGAACACGCAGTATTCGTTTGGGACGAGGTTTGAGAACGGTTCAGGTACGAATCCCGAAGAGTTAATCGCGGCGGCCCATGCCGGCTGCTTTACCATGGCGCTCTCGGCGCAACTGGGGAATGCCGGGTTGGTGGCCGACAAGCTCGAAACGACGGCAACCGTGAGTTTCGAGAAGTTGGACGCAGGCTGGACCGTGACGCAGATTCATTTAGATGTCAAAGGCACGGTTCCCAAGGCCGATGCAGCAGCGTGGGAAAAGGCCACGAATGCCGCCAAGACCGGCTGTCCGATTTCTCGATTACTTAATACCACGATCACGATGAGTGCGAAACTGGAGTCGTAACGATGGACGCGGGGAGCGTTATGGCAGCGCAGCGAATGAAGGCCATGAGAAGCGGGTAAACAATTCAGAGATCCTCGTCGTCGACTCTACTCTTGGATCTGATAAACAGATACGACCATTCTTCGCCGATTGAGTTTGTCGCCTCATCTTTGTAGATCCCCGCCGCCATCATGAACGATGAGTAGTCGTTGAGCCAAGAACTCTTGGCGCCTATCTGGTGTGGCCAGACCTCATCGAAGATGCTCGTGCGCTTGTCGATGCGTCGACCAGACGTTGTCGGCGGCGATGATTTGCCGTAAGTCCATAGGACTGATCAATGGGTGCAGGGGGTGCTTGTTTGACGGCACGAACCTGTCGATTGCCTGATACACAATGCCGGAGACCCGATTCTCGGTGTGTTGACGAGTCGAGACGAGCGAGCTTCTTCACGAATTGCTCCATGGCTTTGAAGACGACGCCGAACGCTTTTCCACGGGCGGTCAACGAGTATTCGACTCGTGTCAGAGAAGCCTGTGTAACTCGACGTGCGATGAGATCTTCCTTGCAGAGACTACGCAGCTGGGCGCTCAACACTTTGGTCGAGACCGATCCAAGATCACGGCGGAGTTCACCGAAATGACGTGGTCCAAACCTGAGGAACCAGATAATTTTGGGGGCCCAGATCCCGGAGACGATTTTCAAGTAACGCTCAAGGAGGCAGCTATCGGGTGGTGATGGTCGTGGCTCTTGTCGGTTCATCGTGGAGTGAGGGGCATGCTCTGTGTATCGTCTCATTGTCTAGTGGTTACTCGTCGGTACCTAGTTGTCATCTTCTCTCTGAGTCGTTTATAGCATGGACGTACGGCGACTGTTGAGAGTGCCGTGACATGCTTGAGGATGCGCAAACGAGATGTTGATGATACCCGCGCATGGCTTGAGAGATGACACAGGTATAGGATCGCTCTTCACAAATCAAGGAGGTTGGGATGGTTACTCGGATGATGGGGCTCGGGGTGCTCATGTTTTCGTTGTGTAGTGCAGGCCAGGCGTACGCTGAGCCTACGGTCAATGGGGCGAGTTCGCGCATGCTGACCCCGCAGAACTCAGCGCTGATTCTGATCGATCATCAACCGCAAATGGCGTTTGCCACGCACTCGATTGACACACTCACGCTCATTAATAACGTCACGGGTTTGGCCAAAGGCGCCAAGATATTCAATGTCCCTACTCTTTTGACGACCGTTGCATCCAAAACATTCAGCGGACCTCTCTTTGCCTCAGTCCAGGCGGTCTTTCCCGATCAGAAGCCCATTGATCGGACTACGATGAATTCCTGGGAGGATAAGAACTTTCTCAATGCCGTTAAGAAGATGGACCGGAAGAAGTTGGTGATGGCGTCCTTATGGACGGAAGTCTGCCTGATGGGGCCGGCGTTAGGTGCGATCGACGATGGGTATGAAGTCTATATTGTCACGGATGCGTCCGGAGGTGTGAGTCCCGAGGCGCATGAGATGGCCATTCGGCGAATGATTCAGGCGGGCGCGATCCCTGTGACGTGGCTGCAAGTCGTCCTGGAGTATCAGCGGGATTGGGCTCGTCAGGAAACGTATGTGGCGGTCAATGATCTTGCGAAGGAACATGCCGGGGCGTATGGCCTTGGAATCGGCTATGCGAAGTCAATGTTGGGAGATCATGCAGGTGAAGGAGCGCTGAGTAAGTAGCACGGCCGAGCGAGGAGGCCTAGTGGGCACTAGGCCTCCCTTCTCGATTGATGGATATACGTTTTATACTCGTACGAGGAGAGTCTGCAATGTCTGACACAACCCATCTAACACGACGTGCGTTGCTGAAGCTTGGGGCGAGTGCCGGGCTGCTCTATGCAATGGAAGGATGTGGATTGGTCGGACCGGAGAAAGTGGGGGGACGGCCTGATGCAGACTATCTCTTCATCAATGGCCGAATCGCCACCCAAGATGCGCAACGCTCGGTGGTCTCGGCCCTGGCTGTCCGAGGGGGTCATATCCTTGCGACCGGCTCGACTGAGGAAGTCATGCGGTATCGCGGTTCACGTACGACCATTGTGGATGTGGAAGGACGGACCGTGATCCCTGGCTTGAATGATTCCCATCTCCATCTTATTCGAGGTGGATTGAACTACAACATGGAGTTGCGGTGGGATGGCGTGCCGTCTCTGGCCGATGCGCTTCGCATACTCCACGAACAGGCCCTGCGTACTCCTCCGCCGCAATGGGTCCGCGTCGTCGGTGGGTGGTCGGAGTTTCAGTTCGCTGAGCGTCGGATGCCGACGCTCGATGAGCTCAACAAGGCAGCGCCTGACACGCCGGTATTCGTTCTGCATCTGTATGATCGCGCGTTGCTCAATCAAGCGGCGCTTCGGGCTGTGGGCTATACCAAACATACACCGGACCCCATCGGGGGAGTCATCGAACGGGATAAGAATGGGGACCCAACCGGACTGCTTATTGCTAAACCGAACGCCCAAATCCTCTATGCCACTCTCGCCAAGGGGCCGAAGTTGCCCTATGAAGATCAGATGAACTCCTCACGGCATTTCATGCGGGAGTTGAATCGGCTCGGTGTTACCAGTGCCATCGATGCCGGGGGTGGGTACCAGAATTATCCCGATGACTATGCGGTCGTCAGTGAGCTGGCGCGTCGAAATGAATTGACACTTCGCATCGCCTACAACCTCTTTACACAGCGGCCGAAACAGGAGCGAGAAGATTTTGCGAAGTGGGTGCGTATGGCAAAACCCGGTGAGGGCAATGCGTATTACCGGATGAACGGAGCCGGGGAGATGTTGGCATTCTCAGCGGCTGATTTCGAGGATTTTCTCGAACCACGGCCCGATCTCGTTCCCACGATGGAGCGAGACCTGACAGAGATCGTGACGCTGTTGGCCCAGAACCGGTGGCCGTTTCGACTCCATGCCACGTATAACGAATCCATCACACGATTCCTGAACGTGTTCGAGTCCGTGAACCGTGAAGTGCCTTTGGGAGGATTACACTGGTTTTTTGATCATGCTGAAACCATTACTCCGAAGAATCTCGAGCGGGTCCAGGCGTTGGGAGGCGGCATCGCCATTCAGCATCGAATGGCGTTCCAAGGCGAGTATTTTCTCGACCGCTACGGGGCTCAGGCTACCGCACAAAGTCCTCCGATCAAGCGGATGCTTGAGATGGGGATTCCGGTCGGTGTCGGGACCGATGCGACTCGTGTGGCAAGTCACAATCCTTTTGTGTCGCTATATTGGCTGATTGCGGGGAAGACGGTTGGTGGAACGACGCTCTATCCTGAAGAGAATAGGTTGAGTCGGATGGAAGCTCTTCGCCTCTATACCGTTGGGAGCAGTTGGTTCTCGCGTGAAGAGGGGACAAAGGGGGCACTTGTCCCTGGTCAACTAGCCGACCTTGCGGTGCTCTCCGCGGATTACTTTTCGATTCCGGAGGAGCAAATCAAGCGACTTGAATCTGTCTTAACAATGACCGGAGGAACGGTCGTGTATGGAGCAGGTGCGTTCAGCCGATTGGCTCCGGCCCCACCTCCGGTCAGTCCGGGGTGGTCGCCCGTCTCTCAATCTTGGGAGTCTCGAGATCACACACAACATGGTGAGCCGGTTTCTGTCGGACCGTATTCGTCACAGGCCCGCTCTACGTCCAATACCCAAGCGCCTCTTTGGCCGAGCGGTTGTGACTGTTTCGTGATGTAACGAGTAGAGGAGTCACAATGATCCATGACTGTCAGGCATCGCACTGTGAGATCTCAGCGATCTGAATCACGGCTTCAGCAAGATCATAAAGTCATTTTCCCCTCACTCTGCCTCGTTGCGACTTTCCTCACCGGGATGATGGTCGGTGAAGTGTCGGCGCACAGCCCGTCCATTGTGGCCGGCCCGCCTCCCCCTGCCTCGGCCTTCCCCATGCCGGCTCCGTACAAGTCACAACATGCCGAAGAGGATTTTCGGTACTTGCAGGATCCCGCTCAACGCACAGACCCCTTTGATTCACTCAAATATATTCGGTTGTTTGGGAAAGATGAGTGGTTTCTTTCGTTAGGCGGAGAGGCTCGAGAACGATATGAGTATTTTAATAATTTCGCATTCGGCCGCCCCCCTCAAGATCATGGCGGGTATTTTCTCCAGCGCTATATGTTTTTCGGTGATGTGCATCTCGGACGCAATCTGCGCGTGTTTAGTGAATTCAAGAGTGCATCGATCAATTACAATCACACTCCCGCTCGCCCGACCGATGAGAACCAGTTCGATCTTCATCAGGCATTTGTTGATTTCGCCGTCGATCTTCCGGCGAACACAACGATCACGGTGAGACCAGGGCGTCAGGAATTGGCCTTCGGCGCAACCCGTCTTGTCGCGCTACGCGACGCGCCGAATGACCGCCAAACCTTCGATGGCGTTCGGGTAATGGCCACCGGAGAGGGGTGGCGAGTAGATGGATTCGCAGTGCGGCCTGTACGGACTCGGCCGGGTGTAATGGATGATGTAAGCGACCCGACCACGGATTTTTGGGGTCTGTATGGGGTCAAATCATATGGTGCGACAAGTAAGGGCGGGGTCAATCTCTATTACTTTGGATTAAACCGCGACACCGCAGCATTCAATGATCTCAACGGTCGGGAAACACGGCACACGATCGGCGCACGGGTTTTTGATCGCATCGGCTCATGGGACTACGATCTTGAAGGGACGTTTCAGTGGGGACGATTTGGGAGTGGTGATATTCAGGCGTGGAGGATTGCGCTGGATGGAGGGTATCACTTCTCCTCACTCCCCTTACGCCCACGTCCACATTTCCAGGTCGACGTGATGAGTGGTGATCGACAGAAGGGGGACCACAATACCGAGTCGTTTAATCCCCTGTTTCCCAAAGGACACTACTTCGGACTGATCGGATTACTCGGCCCTGTGAATTTGATTAACATTCACCCCTCTCTTGACTTCCAGCTGACGGAGAAAATTCGAGCAACGACTAAAATCGACTTTTTTTGGCGACAGAGCTCGAACGATGGGGTGTACAATCCGGCGGGTGCGATATTGCGGGCTGCACAGACCAGCAAGGCGATGTATGTTGGGAGTGAGGTGCAAGTGGAGTTGTATTGGGAAATCACTCGCCATCTGGTGCTGATTACGAATTATACGCACTTCTTTACCGGACAATTTCTTCGAGACACAGGCTTTGCCAAGCAAGTTGACTACACCGCAGCCTGGGTCACATTTCGCTTCTGAAAGATGGCGGACCATCGCGGTATGCGTGCGACGCAGCAGCCTCTGTCGACGTGGAGTCCTTTACGGGAGTCGCTCTTTCGTGCCCTATGGTTGGCCACACTGGTTTCGAATATCGGAACCTGGGTTCAAGAAGTCGGAACGGTGTGGCTGATGACGTCGCTTGCGCCGACTCCGATCATGATATCGCTGGCGCAAATGGCGATGAACCTGCCGTATTTTTTGTTGGCATTGCCGTCCGGCGCACTCGCTGATGTGATGGATCGTCGGCGACTCCTGTTGTTTTCTCAGCTGTGGATGTTGGGAAGCGCAACGGCTCTTGGCGCGTTGACCATCAGCGGGATCACCACTCCTATCGTGCTCCTTCTCTTGACGTTTTCGATAGGGCTTGGAGCCGCCTTGAATGCTCCCGCCTACCAAGCCGTCACTCCCGAGGTGGTGCCTCGAAACCAGCTTCGCGCCGCGATCGCCCTGAACAGTGTCGGAATCAATCTCGCTCGTGCGGTTGGACCCGCACTCGGAGGGGTGGTGGTGGCTCTGGCAGGGTCAGGCGCGGCCTTTCTCATGAATGCCCTCACCTTCATGGGGATGATGGCGGTGCTGTTTTACTGGAAGCCGGTTCCACGTGCGAGCGTCTTACCCGCGGAACGATTTCTCGGTGCCATGCAAGCCGGGGTGCGCTTTATTCGGCACGCCCCGCCTCTTCGCGCGGTCCTCATCCGGACTGCCGCCTTCATTGTGTGTGGAAGCGCCTTCTGGGCTATGTTGCCGCTGATTGTGCGATTCGAAATGCAACGTGGTCCCGGAGAATACGGACTGCTGTTGGGTTGCTTTGGCGTCGGCGCAGTGCTCGGAGCCACGTGTCTTCCTACGATCCGATCCAAGGTGTCGAGCGATCGATTGGTCATCGGAGCCACAGTCTTATTTGCCGCTGTCTTGTTGCAGCTATCGTTCCTGCGACATGTTGTGGGCATTGGGCTTGTCTTGGTGTGTGGCGGCGCGGCTTGGCTGGTCCTACTGTCCAGTTTTAATGCCGGTGCCCAAGCCGTGGTGCCCGCGTGGATTCGTGGTCGTGCACTTGCCGTCTATCTGTTAGTGTTTTTTGGAGGGATGGCAGGAAGTAGTGTGATGTGGGGTGTGATCGCGTCATGGGGAGGCGTCCCGATGGCGCTTCAACTTGCGGCAGTGGGATTAGGTGTGGGGCTCTTTGTCACGAGGGCGTATAGCCTAAAAGTCGTTGAACATCTTGACCTCACCCCCTCAATGCATTGGCCTTCACCGGTCATCACGGATGAAGCGCCTCAGGCACAGGGGCCGGTGTTTGTGATGATCGAATACCAAATCGACTCCGGTACGCGGGTAGATTTTATTCATGTGATGCGAGAGATGGAAGATATACGTCGTCGGGATGGTGCGGTTCAGTGGGCGCTTCTCCATGATTCCGGAAATCCACGCCGGTATGTTGAGAGCTTTGTCGTGGAGTCGTGGATTGAGCATTTGCGTCAGCATGAACGGGTGACGAATACGGATCGAGAAGTCGAACAGCGCGCTCGCGCATTTCATGTGGGGACCGTCCCTCCGGTTGTTTCGCACTTTCTTGCCGAGTCCTCAGTCTGATACGGGACGAGGTGGTGCAGAGGGCATAATCGGGAGGCTCTAACATGCGAAGATGCGAGCGGTGTTGCCGTCGTACCGTGTGGTTCTGTACAGTGAATGACAGGGCATCGAATTGTTCGTGTGCAACAGATCTCATCAACGAGCCGTAGCCTGGTATGACTGCAATCGCAAAAAAGTCTCAACAGGAGGGATACGGATGTCTAATTCAGTCGCGCAACGATCCAGCAAAACAGTTCGGCCTCAACGTCGAACAAGACGTGATAAGCGACCTCGGCGCCCGCTCAACCTGCTTGTCATCGACGTCGGCGGGACCAATGTGAAAGTGTTGGGAACAGGCGAGTCGGAGCCTCGAAAGATTCCCTCTGGTCCGACGATGACGGCGCAACAAATGGTTCACGAAGTGAAACGTGCCGTCGACGGGCGCCGCTACGACGGAATCTCGATCGGGTACCCCGGGCCGGTGCGGAATGGTCGTCCCCTTGCCGAGCCAAAAAATCTCGGTGGTGGATGGGTGAAAGCTGATTTTCAGAAGATGTTCGACGCCCCGGTCAAGATGATCAATGACGCGGCGATGCAGGCGCTCGGCGGCTACGACGGCGGTCGGATGCTGTTTTTAGGCCTCGGCACAGGGCTCGGTTCCGCATTGATTACCGACGGTCTGTTGGTTCCGATGGAATTGGCCCATCTCCGCTATCGAAAGGGTCGCACCTACGAGGATTTTGTCGGCCTGCGTGGGCTCAAGCAATACGGCAAAAAAAAGTGGCGCCGCTATGTGCTCGATGTGATGACGACGCTGCGTGATGCGCTCCAAGTCGACGATGTCGTGCTCGGCGGTGGGAATGCCAAAAAACTCACGACGCTGCCGAAATGGGCCAGGCTAGGGGACAACGGTCATGCGTTTATCGGTGGGTTTCGCTTGTGGGACGACATGTGGCAAGACGAGCGGGCAACGTGCATGGTGCAGCGAGGCCGGGCCAAGTCCTGAGAATGGATGTGAGGCAGATCGATCGGTGCAGGATATGAGGAACTCTCTACGGAGGATATTGCCGTGACTACAGCTCTACCGGTGGGTCTCTGTGCGGTCATCATGGTCGGGATGGGGACCGGGTGTGTCGGTTACCAGGGAGTGAAGGAAAGCGAAGCCGTTCGCCATACGATGGAGCAGGCGCATCTCGACAACTTCGATGATCTGGATTTCAATGTTTATAGCGGACAGAAATGGGATCAACTCGGGCGCAGCCACGACAAGGATATCATCGTCCATTGGCCCGATGGGCGAACGACGAAGGGGATCGATCCACACATCGACGATCTCAAGGCGATGTTTGTGTTCGCACCCGATACCCGGATCAAAGAGCATCCGATCAAGATCGCGTCGGGCGAGTGGACGTCGGTCATGGGGGTGATGGAAGGGACCTTCACGGCACCGATGCCGATCGGACATGGCAAGACGATTGCGCCGACCGGCAAAACGTTCAAATTGAGTATGGTCACGATCGGCCGATGGGTCGGGACCACCATGACGGAGGAATGGTTGTTCTGGGACAATGCCGCGTTCATGAAACAGATCGGATTGGCTGAATAGTTTGAATGGACAACCTCCATCAGCTTGAAATTATTATTCTCCTGCTCGCCGTCGTGCTGGCTTTGACGACGCTCGCGAGATGGATCCTCATCCCCTATCCGATCTTGCTCGTCATCGGTGGGCTTATCTTGGCTGTCGTGCCTGGTGTCCCGACGGTCATGTTGAACCCGGATTTGGTGTTTTTGGTGTTTTTACCGCCGATCTTGGCAGCAGCTGCCTACTTCACCTCCCTTCGGGAGTTTCGCGCCAATATCCGCCCGATTTCACTCCTGGCCGTGGGACTGGTCTTGGCGACGACGGCGGCGGTGGCTGTGGCGGCTCATGCGCTGTTGGGGTTCGGATGGGCCGAAGCCGTCGCGCTTGGCGCGATCATCTCTCCTCCGGATGCCGTGTCCGCCACGGCCATCGGGAAGCGGCTGAATATGCCGCATCGCGTCGTGACCATCCTAGAAGGGGAAAGTTTGGTGAATGACGCGACGGCGTTGGTGCTCTATCGGACGGCCGTGGCGGCGACTGTCAGCGGGGCCTTCGTGTGGGGAGACACGCTGTTGCATTTTCTGTATGCGGCCGTGGCCGGCATTGCCGTCGGGTTTCTGGTCGGGATCGTGACACGCTGGGCGCTCTATGTTGTCGAAGACAGCTTTACGGAAATTGCCGTGACGCTGTTGGGTCCCTATGTCTCATGGGTGATCGGAGAATCCATCCACGCATCCTCCGTGTTGGCCTGCGTGGTCTGGGGCCTTTATCTTCGGCAACATGTCAGCCGGATCGTGTCTCCGGCGACAAGGATTCAAGGGCGAGCCGTCTGGGATTTGCTCATCTTTCTGCTCAACGGAGTCATTTTTATTCTGATCGGCCTCCAGCTGGCTGCGTTGCGAGCGGATATTCCTACGGAGCGATTGGGGTCGGTCATGCTCGGCGGCCTGCTGATCAGCGTGACGGTCATTGTGGTGCGGCTTGGCTGGGTGCCGTTGGCGGCGATGCTTCCCCGTGTCTTCAGCGCCTCTCTCCGGAAGCGGGATCCGATGCCGCCCTGGCCCCATATTTTCCTGGTGTCATGGATCGGCATGCGGGGAATCGTTACCCTCGCGGGCGCGATGGCCTTACCGATGTCGATCAACTCGGGAGCGCCCTTTCCCTTTCGCACCGAGATCATTCTCCTCAGCTTTTCCGTGATTCTATCCACTCTGGTGGTGCAAGGGTTGACCTTGACGCCGCTCATCCGAAGACTCGGTGCGACGGAGGGCTCCGCCTGGGAACAGGAAGAGATCCATGCACGTCGGCATGCAGCCGGAGCGGCCTTGTCGCGGCTCAATGCACTCAAAGAGGAGGCATGGCCGAAGCCGGATCATGTCGAGCAGTTGCAAGGCCATTATGGCAAGCGGCTGGATGATGTTTCGTCGAACGGTGCGGTTTCCCCTGGGACGATTCAAGAGACCAATGAGGCGTTGCTTCGACTGCAAGAAGCGGCGCTGGTTGCCGAACGGTCCGCCTTGATTCGGCTTCGCGATGAAGGCACGATCAGCGATGAAGTGCTGCACCGCTTGGAGCAGGAACTGGATATTGAGGCGCTTCGCCTCGGCTTGGGGGAGCGGCGTATCCCCTGGTGAGCCGAAGATTGTACGACTTGCCCGGATGTCGATGATGCGTCGATCTGGCCTTGGCGTTCGATGCAGGCGAAGGCGGTTGAAGCTGAGGGGGAATGTGTCTATGATCGTGAACAGAAGCGGTCTTGCCGCCACGTCAGACTCGAACTCGCTACAGTGAGCGTGGGTTCATAACCGACGATCAGTCGGTCGATCGTCATTGTGCACATCCGGGTGACACACACGATGGCCTATCAACCTATCCAGAACTACGGACTCATCGGCAACATGCGCACGGCGGCATTGGTGGGCATGCATGGGTCGATCGACTGGCTCTGTCTTCCGCATTTCGATTCCCCCAGCATCTTTGCCGCCATTCTCGACGATGAGAAAGGGGGACGGTTTGATATCGCGGCTGTTGAGACTGGAAGTTCATCGAAACAATTCTACTGGCCGGACACCAACGTCCTTGTGACACGCTTCTACGCGAAGAGCGGTGTTGCCGAGATTCAGGATTTTATGCCTGTTGGTTTGCCGCCGGAGTCTCCATGGCAGTATTTGCTGATCAGGCGGGTGCGGGTCACACAGGGGAGTATGGAGTTTCGGGTTCGTTGTCATCCCGCCTTCAATTATGCTCGGACACCACATCGGACCGTCGTGACCGAGCAAGGCGCAAGTTTCCACTCCCCTGAATTGAGTCTTGGACTGGCAGCCGATATCCCCCTGACGATGGACGATCGCGGAGTGTCAGCGGTGTTTACCTTGGAAGAGGAGCAGGCAGTTGCGTTCGTTCTTCGCCCGATCGGATCAGGAGAGGGATGTGGTCCTCAGCCCTTGTCGGGCGAAGTGACCGAGTTGTTCGAGCATACGGTGAACTATTGGCGTCGCTGGCTCTCGCGATGTACGTATACCGGACGATGGCGGGAAATGGTCCACCGCTCGGCTCTGTGCCTGAAGCTTCTGACGTTCGAACCGACCGGCGCCATCGTGGCTTCGCCGACCTGTAGTTTGCCGGAAACCCCGGGCGGCATTCGCAATTGGGATTATCGGTATACCTGGATACGCGACGCCGCTTTCACCGTCTATGGGTTGTTGAAGATCGGGTTTACCGAGGAGGCGGATCACTTCCTGAAGTGGTTGTCGGCTCGCGCCAAAGAAGTCGAAGCGGATGGTTCCTTGCAGATCGTGTACGGAATCGACGGGCGTCACAAGTTGACGGAACAGACGTTGGATCATCTCGACGGATATCGCGGCGCCAAACCCGTGCGAATCGGCAACGGCGCGTACGATCAATTGCAGTTGGATATCTACGGCGAACTGCTCGATGCGGTGTATTTGTACAACAAGCATGTGATGCCGATCGGGCACGACACCTGGACGATGATCAGACATCGGCTGGATTGGCTCTGTGATAACTGGCAGCAGCCGGATGAAGGGATTTGGGAGACGCGAGGAGGGCGACGGCAATTCGTCTACTCCAAATTGATGTGTTGGGTGGCGATGGATCGAGGCCTTCGTTTGGCAGAGAAACGTTCGTTTCCGGCCGATCGCGCGCGATGGTTGCGAGTCCGCGATCAGATTTATGAAGAAATCATGCAGCGAGGGTGGAATGCCGAGCGTCGGGCGTTCGTGCAGCATTACGACAGCGACTTGCTGGATGCGTCGAATTTGATCATGCCGCTCGTGTTTTTCCTTTCGCCCAACGACCCCAGGATGCTCGACACGATGGTGGCGATGAATCGTTCCCCCAAGCACGGTGGGTTAGTATCCGACGGGCTGGTCTACCGGTACGACAGCGAGGCCGGGGAAGACGGGCTTCACGGGAAAGAGGGCACCTTCAATATGTGTACGTTCTGGTTGGTGGAAGCGTTGGCGAGAACCGGGCGCGTCGATCGAGCCAAGCTTGAAGAGGCGCGTCTGTTGTTCGAGCGCATGTTGGGGTACGCTAATCACGTGGGGCTCTATGCGGAAGAGATCGGCGCCAGCGGGGAAGCGCTTGGGAACTTTCCTCAAGCCTTCACCCACTTGGCGTTGATCAGTGCCGCGTTCAATCTCGATCGAGCTCTGGATTCGAAAACCTAAGGAGCAGGAAAAAACATGAACGCCCAGCTCAATCAGCTTTCTCAGGCACTGCTTCGCTTGCATAAAGCCCTGCTGGACGCCGAACGGCTGTCGTATGAACGCGTTCATGGCCGCATCGAGTCCAATGGCGCATTTCTGCAATTGATTTTAGGCGATTCCTGGTTTGCCTGGTTGCGGCCGCTGTCGACTGCAATGGCCAGGCTCGATGAACTCGCCGAATCGGACCCGGCGACCTCGGCCGACGAGATCGCAGCCTTGCTCGCCTCGGTCCGGAGCCTGCTGACTCCGTCAGAGACGGGCGAAGGATTTGCCCGGCATTACTACGATGCGTTGCAACGGGCGCCTGACGTGGGATTGGCGCACGCCCAGGTCAAGACATTGCTCGGACCACGACCTATGCCACAGGGAGGACCATCATCATGAGTGTTGATATCGAGAAAGTCAGAACGTTGGCCCAGGATCTCCGGACGGGATACCCTCGCAGCCCACGGGAAAAGTTGGGTGGCTATGTCATCGCCGCGCGATGCGCGGACAAGTGTCGTGCCTCCTTGTTGGGCATGAACGGGGAGTACAGCTATTGGCCCTGTTCTTTAGCCGCTCAATGGTTCGCCTTTTCCGGCATTACACCGGAGCAATTCAAGGACGTTGTCGCAACGGGAGCGACGGACGACGATCTCGCGCGATGGATTACCGAACACTCGAAGGTCAAAGACATGAATGATGTGCTGAAGTGGAACAATCGGCTTCGCGATATGAGACTCAGCGACATGAATATCCAGGCACAGCAATATCTGGAGGAATACATTCCGAAATTCGTGCCGAGTCGCCGTCCGGTCTATGTGTGGTTCGATGTGTATGATCTGGAGGAAAAACGATTGTGATCGGCACTGCTCATGAGTGTCATGCCGAGAACTCGAAGGATGTTGCTATGAGTAAAAAAATACTTGTCGTGCTGACCAGCGTGGAAAAGTATCCCAACTTGAATCGGGCGACCGGCTTGTGGCTCGGAGAAGCGGTCCACTTCGTGAAGAAAGTCGAAGCGGCTGGGTATCATGTCGACTATGTCAGTCCGCAAGGCGGGTACACGCCGATCGATCCGCATAGCCTGGCGATGGCTGATTCCGGCGATTGGGAGTGGTATCACAAAAAGGAATTCATGAACCGTCTTGGGGCGACGCTTAAGCCGGGCGAGATCAACCCCAACGACTATGTGGCGATCTACTTCGCCGGAGGCCACGGGGTGATCTGGGATTTCCCCGATAATAAGGCGCTGCAGACGATCAGCCGGAAAATTTATGAAAACGGCGGGTATGTGTCGTCCGTGTGTCACGGCGCAGCCGGTTTGCTGAACATCACGCTTTCAAACGGCACGTTGCTCATCAAGGATAAAACCGTCACGGGCTTTTCCAATGAGGAAGAGAAACTTGCCGAGTTGGACAAGTTCGTGCCCTTCCTCACGGAAACGGAGTTGGTCTCGCGGGGGGCGAAATATCGGAAAGCCGATGCCGCCTGGGCGCCCTTTGCCGTTGAAGACAATCGGCTCGTCACCGGTCAGAATCCGGCATCCGGGGGCGCCGTGGCTGATTTATTGATTGCCGCGCTGCAACAGAAATCCTGACATGAGCGTGAGTGTCCTCGTTGTGACTTGCCGCTGAATATGGGCGCAAGGCCCCTGATCAGGGTCTGTCGGTGACCGACCCGCATCGTGCACTGGTGAGCTCAGCTCAGAGAGGAACAAGTGATGGCGACGAAACTCAATATCGTCTTGGTGCATGGAGCCTGGGGCGACGGGTCCCATTGGCGTCATATCATTCCACCGTTGCATGATCGAGGTTTTCACGTTGTAGCGGTTCAGAATCCGTTGACCTCGCTGGACGAGGATGTCGACCGCACGAGCAAGCTTGCGGCAGCGCAAGACGGTCCCACCCTGTTGGTAGGGCATTCCTACGGTGGCGCGGTGATTACGGGTGCCGGCCACGTGAAGAATGTTGTCGGGCTTGTGTACGTCGCTGCGTTTGCACCTGATGAAGGCGACAGCCTGGGAAGTATTTTCGCCAGGCGTGAACCGCCGTCCGGGGCGAGCAGCATTCGACCCGACAAAGACGGATTCTTATGGATCGCTCAAGAAACGTTTCGGAAAAGCTTCGGGCAAGATCTCGATGCGCAGGAGGCGTTGGTGATGGCGGTCTCGCAAAAACCGATCGCAGGTCGTTGCTTCGAGGACCGATCGGGTGCGCCGGCATGGAAAAGCAAGCCAAGCTGGTACCAAGTCTCCAAGCAGGATCGCATGATTCCGCCGGAGACCCAAGTCTGGATGGCCGAGCGTATCACGCCGAAAAAAACCGTAACATTGGACGCCGGTCACGCGTCGTTGGCGTCGCGTCCGCGCGAGGTCGCAGCCTTGATCATGGAAGCAGCCGATTCATTTGCCTAAACGGTCAGGAGGTTCGGTTTCAGCAACCATGCATGCTCATGCCGTGTGTCGGCAGAGATTCAATAAGGTGCCGAGCACATTTCTAGAAGGGGTTCATATATGACGAGTGACCATGCTCAACCCGGTATCCTTGCCGCCCCGCCGCCGGTCGGGCGATCGTTGACGTTTCGAGCCGTGCCGGATGCCGATCCTCGTTCTGCACTGAAGCAATTGCGAGAGGAGTTTCTACTCGATTGGGGTGTCATCGGCATTGGTGAGCCGGTAGTCCGCATGCTTGGCCGAACCGTGGATGGCCTGCGGGTGTTTCCGAGTCTTGCGGGAGGTGGGTGCGGCATTCCCTCTACTCAGCAGGGACTCTGGTGTTTCCTGCGAGGACAGGAGCGTGGCACACTGTTTGACCGCACTGAGCGGATCCGAGCCATACTCGATGAGGCGTTCGTTCTTGATGACGCGCTGGATACGTTTGTCTATGGTGGTGGCCGGGATCTGACTGGATATGAAGACGGTACGGAGAATCCTCGCGGTGACGTCGCGTATGAGGCGGCCCTCGTTCCCGCCGGACGTCCGTTGATGGGATCGAGTTTTGTCGCCGTTCAACGGTGGGAACATGACTTGACTCGCTTTCGCTCGTTCGCGTCGGATCGGCGTGATGCCGTCATGGGGCGACGTGCCGATACGAATGACGAGATCGACGACGCGCCGGATTCCGCCCATGTAAAGCGGAGCGCACAGGAAAGTTATGATCCGCCGGCTTTTATGGTGCGCCGCTCCATGCCATGGGCGGCCGCGCATCGACAGGGCTTGGAGTTCATCGCCTACGTGGAGTCGCTGGATCGATTCGAACGTGTGTTGCGCCGGATGGTCGGGCTCGATGACGGGATTGTGGACGCGCTCTTTACATTCTCCAGACCGTTGACCGGCAGTTATTATTGGTGCCCTCCTATTCGCGGAAAACACCTCGATCTTTCCAGTCTTGGGATCTGAGGGCATCGCATCAGATCGGCGAGGTCTGTATGTGTGATCAGCCCGGTAGGATGTTTGAGTCGGGAGTTCGGATGAGTGGGGGGGAAGTGATATGAAAGCGCATTATCTCGGGCATGTGGTGTTCTATGTGAAAGATCTGGCGCGGTCGCTCGGGTTCTATCGAGATCTCTTAGGATTCAAGGAAGTGGGTGCGGCCTTCAACGGGGCAGCCGCTGCCCTGACTTCCGGGCGAACCCATCACGAGTTGTTGTTGATTCAAGTGGGCGATGCGCCTGGTCCGCCGTCAGGGCGCCGTCGCGGGCTCTATCATATCGGGATCAAAGTCGGAGACAGTCTCGATGAGCTGCGTCAGGCGAAACGCGAGTTGGAGCAAGCCGGGATTTCGATAGACGGCATGAGCGATCATACCGTCAGTCAGAGCCTGTATCTCAGAGATCCCGATGGGAACGAAGTGGAACTCTACGTGGATGCGGATGAGTCGACATGGAAGAATAGTCCGGAGGCGGTTCTGTCTCCGATCAAAGCGTTGCGGTTATAGATCCTGCCGGAGTGTGATCATCGACGGTGTTGCCGACTCGTTCCCCGAACGTAGGCGGCACGGTTCTTACTGGGCTTGTTTCGTTCCCTTTGACAGGCGGTACTGTTCCACGTAGTCCAGAATGCGGTCCTTCGGTATCCCAAACCAGGTCAAGGCATGTCGGATGAGAGTCGCCGATGTCTCGACGTCAGGCTGGATGACTTCCGTCACTCCAAGGGCGCCGAGTCGTTCCGCTTCCGCCGACCCATGCGCACGGGCCAAGATCGGAACGTTGCGATTCAGATCACGAATGCGACCTACGGCGAGAGTCGCGGATTCAATTTCAGGCAAGGCGACAATGATCAAGGACGCGTCTACTGCTCCAGCCGTCATCAGTAACTCGCGGTGCGACGCGTCGCCATAGAGGCAGGGCGTGCCTCGACCCTGTAGTCGGCGAATAGTGTCCGGATTACGGTCGATGACGACATACGGAAGATTAAAAGCTTCCAACGCTTTCCCGAGCGAGCTCCCCACTCGTCCGAATCCACATAAGACGACGTGCTGATGCAACGATTCACCTTCCGAGGGCCAGGGTGAGGTGTCGAGTTGAGCACGAACCAAAGGTCTCCGACTGATCCAGCTCGGCACAGCACGAACCAGGACCGCATTAATCAGAATGGTGATGAGAGAGGCGGCGAGTGTTGCGTTGTACACCTCACTGCCGACATGGCCAGCTGATCGGGCTGTCTGGATTAAGACAAACGAAAATTCTCCGATTTGTGTGAGTCCGGTCCCCACGAGAATGGCCGTCACCCATGGGTATCCGAACAATCGTACAACGGCTGTCCGTGTCACAAATTTCCCGATCACAATCAAGCCGATCATCGCAGCAAGGAGAGCAAGGTTATCGATGATGACATGCGGGTCGATCAGAATCCCGATGGTGACGAAGAAGAGCGCGACAAACGCGTCACGGAGCGAGAGCAACCGAGCCAAGGTTTCATGCGCATACTCCGATGCGCTGATGATCAGGCCGGCCAAGAAGGCTCCCAACGCGAGGGACAAGCCGACCGTTTGGGTAACCGCAGCGGTCCCCAGGCTGATGGCGAGCGTGACGAGGAGGAAGAGTTCTTGATTCTGGGTTCTGGCGACGTGTGTCAGGATGTGCGGAATAACCTTGGCACCCAGGTAGCCCAGGGGTACTAAAATGAGCACGGCCTTTGCTAAGGCCTGACCGATCAACAGCAGTCGTTCGGAATCAATCTCGCCGAGGACCGGCATGAGTACGGTCATCGCGACAACAGCGACATCTTCGACGAGGACGATGCCGATCATCACTCGTCCATGGACTGACCGAAGTTCTCCCCGATCGACAAGGAGGCGGACAAGGACCATGGTGCTCGCAATCGACGTGACCGCCCCGATGACGATGCTTTGTATGGTCGGCCACCCGATCAGGCGTCCCACCGCGACGGCTAATCCGATAGACAGAAGACTGCCAAGCACGCCGCCCGCGAGGGCAACCCATTTGACACGCGCGAGCTCTTTGACGGAAAACTCGAGCCCGATTGAAAACATCAAGAGAATGACACCGATGTCTGCGAATAACTCGAAGGCATGAGGTTCTGAAATCGTTAGTCCTGGGGTAAAAGGACCAATCGCGATGCCGCCCAGGACGTAGCCGAGGATGAGCGGCTGTCTGGCCACCTGGGCGAGAATGCCGCCCGCAACGGCGGCAAGGAATACGATGGCAAGATCTTCAAAGAAGATGGAGTTAGGTTGCACGGTTACCCCTCATTAAGCACACTTGCTTCAGATGTCGGATGCATCGAGTCCACGTCGGCGTAAAATAAATACCACAAACCGGAGCAATAATACTGCTGCTTCATGAATCCATCAGGGTGTCGAGGCGCAGTCATGGTCTGAGGAGAGTCGAGGAGGCGAGGTATTCAAAGGAATCCCTACAAGAGTGCGTGCGAAGTTTGTGATGAAACGCTATACTGAGCCGCACAACCCAGCTTGAACCGTTTCAAAGGGAGGAACGATCATGGGACAGCCGCGTATTGCCGCGAAAGAGCCGTCGGTCCTGTCATTGGATCCGGGGACCTATTATTGGTGCTCCTGCGGGCGTTCACGAGATCAGCCGTTCTGTGACGGGTCGCATCAAGGCACGGGGTTCGAGCCTGTTGAGTTTACGGTGGATCAGAAGAAAGAAGTGGCGCTCTGTCAATGTAAGCACACCAAGACGCCGCCGTTTTGTGACGGCACGCATCAGACGCTCTGATGCACAGCGTAGAATCCGGACGGTTCTCTGAGTGGTGCGGCCTCTTGAGCCGTCGTCTCTTCATGCCCCATACTGGGATCTATGGATAACCAGTCGCTGTCTCCGTGTGAGACCCTTGCAGAGCGGTATCAAGCGTTGCTCGAAGTGGCGCAGGCGATCTCCGCGCATCGAGATCTTGATGCATTGTTTCATGAGCTGGCGCACCGTCTTCCCCGGGTTGTGCAGGTGAACTATGTCGATCTGTCGCTCTATGATCCCATCAAGAAGGTAATGCATTTGCGGGCCATTCAGGCCAATGTGCCGGCCGACCTTATCGGTGGCCATGAACTGGCTATTGATGCCTGTCCGTCCGGGTTGGTGTGGCAACGCCAGGAACCGCTCATCGTGGAAAATCTATCTGAGGAAGCGCGGTGGCCGAACGTCATCCGCTCGATGAAGGAGGACAGCACGCAGTCCTTTTGTTTTGTTCCGTTGACCACGGCGAGAGGGCGGTTGGGCGCAATGGGGTTTTTGAGCTTGGAGAAGGAGGCCTATCACGATACGGATCTTGAGTTTCTCGAACAGGTCGCCACGTTGGTGGCCGTGGCGGTCGAAAACGCCCTCGCGTTTCAGCAAATCGGCGAATTGAAGGACAAGTTAGCCAAGGAAAAATTGTACCTCGAAGAAGAGCTTCGCATCGAACATGGGTTCGAGGACATTATCGGCGACAGTATGCCGCTCAAGCAGGTGCTCAAGCAGGTTGAAGTCGTGGCGCCGACTGATTCGACAGTCCTGATTCAAGGAGAAACAGGCACAGGGAAGGAACTCATCGCCCGCGCCATTCATCGACTCAGCGGTCGCAGCGAGCACACGTTCGTCAAACTGAACTGTGCCGCCATCCCCACCGGGTTGTTGGAAAGCGAGTTGTTCGGGCATGAGCGAGGGGCATTCACGGGCGCCATTTCTCAAAAATCCGGCCGCTTCGAACTGGCCGATAAGGGCACCATCTTTTTGGACGAAGTGGGAGAAATCCCGCTCGAACTGCAATCCAAATTGCTTCGTGTGTTGCAGGAGCAGGAATTTGAGCGCCTGGGAGGCACGAAGACCATTCGAGTCAACGTGCGTTTGATCGCGGCCACGAATCGAGATCTCAACCGGTGGGTGGAGGACAAGCAGTTTCGAAGCGATTTGTATTATCGACTGAATGTGTTTCCGATTATCGCTCCGCCGCTCCGCGAACGCCCCGAGGACATTCCGATCCTTGTGCGGTATTTTACGCAACATTACGCCGTTCGAATGAAGAAGAATATTCAAACGGTCCCGACCGAGACCCTTGAGGCACTTTCACGGTATGCGTGGCCGGGAAACGTTCGAGAATTGGAGAATTTAGTGGAGCGTTCCGTGATTCTGACGCAAGGCACGAACCTACAGGTGCCTCTCAGTGAACTCGTGAGAGGAAACCGCCCGGCCATCGCGTCCGTTCAAACGCTTGAAGAGGCCGAACGAGAGCAAATCATGCGCGCGCTGCACGAAACAAAGTGGATCATCGGCGGTCCGAGTGGCGCAGCGATGCGCTTGGGGTTGAAGAGAACGACGCTTCAATCAAGGATGCAGAAGCTTGGGATAACCCGCCCGAGCTAAGATCCGTCTCCTCGGGAAACTTCTCGTGCGGACGCGTGACCATGGCTTCGCAGGGGGAAACACGTCAGCTCATCTTGTGTTGCAACCCTGAACAGGGCCCCATCCCTGGGTATGCGAGAAAATCGTGCCGGACGCCGGATTCTTTCCAGTCACCCGCCGACGGATTCATTCACCCGCACAACGGTTTTCCCGATGTTCGTTCCCTTCAACATTCCGATAAAGGCGTCGGGGGCATCTTCCAATCTAGGGGCTAGATGCTCTCGATAAGCGATTTTCCCCTGCTTGATCCATTCCGTCATATTACGGGCGAACTCTTGATACAGTCCGGCATATTTCTCCAACACGAGAAACCCTTCAATCTGTACCTGCTTCGCCTGGAACAACCGCATCATTTCGTCGGCCGTATCGGGCCCTGTCGGTTGCTCGGTGGCATTGTATTGCGACGCGGCCCCGCATAAGGGGATGCGGGCATAACTATTGAGCAGCGGCAGAATTGCTTTCAACACCTTGCCGCCGGCCATTTCGAAATAGATATCGACTCCTTTCGGACAGACTGCGGCCAACCGTTGCGCAAAATCTTGCGTCAGGCGATCGACACAGGCATCGAATCCCAGCTCGTCAACCGCCACCCGGCACTTTTCCGCGCCGCTGGCGATTCCCACCGCACGGGCACCTTTAATTTTGGCAATCTGACCGACCACAGCCCCAACCCCACCCGTCGCAGCCGGTGTGACGACCGTCTCGCCAGGCTTCGGCTTACCGATCTGCAACAGTCCTCCATAAGCCGTGAGTCCTGGCATTCCCAACACGCCTAATGCCCAGGACGGCTTTTCGGGGCGAGCACCCATATTCGTCATCCCGTCTCCCTTGCTCACGGCATAGTCTTGCCAGCTTGTCTGACCCAATACGAAATCACCTTCCTGAAATCCATCTTTCTTCGAGACCACGACGCGAGACACGGTCGTGCCGATGATCGGCTCGCCCAACGGTAAGAGAAACCCGAATTTGTTGCCCTCGTCCATCAGCAAGCGCAGATAGGGGTCGAGAGACAGATATTCCGTGCGCAATAATAGCTCTCCCGGTCCGGCGGAAGGAATCTCCGTCTTCTTCATCGCAAATGTCCGCGCATCCGGAAAACCCGTGGGACGCTGAGCCAACACGACCTGTCGATTGGTTTTGCCTGTCTGATTCATAGGTGCACTCCTTCGCTACTTCTTGGTGCAGCGAGCGTCGCTCTTCTGAATCTCCGCGATCTTTTGATCATCGAACGGGATCGGCGCGCATCCGTGCCCCTTTTCACAGACAAAGTCGTACTTCGCGGCGGGCTGATGGCAGCTTAAACACTCGACGCCTTGCGACCCGTTCACGACGTTGTCGCCCCGATCCTTGATGATGGTTCCCTCCTTGGACACTTCCAAAAAGAAGAACTCCCAGCCGTTGGTCTTTGGAAACTTCTCATGCGGATGTTTGACCATGGCTTCGAAGGGGACTAATTGGAGAATGGTGCCGACGGGGTACTTTTTGTCGGGCACACTCTCTCGGAAGATCGTCATGGCTTCCTTCAGCTTCTGAGGATCGGCATGTTTGAAGCGCGTATTCCTGACTTTTGGCCAATCGAGGATACAGCCGAACGTCGCTTCAGAAATGGCCGGATCGTCAGCCGATGCGTCATTGGGCATCGGGAGGCCAAGCCCCACCACGAATACGATTGCCATGCACGGCAACACGAAGCGCCGCCACGATATGTTGATACGATCATGCATGCGACATGCTCCTTTTTGCATCGTCAGGAAAACCGACGGAGGTGAGACTGCGCGATCAGTCACACCGTCATAGCCTCGGTCCGACTATAGCACCGGAGCAAACTGGATAGGAACAGCGTCATGAAGCGCGCATGACAACCGTGGGAGGTTGATTCTGTGTATAGACGCAGTGGACGTGCCTTGTAGTTGGAATGAGCCGCGTGCATGATCCGTGTGTCGAACGAATGCTCGCTGAGCCATATCCGACAGGGCAAGCCAAATCAAAACGCGCGGGAAGACCGATCACTCGTGATGTCTCGAGCCACTTTGAGGCTGATCGTGCTCCATTGAAATTATCTCCTTGGCGGGAGGCTTACGCAGCGACTGAGGTTGTGCCATGATGTGTTTGTTCATCGTGTCGGTATTCCGAGCATCTCTGCGGAGAGGCAAGTGCCTCCCGCAAGGCCGTCAGGAAACGATGCTGAGAGACGTCGCCATTCGAAGGGAGATGACGCCATGAAGCACGATCCTCGATCATTACGAGCACGCGGCATTGCCGAGGTGATGGATCTCGTTCCGATGCATGACGATCCGATCCGTCAGGCGGGAGCCGCCATTCCACCCGGCAACTGGGCTGCACGCGATCCATTTTTATCCATGATGAACGATCGATTCAAGAAAGGCGCATTCGGACCCCATCCACACCGTGGCATCGAGACGATCACCTATATCCTCGAAGGTTCGCTCAGACATCAGGACAGCCGCGGTGGGCAGGGTGTTCTGACGGCGGGTGATGCCCAGTGGATGACCGCCGGCGGCGGAGTCGAACATCTGGAAGATCCCGTTGACGATAAATCCGTGCATGTCTTGCAACTGTGGCTGAACCTCTCGGCGGCCGACAAATTAACGCCCTCTCGATATCAGGATCTTCGGGGAGCCCAGATGCCGATCCGCAAAGAGCCTGGTGCGGAAGTGCGGGTATTCTCCGGGGATTCAGCGGGTATTCGAGGTCCGGCGCTCAATCATGTTCCTGTCACCATGGTCGAGGTGCGTCTTAACGCAGGCGTCACGATGACCCAAGAGTTGCCGGGCTCATACAACGGCTTCATCTACGTCATCGACGGTGAGGGACGTTTTGGGCGTGATAGCGTTGTCGCCGGCCGCGATCACACGCTCTGGCTTGAGCGGACAGCCTCCGGCATGCACACGTCGGTGAGCATGACCGCCATAACCTCTTTGCGCGCGCTCCTGTTTGCGGGGGAACCGTTGCATGAATCGGTGGTTGCACGCGGGCCGTTCGTCATGAATACTGAGCAACAGATCGAAGAGGCCTATGCCGATTATCAGGCCGGGCGCTTCGGCGTG
This sequence comes from uncultured Nitrospira sp., assembly GCA_964430555.1. Lineage (GTDB taxonomy): Bacteria > Nitrospirota > Nitrospiria > Nitrospirales > Nitrospiraceae > Nitrospira_D. The sequence continues at coordinate 45,849 of CAYSFU010000007.1, read as the reverse complement.
TAAATCCGGCCATCAGAGAGACGCACCGTAACAGTAGACAAACGATCTGAACCGGAACAATCCCAACATCAGCACAGATCAAGGTACCGATGTCACAATCCATGCGCAGGGGACAAATCGATCCTCCCATCGACAACAGCCGAGATCATATTCTAGGACCGGCCGATGCCGCCATCACACTCGTGGAATACGGCAGCTATGCCTGTTCCTATTGCCGGGCCGCCAACGAGAGCATTGCCGCCGTCCGCGATCAATTCGGCGATCGCATGCGCTATGTCTTCCGCCAGCGCCCGATCCCGAACAATGATCTCGCGCGGCGCGCCGCCGAGCTCGCGGAGCAGGCTCAAGGCGACCGATTCTGGGATGCGCATATCGCGCTCATGACCCGGTCTGAGTCATTGACCGAGGAGGATCTTCGCGCGGTCGCCGCCGACTTGAATCTTTCCCAAGAAGAAGCCGCGACAAGCGAAGAGACTCGACAGGCGCGGGAACGGGTCATTGCCGACGAGACCAGCGCCCGGACCAGCGGAGCCCTGAGCACACCCGCTTTTTTTATCAACAATCGTCGCTACGACGGTCCCTGGGACGAGCACTCGTTATCGGACGCCATGTCCTGCACGCTGAATTATCGCGTGCGTGCGGCTGCGCTCGACTTTGCGCGGTGGGGACCTTCAGCCGGCGTGCTACTGTTTCTCAGCACGCTCTTGGCGGTGGTGTTGGCGAATTCTCCCTGGGGATCTGCCGTTGAAGCTGTGTGGCACTACGACCTTGGGGTAGTCTTCGGGGGCACCGGCTTTCAGATGTCCCTCCGCCACTGGATCAACGACGGACTCCTGACGATATTTTTTCTGGTGGTCGGACTGGAGATCAAACGAGAATTTACCGTCGGACATCTGGCCAGTCGGCGATCAGCCGCGCTGCCGATTGCCGCCGCACTCGGCGGCATGGTCGTCCCGGCCTTGCTCTATCTCTCGATCATTCCCACCGGGCCCTGGACGCATGGATGGGGTATTCCGATGGCCACCGATACCGCCTTTGCAATTGCACTGATTGCCATGATGGGCCCGCGTGTGCCGATCGAGCTGCGCGTCTTTTTGACCGCCGCCGCCATCGTCGACGACATCGGTTCCATCCTGGTGGTCGCCGCCTTCTATTCCGGCGCCCTCCACCTCGCGTATCTTGCCGGCGGAGTGCTTTGTGTGACAGCCCTGGCATTCTTGAACCGGGCTCGAGTCTATCAGGCCATGCCCTACATGGCGGTCGGCGCGCTCTTGTGGATCTGCATCCATGAGAGCGGCTTGCATGCCACATTGGCCGGCGTCTTGCTCGCGTTCTTCATTCCGACCCGGCCTCCCCCCAACTTGCCGGCCTTGGTGGCGCAGGCCAATGTGATTCTGACGGCTGAAAGCGAACACAGTCATCAGGTGCTGCGGCACGGGCCGTCCTTGCCGGCTCTGCGTGCGCTGGATGAGATTCATGACCGCTTAGAATCACCGGCTGATCGTGTCTTGCGTCACGTCGGCGCCCGGTCAACCTATTTCGTGCTCCCGGTGTTTGCGTTCGCAAACGCCGGGGTGTCGATCTCGGCCGAAGCCTGGAGCGGTCATGGCGCGATGCTGGCCGCCATCATAGCCGGCTTGCTTCTTGGGAAACCGATCGGATTGATCGCCGCCTCGTGGGTGGCGGTCAGGACCGGTTTGGCCGAGAAGCCGGATGCCTATTCCTGGGGGCAATTGAGCGGAGCTGGCGTTCTGGCGGGAATCGGCTTTACCATGTCGCTCTTCATCGCCGGCCAGGCATTTCCATCGGAAACCGATTTCAATGCTGCAAAGCTGGCCATCTTCTCGGCATCGATACTTGCAGCCGTTCTCGGGTGTGTGCTTCTGTGGTGGACCGCCGAACGAGGACAAACAGCGGAAATGCCGCAAAACGGATAGCCGATCGCGCGAAGGCCTCAAGACCGTCTCGCCGTGGGAAGCGCACCATGCACGCCGCCGACGTACAGAGCGACAGGCGCATCAGAGCCTCAGCGCGTGGCTGCGGTTCGCAGCCGTTCGAGGTCTCGCATGGGCGGCGCGCCGAAGGAACGACTGTACTCACGGCTGAATTGAGAGGGGCTCTCGTACCCGACCTGAAACGCCGCTGTCGTGGCATCCAATCGCTCGGCGAACATCAAGCGACGGGCTTCGTTCAACCGCAACCACTTCTGGTACTGGAGCGGGCTCATCGCCGTCACGGTTCGAAAATGGTGATGGAAGGTCGAGGTGCTCATATGGACCCGACCGGCCAGCTCCTCGATGCGAAACGGTCTGGTGTAATTTTCTTTCAACCAGTGAATAGCCTGCGCGATCTGCCGACTTTGGCTTCCCGCCAACGCCATCTGGCGGAGATGTGCGCCTTGATCGCCCACGAGCAGGCGATACACGATTTCCCGTTGGATGATCGGCGAGAGAATCGGGATATCCGTTGGCTCGTCAAGAAGATCGATCAATCGCTGAAAGGCAGCGAGTAGCGGGGGGGTGACCTCGCCGACCGCCATGCCGCGACTTGATTGCTGCGTGCGCGGTGGAGGCAGGTTGTTATTCGCCATCAATTGCGAGACTTCGTGTTGATCGATCTTCAACAGAAGACTCAGGTACGGTTGCTCTCGGTTTGCGGAAAGTATTTCGCAGACTGCGGGAAGATCGACGGAAGTGATCAAGAAATGACGGTGGTCATACACATAGGTGTCGCTCCCGAGCATGACTCGTTTCACGCCTTGCGCGATCAGACAGACGCTCTGTTCGTACAAGTAGGTCGTCGGGGGCGTCGCCGCGTCTCGCTGAAAGAGCGAGAGGCCTGGGATTGCCGTCGTGAGCTGATCGCCTCTCTCGGTCCATCGGGCAATGCTTTTTCCCAAGGCTGCGAGTGTGTCGACCATGTGGCCGCTCTCCATCCGTGCGGTGATCAGCTGTGTGGGCATGGGTACTATCGTCCAATAGTACTCGCTCCGTTTTCACCCGATCAACTCAATACTTGAAACGCTCGGACGATTAGGCAAGAAATGCGCAAGATTGGTCTATTTGTCTGTCGCCGTTCGGTGAGTATACTGCTCGCATACATCTCCCAAACATGATTCTTTATGGAGGAGGATCGATTCATGTACAGCGCAAAAGCGTACTCTGCCGCCAATGCGACCTCGTCGCTGGCTCCGACCACCATCTCGCGTCGCGATCCGCTGGAATACGACGTGCGGATCGACATTCTATTTTCCGGCATCTGTCACTCCGATCTGCACACGGTCCGCGATGAATGGAAAAGCGTTATGCCCACCGTCTACCCCTGCGTGCCGGGGCACGAGATCGTGGGACGCGTGACCCACATCGGCTCCAAGGTCACGAAATTCAAACCCGGCGATCTCGCCGCTATCGGATGCCTGGTCGATTCCGATCGCACCTGCCGCGAGTGCGCTGCAGGCTTCGAGCAGTTCTGTCCGAACGGCGTCTTCACCTATAACTCACCGGACAAGCATACGAGCGGCGTGACCTACGGTGGATACTCCGACAGCATCGTCGTCGATGAACGGTTCATGTTGCGCGTGCCGGCCAACCTCGATTTGGCCGGAACCGCGCCCCTGCTCTGCGCCGGGATCACAACCTACTCGCCCATGCGGCATTGGGGGGTGACGAAAGGAAAGAAAGTCGGTGTGGTCGGGCTCGGAGGGTTGGGCCATATGGCCGTGAAGTTTGCCCATGCGCTCGGCGCCCACGTCGTAGTCTTCACCACCTCGCCCAATAAAAAAGACGATGCCCTGCGTTTGGGGGCCGATGAAGTTGTCATCTCTCGACATGCTCACGAAATGAGCCAACATGTCGGCAGCTTCGACTTCATCCTGGATGCGGTCTCTGCCGATCATGATATCGATGCCTATCTCGGTCTCTTGCGCCGCGATGGCACGCTCACGCTCGTCGGCGCACCGGAGAAACCGATCGCGGTTCGAGCCTTTTCGCTCCTCATGGGCAGGCGCAGTTTATCCGGTTCTCCTATCGGCGGTATCGCAGAAACTCAGGAGATGCTCGACTTCTGTGGGACGCATAACCTCACCGCCGACGTCGAAGTCATTCCCATTCAGAAGGTGAACGAGGCCTATGATCGACTGCTGAAGTCCGACGTGAAATACCGTTTCTCCATCGACATGGCATCGCTCAAATCGCAATAAGCGAAATCGACGCGCATCTGCCGGTTTCTTTACATGTTGTCGGCTCAGAGGCCGATCCTAATATCATTAACAAAGAGAGGTTACTGCAATGGCTGAACAACTCGATAAGCAACCCGCTCCCGATCAGGCTGAAGAGAATGCGTTCTTTCCTTCTCCGTACTCGTTGGGGAAATTCACGTCAACCAAATCCGATCTGGACGGCACAGACTACCCCAATGCCTACCGAGGAGGCAGATGGAAGGTGCTGATCGTCGCCACTGACGAGCGGTACCTGCTCATGCAGAACGGCACGATGTTCTCAACCGGCAACCATCCCGTCGAGATGTTGTTGCCGATGTATCACATGCATAAAGCCGGGTTCGACTTCGACATTGCCACACTGTCAGGAAACCCCGTCAAGCTGGAACTCTGGGCATTGCCCAAGGAAGACGAGGCGGTTCAGAGCATCTACCATACCTATCTCGAGAAACTGAAAAGCCCGCTCAAGCTGTCCGACGTGATCGAGAAAAGTCTTGGCGACAACTCAGACTATATCGGCGTGTTTATCCCCGGCGGCCACGGTGCCTTAGTCGGCATTCCGCACAGTCAGGACGTCAAGGCCGTCCTCAAGTGGGCGATGGACAAAGACAAACATATCATTTCGCTCTGCCATGGCCCGGCCTCGCTGTTGGCGGCGGCTGTCGGCGAATCGAAAGATGACTACATGTTCAAAGGATACAAGATTTGCGTCTTCCCGGATGCTATCGACAAGAAGACCCCCGAGATTGGGTACATGCCCGGTCCGTTGCCGTGGTTCATCGGCGAAAAACTGAAAGAACTCGGTGTGGAGATTCTCAACAGCGACATCACGGGTAAAGTACATCAGGATAGAAAGCTCATCACCGGCGACAGCCCGTTTGCTTCCAATAATGTCGGCAAGGCGGCGGCCAAGGCGCTTCTGAAAGAAGTCGGCGCGGGCTGAAGACGACCACCTGGGTGTTGGAACACGATTGGATCGGCTTACGTTGGTCAGAGGGTGGAGGGTATGAAAAAGATTCTCGTGTTCGGCGCTGGCGGGCAGATCACCCAGTAGATGATTCCGATGCTGCATGGCACCAAGCCAGCGTTCTTATGAACCGAGAGGCGGGAGTCTTCGATCAGGTCAGTCAGTCCCATGGTCTGTGCGGGATTGATCCGTGCACGTGAATAACTACTATCACAGGAAGTGCCATGATGGGGAGAATACCCAAAGAGAGAATGGAAAAGGCCTTGGAACAGCTCAAGACCATTTCCCAAGAAGACTATGCGAAGGTCAAGGGAATGGCCAACATCGTCAAAACGCCGAACGACTACGACTTGAAGGGCTGGCGGGATCTGACGATCCCCTCTGATGATGGCACGCCGCTTGAAGCCTGGTATATTCCGGCCAACGGCGGGGAGAGCAATAAGCTCATCATTTTCAATCACGCGCTGCCCATGTGCCGGGCGGGGGATTTCCCGGGCACTTCGGCGAGCCGTGGAGCAACTTCGAAGCGGTCGAGATCGACTTTGTCATTCAATACAAGCATCTGACCGATGCTGGATACAACGTGCTCACCTATGACTTTCGCAATCACGGCAACAGCGGCGCCACCAACAATGGTGTCTGCGGGATTGGTCAGTGGGAGTGGCGTGACTGTGTGGGCGTGAAGCAGTATGTGGACCATCATCCGAAGCTCAGCAAGATGACCGTCGGACTCTATAGTCAGTGCATGGGCGGTATCTCGCAATACCATGCCATCGCCAGGCGTCCGGAACTCTTCGCAACGTCACGTGTATGTGCAGTCCGCTGGTCCCTTCGATGACGGCGGTCTTTCAGGCGTTCTCGGAGTTGCTGAAGGTTTCGCAGTATCAGGAGCTCATTGATCTGGAGCTGTTGAAGATGGGCGCGTTCCCGGCTGCCGATATGGCCGGGCATCTCTATGCCTCGAAGGTCACCATGCCGAACTTGTCGCTTCAGGTGCGGAACGACGCCTGGACCAAGAATCCGGAAGACGGGCAGAAGACGTTCGACATGCTTGGGAGCAAGGAGAAGGAGATGATCTGGGTTGAGGATACGACCCACCGCTTCAGGGACGGCTATAACTACTTCGGGCGATACCCTGAGAAAGTTCTCGCTTTCTTCGTGAAATATATGAAGTAATTCTGTGAGCCTTGATGACGGAGAGTCCCGATTGGATTGGGACCCCCGCCATCGCCGAAAGGATCGAGTGCCGCCGTTCGGCCGACTACTTCGTACCACGGCATTGCCCGGCACGGAAAGGCTTACCGGGCAGTCGGTTGCGGCGCAGTCACTTGCCCAAAGCGTCCGCTGTTGAAGTCGTACGAGGCTTGCCGAATTTCCTCCTGTGTGTTCATGACGAATGGGCCGTACCCCACCACAGGCTCATCGATCGGTTCGCCCGTCAACACCAAGATGATCGCGTCGCGATCGGCATGCAGAGCCACCTGGTTTCCGTCGCGCTCAAGGCGAGCGATCTCCGCTTCACCGACGGGCTGCGTCCCGTTAATGGTCACTTGACCGGAGAGCACCGCCAGCATGACGTTGTGTCCTTTCGGAAGGTCAAGCGTGAGGTCGGCGGCTTGATTCAGCCGAAGATCCCACAGATTGACCGGTGTGAATGTGCGGGCCGGGCCACGAGTCCCTTGGAACTCTCCCGCAATGATCCGTGCCGTTCCACCCGCTACGCGGACGGTCGGGATATCCTTGTCGGTGATGCCCTGGTAGCCGGGCGGACTCATTTTGTCCTTTGCCGGAAGATTGACCCACAGCTGGACCATGCGGAATGGACCTCCGGTCTTGGTATAGTTGGGCGAATGAAATTCTTCATGGATAATGCCACTGGCTGCGGTCATCCATTGCACGTCGCCCGGTCCGATCACCCCGCCGTTGCCGGCCGAATCACGATGGGCGACTTCTCCATCATAGACGATGGTGACCGTTTCAAAGCCGCGATGCGGGTGCTGCCCAACCCCTCGTGGTCTGTCGGTGGGCTCGAACCGATGAGGGCCTGCATAATCAAACAGCAGGAATGGGCTGATGGTTGCACTGTCATCGTGATATGAAAACAGCGACCGGACCGGAAATCCATCTCCGACCCAATGGTTCCCCTGCGACTGTAGAATGTCGGTAACCTTCTTCATCATGGCTGCTCCTTTCGTGATGTGATGCGCCGGCTGAATCGTGTCGCTTCTGTTGATAAGGTAGTATAGGTTCGCCGAACCAACTTTCAAGTACGGTCCCGGAGGATACCATCGATGAGCAAGCAGACCGGTTGCCCGACAGAGCAGACTCTCGATCTGATTTCCGGTCGCTGGAAAGCAATGGTCATCTATTGGCTGCTCAAAGGTGATCGGCGGTTTAATCAATTACAGCGCGATTTGCGCGGTATCACGCACCGCACGCTTGCCAAACAGCTGCGTGAATTGGAAGCCGACGGCCTGGTCGAACGGCATGACTTTGAAGAAATTCCACTCCATGTTGAATATCGCCTTTCCCCGCTGGGGCGATCCCTTGAACCTGTCTTGCTTGCCATGCACGAGTGGGCACTGGCCCATCCGCACGTTAAGGAAACATCCCGGCCCTCTTGAAGGGGGTTGGTAAGCCATATCTGGACCCTCATCCAAACTGTCCGACGGTCTGCAAAATACTTAATCTTATGACGATCGCTTCGTCATCTGACGATTATTCGGCATCCTGTTCGCCATCCTGGTGATGGTGAATCGATACCCTGTCTGAGCGCAGAGTCGGTGTTCGTTATGATTCAATGTGTTGTCACTCCGCATCCTGAGGTTCAACAATGTGGAATATGTTTTGCTCAATAGCTATACAACTTTCAGACCATCCGACCGAAAGGAGAACTCATGCGAACCATAGTGATCGCCGCTATGATCAGTCTGGTACTGGCTGCTCCGTCTCAGGCGCAAACCACCGGTCAGTGGGTGAAACGCGCTCCATTCCCGGAACCATCCGAAGAATTAGTCGGCATGTCGGCCGCAGGAAAATTCTACGTGTTCGGCGGGCTCGGGCCTGGGTGGATTCCCCAGGGGTTGGTGTATGAGTACGATCCAGGGTCTGACGCATGGACGAAGAAAAAACCAATGGCGCTGCCGGCTCATCATGTGGCGTTCACGGAGCTCAATGGGAAGTTGTATGCCTTTGGCGGTTTTGTGCCGCCCGAGTCCGGGCCACCGGCCTGGAGGCCGATTGATCTGGCCTGGGAGTATGACCCGGCGAACGACAGCTGGAAAGCGTTGGCGCCGATGCCGTCCAAACGTGGCTCAGCCGTAGCTGCCACGGTGAACGGCAAGATCTATGTGATCGGCGGCGCAGCGTTGCATTCTGGATCGAACGAAATCGCATTATATCCGACGCGTCCTCATCGATCGGTCGATACCGTGGAAGAATACGATCCCCAGACCAACCGATGGACTGCGCGGTCCTCGATGCCGACCGCGCGTAACCATGCTGCGGTCGGCGCGGTGAACAACAAAATCTATGTGATCGGTGGACGGCTGGGTAGCGCGTTCATTTTCACGGCCAGCAATACCAACGTGGTTGAAGAATATGATCCTGCGACCGACCAATGGGGCTTGGTCAAAGCCCGCATGCCGACTGAGCGGAGCGGTGGAGCCTGGGGTGTTTATCACGGGCGCATTCTCGTGGCAGGAGGGGAGCATCAAGACGGCCATCTGATGGCGGCGTTTCGCGCGCTGGAAGCCTACGATCCGATGACGAACAGTTGGTCGGAACTCCCCATGATGCCGATGCCTCGGCATGGGCTTGCCGGTGCAGTCGTGGGAGACCGATTGCATCTGGCGAGCGGAGATATCCAATCCGCCGGCATCACCGGGATGCGAGTCGTGACCGAGTCTCACGATGTACTCGAGTTGGGCTCCCGTTGAATCGATATGCAGTCTTTTTACGAAGTGTCGGCCGATGATGATAATCAGAACGGTTTCGAGCATCTTCCTGACAGGGTGTGGTGTCTTTGCCCATCTGCTTCACGTCTGAGCTCCATTCACGGGTGACTCATCACGGGAGCTGAGAGATCATTCGGCAGGTGACGAAGCGCTTCGTCACCTGCCGAATACTCGGCGCGTTGATGGTGTTACACCAAGAATGACGGAAGCATCTCTTCTCTCCCAATGCATGACTGTCCACTAATAATTCAACATATTCTCTTATCGGGTGCGTCTCGTTCCAGAATGGAATGTCTTTTGCTGGAGGTCATGGTAGGGGTGCTTAACACGACGCACAGACAAAGGAGGGAGCGCCATGAAGGATGGAGTCATTTGGAGTTTCTGGTACGCGATCCTCGCGATCTTGCCGTTAGTCATGACAAGACTGCTGATTACGAATGTGTCGGAGAGGGCTGTGGCACGTCGACAGTCTTCTTCCGTGAGACAGAGATAGGAGGGACCTATGCCGTTTTTTAAAACAGATGATTCATGGACTGGGTTGGTACTACGGATTGGACTTGCGGTGGTCATGCTCCCGCACGGCGCCCAAAAACTCTTAGGTTGGTTTGGTGGATATGGCTATGACGGAACAATGGGGTTCTTTACTCAGCAGATGGGGTTGCCCTGGCTGGTGGCCTTTCTCGTCATCATTGGAGAGTCTCTTGGGAGCGTCGCATTAGTCGCTGGATTGCTCACTCGTTTCACGGCGGCAAGCTTCATCGTGATCATGATCGGTGCGATTGCCTTGGTGCACGCGCCACACGGATTTTTCATGAATTGGTTCGGGCAGCAGTCGGGCGAAGGGTTTGAGTACCACCTCTTGGTCATTGGCATGAGCGCGGCACTCGTGATTGCCGGAGGCGGCAAGTGGGCGGTGGATAATATCATCGCATCTTTGCTTGAGCGAGACGACAGGGCCTCTGATCAACAGATGAAGCGAGTGGCCTAAGGGGAATAGCCGAAAAGAAGGACGGTATGTGGCTGAGCATCATCTTCTTCTTGAATGTGGGGGCGGTGATCGCAATCCTCGTACTGGCCAAAGCGTAGGGTGCGAATCTATCTATTTTCTCTATTGTCAACAGCGGTACAACCAAGTGTCCGACCGGCATGGCCGGTTGGTTTGTTAACTGAAAGGAGATGCGCGTGAAGAGTGTCACTGTTGTGGTGTGTATGGTTGCCATGGTGTTTTTCGTGGGGCAAGGCGGAGGCGCTGTCGCCTATGGAAAAACCATCGAGGCCGGTGAAACCAGTTCAAGTTGGGTCGGAACCGGCGAGTATTTTGAACTTGGTAATGGAGAGCAGATTATCAATGGATTCGTGAAGGGGGTCCAGATTGCCCGCCACAAAGAAAGCGGGAAGTTGGTTGTGCATTCGGGGAAAATGACCTGTCCGGTGCGTGTGAAAATCAACCGAAGCAAAGACACGCAATCGATCGACGGACTCTGCACGATTGTGGCGCATGAGGGCAAGGACGTCGCGTACGGAAACTGGAAGTGCACGGGAACCGAGAAGGAGTGTGTGGGTGAATTTACATTTACAGGTGGGTCCGGTGGATTCACTGGAATAGCAGGGACCACTCCGTTTCAAACCAGCATCGAGTTTGAGCTACAGGAAGGTAGAAAGAGTCAAGCCCTCGGCTATGCGGTGTGGCCGAACCTCACGTATACATTACCGTAGTGATCATCATCTCCACGGCACGCGCCGATTCTTCGGCCGCGTGTCGCTGGACCGGTACCCTCTCCAAGCACCTCAGCCAGACCGACTCCATTCGCAAGCCTGCTCAATCAAACAATCAGACAGTTGAGCCGTAGTGACATCATCTTGCGTGGATGGACCAGACGTTGCGCTTCATGTTCGGTGAGCCCTTTTGACTGGTACGACATTCATCAATGCGGCTCACACAGTGTGAGCCGCAGCACACGTGTGACTCCTGAAGTGGAGAGCCTGCTTCAAGAGAGTTGACAAATCCGATGGAAACTTATAAAACGATATTAGTTTCCAAGGTATTTATTGAATGTAATGTCGACTCGAAAACCTACACAACAAGAACCATCAAGTAGTCAGGCCGTCGTACGGCGAGTGGTTGCCGCCGCGCGCCGCCAATTCTTCGCTCATGGATTTCGCACCGTGAGCATGGATGATCTCGCTGCTGAATTGGGTATGAGTAAGAAGACCCTTTATGTCGCCTTCCCAAGCAAAGCCGCGCTTATTGAGGCCGTGGTGAAGGACAAGTTCAGAGAGGTTGAAGCAGATCTCGAACGGTTGGCGAACGATCGTGCTGCCGATGTCGAGCTGGCGCTCCACCAGCTGCTTAGCTGTCTGCAGCGACACACGGCGGAAACTCAGCCGGCTTTCGTCAGGGACATTGGGCGTGAGGCTCCGGAGCTGTTTCAGCTGATCGAGCAGCGGCGTCGTGAGCTGATCCGACGCTATTTTGGTGAACTATTTGAGCATGGAAAGAAAGCCGGTGTGATTCGGGAGGATATTCCGACCCATCTCATCATCGAGATTTTGCTGGGTGCCGTCCAGGCGATCATGAACCCACCCAAACTGATGGAGCTGGGACTCACCGTGGAGCATGGCTATTTGTCCGTCATTCGTCTTGTTTTAGAGGGGGCGCTACAGCGGCGTTGAGATCATGACACAGAGTGGAAGGGGTGTTAGGCGGATTGTCTCAGGTGCAGTTGCGATCATGGTTGCCGGTATTCTGTCTGGCTGCAATCGGCCTGCCTCCGATTTGGTTCAGGGCTATGTCGAAGGAGAATATGTGCATGTGGTGTCTCCCTACGGAGGTGCTCTTACGAGTCTATCGGTGCAACGTGGTATGCAGGTCAAGAGTGGGGATCCGCTGTTCGTACTCGAGCACATCTCCGAGAAAGCCATGAGGGATGAAGCGGAACGAAAATTGAGTCAAGCGCGAGCAAATCTCGAAGACCAAAGAAAAGGGAAACGGCCTTCTGAAATTGCCTCTCTCCGCGCTCAGCTTCAACAAGCACAGGCGGCGTTGCAGCTCTCGATTCGAGAAATGGCTCGACAAGAAGGGCTTGCAACAGTGTCCGGTGCGGCAGTGGAGCTTGAGGTTGATCGGGCCCGATCGGTGCGGGATCAAAATCAGCAGCGTGTTTCTCAACTCAAGGCGGATTTGAGTACGGCGCTCTTGGGCTCCCGCATGGATCAAGTCGTGGCGGCTGAGGCGGAGGTTCGCGCGAAGGAGGCGGCGCTCGCCAAGGCCGAGTGGGATCTTGAACAGAAGCGTCAGGTTGCACCGAAGACGGGGTTTGTCTTTGACACGCTGTATCGAGAGGGCGAGTGGGTGTCGGCAGGCCGCCCTGTCGTTGTGTTGTTGCCCCCTGATCACATCAAGGTGCGGGCCTTTGTGTCTCAATCGCGACTCGGGACGATCTCACTTGGTGACCCCGTACAGGTGACGGTGGATGGAGTGCAGGGTTCGATTGCGGGAAAGATCGGCTACATTTCTCCGAAGGCTGAATATACGCCGCCGGTGCTCTATAGCCAGGGCAGCCGCGACAAGATGGTTTTCATGATTGAGGTGCTGTTTGATGAGGGGCGCGCGGTGAATTTACATCCTGGCCAGCCGGTGGATGTGCGACTCCATGGTGATCTATGACCACCGCAGTCGACAGGCGGGAATGGGCTATCGATGTGAGTGGGATGACCAAGCGGTTCGGAGTACGCACCGTGGTCGATCACATCGGGCTGCAAGTGCGTCGCGGGGAAATCTACGGATTTCTCGGCCCGAACGGGAGCGGGAAGACGACCTTTATCCGCATGCTCTGCGGTCTTCTCCGCGCGGACGAAGGAAGCGGGACCTGCCTCGGCTATGACGTTATTCGTCAAAGTGACGAGATCAAGGCGGCCGTCGGCTATATGACCCAACGGTTCAGTTTCTATGAGGATCTGAGCATCACGGAGAACCTGGACTTCGTTGCGCGCATGTTCAAGATTCCTGATCGATGTGCTGCGGTCGAGCGGAGCCTCGAGCGGCTGGGGTTGGCTGATCGTCGGGAACAGCTCGCGGGGCAACTCTCGGGAGGCTGGAAGCAGCGGTTGGCGCTGGCTGCCTGCTTGATCCATCAGCCACGATTGCTGTTGCTCGATGAGCCGACCGCCGGAGTCGATCCAAAAGCGAGACGAGAGTTTTGGGGGCAGATCCATGCACTGGCTGCCGAAGGACTGACATTCCTGATTACCACGCATTACATGGATGAAGCCGAGCGGTGTCATCGACTGGCCTATATTGCCTATGGAAAGTTGCTCGTCACTGGGACTGTCGCGGATGTGATTCGGCAGGCGCAGCTCACGACATGGTCGGTCAGTGGCCCGAATCTCCATCAATTGGCCGTGGAACTTCGTCGTCAGCCCGCGGTTCAGCAAGCGGTTGCGTTCGGAGATCGGCTCCATGTCAGCGGCACTAATCCGGTCATGCTTGACGCCGTGGTGACCCTGTTTCGCACCGGTCTCTACGAGTGGCACCGAGTCAACACCGGGCTGGAAGATGTGTTCATCCATCTGATGGAGCACTCATCGGATCGTGTGGCATCATGAGGATCCAATCACTATTTTCCATATCCCGTTTTTGGGCGATTGTCGTGAAGGAATTCATTCAAATGCGTCGCGATCGGATGACGTTCGGGATGATGATCGGTGTCCCGTTGGTCCAACTTGTCCTGTTCGGGTTTGCGATCAACGCCGACCCGAAACAGCTACCGACCGTGGTGCTGCAGGCAGACTATGGTGTCCACGGGAGGACGCTTCTGCACGCCATTCGCAACAGCAACTACTTTGAGTTCGTGCGGGAGGTCACGACTGAGCAGGAAGCTGAGGAGGTTTTATCACGAGGCGAAGCCCAGTTTGTTATCACCATTCCTCCGAACTTCTCACGCGATGTGCTTCGTGGCGAACAACCGGCGATCCTTGTCGAAGCCGATGCGACCGATCCTGCGGCAACGAGCAATGCGATCGGCTCCTTACGCGTGTTGGTCACGACCGCGCTTCAACAGGACCTGAGGGGGGCGTTGGAGTACGTGGCGGGAAGTCACGATCCGGTCGAGTTGCGCATTCATGCCCGCTATAACCCGGAAGCTATCACGCAATACAATATCGTGCCCGGGCTGATGGGTGTGGTGCTGACGATGACCATGGTGATGATCACCGGTCTTGCCATTACCCGCGAACGGGAGCGGGGCACAATGGAAAATCTTCTGTCGATGCCGACGCGGCCGATTGAGGTCATGATCGGCAAGGTCTTGCCCTACATTCTGGTCGGTTACATCCAGGTCGCCCTTATTCTCCTGGCGGCGCATTTTCTGTTTAGCGTGCCGATATACGGCAGCATTCCGATGCTATTTGTATCGGCATTGGTCTTTATCGTGGCGAACCTGGCGATGGGGATCACGTTTTCTACGGTGGCACAGAACCAACTCCAAGCCATACAGCTTTCGTTCTTTTTCTTTTTGCCGTCCCTGCTGTTGTCCGGGTTTATGTTCCCGTTTCGCGGGATGCCGCAATGGGCGCAGTCGATCGGTGAGATGCTGCCGTTGACGCATTTTTTGCGAATTGTCCGAGGGATCATGCTGAAAGGGAGTGGCATGGAGGAAGTGGTCCTTCAGCTCTGGCAAGTCGCGTTGTTTGCCGCAGTGGCGTTGATGATTGGGGTGACTCGATATCGACAGACGCTGGATTAAGATAGGGCAGGGTTCTGAGCGATGATTTATCACATGTATTATGAGTCTCTCTGCTCGTGCCGTTGGGGAGTCAGATGGTGCCGATACGTCGGCAGTGTGACGTTGGATCGGCATCCTCTCCAAATGCTTCGGCCAAACCAATTCCATTCATGAACGTATTTCGTTCACATAATCAATCAGTTAAGAAATTCAGGCGTCGCCTTGTCACGAGTGGAACATAAGTTGCTTTATTACGTTCATATGAACTCTTCAGCAAAGGGAGGTTCCCCATGGCGACGAAATCATCAGAGCGACTCCGGAGAACCAATGAAGCCGCTGCCGATTTCGAACAGTGCTCTAGATGTCAGGGGCTCATGGTCATGGAGGATGGTTTCGACTCAATGATCGGTACGTCGGAATCCTCTGCGCCGATTCGGCGCTGCGTGCAATGCGGAGAAGTGACGGATGCGGTCATTCTGTTCAATCGTCAGATTCAACGAGAGGGTCGGGAGAATGAACAGGGCGATAAGCGAAGACTACGCGGCAAGACCGTTCAGTATCCGAACCCGATGCAACGTTCGCTATGCTGAAGATTACCGAACAACAAGGGACAGAGTCGGGGGTTGTCTCCCTTATCCTTGAGGGACGACTGGCCGGTCCTTGGGTTGAAGAGTTGAAGATTCATTGCAGCACGATGGCATTTCAGCGGTCACGCTGCAAGATGATTGATTTGACCGGAGTGCGGTTTATCGATGCCGAGGGCAAGGCGTTGTTGAGTCGATTATGGCGCCAAGGCGTCTCGTTACGGGCGACCGGATGTTTAAATAGAAGTGTCGTGGCGGAGATCACTGAGACAGAGTCGACCGATTCGCCTCAGGAGATCCGTGATCGTATCGGTTGAATCGTATGGCGGGGCGTGACGCGCACCATGTTCGCAAGACAAATTGTCACACGATGATGTTCTTCGTGCAGGTTGCCGTTATGAGGATGGGTCGGTAAGATCGGTCGGTTGTTATACGTGCGAACAAATTTACGAGGATAACAAGGTGGTACGGAACATGGAACATAGCCATCAATTACTCAGATACTCTGCAGTGGCGCTCGTTCTCGCGATGCTCGGAGTGACCGGTTGCAAAGATCAGGAGGCCGGGTCGACGCTCGCTCAAGAGCTTCCTCAGGTTGAAATTGTCACGGTGCAGACCCAGGCCGTTCCGGATGAACCGGAGTTCATCGGGCAGGCAGAAGCCTCGCGCCCGGTGGAGATCCGCCCGCAGGTGACGGGAATTTTGAAGGCGGTCCTCTATCCGGAAGGTCGCGACGTGAAGAAAGGCGATCGCCTGTATCAGATCGACCCCATTCCCTTTAAGGCAGCTGTGGCAAGCGCCAAGGCCAAGATTGCGCAAGCAGAGGCCCGGGTCGTTCAGGCCAAGCAGGATTCGGCGCGAGTCAAGCCGCTGCTGGTCGACCAGGCGGTCAGCCAAAAAGATGTCGACGACGCTGTGGCGGAAGAGCTGTCGGCTCACGCCGCGTTGGAAGGTGCGCGGGCCGATTTGATCAAGGCTCAATTCGACATGGACAACACGCTCATCATCGCGCCGATCAACGGAATTATTGAGCGGAGCCGGTACTATGAGGGTCGGTTGGTGTCGGCGCAGACCGATTTACTGACCACGATCCATCGGGTGAACCCGATGTATGTGGTGGTGAGCGTTCCCGAGACATTTCTCCTCAGGCAGCGACGGGATATCGAGGCCAAGCGAATCGACCATCCGGGCGACTATCACTTGCGTGGCCAGCTCACATTGATGGACGGCTCATCCTATCCGGAAGAAGGAGTTCTTGACCTCTTGGAGCCTGGTTTGCGAACAGCAACCGGTTCACGTCAAATACGCATTACGTTTCCCAATCCAAAGCGGACCCTGCTTCCCGGGCAATTTGTGAAGGTCCGATTCAAGGGAGCGATGAAGAATCACGCGATTCTCGTCCCGCAACGCTCGGTGCTGCAAGGACCTCAAGGTCCTTTTGTCTTCGTGGTCAACGGGGACGAGAAGATTGAAATCCGGGATGTGCTCGCATCCGACTGGAAGAAAGACCAGTGGCTCATCGACAAGGGCTTGGAGGCGGGTGATCGTGTTGTGGTCAATGGGTTGATGAAGATCGGGCCAGGGGCGCCGGTCAAAACGGTTCCCTGGGTGGCGGCGAAGCGCGACGAAGCGGCCCCTACCATTTCTCAGTAACGATCAAAAGGATCAAATCGTGATCTCGAACATTTTTATCGATAGGCCGATTTTTGCGTCCGTCGTGTCCATCGTCATCGTCGTGATGGGGCTGCTCGCGATGCAGTTCCTCCCGATTGCACAATTTCCAGAAATCACACCACCGGTCGTGCAGATCGATGCGGACTATCCGGGTGCCAGCGCGGAAGTGGCGGCCGAAGCAGTGGCCCGTCCGATCGAGGTCATGCTGCCGGGCATCGACAATCTGCTGTATTACGAATCGACCAGCAGTAATGATGGGCATGTCACCATCAAATTGACGTTCGAGATCGGCACCAATCCCGACATTGCTCAGGTACAGACGCAGAATCGCGAGAAACTTGCCGAACCGCAGCTGCCTCCGGAAGTCATTCGCCAAGGCATTTCCGTTAAAAAGATGTCTCCGGATCTTGTGTTGGTTGTTGCGCTGAAGTCGTCCGATCCACGCCATGATGCCGTGTTTCTCTCCAATTACGCCACGCTGCGGATCGTCGATGAGTTGAAACGGCTCAAAGGCGTGGGCGACGCACAAGTGTTTGGTCAGCAGAATTACAGCATGCGGATCGTGCTCAATCCGCTGCAGATGGCTAAGTTGGATCTGACGCCGAACGATATTACGACGATCATCCGGGAACAGAATCGAGACTATCCTTCGGGAACGATCGGACGCGAACCGGCTCCGAAAGGCACGGAACTCACGATTCCTATCATCACGAAGGGCCGCCTGACCGAGGTGAAGGATTTCGAGGAGCTGATCGTGCGCGCGCTTCCGGATGGGTCAATCGTTCGCCTGAAAGACGTGGCGCGTATTGAGCTCGGGGCGCA
This sequence comes from uncultured Nitrospira sp., assembly GCA_964430555.1. GTDB lineage: Bacteria > Nitrospirota > Nitrospiria > Nitrospirales > Nitrospiraceae > Nitrospira_D. The sequence goes on along the minus strand of CAYSFU010000007.1, from coordinate 27,907 downwards.
AGCCTATGGTCTGGAGGGGCGGTGGAACAGCCACCCGACGACGTTCATCCTGACGTTCTTATCCCCGGGCGCGAACGCGCTCGATACCGTGCACGGTATTCGATCGAAGATGGACGAGCTGGCCGAGAGCTTTCCTCAAAGCGTGTCTTATGACACTCCCTATGACACCACGCGCTTTATCGAAATTTCGATCAAGGAAGTCGTGAAGACGCTGGCGGAAGCGATGGTGCTCGTGGTGTTCGTGGTGTATCTCTTCTTGCAGACATGGCGTGCCACTATCATTCCTACCGTTGCGGTGCCGGTATCGTTGATCGGAACGTTCATCGGTCTCTACGCACTTGGATTCTCCATCAATACAATCACGCTCTTCGGTATGGTATTGGCAATCGGGATCGTGGTGGATGATGCCATTGTGGTGGTGGAGAACGTTGAGCGTCATATGCGCGAAGGCCGGGTTTCCGCGAAAGTTGCGGCCAAGCGGGCGATGGGCGAGGTGACGGAACCCATCATCGCGATTGTGTTGGTCTTGGTGTCGGTCTTTGCCCCGGTCGGGTTTATCGGCGGGATCACCGGGGCTCTCTATAAGCAATTTGCGGCGACCATTGCGATTTCAGTGACGGTGTCGGGGTTTGTCGCGCTGACCCTGAGCCCCGCGCTCTGCGGCGTTGTGCTCACGCCGCATCAAGGGAAACGGAATAAGTTTTGGGATGTCTTCGATCGCCTGTTCAGTCGAACGCAGCATGGCTATACGAGTGTGATCGCCGCGCTCATGTCCCGTCCGATTCGCGTGATGGCGGTTTTCGGACTGTTGCTGGTCGTCTGTATCGGGCTCTTCCAAAAGTTACCGAAGAGTTTCCTCCCTGAAGAGGATCAAGGCTATTTCATCGTGGTGGTGCAGTTACCGGACGGAGCCTCGATGCAGCGGACTGTGTCGGTGCTTGAGCGGATCGAAGGATTTTTCCAAAGCTTTCCGGTGGTGCACTCCACTGATGCGTTGACCGGGCAGAATTTCGTGTTCGGCACCCGAGGGCCAAACTCCGCGACCATGTTTGTGCCGTTGGTGTTGTGGGATGAACGAAAAGAACCGCAATATCACGTCAAGTCACTCATCGGGGCGGCCTATGGAGAGTTTGCCAAAATTCCGGAGGCGCTCCTCCTCGCATTTAATGCACCGACGATTCGTGGCGTCGGCGCAGTCGGAGGATTTTCCGCGCAGATTCAGGACCCGAGCAGCGGGGATTTCAAGAAATTCGCCATGGTGGCGCAACAGTTCGTCGAACGCGCGCAAAAAGAGCCGGCGATCGGGCGTGTGGGGACGAATTTTCGAGTGTCTTCGCCCAGGCTTTATGCCAATGTGAATCGGGAGCGAGCCAAGGCCTTGGGCATTCCGATTTCGGATATCTTCGACACGCTTCAAGCCTACTTCGGCAACTATTACATTAACGACTTTGTGAAGTTCGGTCGTGTATATCATGTGCAGACGGAGGCGGATGCCGAGTATCGGTCGACACCCCAGGATCTGTCGAAAATCTATCTGCGGGCGCAGAACGGACAGGAGATCAATATGGTTCCGCTCGATACGGTGGTGACGCCGGAGTATCAGAGCGGGCCGGATCCTGTGAACCACTTCAATGGCTATAATACGGCGCTGGTGCTGGGTGCGGCGGCTCCGGGCTATAGTTCGGGACAAGCGCTTGAAGCTTTGGAGCAAGCGGCACAGGAGGTACTCGTTCCCCAAGGCTATGCGATCGATTGGAGCAATATTTCCTTCCAAGAACGTCGAGTCGGCGGACAGTCCAGTCAGGTGTTTTTGATCGGATTGTTGATGGTCTTCTTGGTGTTGGCGGCACAATTCGAGAGCTGGGTCGTGCCGTTTGCCGTGATTCTTGCGGTGCCGTTTGCCGTATTCGGCGCATTGACCGCTGTCTGGTTACGCGGGTTTGAGAACGACATTTTTTTTCAGATCGGCCTTGTAACATTAATCGGGTTGGCGGCAAAAAATGCGATTCTGATCGTCGAATTTGCCAATACGCGGTATGAAGCCGGGCGGCCATTGTTAGAAGCGGCAATCGAAGCGGCTCGATTACGTTTCCGTCCCATTATCATGACCTCGCTGGCATTTATTTTTGGGATGGTTCCCTTGGTCATCGCCAGTGGAGCGGGAGCGGCCAGCCGTCAGTCGATCGGGACCGGTGTCATGGGCGGCATGTTTGCCGCCACGTTTTTGGCGATCTTTTTCGTGCCGTTGTTTTTTGTCTTGCTGAGAAAGCTGTCCAAGCACAAGGTGAAGCCGGAGGAACATGCGAATCATCAGTCTATATCCACGCATTCTTCGGGAGAGTAGGTTCGGGGTGCGCACACTCCTGGTCATCGGTTTGTCGAGCGTCCTGCTCTCCTGTGCCGTCGGTCCGGATTATAAGCGGCCGCAGACCGAAGTCGATGATCGCTTCCGCATGGCGGAGGGATCGTCGGATGTACCGTCGCTGGCTAATTTGGCCTGGTGGGATCTCTTGCATGACGAGCAGCTTCAGCAGTTGATTCGTGTGGCGCTCGAAGAAAACAAGGATCTCCAGCACGCCGTGGCGACGATCGAAGAGTTCCGTGCCAAAGCCTTGGTCGCACGCATGGATTTCTTGCCGAACATGACAGCCGGGGCAAGTTTGCCGGCAGGACGAAAGGCCAACTTCCTCTTTCCTGGTTTTGCCAGTCCGTTCAACTACTACTTAGTCGGTAATCTGTCCTGGGAAGTCGATCTGTGGGGGCGTGTCAGACGATTAAATGAGGCCGCTATTGCCGACCTGTTGTCCAAAGAGGAAAATCGGCGTGCCGTCTCCATCCAATTAGTCAGCGCGGTCGCGGAATCCTACTTCACGCTTCTCCAATTTGATCTGCAGCTCGATATCGCCAAGCGCACGTTGCAATCCTGGGAGGAGTCGGTACGGATTGCCCAAGCACGGCTCCGTCAAGGAATGACATCCAAGCTGGACGCGGATCAGTTCGAAGCGGAGCGAGCGAATGCCGCCGCCCGCACGGCTGAACTTCAACGACAGATGGTGCAGGCTGAAAATCATCTGAGCGTCCTGCTCGGCCGGAGGCCCTTTGCGGTCGGCCGTGGTCATTCCCTCGATGAACACCTCGTTTCTCCTGAAGTTCCGGCAGGTCTTCCGTCAGAGTTATTACAACGGCGGCCTGATCTCTTGCTTGCCGAACAGGAGTTGGCGGCTGCGACGGCTCGCATCGGTGTGGCCAAAGCAGAGCGCTTTCCTCGTATTACCCTGACGGGACTGCTGGGTGTCGCGCATCCTGAACTATCCCTTCTGTTCACGGATGCGTCCTCGTTCGGCGTATTCGGCGCAGGATTGGCCGCTCCTCTGCTCAACGCGCAGTTGTTGGGATTTCAGCAGGAAGCCATGGAAGCTCAAACCAAGGCGGCCTTGGCTCGCTATCAACAAGCCGTGTTAACAGCCTTCCGTGAGGTGGAAGACGCGCTTGTCGCCGTTCGGACGGCACGGGAGCAGAGCAAATCACAACAGGAACAGGTGACGGCCCTGCAGTCGGCGCTGAAACTTGCGGAATTGCGCTACAAAGGCGGTCTGGCGAATTATCTGGATGTCTTGGTTGCCCGAAGAAGCTTGTTTGAGTCAGAGCTAGCCTTGACCAGCACCCGTCGGTTACTATTGGCGTCGACTGTACAGCTCTACAAGGCACTCGGTGGCGGCTGGAACCCTGAGAAGCCGCCGGTCGATGAACCAAAAGGGTCCTAGCGTGGATCGGCAGGGGCGCGTCCAATCCCCCATTCATGAGTTACTGGCTCGTCGGTGGAGCCCTCGCGCGTTCGATGAGCGGCTCGTCGAGACCGATCTGTTACGAATGTTGTTCGAGGCTGCACGATGGGCGCCTTCGTCGAATAATGAACAGCCGTGGCGATTTATCGTGGCGACGAAGGACCATGAAGCGGATTGGATCCGCCTGTTCGAGTGTCTGGTGGAAGGCAATCGCCGATGGGCTACGCGTGCGCCGGTTCTGGTGCTTTCCGTCGCCAGCATGCAGTTCCAGGAAAATGGGAGACCGAATCGGCACGCGTTTCATGATACGGGTCTGGCCACGCAGAATCTGGTCTTGCAAGCGGCAGTTCACGGCTTGATGGCTCGGCAGATGGCCGGCTTCGATGTGGAAAAAACACGGACCAACCTGCGGATCCCTTCAGGGCATGAGCCGGTTGCAATCATCGCGATCGGATATCCGGGTGATCCTGCCGTCCTTCCCGAACGATTACGCGAGCTGGAGCTCCAACCGAGGAGCCGTCGCCCGACTGAAGAATGGACCTTTTCCGGGCAATGGGGTATCCCCTATTGAAACCAGCCGGGTGTTACGCGGCAGTCAGAGGAGTTGCTCGATGAAATTGCTAAGTGGGAAAGTCGCGATTGTGACCGGTGCGTCCAGCGGGATCGGGCGAGCCATTGCTGAACGATTGGCGGACGAGGGGGCCATCGTTGTGGTGAACTATAATCGGAACGAGGATAAAGCGAAGGAAGTGATCGCCGTGATTCAAGCCAAGGGAGGAAAAGCGCTCGCGACCCAGGCCGACATGGGGCAGGTTGCCGATGCGCGTCGGCTTGTGATTGAAACGGTCCGGCAATTCAACAAGCTGGATATTTTGGTGAATAATGCCGGCAAGTTCATGCCGAAACCGCTGGAGGAAACGACGGAAGAGGATTTTGACGGCGTGATGGCGCTCAATGCGAAGGGACCGTACTTTGCCATGCAGGAAGCCGCGCGGGTGTTGAAAGACGGAGGACGCATCGTGAACATCTCGACCGGCGGGACGCATCTGCACTTTCCTGGCGCCACCGCCTATCTCGGGAGCAAGGCCGCGCTTGAACAGTACACCAAGGGGCTGGCGCAAGAACTGGCTTCCAAGGGTATTACGGTGAATACGGTGTCTCCTGGTTTTACGGAGACCGGCATGCTGACGGATGCGTATCGGCAGACCGGCATTCAGTTGACGCCGCTCAAACGACTCGGTGCACCGAAAGATATTGCCGACGTGGTGGCATTTCTCGTCAGCGAAGAGGCCCGGTGGCTGACGGGGCAGACGATTCAGGCCGGCGGCGGGATTGTTATGTGATGCGTCGTACCTCGCCGGTCTGATGATTGATCTGAACCTTCAGGCGACCGAGCATCTGTCCCAGGTTGATCCGGTCTTGCGCCGGTGGATCGAGGACATCGGTCCCTGCACGTTGATACCGAACGTCCATCGGTCACCATTCGAATCGCTGGTCCGCGCGATCGCCCACCAACAGCTTCATGGCAAGGCCGCCGAGAGCATCCTCGCGCGATTCATCGCGCTCTTCCCCGGCCGGAAATTCCCTCGCCCCGATGATCTTCTCACCGTACACATGCGCTCGATGAGAGCTGTCGGGTTCTCGCGGTCCAAGATCTTCGCGCTGCGTGATCTCGCCGCCAAGACGCTCGACGGCACGGTGCCGACGAATCGAGCGATCCAGATACTTGAGGATGACGAGATCATCGAACGACTGATCGAGGTGCGGGGGATTGGGCGTTGGACCGTCGAGATGCTGCTGATTTTTCAGCTGGGCCGACCGGATGTGCTTCCGGTCGATGACTTCGGGGTGCGGAACGGATTTCGGATTGCGTATGGACGCCGCTCGATGCCGACTCCCAAACAGGTATTTCAGTATGGCGAACGATGGAGACCCTATCGTACAGTAGCAGCCTGGTATCTTTGGCAAGCAGCAGATCGAGCAAAGCAGGTCTTGTAATGGCTGATCAAAATAAACGCCTCGACTCCAACGCGCCGGGAAATTTTTTCGTCGATGCCGGATGCATCAACTGTGATACCTGTCGCCAGCTGGCACCGGTGAGTTTTGAGGAAATCGGCAGATATTCGGCAGTCAGCCATCAGCCGGTTGATGGATTGGAACTGCATCACGCGTATCAGGCCCTGCTCGCCTGCCCCGTTGGGGCCATCGGGACCGAGGAGAGCGACAAGGCCTTGGTTCAAACGGCGACGGCAAGCTTTCCCTTACCTATTGAGGATGGGGTCAGTTATTGCGGTTTCAATTCAGAGAAGTCGTTCGGTGCCAACAGTTTCTTGATCGAACATCCAGATGGGAATTGGCTGATTGATTCTCCGCGCTATCTCAAGCATCTCGTTGAGGCGTTCGAACGAAAGGGCGGCATCACTCATATCTTTCTCACACATGAAGATGATGTGGCCGATTCGGACAAGTATGCGGCGCATTTCGGCGCCGGACGGATTGTGCATCGAGCGGATGCGGAGGCGGCTCCCACTGCGGAACAGATTGTCGATGGAGAAGAGACGAGCCGGCTCGGATCAGACTTTCAGATTATTCCCGTGCCGGGCCATACAGCGGGAAGTATGGCATTGCTCTATCGGGAGACCTTTCTTTTTACCGGCGATCATCTTTGGTGGAATCCCCATGTGAAATCACTGGAGGCCCCCACGCGCCTAATCTGGAACAAAGCAGCCTTGCTGGATTCCATCGGCAAGCTCCTCGCGTATCGTTTTGAATGGGTGCTGGCCGGGCATGGAGACCGGGTGCGCCTTTCTGTTGAAGACATGCACGCACAGGTGCGAGCTCTGGTCGCACGTCGTCAACGGCGTGGCATCTCTTCCTAGCGAGGCCTATGTCCGTCGCGCGTTGGATCGATCACAACATTTTTTCCCTTGGCCGCGACATGCGGCTGTCCTATCTCCCTCCGCTTATGGTCTACGTCGCCTACGGAATTTCCGGCCTCACCGGGATCGTCGGCACGTTTTTTGTGAAGGACTACCTTGGCTTGCCAGCATCGTTTCTTGCCGCCCTGGGATTTTGGGCGGGAATTCCATGGGCGCTCAAGATGCCGATCGGCCATACCGTTGATCTCTTGTGGCGATGGAAGAGTTGGTTGGTCGGGTTGGGCGCGGGGCTGCTCACCGTCAGTCTCGGGATTATGGCGCTCTTGATCGGCGACCGTGACGCGATGACGGCCGTCTTGCCGGCCGAAGTCTGGTACGTACTCAGCGTGTTGTTGGCGCCTATCGGCTATGTGATTCAAGATGCCGTCGCGGATGCCATGACGGTCGAGGCGGTTCCTCGGGTCGACGACCAGGGACGAGTCTTTGATGAGCAGACGCGCAAGCTGATGCATACGACGATGCAAACGCTTGGCCGTGTGGCGATCGTCGGTGGTGGGATCGCGGTCGCGTTGGTGAATGTGTCTGTCTTCAGCGGCACCGAAGGGATGCCACAAGAGGAGCTCATTCAGCTCTACAAGCGGATCTACCTGATGGCGATGATCATTCCTCTCGTCTCGGTGCTGGGTGTGGGGTTGGCCTGGTGGCTACAGCGAAGCCGGAAGCGACGGCTTATCCAAGAAGGATTTTCATCGGAGCAAGCTGAGCGGATGGTGAACGTGCGTGATAGGGACGGTGAACCCACGAAACCCAATTGGTGGATTCTCGGCGGGAGCATGGGCTTCGTACTGTTCACGTTGACGGTCGGCCTTGGTGGGTTCCCGTACCGAGAGGAGATCGTGTTTGCCGGTTCCATGACCATCGTGCTCTTCCTGATGTCGAGGTTGATGCGAGAACTGGAGCCTGATAAACGGCTGACGTTGGTCGGTACCGCCGCAGTGGTCTTTTCGTTACGTGCGATTCCGGGGTCAGGCCCTGGGGCCACGTGGTGGATGATCGATGATCTCAAATTCGATCAACAGTTCCTCTCAGTGCTGTCACTCATCGGCGGCATCGTGGCGCTGGCAGGCATGTTTGTCTTTCGCCGCTTTATGGCCGAGCGGTCGATTGCCTATGTGGTCGGGTTTTTGACTATTGTGGGGACGATCCTTGCCCTGCCGATTACGGGGATGTATTACGGATTGCATGAATGGACGGCGAGCCTCACCGGGGGAATCGTCGATGCGAGATTCATTGCCTTGATCGATACGGCCTTGGAATCTCCGTTGGTGCAGATTTCCATGATTCCCATGTTGGCCTGGATCGCGAACTCGGCTCCGGTCAATCTGAAAGCCACATTTTTTGCCGTGATGGCATCCTTCACAAACCTGGCGCTCTCACTTGGCCAGCTTGGCACGAAGTATCTCAATGAGATCTTTGTCGTCACACGAGGAGTCAAGGACCAAGCCACTGGAGTCATCCAAACTCCTGCGGATTATAGCCAACTCGGTGAGTTGCTGATCGTCCAGCTTTTGCTCGGGTTGATCATCCCATTCTCCGCCATTCTCTTTGCCAAGCTGACGAAGTTTAAGAGTGTCTGAGGACAGGGATTGCTTCTTGCCGTGCAGTAGGAATGATGAAACAGCGTCATTGAAACAACGGGAGATCATCGTGTGGTCGAGGGTAATACAATCGACCATGCTCAACGACGGCGAATGGTGTGAGCCGATGTCGATCTGATTGTGTTGCCGACATGATATGCCGGACATCCCAGTCGTTCACGGATAAGGCATCGGCAATCAAGGACCGATGACAACGCCAAGGGACGGCTTCCGCACACATAACGACGGTCCTTAGCTCCTGACCGTCGATCATCAGCTTTTCAAGAGCCTCCTCAAATATTGCTGACTGCATATAATCGGCATAGCCGCGAAAACTCGCATTTCGCCATCCTAGATTGATCGAGTCCTTCTTGGGCTTGCGCAACCCGCCAAGCGCGGATTCATGTCGATAGTTGATGGCTGTGTCCATCAGACTGTTTTTCAGAGTCTCGGTGTTGAATTGCGGATTGTGGCGAGAGCGGGGCACCGTTCGCACATCGATCAGCTGCTGAATGCCGTGTGTCTTCAGAAACGAGAGGAATTCGTTGATCGGTCTTGTCGAATGGCCGATGGTCCAGAGAATAGGGGACATGATCCGATCATCTCGTGGCGGCTTCTGCCGCCCACTGGGTCAAGGCTTCCGCGTCTTCAAAGACATCGATCGGGACTTCGTAGAATGACTTGAGGGTTTGTTTGGTATTTGGTCGAAATGGTTTCATGCCCTGTGCCTTGTAGCGAGGCAGCGTGGTCTCGGTAACTTTGAAATACAGGCGGCCTTTGTGGATGATGCCAAAAAACGAGGCGTTCTGGGAGAGACCGTACCCGCCGAACATGGCGCGAGCAGTCACGCCTCGCAGGTCCGTCAATTGATCAAGTACGAAATCTTTGAAGCCATCACTCTTTGCCGCCATTCATCCTCAGGGCTTTCGTGCCGAAACCATTCGTACGGCGATGGGTAAGGCGATGACTGACCCTTTCTGGTATTGCTCAGCCGTTGTAATGATCCGTTGCCTCGCTTCTGTCTGTTGCGTCGGACTGAGTTTGGCCCATAGATTCTGAATCGGTGCCGCAATATCCATAAGGCTAGCGAAGTACTCATCAGCTGCAGCGAATCGCACGTCACCCAGAAACTCTTGTTCAGCAATATCAGTCAATCCAGCTTGCTGTAGCATACCCGCGAGTTCCCCAGGTTTTGCCAAACGGAAAATACCTGGCGCTGTTGGATCGGGAGGCGGTAGGTCGATAAATTGCTTGATGACGTCCATGGGTATTCTGAGATACGGGTTTTTGTCCGGCGCAGACCAGACTGCAGCTGCGAGCCAGGTGTTTGGATTGAGGATGCGGACCATCTCGGCGACTGCCTTGGGAATTTCCGGCAAAAACATCAGGCAGAAGCGCGTTGTTACCGCATCGAACGAAGCAGCTTCATACGGCAACGCCGTGACATCACCCGTTCGGAAGGTGGTATTCGATAGTTTCAGCGACGCAGTTTTTCGTCGCGCGGCGTCGAGCATCTGTTCAGCCAGATCAATTCCTGTGACGCTGCCGGTCTCTCCGACTGTCTGGGCAGCGAGCAGTGCGGGATAGCCGGTCCCTGATCCGAGGTCGAGCACCCGCATGCCCGATCGTAGCCGAGCGTCGGCGACCAGCCGGTGATTCAAGAAAGTCATCTGCTCGTCGAAGAAACGATCCCACTTCTCCCAGCCGCCGGCGACTCGGTTCCAATCCTGCCGTTGGTTCTCAATCACGTGTTCTGGCGATGACGAGGCCATGAATCACCTCAAGGTTTGTAAGGTCTGACGCATTTCTTGGAGTTCGGATACAAACAGGTCCAGATGCTGGTCCCTTTGCGGTTGGTCACTCTTGAACTTCCACAGCCGCTTGAAGATCGTTTTCAGTTCTTTATTGTGTGTGACGGCCAGCGCATAGGATGGCTGCTCTCTCACCGACTTCCCGACACTGCAGAGACTGTTGTCGATGGCGTGGAATTGATTGTGGAGGTCGTCAAATGATTGGTCGACCCCCTTGCCGCCCTTGGCCTTCTGTGCGGTGGCTTCCGCCATCGTGGTCAAGTTTACGAGAGTCTCGATCCCGGTTGCGCCCTTCGCCTTTTCTGTAAACTCTTTTGCGTGGGGATAAAAGAGGTAGCTACAGCCGCTTGTGCTCAACAGAACAAGTACGGCAACGGGTAATATGGTGTGCCAGCTCATGCGTTCCTCCTTGATCCAAGACATCGATATAAGATGGAGGGACCTCCCCGCTACCTAGCGGTACGCAGGGAGGTCGCGGGATGATGCCACCGGTTCGCTAGACAGCCACCGTGACGGTCTTGACCGCTGCCTGTACCTTTGCGGCCATCTCCGGTGGGATTGATTCCAACTTATGACATTGCTTTGCATGCGTGGCGACGAGCTGCATCAGTTCCGCTTCCGTTTCAGCTCGTACTTGGAATCCGCAGCCTCCGGATGGTTGCACATCCAGGCAACCGAGTTGTTTGTACTGTTTGTCTGCCATGATTCTCCTCCTCTGGTTTGGCGGTGGGTTCATGATGCTCGGCACAGCGAGCCACCACACCGATTACTTGTTCCCCTGCAGCGACTCAGAAATCCACGACTGTGCCGTCGTCGGGAGGTGCAGTGGGTGTGTGTGAACGTTGTGACTCATGTGGGACTACGGTCGTTGTCGTGCAGGGGAGCCGAAGATCCACAAAAGACATGGTCACGGAGCTGTGGTACTCCACTGGCACGGCGATGCGTTCCCCACTAGACACATGAAACGTCTCATCAAGCTCACACAAGGTGAGATGGTAGTGGATTCGTCGGGGGAGATCAACCCTTGATGTGTCGTGGCTTTGCCATGAGACTTCGGGCGTGTTGTCTGGTCTTGATGACTGAGGTTGGGCGGTCAACAGCCAAATATGCTGTACGTGGTGTCACTGAGCACGACCCATTGTCAGCTTGGTGATCACAGGTACTTGTCGAACCTAACCATGAGGACCGGTGCAATGGAAGAGGAAGGCGATACGATGCAGAAAGCCTCGGTGGATTTTTCTGAAAGACGCGCGAAAAATATACGGTAATTAGGGTGTTTCGTAACCATAAGGTAAGCTGGAGGCCTGATGGTTACAGGACAAAACCGGGTATTCGGGTGCGCGGCCAACTTGTTGCGGGGCAAGAAGTGCGTGTTTTGTGGATCGTTCAAGGTCAACCGGACACGACGTGGGTATGTAAAGTGTCGGAAGTGCGGTAAGCAGAAGAGCCTCGCCAAACTACGGCGTGAGATCGCAATCATCCAGGGGTTCTATCAACAAGTCCCGGCCTACCGATTGGCGCATGATCTCGCCGTTGACGCCAAGGTCATCAGTCGGGTCTATCAGAAGCTGCGTGCGGCCATCTTCCATGTGGCTGAACTGGAAGCGATGGGAAGCAAGCTTTCCGGTGAGATCGAACTGGACGAAGCCTATTTCGGTGGGCGACGGAAAGGCAAGCGTGGCCGAGGGGCTGCCGGGAAAAGCGTGGTGTTTGGGCTCTTGGAGCGCGATGGGTGGGTGTATACCAAGGTCGTGGAGAACGTCTCGGCCGAGACGCTTATGACGCATATCCGTGCCAACACCCGCAAGGGATCCGTCTACTATACCGATGCCTTCAAGGGGTATCAGTCACTCAAACGGTATGGGAAGCACCACACCGTCAACCACACCAAACGCTTCGTTGATCGACGCACGAAGAACCATATCAACGGCATCGAAGGTTTCTGGTCATTCGGTAAGCATATCCTCTATAACTACAGAGGCGTGTCCAAATATTACTTTCCGATGTATCTGAAGGAAATCGAGTACCGCTTTAATCACCGCAGGGACAACCTCTTCAAACTGTTCCTGTACACGTTCTTTGGTTACGTTTCGCCCTAATTACCAAATATCTCCAGCCTAAATCGTCAGATTGCCGGTGTGAGTGCGCGATCCATAGACCGAAGAGGAGAGAAGACCAAGCTCTCCTCCCCTCTAAGTTATTGCGTGACGAGCAAGGCAGGAGTTGGATGCCGGTCAGACGGTTGTGTCGCTGGCGTTTGGCCAGAGAGACAATGAGGTTCCAACCACCAAGTAGACGATACCGATAATGATGGCTCCGATGTTGAGCTCATACCATGCGGTCATCCCAAGGAATAGCTCATTCAGAATCAGAGCCAGGACCAACATCACAAACCCAATCCAATTGACAAAACTCATACCCATGGGTTGTCTCCTTTCAGTGATGGCAAGTACCCTCTTATTGAGCCCATTTTACTCAGTCGCGAACGGTTGTGAGTAGTCAGGCTCGTCAGGCTTCCTGGTGTCTCGGTCCTCCCCACAAGGCAAGCCACAGCGCGAGAGCCAGATAGACAATTGCCGGAACTATTGTGAGAAGATTGAAATCATACCACACGTTGAGGTACACGACCTCATTGAAGAAGAGCACACTGAACAGCATTGCAAATCCGATCAAATTAAACCAGCGGATCGCCATGAGAGGTGCCTTTCGTTCGTGTGCAAACAACTTCGTTCTGCAGGGCCTTTGGGGGTATGCCGCAACACGATACGTGTAAATTGTACGTCAGGTTTATGGCAAAAAGCTACGGGGAAAACGGCAGGACTTGCCTTGTCGTCCTGACCATTCTCTGCCAGGACTGTGCGGCGCACCAGATGAACTGAAGGGAGGCTGAAAGGACAGATGGTTCGGATTATTGCCCATATAGATATGGATGCGTTCTTTGCGGCCATTGAAGAGCGGGATACTCCAGCCCTGCGGGGTGTCCCCCTCGTCGTGGGGGCGGACCCGCAGGATGGCAGAGGGCGTGGAGTGGTGTCCACGTCGAACTACCTGGCACGTAGGTATGGCATTCATTCTGCGACACCGATTTCCATGGCGTGGCGATTGTCAGAGACCGCACGTCGGGCCGGGATGCCGGCGGTTTCTTTTGTCTCGGTTGATATGGCCAAGTATGTGAGGGTCTCAGGTGAAATCATGGGCATTGTCAGGCGATTCATTCCTCTCGTGGAGCAAGCGAGCATCGATGAAACCTATGGCGATCTGAGTTTTACGGAGTCCTATCGAGCTGCAGCCTCGCGGTCTCGCGAGCTGAAAGCTGCGATCTATACGGAAACACGGCTGACTGCCTCGGTCGGCATCGGGCCGAACAAACTCATCGCCAAGATTGCATCTGGAATGTCAAAGCCGGACGGGTTGACTGTCGTCTGTGAGGAGGACGCTGAATCATTTCTTGCGCCCCTTCCGCTGCGAGCGATCCCGGGTATTGGTGCGAAGACAGACGCTCTCCTTTCGAAGCGAGGGTTTACGCTTGTTCAGGATATGAAATCGTTGACGGTGTCGCAACTCGATGAGCTGCTTGGGAAACGTGGTGTGGATCTCTACGAAAAGATTCGAGGACGAGATCCCTCTCCGATTGAGGAATATGCCGAGATCAAGTCGATCAGTGAGCAGCATACCTTCGAGACCGACACGCTTGACAGCCGGCGATTGCTCAGTGAACTCGAGCGTCTCAGCAAGGGGGTGATGGATCGGCTGCGACAGGAGGGGGTTCAGTCATTCCGGACCGTTGTTCTGACCGTCCGGTTCGCTGATTTCAAAACGACGTCACGCGCCCACACGATGGCTGAACCTACGGGGGATCTGGCAACGTTGTGTCGAGAAGTCTTGCGGCTGCTTTTGCCGTTCCTCGACCGCCGTGAGAATCCTCGTCGTCAGCTCATTCGCCTCCTTGGCGTTCGTGTGGAAAGGCTGATCTGAGCAACCACCGTTTGATTCGATGTGAGGCAAGCGAATGATTGAGGCACAGCCGGTAGCCATCCATGCCGGCGATGGAACTCAAAGGTCAATCGGTACGCTTTTCAGCAGGCATATGCCCACCAGTGCATGGTTTTGGCTACACGTGAAATTTTCTAGTGGAGTCATATAGTTTCGAAAGGAATCCATCGAAAGGGTGAATTCATTTTCCTTCGATCTATGGATTTCACCTTATCAAATAAAACATAAATTGAATGAGGAATCACATTGATATTCAAGTGGAATCTCATCGAATACTCCGCAAGTATTCGATGGGTACGACACTTGCTCAACGTTGACACCTGTTGCGGAACAGCGCTCACATTGATGTGTGATAGAGCGGTGTTCCAGATAAAGCGTCTTCAAGTTGAGTTATGACCAATATAGAAAATCTGAATCGCATGGTTGTGTCTATGGATACCGGCAAAAAGTCGAAGGATGTGTACTCCGATCGTCGTCGAGAGGTACGGGTTTCTGGGTCCAGGATTTGTAGCTATAGCCTCTGCGAATCGTTCGGGGGCGAGCGGATCGTTATCGAGCAGGGGAAGGTGTACAGTCTGAACCGTAGTGAGCAAGGGATTCTCGTCTTAATGGGCAGTCAGCCACGGAATCGGCAGCTGTTGGAACTTCATGTTCCTCAGGCTCGGTGGGAATATGCTCTGAATCTGTATGAAGTGCAGTGGACGAAGATTCTGCCTGTTGAGCTACATGGCACGCTCTTTCTCGTTGGTTGTCGTCTTGTCCTTGGAGCATCTCGATATTGGTCATTCAAGCCCGAAGTGAAGAATTCACCAGGGCTAGGACTCAAGAAAAAATAAAAACCCTACCGTACGTTTGCGTGCCACAACCCATTCTTTCGACCGTCACTCTCCTGAACGATACTCTCTTTGGTCAGCATCCGATTTTCCCGAGGCGAGGCACCTGTTGCGCCCATAGCTATTTCTTCTGGCGGGTTGTTGTCAACGGTCGTCGGCGATGCTCTTGCGCCGCGCAGCGGCTCACCGTACAGGACAGTGGGCGAGCCTGCGAGCGTGTTCATGCATGAGTGGGGTGGGTACGTTTGAGTCGTGCAAGATTCTGAGTGCTGATTGATTGCTCGCGCAGATCGCTTTATTCTGCGCAGGTGGTCCTCTGGTTCGTCATCCTCTATTTGCTTCTTTCAGTCGGCATCGGACTGTTCGCCGCGACACGCGTGCGGAACTCCAGGGACTTTGCCGTGGCCGGGCGGAGCTTGCCTTTGCCGGTGGTCATCGCCACCGTGTTTGCCACCTGGTTTGGCGCTGAAGCCGTGCTGGGAATCTCGGCGACGTTCGTCAAAGAGGGGCTTCGCGGAGTCGTGGCCGATCCATTTGGGTCCAGCATGTGCTTGGTACTGACTGGGCTGTTTTTTGCTCCTCGGTTGTACCGTCTCAATCTACTGACTGTAGGAGACTACTATCGTTATCGGTACGACCGCACGGTCGAAGTCCTCTGCACACTCTGCATCGTCGCCTCGTATGTGGGGTGGGTGGCTGCGCAATTCAAGGTCCTGGGGTTGGTGTTGAATGTGGTGACAGAAGGCGGGGTCAGTCAATCGGTTGGGATCGTGATTGGCGCGGCAATCGTGTTGATCTATACGACCTTTGGAGGGATGTTTTCCGTCGCCGTTCTCGATTTTGTGCAAATTTCAGTGATCATGGGAGGGTTGCTTTATATTGCGACAATCGTCGGGGATTTGGCGGGTGGTGTGCCTGTGGTGATTTCTCATGCAGCGGAGGCAGGCAAGCTGGATCTGTTTCCACCGGCGACGTTCGTGGAGTGGATTCCATTTCTGGGAGCTTGGATGACCATGATGCTTGGGTCGATCCCGCAGCAGGATGTTTTTCAACGGATCACCTCGGCGAAGAACGAGCAGACCGCCGTGCGGGGGGCGCTCTTGGGGGCCGGACTCTATTTTGCATTCTGCTTCGTCCCGATGTTTCTTGCGTACTCGGCCACGCTGGTGGACCCTAATAAGTTTGGAGCCTTGTTAGAGCAGGATTCCCAGCTGGTGTTGCCGACATTGATCTTGCAGCATACGCCGGTGGCGGCTCAGGTAATTTTTTTCGGAGCCCTGCTGTCAGCGGTGATGAGCTGCTCAAGCGCGACCTTGTTGGCGCCGTCGGTGGCGCTCAGCGAGAATGTGCTCAGACCGTTCTTCCACCGCATGAATGATGCAGAGTTTCTTCGTCTCATGCGCATCGTCTTGGTGGCGTTCGCCTCGCTGGTGTTGGTGATTGCGCTCTGGTCCGAAGCGACCATCTACAAGCTCGTGGTGGGTACATACAAAGTCACGTTGGTCGCGGCCTTTATCCCGCTGTGTGCGGGACTCTATTGGAAGCGAGCAACGGCACAGGGAGCCTGTTGCGCCATCATCGCCGGTCTTGCGAGTTGGCTGTTATTGGAACTCGTGAGTCAACCGACGGATGTGTGGCCTCCGCAACTGGTTGGGTTTGTGGTGGCGGGAGTCGGGATGATTGTTGGATCGTTGTTGCCGTCACTTGCGTCTCGACCGAAGGCGCAGGAGGAGAGGGTGAAAGCAGAGTAACGATGGGGGAGTTTCCGTACAGGCGCGACTCGGTCCTATGCCGATTACACTAATGACTCAGCGTGAACCGCACGGCACGCAGAAGGTCCGTCGGTGAAAAAGGCTTCTGAATCACCCTCCTGGCGCCGAAGAGTTTTGCGACGTTTAAAAAGTTCTGATCGCCGGTTGCGCCGGTCATGGCGATGACTCTGGCGTCTAAGAATTCCCGAGTCAATGCCAGGGTCACTTCCATCCCGTCTCGTTCCGGCATCAAAATGTCGGTGATCACAAGATCGACGGGTTTCTTGCGATAGAGCGTGAGTCCGTCTTGACCGTTTGCGGCTTCTCGGATCTGATGTCCGTCTTCCTCAAGAATGTGACGCACGAGCGTCCTCACCGAATCGTCATCATCAACAATCAGTATCGACGCCATGGTGCTCTTCCCTCAGATGCTCAATGGTACCGCCAAACGCCAAGAAATGCTCCTTCACCAGCAGTCTCTGCAACGTGAGTCGCCAGCAAACAGAGAGCGGCAGGGATTTCACCTGATGGAATTCAGGCCGCTTCTTCTCATGATGGGACTGACTTAGAGGGGGATGTCCAGTTGCGGAACCGTCAAGAACCGTGGGTCACCAAATCTTGGTCAATGTTGAAGGTTTCTCCTTATCTCATCGTAGTTTAAGTCTATTCCCTTCAGTTCGATCAAGTTACTCTTAGGACGAGCCGATATCACTACTGCAAAGTACTCTGGTCAAGCGGGAGGGGTATCGTGCCGAGGATTTATCTACTGCAGGGTGTTCGACTAGGCGCAATGCGCACAGCCGTTTGGGCTGTTGTCACTGTGACGGCACTGCTCGCACTGAACGGATGTCTGATCAAACCACGCCCGATGGAGACGGAAGAGATTCATGCGCGGGCGGTGAAAGATTTTCTCGCCATCTCTGTTGTTGAGGCGCCGGTTGCTCAACCGATTGATTTGTATGAAGCGATGGCACGGGCGGTCAAGTACAACTTGGATGCGAAGGTCAAAACGATTCAAATCCAACTCGCGCATCAGCAGTTGAACGTGGCGCACTATTCGCTGCTCCCTCAAGTTGCCGCCAATGCCGGGTTTGACGGACGTAATAATTTTGCCGGTGGAGTTGGGCAAGCGATTCTTACGGGCCGCCAGGCGGTCGAACCGTTCACATCATCCGAGAGAAATGTCATGTCCGGCAATCTCGCATTGAGTTGGGATGTGCTCGATTTTGGCCTCTCGTTTGTGCGCGCGCAACAGGCGGCCGACAACGTGATGGTGGCCGAAGAGGAAAAGCGGCGTCTGGCGGTGCGGTTGATACAGGATGTCAGAGGGGCTTATTGGCGGGCGGTGAGTGCGGAACGCGTGCTTCCACGCATCCAGGTATTGGAGGCCTCAGTCGGCAAGGCCTTGGAGAGCACCAAGCAGATCGTCAGTCAGAAACTTCAGGCGCCGTTGACCCCGCTGAATTATCAGCGAGACTTGCTCAATATTCAGCGCGAAGTAAGGCGACTGTTTCGTGAGCTCAGTACGGCAAAAGCGCAGTTGGCCTCCATGATGGGGTTGCCGCCCGGAACAGTGTTCGATTTGGTCGTGCCACCCCGAGAAGCGACGATCCCTGTGGTCAGCTTGGATAGTCGGAAAATGGAAGAGCAGGCACTGTTGCTCAGACCGGAGTTGCGCACCATCGATTACAAGAAGCGTATCAACGCCAAGGAGGCCAAGGCTGTGTTTCTGGAACTGTTTCCAAGCCTGAAAGTCTCGCTCGGAGGCTACTATAACAGTAATAGTTTCCTCCTGTATCAGAATTGGCTCAGCTATGCGGCCCAGGCAAGTTGGAACTTACTGTCGGTGTTTCGAACACCGGCCAAACTCAAGGCGATCGAAGCAAACGGTCACATGCTGGATGTCCAAAGCCTGGCGCTCAGCATGTCGATTCTGACGGAGGTTCATGTCGGCGCCACGCAATTTGTGTTGGCCAAGCAGGAATATCAGGATGCCAAGAACTACCAACAGACGCAGAGCGCGATTGTCGAGCAGACCCAAAGCTTGTGGTTGACGCAGCGCACGAACGATCTCACGCTGATTCGCGAACGAGCCAACGATGTGGCCGCCGATGTCCGCTTGGACACGGCGCGGGCGGGGTTGGAAACAGCCTACGCGACCTTGATGGCCTCGATGGGAGAAGAAGCGGTTCCTGCCAGTATGGCTGAACAGAGTGTGGCGGAGCTGACAGACTCGATCAGGGCCTACTGGGAATCCAGCGCGCTCACTGCGCCGGGAGCAGAAAGGAGAACGGAGCCCCATGCGACACCGGTGGCACATTAGTGCGGTTGCCGCCGTGCTTCTGACCACCACGGCGGTGGGCGTTCCAGTCTTGGGGTGGTCGAAGAGCGATCGATCGGGTTATGGAACAAAGCAGGAGGCCGGAGTGGCTCGAGGAATCGTCAAGGCGGTCTCACAGGCCGTGCTGTATGCCCAGATCCAGGGGCGTGTCAATCAAGTCCCGTACAAAGAAGGACAGCGTTTCGTCAAAGGTGCCACGCTAGTCCAGCTGGAGTGCGACAAGTATAGAGCCGAATTGGCGGTCGCCGCTGCGGAGCACGAAGGCAAGAGCAAGACGTTTCAAAACAATAAGGAGCTTGCCAAACTCAATGCGGTCAGTACGCTGGATTTGGAGGTCTCGGAGGCGGATGCCCAAAAAGCCGATGCCGCGAAGCGGATCGCAGAGATCAATGTGCGCGGGTGCCATCTGGCCGCGCCATTTGCCGGGCGTATCGTCGATGTGATGGTGCATGAACACGAAAACGTGTTTCCCAACGACAAACTGCTGAGTGTGTTGGACGACACAAATCTTGAGATCGAACTGATCTTGCCGTCGATGGCGTTGACGTGGCTCAAGCGACAGGCGCGCTTCACCTTCATTGTGGATGAGACGGGCCGGAAGTATTCAGCCAGGGTCAAGGAAATCGGTGCCAGTGTCGATGCTGCGAGTCAGACCGTGAAAGTGACCGGCGTGTTCGACTTACTCCCGAAAGACGTCCTGAGTGGGATGAGCGGGTCCGCGCAATTTGTCGGGCATCCCTAACGATGACGACGACAGCCGAACCGACCGCACAACAGATCCCCACGTTGATCCATCTGGCGGCGCTCACGCATCTGGAGGGCCAGATCCGTGCGGCCAAGACCGTTCAGGAATTGCACTTTCTGTCCGTCAATGAAACTCGACGATTGATTCCCTACGACAACGCCTTTCTCCTGAGTCCACCCGATTCGAACAAGACGGCGTGCCAAGTCCTCACGGCTTCCAGTGTGGCCGTAGTAGACCGGCATGCACCGATGATCGTCTGGCTGGAACAGGTGGTGCAGGCACTTGCTCAAACTGAGATGGCTAAGCAACAGCCTGCGGCAATCACGGCCGAACTGTTGCCGGAAGAGCTTCGGAACGGCTGGCAGGAATTTGTGAAGGGCCACGTGTTTTGGTGTCCGTTGCAACATCCTGACGAAACGGTCCTCGGCGCCTGGTGGTTTGAACGGGATTTCGCCTGGCAAGAAAACGATATGGCGATCGTCCATCGACTGGCCGGGAGCTATGCCTACGCCTGGAAGGCTCTTTCGAAAAAGGAGCAGAGCTGGTCGAAGAAGATCAAGAAACCTACCTGGTGGATGATTCCCGTCGCGATCATGGCTGCGCTGTGCTTTCCGATCAGAATTTCGGCTGTGGCTCCGGTCAAAGTCATGGCCAAAGATCCGGTCGTCGTGAGCGCGCCGAGCGACGGGGTAATCGCCGATGTGCTCGTGCATCCGAACCAAACCGTGCAAGTCGGGACCGCCCTATTTCGGTATGAGGATACGAATCTCCGCAATCAATTCCTTGTCGCGGAAAAGCAATTGACCGTCGCACGGGCGGAGCAGAGCCAGTCGATTCAAGCGGGGTTCGGCGATCCGCAGCGGAAGGCCGAGGTGCCGTTAAAAGAGGCGGAGGTCGATCTTCGACACACCGAGCTGCAATACGCGAAAGAAATGCTGGATCAGGTCGAAGTCACTGCCCCCCAAGCGGGCTTGTTGCTCTATTCAGACAAGTCCGATTGGCTCGGCCGTCCGGTCACCGTGGGTGAACGGATTATGGAGATCGCCGATCCGAAACAGATCGAGTTGCGCATCGATCTGCCGGTTGCCGATGCCATTGTGCTCAAAGAGGGGGCTGAGGCCCTCGTCTTTCTCAACGCGTTGGCATTGGAGTCGTTTCCCGCGACCGTAGTCCATGCCAGTTATCATGCTGAGGTATTGCCGGGCGATGTGCTGGCCTATCGGGTGACGGCGCAACTCACCACGCCGGATCCTCGTATCCGGATCGGATGGCAAGGCACGGCCAAAGTCTACGGTGAGCAAGGACCGTTGGCCTATCTCTTACTGCGACGACCCCTCACCGCGCTTCGGCAATGGGTGGGTTGGTGAGCGATGATGACTCCAGGCCTTCCAGGCGCCAAGCCGCAAGAACGGAAACTGCCGACGTTACGGCCAAACCTACAATTCAATCGTGGGACTCCCACGCCTGACGGGGTGCCGACCTGGACCATCGTCGATCCGGTTCGTACTCGGTACTTCCAGATTGAATGGCCGGTCTACCAGATGATCCAGCGGTGGAACGCCGGAACCATCGAAAAGCTTCATACGGCGATGGCGCAAGAGACGACTTGCCGGACGTCCATGGCCGACGTGGAGGACTTCATCAAGTTTCTCTACACGAACAATCTCACCGAGCAATCAGCCAGCGGCAAACACACCGACTATCAGAGTCAAGCTCAAGCCGGTGAACACCATTGGTTGATGTGGCTGGTCCACCACTACCTATTCATCAAGATTCCGCTGGTCCATCCACACAATTTTCTGAAGGCCACGCTCGCAATCGTTGCGCCACTGTATACGACCGTTGTGGGTTGGATGTTCGGCGTGCTGGGACTGATCGGGCTGATTCTGGTCGGACGCCAATGGGATACATTCGTCTCGACCTTTCTCTATTTCTTTAACTGGCGGGGAGCCATCCTGTACAGCCTGTCGCTCGGCGCGGTGAAAGTGGTTCATGAATTAGGCCATGCCTACACGGCGACACGATTCGGTTGCCGAGTGCCTACCATGGGCGTGGCGTTCATGGTGATGATGCCGGTCATGTATTCGGACGTGAGCGATTCGTACCGCCTGACCGCCAAACGCAAACGACTCCTCATCGCGGCCGGTGGGGTGATTGCCGAACTCGGATTGGCAGCGGTGGCGCTCTTCTTGTGGGGGTTCTTGCCGGAAGGAACCTTGCGGAGTATCGCCTTCATCGTGGCCACGACCAGCCTCGCGATGAGTCTTGTCGTCAACCTGAATCCGCTGATGCGATTCGACGGCTACTATGTGCTGGCCGATGGATTGGGCTTGCCCAATCTTCAAGATCGGGCCTTTGCCTTTGGGCAATGGCGAGTGCGGAGCCTATTATTTGGACGTCATAACTCACCGCCGGAAGTCGTGTCGGCACGCGTGCAACATACGCTGGTGGTGTATGCGTGGGCGATTTGGCTCTATCGCCTGATATTGTTTACCGGCATCGCCGTGATGGTCTATCACTACTTTTTTAAGGCCTTGGGCATCATCCTCTTCGCGATCGAGATCGTCTGGTTCATTGCCATGCCGATCTTTCGCGAATTGACCGTCTGGTGGAACAGTCGGAAGCTCTACGCATCCTCGCCAAGGGCTTGGCTCAGCGCAGCCTGTCTGGGAGCGCTGATTGCAATGACGGTGATTCCCTTGCGCGTGAGCGTCTCGATCCCAGCGGTTCTGCAAGCTTCGGCCTACGCGACCATCTATGCGCCGACACCAGGCCGCCTGCAGGAGGTATTGGTACGCGATGGACAGGCCGTCAACGCGGGAGACGTGCTCGTCGTGCTAGAAAACCCGTTGTTGGACAAGGACGTGCGGCTGGCTGAAACGAAAGTGGCCATGTGGGACTACCGTCTTGGCCGGGTAGCCGGCTACGGACAAGATCGTGACCAGCGCCAGATCATTGCGGAATCACTGCGGGCAGGGCTCGCCGAGTTGACGGGGCTGGAGGCCAAACGAACCAATTTGATCTTGAAGGCCCCCATCTCCGGGATCGTGCGGGATCACGCGGATTCCCTCACTACGGGACGATGGATCGACCAGAAAGTGCCCGTTGCTTATCTCGTGGATGAGCGCCACGCTGAGATTGAAAGCTTCGTCCCAGTCGACGAACTGGCCTCCATCGAAGTCGGGCAAGTGGCGCGGTTTATTCCCTTCGATCTCACCAGGCCATCGGTTGAGGCTCATGTCACGCAGATTGCCGAGGTGGACGAGCGGGAGTTCATGGTGCCGTATCTGGCATCGATTTACGGTGGCGATGTACCGGTTCGAAAGGACGACAAGGGGCGATTAAAACCGGAGGTCTCAGTCTATCGAGTCCAATTGAGTCTGGACGACGCCATGACCGCTCCCGACCAAATTCTTCCCGGCCGTGTCCAGATCGAGGGACAGCCATCGAGTATGGCAAGACGAGCGTGGGATCAGGTGGTGGCCACATTGGTCAGGGAGAGTGGATTCTGAGGGGATGGTGGAACCATCCATTCACAGTATTCATGAACATTTTTCCTGTCCCCGCCAACATGCCGCTGCGACGAGCCTAGTCGTGGTGTTGCTGCAGATCGGCAGGCGCGCCTCTCGTGCTCTCGACATGATGCAGCAGGATTCTTGCGCGAGGCGCCGGGCATTCTGCGTGTGACGAGCGACGCGTCAGACGAGGCATATCCGGCTATGCTGCGTTGGCGACCATCGCTTGGTGAAACTGATCCGTCACGCAGAGTCGGAAGAACTGTCCGGCCTCCTGCTCGAATCGATCCAGCGTCGACCGCACATCCGCCCACTCCACCTGTTGAGTCGTGAAGTAGTCCTGGTCGAGCAGGTAGGCTGGTACGCCCAATTGAGGAGGCTGTCCCGCTTCTCGGTACTGGACGAATCCATGAGTAAGGCGGAACCGGTCTGAGCTGTCTGTGAGGGCCACCACCACTTCATGACGGCTGCCTTGCAGTTTCCCCTTGTGGCCTGGAAGCGAAAAGGGACCGAGCACTTTCGCATTAATGAGGGCGGCCCACTGCACCTTGGTGAAGCCATAGAGCGTCGGACGCAGGAGGTTTTGGAAGCGCAGATTGGCTCGGGTGCAAAAGGCAGGCTCATAGCAGGCCTGCAAGGCACCAACGGCTTCTACTGTCTGAGTTTGAAACGGTGGCCATCCGGTATAGCGACTGGTCCTGAGTGTCAATGAGTCTGGGAGCAAGAGGATCTCATGAGTGCTGTCCTGACTGGCCAGACGGTAGCCTCGACGATCCTGGGTCGGCTGAAACAGTGGATACTCTTTGCGGAGCTGCTCCTGAAAGGACGCAGGCAACTCCGAGCCAATCTTCACAATCATGGGGAACTGAAACTGACAGCTCACGGAGAGGAGGGGTGAGTGTGTGGGCTGTTCCCAAGCAGGATTCATGGTGTCGTGCTCCTTCCGAGAAGTGATCGAGAGACTGTATCAGCCGTATCGGTTCAGGTCGTAGACATCTTGATGGTCCTTGTTCATTTCTGGAGCCATTGTTGGTCATTGAGCCACAGTTTGTACGTTCAGAGGTCTTTCATGACCGGTTATGGCCTTCGTGAGACTCATTTTTGTTGATTAGCCTCTATTACTAAGGGTTGATATTGATCAAAACATGCCGGGAGGTCTCGCTGGGTTCTCCAGCCCACATGACAATATGCCGATGAAGAGCTGATCTCGTGTCAGTCTGGAGGAGCTAATAGCACCATGATGTTCTGGCGAAAGAAACCGGTCACACCGCAAGATACGAAGAAGAAGCCAAGTCAGGCTAAATCGGCTCCGAAGGAGTCGATGCCTGCTCGTTCGAAAGGGACTCTCCTCGCTCTCGAGTCACGTCTCATGTTCGATGCCGCAGCGACGGCTACGGCTGCGGAGGTGAACAGCGAGCACGTGGCGCAAGAACAAGCGGAAGCCGCCGTCTCCGGCGACAATGCCTCTATAGGGGAGGCGCACGCGTCCGATGACAGCGATGCGCTCCTGCAAGCCCTTTCGACCTACATGCCGAATGAAGCGCGAACGGAGGTCGTCTTCGTCGATCCGACGGTTCCGAACTATCAGATCCTCTTGAGCGGGATGGATCCTCACATCGACGTCATCATGCTTGACAGCGGAGCGGACGGCATCGAGCAGATGGCCAGTGCCCTTGCAGGCCGCACCGGGATCGATGCCGTTCATGTCATCTCACACGGTGATGTAGGGGTGCTTCAACTCGGTACGGGGACCCTTACCACAGAGTCAATGGCGGGCCAATATGCAGATGAGCTCGCTGTGATCCGGCAGAGCCTCTCGGAGTCGGCTGACATTCTTGTCTACGGGTGTGACTTTGCCGAAGGTCAGGTCGGTCAGGAGGCCGCGACGTTGCTGGGCCAATTCACCGGGGCCGATGTGGCGGCCAGTACCGACGTGACCGGGTCTGCCGGATTGGGTGGAGACTGGGATCTGGAGGTGCAAACCGGCATGATCGAAACCCAGGTGGCCATTAGCTATGACACCCAGGCGAACTGGCTTGAGTTATTGAGTCTCACGGCGTCCGGCAGTGAAACCAGAGTCAACACTACCACTACCGGCACGCAATCTCACAATCTTTTAGGTTCCGTATATACACCCGACAGCGTCGCGATGGACGCGAGCGGTAATTATGTGTCTGTCTGGGAGAGCGACGGCAACATTTGTGGACAACGATATAGCAGTACCGGTACGGCGCAGGGCGGTGAGTTTGTGATTGCCAACAATGCGGCGAATGAGCGACTGGCCAGTGTGGCCATGAGCTCCAGCGGAGCTTTTGTGGTGACGTGGGAACGGGATCAGGGGACAGGCTACCACGATATCTACGCGCGCCAGTATACCTCCTCTGGTACGGCAGTCGGGAGCGAGTTTCTGGTGAATGAAACCACGACCTACGATCAGGTGAAAGCGAAGGTCGCCATGGCGACGGATGGCTCGTTTGCGGTGGTCTGGAGCAGTAACACGGAATCCGGCGGGAGCTACTCCGACAATCTGTATGCCCAGCGGTACGATGCAACCGGGACGAAGATCGGTTCGAACTTCATGGTCAACACGACCACGTCCGGTGACCAAGACATGGCGGATATCGCTATGGATTCGGCCGGGAACTTCGTTGTGGTGTGGGCAGGCGAGCGTACGGCTGATAGTTATATCTATAGTATTTATGGCCAACGGTACAACTCCTCAGGGGTGGCACAGGGCGGGGAGTTTCTCGTGAATGCGGTTGCCGCTGATAATGATCAACAGGCGTCGGTTGCCATGAACGACAGCGGCAATTTCGTGGTGACCTGGGAACGCCAAAGTGGAGGCGATACCGATATTCAAGCCCAACGGTTCAACAGCGCAGGTGTCGCGCAAGGCAGTGCCATCTCCGTGGCGAGCAATGCATCGTACAACCAAGACGCTGTCAATGTCTCGATGGACGGAGGGGGCAACTTCGTGGTGTCCTGGACGAGCCTTGGGCAGGATGGTTCAGGTTTTGGGGTCTATACCAGACAATACGATTCGACGGGAACAGCCCTGACTACAGAGAGCCAAGTCGCGACCACTACAACAGACACCCAAGACTATGCCGGCGTCGCTTATCAGAATGGAAAAGTTGTGGTGATCTGGTCTGGCAATGGAGTGGGCGATGATTCTGGAATTTTCATGCAACGATATACGGCGACCGGAGGCAATGAGGCGCCCATTATCACCAGCAATGGAGGAGGAGTCACGGCGTCGATTAACGTTGCGGAGAACACGACGTCCGTCACAACCGTAACGGCAACTGATGCCAATGGCCAGGCGTGCACCTATTCCATCAGCGGCGGGGCCGATGCCTCGAAGTTCACCATCAACAGCAGCACGGGGGCCTTGTCGTTTATCGCTGCGCCGAACTATGAGGCGCCAACCGACAGCGGCGGTAATAACGTTTACGATGTGATGGTGACAGTTACGGATGGGAATGGCGGGGCCGATACCCAATCCATTGCCGTCACGGTGACGAATGTCAATGATGCGCCGGTGCTGGCGGATACGGCATTGACGCAGACGGTGACGGAGGACGCGTGGCCGATTGGCGCGGTGGGGAATGTGTTGAGCGCCTTTACGGGGGGCATTACGGATGTGGACGGCGGGGCGGTGAAGGGCTTGGCCATCGTCGGGTACTCCAAGTTGAACGGGAGCTGGTACTACACGACCAATGGAGGCACGACGTGGACGGAGGTGGGGCTGGTGTACGACACATCGGCCTTGCTGTTGGCGGACAATCCCAGTACGCGGCTGTACTTTGCCCCGAACCAAGACTACAGCGGGACGAGCCCGGCAATCTTGACGGTGCGGGCGTGGGACCAGACGAGCGGGGCGGCGGAGATGAGGGTGAGCACGGTAAGCAATGGGGGGACGACGGCGTTCTCCAGTGCGACGGATACGATTGATGTGACGGTGACGGCGGTCAATGATGCACCGGTGTTGGCGGATACGGCGTTGACGGTGACGGTGACGGAGGACGCGGGGGTGCCGATCGGGACGGTGGGGAGTGTAGTGAGTGCCTTTACGGGGGGCATCACGGATGTGGACAGTGGGGCGGCAAAGGGCTTGGCGCTCACCGGGACGAATGCGACGAACGGCACCTGGTACTACACGACCAACGGGGGCACGACGTGGACGGCGGTGGGGCCGGTGAGCAACACATCGGCGTTGTTACTGGCGGACAATGCGAGTACGCGGCTATATTTTGCGCCGAATGCGAACTACAACGGAGTGAGTCCGGCGGCGTTGACGGTGCGGGCGTGGGACCAGACGAGCGGGACGGTGGGGACGAAGGTGAGCACGGCGAGCAACGGGGGGACGACGGCGTTCTCCAGTGCGACGGATACGATCGATGTGACGGTGACGGCGGTCAACGATGCGCCGGTATTGGCGAATACGGTGCTGACGGTGACGGTGGCGGAAGACGCGGGGGCGCCGAGCGGGACGGTGGGGAGTTTAGTGAGCGCGTTCACGGGGGGCATCACGGATGTGGACAGTGGGGCGGCAAAGGGCTTGGCGCTCACCGGGACGAATGCGACGAACGGCACCTGGTACTACACGACCAACGG
>CAYSFU010000006.1:86332-90893 GCA_964430555.1 uncultured Nitrospira sp. | reverse complement strand
ACGCGACTCTTAATCAGAGGATCGCCTTCCGCCGCCTTGTGTTCTTCTTTGATCTCCTGCTTCGACATGCGGAGACTGCGCTCCCATTCATACCGCTGATAGGCATAATCCCCGACGGCCAGCAGTGCAATCGCTCCCGATACTGCCATGGCAACTTTGAATGCAAGACTCCCCGCCAGAGGCAACACGCCGCTCAACTCAAATTGGATCAACTCCGGAATCCGCAGCACGTCATGGCGGGTGACCCACAGCCCAATTCCTGTGATGACGGCGATCTTGAGCAAACCCTTGACGAGTTCCATGATGGAACGAAGCGACGCCAGGCGTGAGAACCCTTTGACCGGATTGATTCGATTCCAATCAAGTTGAAGAGCGGTCGTTCGCCACAGCAATCCTGTTTGCAGGAGCGTGGCCAGGCTTCCCAACACAAGGACTCCCGCCACGATGGGAAGGCTCAACAGACCCACCGTCACACCGGTCTGAATAAGAATCGTGTAAACCTGCTCGATCGAGATGTGTCGATACCACTCTCCGGGAAAGGAGAGCGTCAAACCTTGGCGGGTCATCTCCGTCATTCTCTGAAGGCCGACCGGCAACATGGCACCCAATAACCCCACGCCGCCGAGGAGCACGGCCGCCGTCGACACGTCGCGACTCACGGCGACTTGCCCTTGCTTGCGCGCCTCCTCTTTGCGTTTCGGGGTCGCCGGTTCTGTCTTACTTCCTCGGTCTTCAGCCATGTCCCAGTGCCTTCATGAGTCCAAGAATCGTAAATTGCAATCGTTCGATTTCCTGAACCAGCAGTTCCACGGTAAAGGGCATCGATACACTGAGTACCACCAATCCTCCGACAATGGTGATGGGGAAACTCAAGACGAACACGTTGATTTGACTGACCGCCCGTCCAAGAATCGCAAGCAAAATATTGATCATCAAAATGATGACCAGCACGGGGGCCGCAAGCTTGAGTCCTATCAGGAACATGTGCTGAGCAAGACGCAGCACCTCATCGCCGGCTCCGGTCGGAAGCGAGACTCCGAACGCCGGGATGGATTCGTAACTGGACAAGATCGTCGCCACAATCAGCATGTGCCCGTTCAACGAAAGCAACACGAGAGACGCAAGGAGCGTGAAGTACTGAGCCATGAGCGGTGTCTGGCGCGATGTGGCGGGATCAAGGAGTTGGACAACACCGAATCCCATCTGAACACCGATCATCTCTCCCGCAACCTCAAATGCGCCGAAAAACATCCGGACGGCCAAACCAATGGCCAATCCGATCACCAGTTCGCCGAGCAGCCCGGCGGCCAGCACCAGGGGATCGTACGGCACCGTCGGAAGATGGATGAGAGGAGCCAATAACACGCCCAACGCCAGCACTAATGCTCCTTTGACTTTCAACGGAACTGAGCGCCCGCTCAACACCGGCAATGCGGCAAGCAATCCTCCGATTCGAGAAATGAGGACCAAGAACGCTTGAAACTCCGGAAGGAGCACTTGAATGGTCTGTGTCAACGCCATCACTCCATCCTAGTACGCGGCGAAAAGAGTCCGTCCACTCTGCTCTCACATCGCTGAGCGACTCGCCCTGACAATCCGTGGCATCCGTGCCGACGAGGCGTTGCCGTCTTCATCATGATGCTTCGACAACCTCGCTAGTGCGCGTAGTTCGGAATATTCATCAAGAGATTCGCCATGAACGTCGTCATGACGTTCAACATCCACGGGAGGAACACCAATAACGCTCCGAAGAGCGCGAACACTTTTGGTACGAACGTCAGAGTGGCCTCGTTCAACTGAGTCATCGCCTGAAAGGCACTGATGATCAGCCCGACGAGCAGACTCAATCCTAGGATCGGAGCCGATACGAGCAAGGTGGTTTCCAGCGCCTGCCTGGCCAATTCCGTCACGATTTCAGGTGTCATCGATTGTTCCTCACCGGTCCTTGTCACAAATCGTCGACAGCCGACTCCCACGCAACCCTTGCCGCCTCAGTCACTCGAACGATCATGAGGTCACTGAAAGCTGCGCACCATCGAGCCGACAACGAGATACCAGCCGTCAGCCAATACAAACAGAATCAACTTGAACGGGAGGGAGATCACGACTGGAGGCAATAACATCATACCCATCGACATCAAAATGCTCGCGACGACCATGTCGACGATCAGAAATGGAATATAGATCAAGAACCCGATTTGAAAAGCGATCCGCAACTCACTCAGAATAAATGCAGGAATAATGGCATGGGTCGGAACCTCTTCAACCCGATCCGGCTTGGGGATGCGACTCAACTGAATGAATAACTCAAGATCCTTGTCCCGCACTTGTTTCAGCATAAACCCCCGAATCGGCTCGATCCCCTTTTTCCAAGCATCCTCATAGGAGATCTGTTCGGCAAGCAACGGCTGCAACGCATTGCTGTACACAGTCTGTCCGACCGGCGCCATAATGAACATCGTCAGGAACAGGGCCAAGGACAACAAAACTTGATTGGGAGGCACCGCCTGTGTGCCGAGCGCTTGCCGCAGGAAAGCCAAGACAATGACGATCCTGGTAAACGACGTCACCATGATGAATAAGGCCGGTGCCAAGGACAGCACCGTCAGCAAGATCAGAATCTGGATCACCACGGCCATCTGCTTTGGGCCACCGGATCCCAAATCAATGCTGACAGATGGGCCGTTTGCGGCCGCGTCGGCGACCGGCGCAAGAAGAAGCATCCCCATCCCGACGACCAGCGTCCAGGCGAGAAGACGCAGATGGACGCGATCAGTGACCATGATGCTCCTTATGATGATCAGCCCAATGGAGCGGTTGTCGTTGAAGCCATGCTGCGACATCCGTCCCCGGAGCTGATGTCATCTCAGGAGAAGTCGGCTGTACCGGCAGCCCGAGCATTTCACGGAGATGCGCCGTATTGTTGATCCGTCCCAAGGGAATGAGATCGGTGGCCGTCGCTCCCACAATCAGATATTCACCGGCGACTTCCACCAGACTGATCGTCTTGCGCGGAGCAAGGTAGCCGCTGGCCAACACCTGGACGAGCGGCCGGCCGGCAGACTTGCCTACCCGTGGCCCCAGTACCCGGCGGGCCACAAACGCAGCGATGCCGATGCACAGCAACACCACGGCCAGCGCCAAGACGGTTCGAATGAGACTGTCCCATACGTCGATCACGATCTTTCCCTTTGCCAAGTTATCGAAGCTGCTGAACGCGCTCGGCCGCACTGACCACATCGGTCAACCGAATCCCGAACTTTTCGTTCACCACGACAACCTCTCCACGCGCAACCAGTTTGTTGTTCACCATCACTTCCATCGGTTCACCCGCCAGTTTGTCGAGTTCGATGACGGACCCCTGCGCCAACTGCAACAGGTCGCGGATCGCCATTTTGGTGGATCCCACATACACCGCGACATTCATGGGAATATCCAGTATGAAATCGATATTCTTCGGGCTGCCTCCGGTTTCGGAACCCTGAACCGGCGGAAACGAGGCAACCTGTGGTGATGCCTCCCCATCCGTCTGGGAATCAAGAGGTGTCGTGGGTTCTGATTCAGCCATGATCGTTTGCGCCCTCCGGTCGCGGTTACGTCACTGCTTTGGTCACGCGACAGGCGTGATTGCCTTTGTAGATCCCGGGGCTTCCTTGGAATTTCTTGTACCCTTCGATAAAACAATCGAGCGGATCACCCGGTCGCTGATCAAGCAGCACTACATCACCGGGAGAAAAATTGAGCACATCTTTGACCGTCACCGTGGCGGTTCCCAGGCGGACCGTAATCGGCAACGGACAGTCCTGCAGGCGTTCTCGGAATCGTTGGCTCCAGTCTCCGTTCTGATCGACTTGGTCCGAGACCAAGCCGGAATACAATTTGTCTTTGATCGGCTCGAGCATGGCGTAGGGATACACGATGTAGAGTTCACGAGCGGTTTCCCCGAGAACAACCTGCAACGTGACGACCACCACGATTTCAGATGACGTCACCACCATCGCAAACTGCGGGTTGCTCTCCGATCGCACATATTCCACTTTCACCGGCGCGACGGCCTGCCATGCCTTCTCAAGATCGACCAACGCCTGCAGCAGTAACTTCTTGATCACACGCAACTGCACAGGAGTAAAGTCTCGCCCTTCCGGCTTCACATGCGTTTGCCCCTTGCCGCCGAAAAAATAATCGATGATCAAATAGACGAGAAATGCATCCATGACATAGAGCGCGCTGCCGCGTAACGGAGCCATGTGAAACACATTCAATGAAGAGGGCTGCGGAATCTTCTTGAGAAATTCGCCAAACTTGAGGACTTGGGTTCCGACCACGCCAAAATCGATGGCGTCACGAAACATATTGGTCCAGGCGACGGATTGACGGCGGATAAATCGATCGTTGATCATCTCCATCGTGGGCATTCGCCCGCGAATGATCCGCTCTTGATTGAACAAGTCGTATTGCGCGACTCCCTTTTCAGTCGGTTCAGTTTCCTTGGGAGCGGTATCGACTTCTCCCGAGACGACGCCCTTCAACAGCGCATCGACTTCGTCCTGTGATAGGATTT
>CAYSFU010000006.1:0-86322 GCA_964430555.1 uncultured Nitrospira sp. | reverse complement strand
TAGGTGATCGTTACTGAACCACAAAATCCGTGAAATATGCCGACCGTACGCCCGGCTTGGGGAGCAATCCATTGATCCGTTGCGTAATCTCGTCCCGCAATTGAAACTTCCCCTGCGTGGTTCGTATCGCATTCACATCCTTACTGCTGAGCAAGACCAGAACCGCATCGCGAAGCTGAGGGATTCGCGCGGACAGGTCGGCGGAAACCGCATCATTGTCGACCTCCAGCTTGACGGTCAGCTTCAGATAGCGCACGTCCGGCGTGTCCGCCAGATTCACGATGAATGGATCCAGGTCAACCATGACGCCTGGAGTGGCGGCCTGCCCGGATTTTCCACTTGCTCCACCCTGTGCGTCGGACTTCGCAGCTGTCTCCGTTTTATGGTCTTCGGCATGCTCCGCATTCTTCTCGGATCCGCCGAAGAATTTGACCGCCACGACCGCTCCTCCCACGCCACACACGAGGGCAACCAGTGCCACAATAATGAGCAATTTGATCGGGAATGCCGGAGCAGGGACCGCCACTGGAGTTTTTTCGTCCGTCTCGGCTGCATCTGCCATAGCTCCTCCTTGAAGGGCTCACCGCCCTCGTGGAGCAATTGCAATGCATATGCCATTGAATGATTTGTGACCACCGGCCACGGTGATTAGAAATAGATGTATTTACTACGAAATTTTATGAGAAGCAGGCCGGATCGCCGGCACCGTTCGACTTTATCGTCAGGCGAGTCGTTGACACCGTCAAGAAACTGACGTGATGCAGGACCGGGGTTCCGACGGAGAACGGTGACCCGGTAGAGCGGGGAACGTAGCCCGGGAAGACTATTTCCCCCGGGCTACAGCCGATACACCTATCGCTTCAAATTGACCAATTCTTGAAGGACCTCATCCGAAGTCGTGATGACCCTCGAATTCGCCTGGAACCCTCGTTGGGCGGCGATCATCTCGATAAAACTTTCTCCCAGATCGACATTGGACAATTCAAGTGTATTGGCAAGGATTCTCCCAAGGCCGGCAGACGTGGCCGCCCCGATCAACGGTTGTCCCGAGGTGCCGGATTCAGCAAAGGTGTTCTTTCCTGTCCGTACCAGTCCGAGCGGATCCGGGAATCGTGCCAACGCCAACTGCGCCAACGGTCGAACCTGTCCGTTAGAAAATCGTCCATTGACCATCCCGTTGGTCTCCACGCTGAAGGTCTGCAAGGCTCCGGCGCCGAACCCATTTTGAGCCTGCTGCACCAACCCCGACGCCGCGCCGAACTGAGTGGTCATATTCATTCCGTTGCCTCCGTCGGTCGTCACGCTCGTCCCGAAATTGAAGGTAATGGCCTGGTTCGCGGTCGCACCGACGAAATCTATTTGTGATTGCCCGACCGTGCCCCCGGGAGTGCCTCCGACAGTGCCGCTATCGTAGCTGGTAACGACACTCTCGGTATCGAGTGCACCGGACGTGTTGAACGTCAGAGAACCGGACGCCAACCGTACAATCCCAAGAGTCGTGTTCACGTTCGCCGCGTTGTAATTGGCCGTCACGACTTCAGCCGTGCTTCCCACGACGTTATAGGTCCAGGTATTCGGCGCAGTCTTCGTGAAATAGGTTGTCAGAAGATGGCTGTTGCCGACCGAATCATAGACCGAGAGCGAGCTGGAAAACCGAGAGGTTCCGGCCGGATCCAGAAGCGAAAAGGTGCCGGTTGCCGACTGTGAATTGAGATTGGCGCCGATATCAACATTGGTGGTGGGATTCGGCGGAGCCGTCGTGTTAGGAAGCGTGATGCCGCTGATGCTGGCGGTGATCAGACCGCTGGTATTGACCTGATAGCCTTGGAGTTGGAATCCGCTTGGATCGACGATGCGGTTCTGTGCATCCAGGCGGAACTGTCCGGCTCGCGAATAGAACGCCGCCCCGGCCGGATCACGGAGAACGAAAAACCCGTTTCCATCGACCGCCAAATCCAATGCATTGCTCGTGGTGCTGAGAGACCCTTGGCTGAAGTTTCCCTGCACTCCGTTCAGCGCAACACCCAACCCGGTCTGAATCGCCCCTCCCGCTCCTCCCAGCGACGAACTGATTAAGTCGGCAAAGACAGAGCGACTCGACTTAAAACCAACCGTGCTCAGGTTCGCAATGTTATTTCCAACGACCGATAGCGCATTGCCGTTTGCATTCAGCCCGCTGACGCCCGTAAAAAGCGACGACAGAATTCCCATCGGGACAGTCCTCCTCTTTGCTATCGCAGCTCAACAATCTCTGACGGATTGATCGACAAATCACCGACCAGAAGTTTTGCCTGTCCTCCTTCCATGCGCACACCGGTCACCGTGAGGGTGGCGCGTCCCTCAACGTTCACTGACTTTCCTTCCGCATCCGCTGCGGAAATGACATACCGGTACAGGCCCTTCGGCATCCGTACTCCATCTTGGTTCTTTCCATCCCACTCCGCCGTATGAGGTCCGGCCGGTTGCTCACGATGCTCCAGCGTCCGTATGACTTGTCCGTCCGCATCCTGAATGCTGACGCGAACTTTCGCGGCATGCTTCTCCAATGAATACCCGAAGGTGGCCGGTCCCTCTCCCAACTGAACCAACGGGTGGCCAATCGTCACCGTGCGGCCGATCATGGGAAGCAGTGTGAATTGTAGCGACGCCGTTTGTGCATCGAGGCTCCGTTGCAAGAGCTGCGCTTGTTTGGCGCTCTGTTCGAGCTGACTGAACTGCGCGAGCTGCGAGACAAACTCGGTATTATCCGTCGGCTTCAACGGATCTTGGTTCTTCAGCTGCGTGACGAGTAGCTTGAGAAAGTCATCCTGACCCAGCGCTCGAGGTCCTGTCTTTTCCGGTGTGGACGTAGTCCCGCTCGTACTCAACCCTGTGACATCGATCATGTGGAGTCTCCCTTCGTCTTACGCCACCACGTTCAGCCGTCCATCGAGCCGACGACTTCTCTCTTCCGACCGTCCTTGGGCTTGCTCCGTCGTTACCCCCTGAGTTCCTTGATGTCCGGAGTGACCCTGTTCTTGAAAGGAACCCTGGTAAAACGACCGCCCACCATTCTGACGATCGATGTCGACTCGAAATTGTCCCATGTCGAGTCCGTTTGCTTGAAGCGTTGTCTGCAGTCGGTCCTGTCCGTTGATCAGGAATTGCCCGATCTCCGCCCGATCCGTGGAGAAATGAGCGTGCACGGAATCGTTCATCATGGCGACACGAATGTTCACATGTCCCAAGTCCGGTTGAGCTACATCCAGCACCACTGAGCGCAGAATGGAAGGAATCGGCTGCTGAGTCATATCAGGAGCCGGAAATGTCGGATGTACCGGCGGCACCATCACCGTCGGCGAAGGCGCCGGTGGTGCGGGAACGGTTTGACTTTGTGCAACGGCCGCGTAATGTTCGGTTGTACGTCCGTTCATGGCTTGAAGGTCGACGGCCGTCCCTTGGAATGCCTTGGGCTCAGGATTGCCATGCCGTTGACCATCAGAATCGTGCCCCGACTGACTGAACGCCGCTTCCTGATCAACAACGGTCGGTTGTCCCGGAAGAGTGAGCCCCTGTACCCGCGTCCCAGAATCTCCCTGATCGTCATGAGTCGGCACCAGGAGGTGCGCCGGATTATTCTGTGCATGGGGAGCGGCGCTGTTCTCACCTCGATCAAGCGTACCCAGACCTCGATCGAATGGACTCTCCATCGAAAGTTTTCCCTCATGAGCTTGGACGATCTGAGACGCATGTTGATCAGGAGATAAAACGGCTCCACCGGACAGTGAGGCATGAATCGTTGGTTGCGCTTGTGCAGAACCTGTTGTCATGCCCTTCGCGTCATGCTTGGCCTCGGAGCCCTTCAGCTCAATGGACTGTGTGGCATGGGGCTCTGCTCCCTTCTGTAACGGTGACGCATCCTGAGCTGGTTCCGGCACATCGGGTGGTACACTAACTGTTTTTTTCTCGAGTGGGTGATTCTCGGTCGGCCGTACTGGCGCATCAGTCATGACAGGCTCTGATGAGGGTGCCCCAACAGAACTGCCATCGCCGTCAGAGGCCTGTCCGCCATCGTGCGCATCGTGCATCTCACTCACCATCGTCTGAGCTCCCGCCTGCGACACACTCGCGGGAGTCATTGCCGCAACCACCTGGCCCTCAACTCCTGATCCGGCGTTACTCTGCAGCATCGGAGATTCCGACTCTTCTCGGGAACTGTCGATGGTCTGAATGTCATCGTCCTGTACTGTTTCACTGTCTGAAGTTCGAACCTGTGTGGCGTCAGACCGTTCCGGTTGAGACGCCGCTGAATTGAGGCCTTTGCTCTGTTTTGTATCCGGTCGACCCTCGACCTTGTATGATCCTTGAGGGCCCTCTGCTCCCTGAGTGATTCCCTTCTTCTCGTCTCCGCGAACTCCCTGCAACACGGAAGAAAAGTCCTTTCGAATAGCAGATCCGCTGACGGCTGTGGATCGAGTAGATCGCACGATTCCATCTGAGGCAGCGCTCGATGCAGTGGAGAGCAGATCTGTCACAACAAAGCCCATGCCTATTAGACCTCGTAAGATTCCGGCAGAACGAAATACAAGCCTCATGCCAAATTGGCAGTTCCTAACAAGCTGAAATATTGAACGATTGTGATTCAGCTTGCGATCACTGACCGGACGAGAGGCAAATTTTACTGGGTAGTAGGCAAAAGGGATCGGAAGAGAGGATGAGCGTGCTGCAACGCTCTCTAGAGCGGACGCTCGATGGACTCAAGACGCCCCTTGACGCGCTCCTCAGGCAATGTGAACCGGAAATGCCAATCCAGTTGGCCGGACTCCGGAACGGAACTGAACGAACCCTCTGCGCTGAGATGCCGATCGGACTTGGACTTGCCTTCGGGATAGTACTTGAAGCGAAGAGACCGCTGGCGGTCACTGGCCGAATCTGCTTGCTTCAGATGACTGGAGATTTCCACGTGATCTTCCAATCGATCCAGCGCCTGGGTGAAGAACGACCGCAGGAGATTGAGGCTCAATGCCTCCTGGAACGGTTGATCAGGGTTGAATGTATCTCCGGCGCTAGTCACAGCCGGTCCTCCAAAACAGAGCACGACCAACGCCACTGATGAGAGAACTCGACGCATGGGCCTATCCTAATCACTCGATGGAAACGGGTCAAGGCTTACGACGTGTCAGGCTCCGCAGTACCTGATTGTCGGCTGCCGGATACTGCGTTCAGGCACCTGCCTCAACAACGTCTACCGTCATTGCATCCACTGACCGACGATCGTGAGCTGACTGGCCAAAATACCGGTTATGTGCCCTTCTCGGTCAAGAATCGGAATCAGCCACCCGCTCACATTCCCCTTGCCTTTGGCTCCACTTTGAAAGTTCATTCTGCCGTTCAGTAACAACCCGGGCACGAAGTTGCCGACCGGTGTCTCGATACAGGTCTTACCATCCGGAATCTCACAGGGCATCGGTGTGGAGCCACGGCTGGATACCATCGTCATATCTGCCTCATACACGCCGGCAACCATTCTGGCGTGAATGGACCCAGACTGAGTGGCAAGAGGAACATTGGTATCATAGGTGACGGTGAAGCCACCACTGATGTCGCCTGCGAACGTGCCCATGATGTGTCGATTTCTGACAACAAACCGCCCGCTTTGGCCGGCAGGCTTGACGTCGCCCTTATCGATCACCCAAGGCGTATTCCGCGTGTGCGTGCTCGTGGCAATGAATGGAACCTGCTGCCCGGCACACACCGGCTCCGAGAGAACGCTGAGCGCAGCAATGATCATACACACCAAAAGCACAACCGTGGACGGAGAGGATCGCAGTAATCTACTCGTAGAGACGCTGCCTTGAAACATATCCATTCGCTCCTTAACGTCATAATACTTATGTACTGTAATTTACAGTATCATATCGTATATAACTCATCCGATGAATGCAATCTTCAAAGAGACAGGCACGCCATCCCTCACACCAGAGATTGACGGAAAGAGGCGAGGGTCATGCGCTGGGCTTGGAAAACCAACGACAGTGTGAAGGCTAGGGCATTTGTGCCAGCAGTTGTTCGGTGAGCTTGGCGGCTCGATCCGCTTTCACCTGGGAAAGGATCGCCCCCGCGGTCTTCGACTTGACCATTCGCAGAATTTCAACGGCCTTTCTGTCCGGCATCCGCTCAAGACGTGCCGCGGCATCCTCCGACGGCATCGATTCAAAGATTTTGGCCAGCTGAGCCCGTTGTTCCTGCGCTCCACGAGCTTTATCCGCCTGGTTTTTTGTTGATTGAGCCGCAGGCCGTTCCTCTTTGGCTCGTGCGCTCTGTATCCGTTTTTCCAACGCTTCGTTCTGCTCAAGGAGCTCCTCAACCTGGCTCCTCACAATCGTGAGCCGCTCTTCATTTTGGCGAAGGACCGCCTCTCGTCGATCCAGATCGCGCTTCCGTTGGTCCAGCATCTCAAGCACTTCACGGGGCATCTCAATCGCCGGCCCTTGAGGCGTCGATCGGGCCGATGCGGCGGCGCTATCTTTGGCGTCGGGCTCATGAGATGGTTCCCCCGAAGCCGGTGGTTGCCCGTCTTGTACAACGGAACTGTTCGGTGGCGTGGCCTTGGGCTTGGGATCTGAGGAGGCTTGTCCCAACTGAACCATGACCCAAAAAAGAACCGTCGAGACGACTACTCCCCCGACCATCGTCCAAAGGGATGCCCGCCGATTCATCCTCGGTCTCGGCACGAACCATTGCCGATGTCTACTGAGAGCGAGCGGAGAAATTTTCATCGGGCTGATGCGTGCCTTCATGAGTCGCGTTGACCTCGAATAGAGACCTGACGATGTGCCGCCTCATCCGCCACCCGCTGTTCCCGGCGAGAGATCGCCGCGCGCACTGCGATCTGGCGCCGTTCGGCAACTTTCTCAAGAAGCCTACACTCCTGCCTCGCCTCAACAAGTCGCTCCTTGGTCTGCTGCCACAGACGACTCGCATCATCGATCGCGGCTCGGACTTGCTGGAGCGCGGACCGCTGAGCGTCGAGTTTCTCCTGCCATTCCAACAGATCCTCAATCATCAGACCCTGTCCGGCCTGTTGCGCATAGGCCTCGGCATCCGTCCGACTCTGAATTTCCATGATGCGATACTGCTCTTCATTGTGCGTGAGCGTGTGTGCGATACGCGATAATTCCATCATCAGTGACTCGACGGTCTGTGCGCGAATCTTCCGTATAGAGTCAAGACTCATGCCCCCTGCCGCGCGAGCGCCTCAAGTTCTTGCACCGATGACGCCAGGCTCGCAGGCTGGTCGATCGCTTGCCGAAGATAGCCGTTGATCGAATCTTGGGCTTGAACGGCTTGATCGAGCCCCGCATTCATCCCGGCCTTGTAGGCACCCAACAACACAAGATCTTCGGACTGTTGATACCGAGCTATCAATTCGAGCACTCGCCTGGCAGCCTCATGATGTGTTGTCCCGACGATATCTCGCATGACACGGCTCGTACTCTGGAGCAGATCAATGGCCGGAAAGTGATTGCGCGCGGCCAGCGTGCGTGACAACACAATATGGCCGTCCAAGATCGACCGAACCGTATCGGCAATGGGATCACTCAGGTCATCGCCATCCACCAGCACGGTATACAGGCCCGTAATCGTTCCCGGTCCGGGGCCTGTTCCCACGCGCTCCAAAATCTTCGGCAAGAGCGCAAACACTGAGGGTGTATAGCCTTTTGTCGTCGGCGGCTCTCCAATGGCCAGTCCGACCTCTCTCTGGCTGTAGGCCAACCGGGTGAGTGAATCCATCAACAGCAGTACGTGTTGTCCTGCATCGCGAAAGTATTCCGCAATCGTCGTGGCCACCAGCGCGGCCCGCAGACGGATCAACGGGGCTTGGTCAGACGTTGCGACAACGACGACGGTTCGTGCAAGCGCATCGGTCCCCAGGTCGCGCTCCAGGAACTCCTTGACTTCTCGTCCTCGTTCTCCAATGAGAGCAATGACGTTGACGTCTGCCTTGGTATAGCGGCTGATCATCCCTAACAGGACACTTTTCCCGACCCCTGAACCGGAAAAGATCCCCATCTTTTGTCCCTGCCCGCAGGTCAAGAATCCGTTGATGGCACGAACACCGAGATCGAGAGGATCCCGGATACGAGCCCGTTGGAGCGGGTTCGGCGCAGCCGCGTGCAGCGGGTACGACTGGCAGGTCTTCAGCGTCCCCTTCCCGTCGATAGGATGCCCGCATCCATCCAGAATCCGGCCCAACAAGCCTGGTCCGACCGCAAGGCTCGCCACCTGCCCCGTCATGATGATGCGGCTGGCAGGTCCGATCCCTCGCATGTCTCCAAGCGGCATCAACAACACACGGTCTCCGCGAAATCCGACTACTTCCGCCATGATCGGGGCTTCACCTACCCCTCTCGTGATATGGCAAAGCTCTCCAACAGTCGTCATCGGGCCATACCCTTCCACCACCATTCCCACAGCCTGGGAGACCCGTCCCGATATCTCAATGGGTTCGATGTGCTCAAGGAGATGACTAAGACTCATGGGGCGTCCTATTCCGCAGAGCTTGGCCCAACCGATCCAACTGTGTCTCAAGGGAAGCATCGACCAATCGTGTGCTGGTATGCAGGAGGCAACTTCCCCGTGGGAGTGATGATACGGCCTCCACGGTGATCGCCAAGGAGGTGTCCCGTTGTCCTGACAGCTCGAGCTTGGCCGTTTCCAAGACGCCGGCATCCGATGGATGGGCCTGTATCACCACACTCTCGGCGTCTCGAAGCGCGGCAATTCCGGCCTTGGCCTGAACGATGATCTGCTCCCGACACGACTCGGCCGACTCATGAAGGACCTTGGACGCCACTTGAAACGCCAAGCTGATCACATCCTCTTCCATCGTCTGCCGCACCGTCCCTCGCGCCATGTCAAACTGCCTGGCAGCGTTGGTCAGCACAACCAGATCTTGTCGACGTTCATCCTCCACAAGCCGTCGCCCTTCCTCCAACCCACGTTCGTATTCCCTCGGCCCATCACCCCCTCGCACCATCCCCCCCTCTTCGAACGTGTGAAAAGACAACTGCTGTAGTCGGATGGCTCCAGACTGCACGGCCTCATGTTTCAACACCGAATTCTCCGTCCTCGCCTGGTGAATCGCCAACAAACGACGGACTGTGGCACTGACCGCCTGAGTCTCAAACGGTTTCAAGACAAACTCGGCAGCACCGGCTTTCATCGCCCGCACGGCAAGCTCGATGGTCGCGGCACCGGTCATCACCGCTCCGATGATCCGATTGTCTATTTTTTGCACGTCTTCCAGGAGGGCAATACCGTCTCCATCCGGCAACAACACGTCGACAATCAACAGAGTCGGCGCGATCTGCTTGACCATTGCCAACGCTTCCTGCCCCGAACCAGCCACGCGGACATCGATGCGCTCTGCCCTGAGCAGTTCCAGGAAGAGATTCCGAATGTGCTCCTCATCATCGACGACAAGGACAGTACCCTGGACCCGCGAGAGACCGCGCTCGCGAGCAGTCACCGCCGGCATCGCCGAACCTGCCACTAGAGCATCTCCTCTCCGACGCCGGCGATGACAATGCGACCTTCGCCTTCCAGCTTCCGACAAACTTTGAGGATATTTTGTTGAGACTTTTCAACATCCGACACTTTCACCGGCCCCCTGGCTTCCATATCATCCTTCAACATTTCCGCTGCGCGACTCGACATATTCTTAAAGAACTTTTCCTTCACTTCAGGATTTGCGCCGCGCAGAGCCACAGGCAAGTCTTCTTTGCTGATTTCCTTCATGAGCTCCTGGATCCCACGATCGTCTATTTTCACCATATCATCGAAAACGAACATCAGTGCCCGGATGCTATCCGCGAGCGTTTGGCTTTTCTCCGTGATGCGCGCCATGATCCCGCCTTCATTGGCTTTATCCATTCGCATCAGAATATTGGCGATCACCGCCGCCCCTCCGACGCTCTGCGCGCCCACGCCTTTGCCGGCCAACAAGGTTTCTTGCAACGTGTCGCTCAATTCCTCCAACACATCCGGCTGTACTTCTTCCATCGTGGCAAGCCGAAGGGCCACATCTCCTCGCATATCTTCGGGAAGCAACGCCATGACTTGGCCGGCCTGGTCGCTCTCCAGGTGCGCAAGAATGACGGCGACGGTTTGGGCATGTTCGATCTTCAACATTTGCGTGAGAGTTTTCACGTCGACCCACTTCAACGCCTCAATACCAGGATAGTTTTTCTGCGTCATGGACTCCATGATCCGCGCCGCCTTGTCTGGTCCCAATGCCTTTGTCAGAACGGTTTTGATGAATTCTCGTCCATGAAATTGAACGCCTCCGGTCGCGCTCGCCGCTTGAAAGTCTGAAATCACCGCCTCTTCATCCTCGCGCGAAATCTTGGCGGTTCCGGCCATGAAGCTTCCCAGCTTTTTGATCTCCTTCGGATCCAGTTGCTTCATGACTTGGGCAGCCGCTTCTTCTCCGATCGCACGAAGCAGAATCGCCGCTTTCTGTTCACCGGTCAACGCATGTGCCATCAGCAGACTCTACGTTGGATTCTTCAACCATTCTTTGACGACCACGGCCGTGGCATCAGGGTTTTTTTTGGCCATATCGATGATCTGTGCTCGATCTGGGACATTCGCCAAGGTCGCTCCACCCACGGCCGTCGCGCCGGAGAGTTCCCCCACGGACGCCTCTGCCTGCGTCTGTTCCATCGTGGTCCCCAACATGGCGAGCAAGGGCCGCACGACAAATACGAGAATGACGGCAAAGAGAAGAATACCCACTCCGTAGCGAAGATAGGGCATCCACGGCTTCAACCCTTCCGACGCAACATCCGCCGTCGCAACCTGCGGTTCTTCCGGCTCACTCCCGAACTGAACGTTCACGACCTGCACCTGATCTTGTCGTTCAGCCGAGAAGCCCATCGCCTTCTTCACGATGTCTTCGATGCGCTTGAGATCCTCTTCCGATCGTGGCGTATATTTTCGAGCCACAACCGGCGCCTCCCCCGCCTGGCCTTCACCGGCCTTTGCGGTTTCATACACACCGTCGACCAAGACGGCGACCGATAACTGCTTGATGGCTCCGACGGGTTCCACAATCTTCGACACGGTGCGGCTGATCTCATAGTTGACCGTTTCATTCTTTGTTTGGCTGCTGCTCGAACTGGTTTGTGCTTGCTCGAGATCCGCCCCCGGCGGGACGTTCGACTGGACGCCGGGCACGCCGCCGCCAGCTCCATTGCTTCCATTGGATTTTTCTTGGCCGCGCTGCTCGCTCCTCACCACCTGACTATTGGGATCATAGCGCTCTTCCGTCGTTTCGACCTTCCGGAAGTCCACGACACTCGACACGCGAACCACCGCTTTATTGGGTCCGACGATTCGTTCCAACATCGTTTGGATGCGTGTCTCGATATCCTTTTCAAGGCTTCGCTGATAATCGAGCTGCGTATTGGTCAGCCCGGCCGTTTCATCCGTGGCCGTCGCCGACAAAAGCCGTCCGTGCCCGTCCACCACCGTCACATCGCGAGATTGGAGGCCCTC
The DNA here is from genome assembly GCA_964430555.1 of uncultured Nitrospira sp. GTDB lineage: Bacteria > Nitrospirota > Nitrospiria > Nitrospirales > Nitrospiraceae > Nitrospira_D. The sequence continues at coordinate 74,781 of CAYSFU010000006.1, read as the reverse complement.
CACACTGCTCGACACCAAATGGAGAACACCCTGAACCTGTGACGGGGAGAGTTGCTGTCCACCGCGAAGCGTGACGATCACGGACGCTCTCGCTTTTTCCTGTTCACTCGCAAACAGTCGCCGCTCGGGAATGGCCAGGTGGACACGTGCCCGTTCCACTTCCGGCATCTGGGCGATCGTCCGCGCCAACTCCCCCTGCAACGCCCGACGATAATTCAACTTCTGAACAAATTCGGACATCCCGATCGAGGTCTTGTCGAAAATCTCAAATCCCACTCCGCCGCCATGGGGAAGCCCCTGGGTCGCCAATTGCAATCGCAAGTCGTGAACCTGATCGCTGGGCACCAGCACGGTTGATCCGCCGCCGGACGTTTCGTACGGCACCTTGGTCTCTCTGAGCTTCTCGACAATCGCGGCAGCGTCTTCGCTGCCAAGATGGGTGAACAGCACTTGCATATCCGGCTGTTGCGTCCACAATGCGATGGCGACCAGACCGGCAATGGACCCCGCCAACGCGACGAGGATGATCATCCGTTGATTGATGGAAAACTTTGAGAGCATGCCCACCCCTTAGTTGGCAACCGATGCGACCGATCAGATCTGCATCCGTTGAATTTCCTCGTAGGCGGCCACGAGCTTGTTTCTGACCTGCATCATCAATTGGAACGACACATCGGCTTGCTGCAGCGCAACCATGGTCCGATGGATATCTTGCGTCTCGCCCGTCATGAGGGCATCCACCGCTCGACTCGCTTCCTTTTGTGCATCGTTGACATTGCCGATCGCCGACTTGAGCGAGTCGACGAATCCCGGGCCTCCTGTTTTTCCGGTCGTTCCCGTCGATCCGATCGATACCACATCGGCGATGGGCGCGATACCGGATGTCACGCCAGTGATCTGCGCCATCATTACCTCCCGATTTCCAGCGCCTTGTTCCACATGGCGCGTGTTGCGTTGATCGCCTGCACATTCGCCTCATACGCGCGCGACGCCCCGATCATATTTACCATTTCCTCCATGACATTGACGTTGGGAAGCCGGACGAATCCTTTGGGATCGGCATCCGGATGATGCGGATCGTAGATCAATTGCCCGGGTTTGGGATCTTCCCGCACCTGTGAAACAGAGACCCCTTCCAGCGCATGAGCCGTTGGACCCACGGCAACCTGCCGAAACGATCGCTGAAATGCGCTGGGAACCGCCGTCGATCGAAACACAACATCTCGCCGCTTATACGGACCGCCGGACGGTGTTTTGGTCGACTGCGCATTGGCGAGGTTGCTGGCAATGACATTGAGCCGTCGCCGTTGGGCATCCAACCCGGAAACCGACACGGCCAGACTGTCGGACATCTCCATGGTGCACCTCCTACCTAGGTATTACGAGTGACTCATCAATCGCCTCCCCGCCGTGGGAGGCTCAGCAATGCGTTATCGCCCTTCACGAATGACATTCAACAATCCATTAAACTTCTTCGCAAGGATAGTGGCGGCGGCGTTGTATTGCATGACGTTCTCGGACAACTTCGCCATCTCCAATTCGAGATTCACCGAGTTGGCATCGAGCGGAATGTCTCCGGCCGGCACTTCATTGAGCTTTCCGGTCACCGCCTGCACTCCGTCCGCTCCCCGCAGACCGAAATGCCTGGGTTGAGTCGCCGCTAAGACGATGGGAAGACGCCCCTTGTGTGCCGACTGTAACTGATCCATGAATGTCAGCTCCGACGCGCGGTACCCAGGAGTTTCTTCGTTGGCAAGATTTGAAGCGATGACGCGTTGCCGACCACTCCGAAGGTCCAGCGTGCGTTCCAACAACCGCATCGTTCGATCGAAGATCGTCATGCTCTGTACTCCTTTCAGCGTAGTACTTCTTCGTCTGTGCAACATAGATGCCTATTTCGATGTGGAGCCGTCACCCACACACACCATCCCGCGCCAGCCCATGAGCCCCGTACCGTCAAACTTCTGTCGTAGGCATCGAACGCTTGGGACAAATTTGCCCATCGGCAATTCCGGCCATGTTCACGGCATACTGGAGGCCGAGTGTTCTCCCTCTCGATACTCCCGTAGTTTGTTGCGTAGCGTGCGAATGCTGATCCCCAACTCTTTCGCCGCATGAGTCCGATTGTCCTTCACACGGGCCAAGGTTTTGAAAATCAACTCTCGTTCCATTTCCCACAGGGATCCGTTCGCCGGGTGCGACGCGCGCACAAGCGGGATGGTAACGTCCTCGCTCCTGTCACGAGGGCAATGTTCCGGTAGAATAGGACCCTGGCCGGCCAATAACAGGGCGCGTTCCATGACATTCTCCAACTCACGCACATTTCCCTTCCAGGGCAACCGTTGTAAATGCGCCAGCGCACCATCCGACAGGATCGGTGGCGTCAGACCATTTCTCATGGCCGATTGATTCACAAAATGGCGCGCGAGGATGGGAATATCCACAAGACGCTCTCGTAACGGCGGGACCGTCACGGGAAATACATTCAAACGATAGTAGAGATCCTCCCGAAAACGACCCTGTTCAACCTCATGATAGAGCGTGCGATTCGTCGTGGCGATGACCCGAATGTTGACCGGAACCGGATCACGTCCACCGATCCGATCCACCTCACGTTCCTGCAGCACGCGCAGGAGTTTCGCTTGGAGAGCCAGATTCATTTCGCTGATTTCGTCCAAGAGCATGGTACCGGTATGAGCCATCTCGAATTTTCCGACTTTTCGGATGACGGCGCCGGTAAACGCTCCTCGCTCATGGCCGAAGAGTTCACTCTCCAATAATCCATCGGGAAGCGCAGCGCAGTTCACCGCAATGAACGGTCGATGGGCCCGTGGACTCCGTAAATGGATGAACCGTGCCAGCAGTTCTTTCCCTGTTCCACTTTCGCCGTGAATCAATACGGTGGCCTGGCTGGAGGCGACCCCTTCGATCGTGCTCAGCAGCCTCACCATCCCGGGGTCCTGGCTGAGGAACGCGCGGTGCTCCACCTGATGAAGAGGCGGACTGAGTCCCAACCCTTCTTCGCGTCCCGCCTTGAGATTCGTGATCACGCGTTCCAGTACCTCCATGGAAAACGGCTTTAACAAGTACTCGCTGGCCCCCAGTTTCATGGCCTCGACGGCGGTTTCAATCGTCCCGTACGCCGTCATGAGCACGATCACCGTGTGGGGCGCGCGCGCCTTCATCTCCTTGATTAAGTCAAGACCGGTGAGACGCGGCATACGCAAATCAGTCACCACCAACCACGGACGAAACTTGGAGACTCGCTCCAAGGCCTCCATGCCGTCAGCCGCTCCCTGCACGACATAGCCAAGTCGCCTGACGGTTTCCATCAAGGCAATCCGCATGGACGGATCGTCATCGACGACGAGAATCCGCTCCTGCTCGTCGGCGGTTTCTGCCGTTGTGGTTTGCTTCTCCCTGTCAGTCATAAGACGAATCCTCCATGAGCACGATCTCTTGCGCCGCGTGCTCGGCGTGATCGACGGCACGATTTTCGTACCCGTGGTCGGCCTTGTCGCTCGCAGCGTCGGCGACCACGGGATGAGGGAGGATGATTGAACAGGCCGTGCCCTGCCCCACCGTACTCTCGACATCGATCCGCCCATGGTGGGCATCAACAATGGAATGCACGATGGCGAGTCCCAGGCCGGTTCCTTCATCCTTCGTCGTAAAAAATGGATCGAATAGGCGCGAGCGGTGCGCGGGGTCGATCCCAACTCCAGAGTCACGGACGATCAACCGTACGGCAGGTATCCCCAGCGTCTCAAGCGGCTCTCGAGAGAGGCTGATCCCCAACACCCCCCCGTTCGGCATCGCCTGGACCGCATTGACGACCAAGTTCACAATGACTTGTTTCAACTGTCCATCGTGGCACCAGATCGACGACACCTCCTGGCTGATGTCCAGGCGGATGTCCACGGCTACTCTCTGAATGGCATGAGCGGCCAACTCCAAGGACTCGTTCAGCAACGCGGTCGTCTCATGCCACGCTCTCACTCGATGCGCCGGGCGCATGTACAACAGCAGATTCGCCAGGAGACCGTCCATCAACTGAACCGCCTGTGAAATCTGCTGCGCGTATCGTTGCGCCGGCTGCTGCGCGTCGAGATCTCGTTGCAACAGAGATGCGAAGAGCTCCACGCTGCCCAATGGGTTACGGATCTCGTGCGCGATCCGCCCAATCAACTCCCCCATTGCGGCAAGTCGATCCTTTCGTTGCAATTGCTCCTCGAGTTGATAGATACGCGTGATGTCCTGAAGCAGAACGAGATGCCCCGAATGCTCACCTGAGTCGTTTCGGAGCGGAACCTGGCTGATGGAAACCACGCTCTGCCCGATGCGCTGGGGCCGATCAGAGACGGTGAGGCCTCGAGGTGCCAAGACCTCTGGGATAGCACGATCTCGCAGTTCCACCTCGTTCGCCCCAAGCATGCGCTCCGCGGCGCGATTACTGCGGGTGATAATCCCGCACTCGTCCACCACCACCACCCCCGTCGACAACGATTCGAGGATGCCGTCTAATCGCATGCGCATGGCTTCATTGTCGGTCAGCTGTCGCCGCAACGCATCGTTGCTGTGAGCCAATTCCGCATCCATCTCCTCCACGCGAGCCGTGAGCGCACTATAGGATCGCTGTAACGTATGCGCGGCCTCATCGAAACTTTGAAACGCCGCCTGTAAGAGCGCCCGTTCATCAGGATTCGTCATTACGCCGGTCATAACCCCTCCGCCGTTCCTGAACGCCGGACCGTCTGCACGGACCCTTTGAGCGATGATGAGAGCCGATCGATCATCGCATCGTCCGCGCGGCCGAGTTCCGCCAAAGCCACTGTGGCGCGATCGTATTGTTTCAACGCAGCCCAATGTTGAGCCATTTGCACGCGAGCCCACTCCGCTTGGCGCGTCGTGGGTTTTTTCTCCAACACCGACTGATAGGCGGCGATCGCGCGTTCGTGCCGATTCAGTCGAGAGAGCGTGTCGGCATAGGCCGACAACGCATCGGGCGATGCGACCGCCCCGGCCTTGAAACCTTCTTCATAGGCGAGGGCCGACTCTTCAAGCTTGTCCAACTCTCCCAACGTCTTGGCCAGTTCAAGATACATCGCGGGACGCTCCCGATGACCGGGGTGCCGCAACAGCCACGTGCGGCACAAATGGAGGAGGCCTTGCATATCTCGCTGCTGCCGCATAGCCTGCACCAGCAACAGCGCGACGTCTCCCTCGTAGGTTCCAAGCGGAAACTGAAAGCGATATCGTTCAAGCACTTTCCGCGCCGCATCGGGGTCACGCTGATCCAGGTAGATCTTTCCCAACCCAATCAAGGCCGGCTCGATCAACGCCGGATCGCTGTGCGCCTTGATCACCTGTTGATGAAGGCGGACGGCTTCTTCCGCGAATCCCAGTCGACGGTGTGCTTCCGCAATCTGCACCAGCAGCGGCGATCGCGCATAGCGTTGTCTCGCCACAGCTCCATGCCGATGGAAAAGGCTGACAACCGTCAGATCATCCTGCGATGCGACGGCCGCTTCAATCCATGGAGTCAACAGCGCCACGAGGCGGTCTGCAGCCTTCGTGGCCCAGGGATCGTTTGCATTCGCCGCCTTCAGAGTGATCTCCCTGTAGAAACGAACGGCCTGATTCATCTCATCAGCCTGTTCGGCTGCCTTCGCCAGATAAAACAGCGCCTCTTGTCCGGCCGGGCTCGCGGCTTCTCGTGTCGCAAGGTCCTCCAAGTACGATCGATACGAGGCACTATTCTGAAACGAAATCGGGACATCGTGCATCATGGCCCTCACGGTCCGCTCCAGCGACTCGACGCTCCCTGCCTGCGTCGTTTCGGTTCGTTGCACAGCCAAGCGAAGCTTAGCCGTCGTGGCCGGCGCGCTCGCAGGATAGAGCGCCGGAATAAGGGCGTACACGAACTCCGCGAGTCGCTGGTTGGCGTTATTCCGGAGGCTCTCGGCAAGCTGTAACAGCGCCGAGGGCGCATACTCATGGCGAGGATATAAATTGTACAGCAACAGGAGCAGCTCTCTTGCGGATGCTTCATGCCGGAGCCGGATTTCCGTCACGGCAAACCGCTGAATCGCGAGAGGATCAGCCTTCACCAGATGCGGCCAGCGTCGATAGGCGAGGTCGAAGAGAGGCTGAGCATCAGCATATCGCTGTTGTCGATACAAGGCGTGGGCCAGTCCCAGCGTGGCGCGCTGGGACAACAGCTCGTCCTCACTTCGGGTACGGACATTTGCAAACGCATGTTCAGCCTCGCTCCACTTCCCCATCGCCATATAGGCATAGCCCAGACCAAGCAATGCTCGCGAACCATCGAACTGATGGCCCTCCGCATGAGCCATCGCTTGCTCATAGAACGCGTGCGCCTCTTGATACCATCCTTGGTCAAAGTACAAATCAGCAATCCGCCACTCGGCTCTCCGAGCATTCACCGACTGGGGATGGTCTCGCGCGAGCTTCTTGTACTCCTGGATTCCTTGCGAGCGACCTTGCCCTGAAGAGTCCTCACGAAGAGCCACTTCAATGAGGAATGCCTTGGCCGACGGGACAAGCGGGCTTTCAGGGTAGTCCATGACGATTTTCGTAAAGAGCCGTCGGGCCTCTGCCCATGCCTGTTTCTTGTAGGCGGACTGCCCCTCTTGCCAAGCCAACCCATCGATCCCGGTCGACTGACCTTCCAGGCGCGGGCCATCGTCCGGTAACAACAGCGCCAGTCGTTCGACCGGCGTTTGGTTTTTCACTGCGGCCTGCCGTGCATCGACGGAAATAGTGGCACCCTTCCCGGAAGGAAGCGTCTGCCCGGCGACCACAACGGGCACGACCGTCCAGACGGCGAGCAGGGGAATCACTCGGACATATGGAAGACGGCATAGATCCACAGCGAGAAGACACCAGCAAGGCTCATGCCCTTCGGATCAACCAAAAACGTGAAGAAAATCAGGAGAGTTGCCGCGAGGAATGAAAAATTTTCTCGAATCGCGTCAGGACTGGCATCGACTAAGTCGGGAGGTCGTCAATCTTTTGACTGGAGACGCGGGGCCAGAGCGGAAGGGTTTCCACATGGGAGCGTGGATCAACTCCCTTGCGTTTCAACTTTTCGACCAAAGTTGTTCGATTCAAGTGGAGCAGCTGCGCCGCTCTGGATGTAACCCCGTTTGCCTTGCGCAACGCTTCCATGATGAGATGTTTTTCGTACTGTTCCACCTCCCTGGAGAGATTGATTCCCTCCTCGTTGAATCGAATGAACTGCTCCTTGAATTCAGGCATCACCGACCGGCGACCGATTTTGGGAGGCAGGTCCTCGATCGCCAACAGCCCCTGTTTTTTCAGAACGACCAATCGCTCGATCATATTCTCCAACTCACGAATGTTGCCGGGCCAATCATATTCACTCAAGAACTGCAACGCGTCCGGCGAAAAGCCGGACACGTCCGTGTGCTTGCTCTGATTGAAACGTGTCAAAAAGTGCTCGATCAGCAAGGGGATATCACTTCGGCGTTCTCGAAGAGGAGGAATCACAATGGGAATGACATTGAGCCGGTAGAACAGATCCTTCCGAAATCGCCGTTCCTCGACCTGCAACTCCAGATCCTGATTCGTCGCCGCAATAATCCGCACATCTACATGAATCGTGCGATTGCCCCCGACTCGTTCAAATTCCCGTTCCTGCAACACCCGCAAAAGCTTGACCTGCAAGGGAAGACTCATCTCCCCGATTTCATCAAGAAAGATCGTCCCGCCGTTGGCCAGCTCAAACCGACCCATCCGCGAATGCGTGGCACCGGTGAACGCGCCTTTTTCATGCCCGAAGAGTTCGGACTCCAACAGGTTTTCAGGAATCGCCCCGCAGTTCACCGGAACAAGCGGGCGGTCTCTTCGCAAGCTGTTAAAGTGAAGCATGCGGGCGACCAATTCCTTGCCGGTGCCGCTCTCACCTTGGATCATGACCGTACTGTCGCTGTCGGCAACCTTCTGCACAAACTCCAACACCTGTTGCATCGGCTCACTGACTCCGACCAACTGCTCCAACCGATACTGATCCCGAACGGCTTTCCGCAGCAGGTGGTTTTCCTGTCGAAGTCGATAAAACTCCGCGGCCTTTCGCACTACGACCGCCACCGTCTCGAGATCAAAGGGTTTGGTAATGAAATCAAAGGCGCCGGATTTCATGGCCCGCACCGCCGTTTCGATCGTCCCAAACCCGGTCATCATGATGGGGATGATCTTGGCATCCTGCTTGGCCAGCCGATCGATGATCTCCAACCCATCGATATCCGGCAACTGCAGATCGGTGATCACGATATGGACCACCGACTCTTTGGCGACTTGAATCGCCGCATGGCCGTCCGCAGCCATGGTAATGCCATAGCCTTCCTGCAGCAGCACCTCCTGCAGAATCGCCCGGACGGCGGCATCGTCATCAACAATCAGTACGTTGACTGCACTCATGCTCATAAATTTGGAATACGAAATGCGTAGCGGGCTTAGAATAATGGCCTGGGACACTCATTGCAAGCGATATCAATTACTACGCCGAGGTGGAAGAGCGTCAAGAAATGCAGCGAGACATCGAAGACTTCGTGAGAAAACCGATGGGAGTGAAGCGAACGGGCAAAAGGCTCACCGGAACATCCGGACCGGTCATTGCACGACAGCACAAGGAAAAAGCAAGCAACTCAGCGCGTGATGGCCCATACGAAATCACTGCGGCTCACTCAATGCAAGTACCGGCGCTTCTTGAGCCCGGCATTCCCAGAGGCTCCACGAATAGTCCATCGAGATCACTTGATACTCGGTTTGTTTGACAAACCCCGGGTATTCCTCGAGCATCAGTTCCTCGACCGGGCACGAATAGGCAATCAGCACGCGATGTCCGGTGGCCGCTTGGAAGCGACGCAGGTTGTCAGCGACGTGTTTGAATATGGGTCCGAGGAAGGGTCGATACATATAAATCAGCACGTTGGTGTCCGGAAACACAAAATCCGCCGCATTGACACAACTGACCCTGACATTTCTACAGCGCGTCGGGTGTGTTCCATCAGACAAATACCGTGCGATATTGGTGTCCGCCACCGAGCAATGCAAGGGAGACAACTCCACCCCGATCACTTCCTGAAACGGAAGTTGGGCCGCCACGATCAAGGTACGCCCTTTCCCACAGCCCAGATCCACGAAGGTGTACGCATGGAGATCAAGTCCCTTCGTCGTACGCTCCAGAATATGCCGGATCACGACCTCCCTTGTCGGGACATAGTCCACCGCCAGACTCCTGGCCGTCTCGTCGGCGATTCCCGCGTCGGACGACTCCGTGAACCCGGACGTCATGACTCCATACTTTTTATCGAAATCATCGTGTGGCTTCTGGCTCAACAGATAAAGCAGGATTTCCTTGAGCGTCTCCCACAAGCCGAACACCCGATAGGTATTCATCACGATCTTGAACTTGCCGCCGGTATCAGGGTTGTACTCCATACGACTCTTTCTGCGCGTCACAGACGCGCGTCATTGCCAGTATTTCACCGATGCGGTGATGAACCTGAATGCTCTGCACCGCATCCGTGTGTTCGCCCACAATGGTTTCAATCTTCACGCTTCCCTTTGTACACAACGACCAATCGACCGGAGCTTTCCCGTGCTTGTTGAGCGTTGCGCTCGTCCACCAGGCATGAATCGGCGCCTGCAAGGGATTTCGTGCGGTCGCGTGAAGAATCTCGGCCGTTTCGCGATCGAGGGCGTACGCGACTTTCAAAGCGGCGACGGACGCCTCCGACTCCTCGCGGGATAGCAACTTCCGGGCCTGAGCCCATCGGATCCCGTAGTCGACCCGATCCTCATCGCTCAATCGCTCCAGGGTATCCCGGAGTGTCTGCCGCTCGGCATCGGGTAGAGCTAAATACGCCTCCTGACGATCTCCCCGTATATAATGAAGGAGTTCATCCCCAGCCGAATCTGTGGAACCTGCCGTAGTCTGAGGTTGCGTATCCAGAATGCCGAGGAAATCGACCGACTGTCCTTGCCCTTCAAGCTGCCGCGCTACAGCCAGAGCGATGGCTCCCCCATTGGACCATCCGAGCAGATGATACGGTCCATCCGGCTGTTGCTCACGGATGATAGCGACATATCGTGCGGCAATCAGATCCATCGACAGAACATTCCATGGTTCAGAAAAGATCCAACTCAATGCCAATCCATAAACGGGGCGGTCTTCACCCAACGCATAGGCGAGCGATTGATAGGCCGCCACATGCGTCCCGGTCGGATCGAAGCAAAAGAGCGGCACAGCTCCACGCCCGGTTTGAAGCACCACGAGCGGCGAGGACATCGCCTCGGTTTGACCGGAGATTCGTTGCGTCAAACCCGCAACCGTGGGAGCTTGAAAAAGATCGAGCAAGGCGATCGGATGCCCGATCGTCCGTTGGATGCGCGAGACCACCTGTACCGCCGTCAGCGAGTGCCCCCCGAGATCAAAAAAGTTATCGTGAATCCCCAGGCTCGGCAATCCCAGTACATCCGCCCATTCGCGCACCATCATCGCTTCCATCTCCGTGCGGGGCGCAACGAACGTCCGTTGCGGATCTCGACCGGCCGGTTCGGGCAACGAGCGGCGATCGACCTTGCCGTTCGCGTTGCGAGGTAACGACTCCAGCACGACGACATACGGCACCATATAGCCGGGCAGCCGCTCGCGCAGGAACTCGCGAAGTGCGTCACCGGACACACGCCCCGCCACATAGCCGACGAGCCGTTTGTCACCCTCGGCATCTTCTCTGGTGACGACCACGGCTTCGTGCACGTCCGGATGCGCAAGCAGTTGCGACTCGATTTCTCCCAGCTCAATCCTGCCTCCCCGTATCTTGACCTGATGATCCATCCGGCCGAGAAATTGAATCACGCCGTTCGGCAGATACTCACCCATGTCGCCGGTTCGATACAGCCGCGCGCCCGGCTCTTTGGAGAAAGGATGAGGCACGAACATCTCGGCCGTCTTGGCTGGATCACGCATGTATCCACGCCCGACGCCCACTCCGGCCACGCACAACTCTCCTGCGACTCCCACGGGCACCGGCTCCAGGGACGGCGACAGGACATAGAGCTCGAGATTAGGGACGGGCCTGCCGATCGGCATGGAGAGGACCTGCTCGTCCGGGCTCTGGCTGATCTGATGCAGCGCCACGTCATCCGCACATTCCGCCGGACCATAGGCATTGACCAGCGGAATAGCCGGATAACGGGCGAACCAACGCCGGCACAGCTGCCCGGGCAACGCTTCTCCGGTCGGCAACACCATCCGCAATCGTGTAAGTGCAGGTTCACGATCGGCTGCATCATCCGCCACATCGAGCATACCCTGCAGCAACGCAGGGACGGTCTCGAGAACCGTGACACCCACCGAGTCCACATGTCGCAACAACCTCGCCGGGTCATGGGCGATGTCGTCGGGCACGATGCAGACTTGCCCGCCGCACAAGAGCGGGGCCAGAAACTGCCAGACGGAAATGTCAAAGCCCTGGGAGGCGGTTTGAGCGATCATGTCGGCGGCGGTCAGCCGAAGCGTCGTCACTTTTCCCCACAGGTGATTGAGCATCCCACGATGTTCGACGATGGCTCCCTTAGGCATCCCGGTTGAGCCTGAGGTATAGATCACATACGCAGCTTCGGCTGCGCACCACGGTGTGTTCGGATTGGAGGCCTGCTTCACGGACGACTGCATACCTTCCATCGTCAGGATGGATGGGTGTGTCTTCTCCGCAAGTCCTTCCGTCAGCATCGTTGCGCGCTGCCGATGAGTCTCCGTGGTCAACAGCACACATGCGCGACTTTCACCGAGCATATGGGCAAGACGATGATTCGGATGTCCAGGGTCGAGCGGCAGGTAGATGCCGCCCGCCTTGAAAATGCCGAGGAGCATCGCGAGAAAATCCAGGTTCCGGTCGCCCAAGAGCGCCACGGCCGTCTCGGGCTTCACGCCGTTGAGCAACAACGCGTGAGCGACTTGGTTGGCCCGGCGATTCAATTCGCGATAAGTCAGGTGCCGATCCAGCCAGACGGCTGCCACGTTGTCCGGCGTCGCCGACGCCTGCGCGTCGAACAACTGGGCAAATGATCGGTCCGGTACCGGCAGGAAAGGTCCTGCATTCCAGTCGGTCAACAAGCGTCGTTCTTCCTCGTCGGTCAAGAGGCGCAATGCGTCGATCGTTGCATCGGGGTGCGCCGCCATATCATGAAGGATCAGTTCATAGTGCCGAAGTATGCGCATGACGCGGGCGTCGGAAAACAGATCGGTATTGTATTCCATCGACGCCGTGAGCCCGTTTTCGGTTTCGCACAGAGTCAGCGTCAGGTCGAATTTGGCCGTCAACGGTTCCACATCCACGGCAGCAATGCGAAGCCCTGGTACAGCCAGTTCAGAGGCGGGAGCATTTTGCAGTTCGAACATGACTTGGAAGATCGGGGAGTAGCTGACGTCGCGCATCGGCTGCAATACTTCGACCAGTTTTTCGAACGGCACGTCCTGATGCGTATACGCACCAAGGCACACCTGTCGAACTAGCGACAGAAGCTCGTGGACTGTTTGACTTCCAGACAAGTCGGTCCGCAGCGCCAGCGTGTTCACAAAGAAACCGATAAGTCCTTCGATCTCGCTGCGAGTGCGATTGGCAATGGGAGATCCGACGACCAGATTCGGCCGCCCGGTATACTTGAACAACAACACATAGAATCCGGCCAGTAAGGCCATGAACACCGTCACGCCCTCGCGTCGGCTGAGCTCGGTCATCGCTGAAGACAATTCGTTAGACAACGCAAGAGTCCGTGATGCGCCGTGCGAGGTCTGGACCCGAGGTCGCGGATGATCCATCGGAAGGTTCAGCGGCTCGAGCGCACCGGCCAACTGTTCCTTCCAGTATTCGAGTTGGCGATCCATCCGCGCACCCGACAGCCATTGTCGCTGCCAGACGGAAAAGTCTGCATACTGAACCGGCAATTCCGGTAGTGACGCCGATCGGCCTTGGATCTGAGCACTATACGACTCGGTCATTTCCTGCACCAGAATATGCGAGGACCAGGCATCGGACACGATATGATGCATGGTCAAGAGCAGAACGTGCTCCTCCGTGTCGAGTTTGAGCAACGTGACACGCAGCAAGGGACCATAGGCGAGTTCGAACGGGCGCTGAGCTTCGGCTTTGGCAAGCCGCAGCAGGACCGCATCCTGTTCTGATCCGCTCACATGCTCGAGCGGGATGACCGGGATGGTCATCGTCGATGGCGGACTCACGACTTGTACCGGTTGTCCGTCCGACTGGGATACAGTGGTCCGCAGTACCTCATGCCGTCGGACAAGCTCGTTGAGGCTTGATTCGAGCGCCTCGATATCAAGGGTTCCCGACAATCGCAATGCGATCGGAATATTGTAGGAAGCGCCGTCCGGTTCCAGCTGCGTCAGAACCCACAGACGCTGCTGTGCGAAAGACAATGGAATCGGCCCATCACGCCCCACTCGGGAAATCGTCGGCACGGCGCTGTCTCCGATGAGAAGGCGAGCCGACTCGATAGCCTCCGCCAGCTGGGCCACCGTCGTCGCTTCGAAGAGTGTGCGCAGCGGCAACTCTACGCGAAACACCGATCGGACCCTGGCCATCACTTGTGTCGCCAGCAACGAATGACCTCCGAGATCGAAGAAATTGTCATGAACCCCAATCCGGTCCCGTTTCAGAATGGTCGTCCAGATACCCGTCAACATTTCTTCTGTCGGGTTGCGCGGCGCCACATAGCGGCGGTTCGACGCCAGATAGGCCTCAGGATCCGGCAACATCGCCCGATCGATTTTCCCATTCTGGTTCAGCGGAAGCGCCGGCAAGCAGATCAACGCGGCGGGAATCATATAGTCCGGCAACCGCTCTTTTAAAAACTCTCGCCATCCTGCCGGCTCATCAATGGCATCACGGGACACAATGTAGGCAGTCAGATATTTCTCGCCCGCTCCGTTGACGTGCGCCGTCACGATCGCCTGTTGAATACCAGGGTGTTCGGCAAGACACGTCTCGATCTCACCTAATTCGATGCGATACCCTCGGAGCTTGATCTGAAAATCGGTTCTCCCCAGAAACTCAATCGTGCCGTCCGGTAAAGCGCGCGCCAAGTCGCCGGTCTTGTAGAGCCGATCACCCCGTACAGACGTTAAAGGATGGGGGACGAACCGTTGGGCCGTAAGATCGGGCCGTCCAAGGTAGCCGCGAGCCAGTCCAGCCCCGCCGAGATAGAGCTCTCCCGGCACACCGATCGGCACCGGATCGAGCCGTTCATCCAGGATATAGGCCGCCGTATTGTCGATCGGGCGGCCGATCGGGACGGTGGCTGACAATCGCGCGGCGTCATGATGCGGCTTGAATGGGAAGGTCAGGCACCCGATCGTCGTTTCTGTCGGCCCGTAATGGTTCAGCACACGGCAGCGGCTGGACGCCGCCACCTGCTCGGCCAGTTTGTGCGACAAGACATCGCCACCGAGAACCAGCAACCGCCTAGGCAGCACCTCGATACCCTCCGACGTGGCGATCAGTGTCTGAAAATGGGCCGGCACAATCTTCAGCACATCGATCGGATGCTTCGCGCAATAGTTCCCGAACAGTCGACCGTCCGTCGCCGTGTCGTATCCGATCACGTGCAGACAGCCGCCTGACGCGAGCGATGCAAACATGACGGTGTTGCCAAGGTCGGCACCGAGTGTCGAGACCGTCGCAAAATGCAAATCCGCCTCTGCCCGAAGCGCACGGCAGATGAAGTCCGTATAGTTCAACACTCCCAAATGGGTGATCGCGACGCCCTTCGGGACACCGGTTGACCCGGAGGTATAGATCACATAAGCCAATTCCATCGGGTGAACCGCCCGATCCGAATTGGTTGACGGCTCCTCCCCGAACGTCCAAGCCTGGAAATCCAGACAGCGCGTCGAGGTCCCGGCGGGCAACCGTGACCGCCATTTCTCCTGCGTCAGGACAACCGCGATCCCTGCGTGCGAGACCTCGAACGTCAGGCGCGCCGGAGAGTTCTCCGGATCGAGCGGCACATAGGCAGCTCCGGCTTTGAGCACACCCAATAATCCTGCCACCATTTCAATCGAGCGATCGACACATAAGCCCACCAGAGAACCGTGCCCGATTCCCATGTGCTGCAGACCATGTGCAATCTGGTTGGCGCTGGCATTCAACTCAGCGTACGTCATGCGACGGTCGCCGCACATAACAGCAATCGCATCGGGTCGCGCCGCCGCTTGGTTTTCAAAGAGGTTTTGCAAAGACCTTTCGGCAGAGACGGAATGCACGGCCCCATGGCCCGCTTGCAGCAATTGAAGCCGCCGAGATTCGCTCAGCAAGGGCAGCAAGCCAACACGAATCTCCGGCTGCACGGCTGCTGCGGCGATCACGGCAGTCAATGCTTCCCTGAGGACCGGAAGCATCGACGCATGAACCAGTGCCGGATCAGCCTGCAAGTGCAATTGAATCGACCGATTCCACTCCGTACAGGTTAAGGTCAGCTTGAGCGGTTCGAACCGGACGGCGTTTGGTTCAAAGGAAAAGACAATATCTGCGGCATGCGGGAGTGACTTCACTGTCTCGAATTCAAATCCCACCAACTCCGTTGTTGTAGGGCCGATCTTCTCCATTTCGCCGTCCCACACAAAGTACTCCTGCCACTCGCGCACGTGCTGTTGATCGGATGCGACGGCAGCAGCCAGTTCCTGAAACGACTGGTCCGGATCGATCCGGCACCGAATCGGCACCCATTTGGCAAAGAGCCCCATCCCGGACTCCAGCTCCTCATATGTTCGGCCATCGCTGAGCAATGCCATGAGGTATTCACGACGCCCACCGACTCGGCACAGCACGATCTGCCAAGCCGCCAACAGCAGCGCTTCAAGCGGCGTCTCACACCGCTCGGACAGAGCCAACAACGATCCAACAACTTCCGCATCCAGGTCCCATACGAACGTCGTGGTCGGCCAACCGATGCCCTCTTCTTCCCTCTGCTCGAACGGCAAAACCAGCGGAGTCTGGTCCGTCAGCGTGTCCCGCCAAAACTGTCGTCCCTTGGCCGCATCCTCGGCGTCGAGCAACTCGTTCTGCCATTCGGCAAACTGCGCGTACTGAACCACTTCCTCATCGACGTCCTGTTGCGGAAGAGTTTCGTAACCGGCGGCGATCTCGCAGGTCAGGTTACGAAGTGTGCGGGCATCGGCACAGAGGGCAGGCACGCTCATGATGAGCCAATGCTCATGGTCAGACAGTCGACACAGAGTGCAGCGAATCAGTGGCCATTGTTCCCAGTCGATCGTCCGGCGTCGATGGTCATCAAGAAGTTCTTCACGCTTCGCGGCCCAGACCGCCGCATCACCTGGCTGCACATCGAGAGTTTCCCAGGCAGACCTGCTGTTCTCAACAATCACCTGCAACGGCACCTTCACTCCAGGTTCCCTGCAAAACAAGGTGCGAAACGTTTCGTGCTTGGCCACTGCGGCGTGCACAGCCCGTTCGAGGCGGGTGAAGTCCGGGAATCCTTGGAGCACCAGCGTCCCTTGCGCCCAAGCGGTTCCGAACTTCTGTTGAAGCGTCCATAAACGCTTTTGTTGAGGGGAAAGCCTGAATCCTTGCACGTCAATGCTTGGTTGCATAATGCCTCTAGCAGGATGTTGAACAAAAAGTCCGCCGACTTGGCCCTCGCCTCACTTAGAGGGCCACCGCTGAGAGGGAACCTCGAAAGGGTACGGATGCATAGATGGTGCTCCTCCCACCGAGAACCATAGGCAGCAGGATGGAGTGTGCCGCATGCTAAACAGGCACCGCATACACATCCCGTTGATTGATCATCTCTCCCATCGCCACAACAATCTTCCTCGGACCGACGAACGGGAAACGAGCGTGGGCCACTAGCATGTTGTCGAGCATGAGCATATCCCCGTTTCTCCACGTAAAACGCACCGACGTGCGCTCATAGAGGCTGCCGATTTCCGCCGCCGTCTCGTCATCAATCGGAGAGCCATCACCGTAGTAGACGTTACGCGGCACTCGCTCAATACCCAGCACATCGACCAGTGAATTCCTGACCGCCGGCTCCAGATAGGAAATATGGTGCAGCTGAATCTGGTTGAAGAACACCCGATCGCCGGTTCTCGGGTGTGTCACGATCGCCGGACAGATTTGTCTGGTCCGTAGCCCCTTGTCCGACGTCCACTCCCATTCGACACCGTGCTCTCGGCACACATCTTCCACCACGGCCTTGTCGTCGGTATGAAAAAATTCCTGCCAACTCACGTCGAAGCCCGGGGTAAAATTTCTGACGTACATCAGGGCCCGTTTCTCAAATTTCTCCCGCAGCTCAGGCCGCAGACGATCGCACATTTTCCGACAGTCCACGATGGGCGTCTCCCCACCATCTTGCGCCGCTTGCACACAGAAAAATGATTGTTTCAACGGCCAGCGGTGTAGATGCGAACTTTCATTATGAAAAAGAATCGTCTTGTCGGCGGGATAGGGCGTAGACCCATAGAGGTGGCGTCCGGCCTTCTCACGAGGCAAATCGCCGTATTCCCCGAACAGCGTGGGACACAACGCCTGAGCGACCTGTTCGAAATCCTCTGGTCCCTTGAGAGCAAACCCGCGGAACAGCACGGCTCCGTGCGTGAACAATTCCTGTTCGACCGTCGTCCGGTTGTCCCGCGCCCACGCGGCCAGGTCCACATCGTCGATCGCGGGTTGCACAACCAGCGGCAACGGCTGATCCGATCCGAAATACCGCCGTTCGACCAGCGCCCGCTGAGCAAGATGCACGGCCTTCGCCTGAACGTTCTTGAATCGCTTGAACTTATTTTCTGCTCGTTCTTTGGATTCGATCATGGCGGACTCCTTTTCTGTATGCGACAGGATCTCAAGCGCGGACAGTTTTTCTTCGGGATGGGCAGCCACGCTTCCGAGCAACGTCACGAACCGTTCCGATAGGACGGCGATCGTGGCCGCATCGAAGAGATCCGTGCTGTATTTCCACAGACCGGTCATGCCATCCTCGGCATCTTCCATGAACAGTCCGAGATCGAACCTGGCATCCTCACTATCGAACTCAAGTGCGACAACCTCCAGTCCCGGCAAAGTCATGGAGGGCGGCGGCACGTTTTGCAACACCAGCAGCGCTTGCACCAGCGGGTTGCCTCCCAAGTCTCGCGTAAGTTTCAATGTTTCCACGATTTTTTCAAACGGCAGGTCCTGATGAGCATAGGCTTCCAACGCCGTATGCCGCACCTGTGCCAATAACTCCAGGAACGTAGGATTGCCGCTGAGATCACTGCGGAGCGGCAGCAGATTAACGAAGAATCCAACCAGACTTTCTGTCTCTTGACGATTGCGGTTGGCCACGTCGGTGCCGACCAGGATGTCTTCCTGTCCCGTCGTGCGGAAGAGCAGCGTAGTGAAGGCCGCCAAGAGAGTCATGAATAAGGTCACGCCCTGTTGACGGCTCAGCGCACGCAATCGATCGGCAGACTCAGCTGGAACTGTGAAGCTGTGGCGAGCGCCGTGGAAGCTCTGCACGGGGGGACGGGGTCGATCCGTCGGCAATTTCACAACCGGCGGGTTCACACCCAATCGCTGTTTCCAGTAGGCAAGCTGCTCAGCCAACACCGGTCCTTGCAGCCACTGCCGTTGCCAATAGGCAAAATCCGCATACTGTATCGGCAAGGGCGGCAGTGCATCGGCAACATTGGCCGACTGCTCGACGCGGGCTTGATAGAAGACCGCGACTTCGTTGGCCAACAGAGTCATCGACCAGGCATCTGCGGCGATATGATGGATCGTGACGAGGAGAACATGGTCCTGCTCGTCCAGACGAAGGACCCGCACACGAATGGGGCGGTCTTGATCCAATCGGAACGGCTGCCGAGCCTCTCTCGTTGCAGTTTCACGCACGGCGGCATCTCGTCGGTCATCCGGCAATCCACGGAGGTCTTCACAGGGTACGACGAATGCTTCTATCTCACCGATGACTTGCACCGGTTCGCCGTCGCGTTCGTGGAATGTCGTCCTCAACGCTTCGTGTCTGGCAAACACCTGCTCGAAACTCGACGATAAGGCATCGCTATCAAGCGCACCGGACAACCGCAAAGCAAACTGGAGGTTGTAGGACCACCCCTCGGGCTCCAACTGAGCGAGGAACCATAACCGTTGCTGAGCAAACGACGACGGCATGGATTCCATCCTGGGCACAGGCACAAGCGGAGGCGGCGAATCGTGAGGTCCTGTACCAGCACCGTCGAGGGCTTCCGCGAACCCCTTCACGGTCGGGTGCTCGAACAGACTCCGCAACGGCAATTCGAGATGAAAGGCCGTGCGCACCCGCGACATCACTTGCGTCGCGAGGAGCGAATGGCCGCCGAGTTCAAAGAAGTGATCGTTGACTCCGACACGCTTCAGGCCCAAGACATCGGCCCATATGCCGGCAAGAATGTCCTCAGTCGGCGTTCTCACCCCAGACGGTCGATCGTGTGAGTGATCGGACTCCGGAGCGGGTAGTGCCTTACGGTCGATCTTTCCGTTGGGAGTCAACGGAAACTCCGTGAGTATCATGACGGTCGATGGAACCATATACTCAGGAAGTTGATCGCGAAGCGCTCGTTTCAACTCCTCCGGCGAAACGGTCGAGCCTTTGTGGGGGACTACATACGCCACAATCCGCTGGTCACCCTGTTCGTCGCGTACGACCGCGATGCTGCGCATGATCCGTGGGTCTCGAGTCAACGATGCCTCGATCTCACCGAGTTCAATCCGATAGCCGCGCACCTTGACTTGGTGGTCCACACGCCCCAGAAACTCCAGCGTCCCGTTAGGCCGGTACCGAGCCTGATCGCCGGTTCGATAGAGCCGCTGTCCCTGGTTCATACTGAACGGATCGGGGATAAAGCGCTCCGCAGTCAGATCCGGACGTTGCCAATAGCCACGCGCCAGGCCATCGCCGCCGAGATAGAGCTCACCCGGCACTCCGATCGGCACAAGGTTCAGATCCGCATCGAGCAGATAGACCTGCGTGTTCGCGATCGGCCGTCCAAGCGGCACCCCGTCAGCGGCATCGGTCACCAGCGCCATCAACGACCAGACGGTCGTTTCGGTTGGGCCGTACATATTGTAGGGATACACCTGATTGCTCAGAAACTCCCGAGCCAACTCTCTCGGAAAGGCCTCGCCCCCACACAAGACTCTGAGCGGTGGAACTTTTGCCGCGCCGAGCAACGCCTTCCATCCGGAGGGAGTGGCCTGCATGACGGTGGCCCCGACCCGCTCAAGTTCCTCGGCCAATCTGGATCCGTCGATCACCACATCTCGGCTGAGAATGGCCGTTCGTGCTCCGACGAGCAACGGCATGAACAATTCCAGCACGGCGATATCAAACGACACGGACGTAGTCGCCGCAATCACATCATCACTGCATGGATGCAGCGTCTCGATCATGGCCAGCAGGAAATTCACGGCGCTCCCTTGTCGGATCATGACCCCTTTGGGTGTGCCCGTGGATCCCGAGGTATAAATGACATAGGCCATGTGATCGGATGACTGGTTCGTCGGCACATTCTCGCCGGACTCAGCGGCCATTCGACTCCAGTCATCCATATCAATCAGACGGATACCATCCGGCGCTGACCCACCCAACAACGCCTTCTGGGTCAGCGCAATCGGAGCTCGTGAATCACGGAGCATATATTCGACCCGATCCTTGGGATAGGTCGGATCCAACGGCACATAGGCCCCTCCGGCTTTCATGATTCCAAGCATTGCGACAGGCAATTGATGGGAGCGTTCAAGACACAGCCCGATCAAGACATCCGGTCCCACGCCCTCTTTTCGTAAGACTCGTGCCAATTGGTTCGCGCGAGCGTTGAGATCACGGTATGTCAACGTCACCCCTTCACACATCACTGCAACGGCATCGGGTGTCCGTTCGACCTGCTCTTCGAATAATTCATGCAGACATCGAGATGGATGGGAGCGGCGGGTGGTATTCCAATCGATCAATAGCCGTTGTCGGTCACCGGCCGAGACAAGCGACAACTCAGCCAGCCTGGAAGAAGGGCGTGAGACCATGCCGTCAAGCAGAAGGTCCCAGTGCTCTATCATCCGGCCCACCGTTCGATCGTCGACGCGTTGCCGGTCGTAGGAAAAGATCAACGACACGTTCTCATCTGGCACAACAGTGATCGTCAGCGGATAGTCGGTCCACACTTCTTCGCCATCCAGGGCCTGAATACCAAATTCCTGGCGATGCTCCTCAATGGCATCGTCGATCACATAGTTTTGAAACACGAGTAGGCTGTCAAACAGAGACGTGCCGCGCTTGATCCCGCTCCAGCCTTGCACCTGCATCAAGGGACTATATTCGTACTCTCGAAGGTCCAGATTGATGGCCTGAATGTCGCGAAGCCAATCCATCAGCGTCGTCTCCGGGACGACATGTAATCGAAGCGGCAACGTATTGATGAATAACCCGATGATGGCGTCTGCTCCCGGCAGATCCGCAGGACGGCCTGAGACCGTAATACCGAAGAGGACATCCCGCTCGCCGCTATAGCGCGCCAACAGAATGGCCCATGCGGCTTGGATGACGGTGTTCAAAGTCACGCGGAGACTTTGCGCGAAACGATGAAGTCCGGCGGATCGCTCTCTCGACAACGTCAGTCGCTGTTCTCCGTATCGATGTGTGAGCAACTGCGGCTGTTCCGCTGATTCAATCAACCTGGTCGGCGTATGGAAGGAGTGAAGAGCGGTCCGCCAGAACGCTTCCGCCTCTTTCATGTCCTGTTGCACGATCCACTGAATATAGTTCCGGTAGGATGGAGCGGACTCGATGTGAGGAGAGCGTCCTTCACGAAGCAGCTGATAGGTTGCCAGAACCTCCTTGAGCAACATGGCCTGACACCAGCCGTCAAGAATCACATGGTGGAAACTCCACACCACGCACCACGATTGTTCGGTCATACGAATGATGCACAATCTCATGAGTGGAGGCTGCACGACATCGAATCCGCGACTCCGATCCTGATCCAGATATTCTCGTAAGGCTGTTTCTCGTTCGCCCTCATCTGCTAGCCCGTGCCAGTCACGCCGCTCGATCGGAACGGAGATGTTCCGAAATACCGTTTGCAACGGCTCAGCTGCGATGCCCCACAGAAATCCCGTCCTCAAAACGACATGGCGGTCAACTGCCCGTTGCCAAGCCTCGATAAAGGCCTGTTCGTCGAAGCCGGCAGCAAACATGTACGTCAACTGGTTGTGATAGACACCCGGTTGGTCGTTTTGGAATGCATGAAAAAGCATGCCCTGCTGCATCGGAGAAGCCGGATACACGTCTTCGACCGTATGTCCATATTGCGCGCGCACAGCATCCAATTGGCTCTGCGCAATCCCCACAAGAGCCAACGGCGTGCTGGAGGCAGTGCCCGCCTGCGCAGCCGGTTCGCCGGGAAGAGCTGTCTGCTCAGCGAGACCGGCTGCAATAGCGGCGACCGTATGAAGTTGGAACACAAGTTTTGGCGTCAGTTTGAGGCCGGCGCGATGAGCCTTGGCTACCATTTGGAGACAGAGAATCGAGTCTCCCCCGAGATCAAAGAAATTGTCGTGAATACCCACGCGCTCGAGGTGAAGCACCTCGACCCAGATCCGCGCAAGCGCCGTTTCAATCTCGTTTCGTGGCGCGACATAGGTGCCGCGAGGCGGCGTCTTCGCCTGTTCCGGGTCCGGGAGCGATGCGCGATCGATCTTGCCGTTGGCGGTCAGGGGAAACGCTTCCAGCACGATCATGCTCGAGGGGATCATGTAATCCGGCACATGAACCGCGAGACGAGACCGAACCGACTCCAGATCAAGATCGGCTGAGGCCACGATGTAGGCGGCAAGCTGTGTGGTGCCGTCGGCCCCAGCACGCGCGACCACCACGACGTCCTTCACACGATCATCGCTCCGCAACTGCGCTTCGATTTCGCCCAACTCGATCCGGAATCCCCGCACCTTCACTTGATGGTCCACACGGCCTTGGAATTCCACGGTGCCGTCCGGTCGATACCGTGCCCGATCACCAGTGCGATACAAACGTCCACCGACCGACCCATTGAATGGATTCGGCACAAACCGCTCGGCGGTCAGATCCGGACGATCCAGATACCCCCTCGCCAACCCATCACCACCGATATACAATTCGCCGGAGACCCCCACCGGTGTGGGCTCTCCGTCCGGATTCAAGATGAACGCAAGGCTGTTCGCCAAGGGCCGTCCGATAGGAATGGAGTCGGGTGGGCCTAGGTCCGAGTCGATTTGATGAGTCAGGACTCCGATCGTCGTTTCCGTGGGTCCGTAGTGATTGATCATGCGGCAGTCGGGTGCAAGCGTACGGACGCGTTCGACAAGACTGCGATGAACGGCTTCGCCTCCAAGGATCAACCAACGTCGAGGAAGCACCTGTTCAGGCCGTCCCGCTTCCAGCAAGCCGTTCAGATGGCTCGGCGCGATTTTCAATACGTCGATCCGGTGGCCGGCCATGTACTCCGCGACGGCGTCCGGATCGAATCCCCGATCGACCGACAACACGTGAAGCGTGCAACCGGAACAGAGCGAACCAAAAATAGATGTATTCCCGAGATCCGCTGCGACCGTGGACACCGTCGCGAAACTTGCCTTCGGGTCGAGCGAGAGACGAGGCAGGAGTCCGGACAGGTAATTGATGACCTGGCGATGCTCGATGGCGACGCCTTTCGGTTGTCCGGTGGATCCGGAGGTGTAGATGACATAGGCGATATTCTTCGGCTGCACATCTCGCCGCAAGGGAAGATCGCCGCTTGCCGAGATCTCAGGCCAATCGCGGTCTACATACACCTGTTTGAGCGTCGAACCGTGAGTAAGATCGCCGGACACGGCCTGTGTGAGCACTACCCGTGCGCTGCTGTCCGACAACATGAACGCCAGTCGTTCTTTCGGCAACTTCGGGTCAAGCGCCACATAGGCACCTCCGGCCTTGAGCACCCCGAACAATCCCACGAGTAAGTCGAGTGAGCGCTCCACACAGAGTCCGACTCTCACGTCAGGGCCGACGCCGAGTTTCTGCAAGTACCGAGCAAGCTGGCCCGCTCGGGCATCCAGTTCTCCATAACTTACGGATTGCCCTTCATACATGACGGCGACGGCATCCGGTTGTTCCCGTGCCACTCGTTCAATCCGTTCATGAATACAGGCTTCCTCTACAGGCGCCGTCGCACTATTCCAGTTCGTCAGAAGTCGGTTTCGCTCCACATCGGTCAACGGGGAGAGCTCCGCCAATCGGGTCTCCGGTTGTTCCGCCAATGCCATCAACAATGTGCGGTAGTACCCAAGGAGACGCGCGATGTCGTGATGTGCAAATCGCTCACGCGCATACGAAAGAATCAATCGCATCTCCGCTGCCGGCTCAACCATGAGTGACAGTGGATAGTTGTTGCGACCGGCCGTCAGGAGATACTCGACGTGTGATCGAGGAGGCGCCAGGGGAGTAATCCGCAAACCGAGCTGATCCGTATCACTCTCATCTTCCGGGTAGTTTTCAAAAACGACGATGCTGTCGAATAACGTCCGCTCGCCTGAGATCTCGCTCCAGCGCTGAATTTTAGACAGAGGCGTCCATTCATACTGCCGCAACAGGCTATTCTGTTCCTGGAGCGAAGCAAGCCAGTCTCCCACCTTTGCATCGGGAGGCAGGGCAACTCGAACAGGCAGCGTATTGATGAACAACCCGACCATCACATCCGAGCCAGGCAGTTCCGTCGGTCGGCCGGAGACCGTCGCGCCGAACAGTACCTCGCGATCTCCTGTGCATTGATGTAAGAGGATCGCCCAGGCCCCTTGTGCCAAGGTGTTCACGGTGAGCCGACACCGCTTGGCGGACGCCGTCAATGCATCGACGTCGGTTTTCGACAAACGAATTTCCTGTTCCGCGTACGGCAGGGATTGTCGTTCCTCCGGAGCCACCGATTGTGGTGTCTCCAGCGGCAATGCCGTCCGCGTCGTCACCCCCGCCAGATCGGCTCGCCAAAATGCTTCGGCAGCATCCAGATTTTGGCGCTGCAGCCACGTGATGTACTCGGCATAGGGCCGGACAGGCGGCAGCATGGGCTCTCGTTCATGCACGAGCGCGTCGTAACAAACCAGCACCTCTCGCAGCAATAACGCAACGCTCCACCCGTCCAACAGAATATGGTGATGGCTGTTGATGAAATACCACCGATCATCTTCGATCCGGATCAGCGTGAGTCGCATCATCGGCGGCGTCAGCAGATCAAACGGTTTCAAGCGATCCTCGCGCAGAAACACTGCCAGGGCTTCATCCCGTTGCCGCCCATGATCTGTTCGCCAGTCCAAACACTGCAACGGAACCTGCACACCACGCCGCACGACTTGCAGGGGTTGCTTCACGCCGTCCCAGACGAAGCCGGTGCGGAGGATCGAATGGCGTTCCAGCACCGTTTGCCAGGCTTCCCTGAACGGGTTGAGCTCCAGCTCTCCGTCGATGACAAAACCGGTCTGCGTGAAATAGGGATCCGCGTCCGCATCGGATACGGCATGGAAAAGCAGTCCTTCCTGAAGCGGAGAGAGATAATGGATCGATTCGATATCTTTTTTTTTGCTCATATCGGCTCCACGTCAGTTCATTTGCTCCAAGACCGCGTCCAGCGCGTCCTGTTCCAATTCCACATTCGGAAAATCGGACGGCGTGTAGCCGCCGGCGTCGGCCGACAGGCAATGTGCGATCAATGCCCGCAAATCCGACACATACGTTTCCGCCAGGGATGTGATGGTACCGAGACGATACCGTTCGCAGCTGTATGTCCACATGATCTCCAGGCGCCCGTTCACAACCGATGCGTTGATATCCAGCTCGTACTCCATTTGATTTTCAGAGTCCTGTTCTCCCCCGACCGATTCCGAAGAGAGCACGAAGGGCGACTCGTCGGCGGCGACCGCGTCGAACTGCCCAAGATAGTTGAATGCGACTGGAGCTCGCATCGTAGGATTCACCTTGGCTGCGTCGAGACCGTCCTTCGTCAAATATCGGACGATGCCATAGCCGATCCCACGCCTTGGGATGCGCCGTAGCTGTTCTTTCACCGCTTTGAGTGCTTCACCAGATAACGCGGAACGCGTCACATCCAAGGTGACAGGGAAAACGCTGGTAAACCATCCGACCGTGCGCGAGACGTCCAGTTCAGGAAACAGATCCTCCCGCCCGTGCCCTTCGAGATCGATCGTTACACGATCAAGGCCCGTCCACCTGCCAAGTGTCTGCGCCAACGCCGTCAACAACACATCGTTGATCTGTGTTCCGTACGCTCCGGAGATGTCATGTAACAGTGCCTGCGTATCGCGTTCTTCCAATGACACCGTCAGCGTCTCGGAGGCGGCCTCTCGATTATTGCCGTTTGGATCATCGGCAGGGAGCAGGGCTGATCGCTCGCGCTCTGTCGTGAGCCAGACAGCGGAAGACGGATCACTCATCACTTCGGTGTCGGCGTACCGCCGTAACCGTTCGCTCCACTGACGGAAGGATGTCGTTTTGGGCGGTACGTGTATCGGACGATTCTCCACGGCCTGCTGGTAGAGGGTCTGCAGATCCTCCAGAAGAATTCTCCAGGACACTCCGTCTACCACGAGATGATGCACGACAATCAGCAACCGATCCGAGAAATCGTCTCCCATCTCAAACCAGACCGTGCGCACGAGCGGCCCTTCGGAGATGCTCAAACTTCCCTGCCACTGCGTCGCCTGCGCTTCGAACGCTGTCCGGCGTTCCGAGTCAGACAGCCCGGACAGCGTGACTCGATGGACAAAGGGACCGGGTGGAACCGGCGCGTGCGATTGGCGCCACCCGTCGTCCGTCCCTATGAATCGAAGCCGCAGCGCGTCATGATGAGCGATGAGCGCAGCCACGGCGATCTCCAAGGCGGATTCCACGAGCGGTTCTTTTGCCTCCAGCAAGACGGATTGATTCCAGTGATGTGGATTGGTTAGTGGCAATTCGAAGAACGCACGTTGAATAGGCGTCAACGGCACTTCCCCTGTCACCACCCCCTGCTCTGCTGCCAGTGTGACAACTGCTTCCCGTCCGGCGACCGCCGCAAGCTCGGCCACCGTTTGGTGTTGAAAGATCTGTCGAGGGCTGAGCAGCAGTCCGGCTTGTTTGGCCCGAGCAATCACTTGCAGACTGATGATGGAATCGCCGCCGAGTTCGAAAAAATTGCTGTGCCGACCGATGGCTTCGAGGCCGAGAACAGTTTTCCAAATTTCTGCGATAGCCTGCTCGGTATCGGTCTGGAGTGGAGCAGACTCTGACTCCGCCAGCTGAATCCGTCCGGCAAGGTTCCTCAAGGCTCGACGATCCACTTTCCCGCGCGATGTGAGCGGAAAGACGTCGAGAAATACCCAGGCAGTGGGAATCATGTACCCGGGCAGACGGTCAGTGAGGAAACTCCGTAGCTCCTGAGCAGTCACGGCACTCTCCGATCGCGACACGGCGTAGCCCACCAAGAACGGCTCTCTCACTCGTATCCCGACCGGCACACCAGGTTGATCGTTCACTTCCTGTAAGACCAGCGCATCTTTTACGAGAGGATGTTGTTTCACCTGCCACTCAATTTCAGCCGGTTCGACACGAAATCCGCGAATCTTTATTTGGTCGTCGTATCGACCGAGAAATTCAACATTCCCATCCGCGAGTCGACGGACCTTGTCACCGGTCCGATACAGCCGATGGCCAGGTTCGCGGCTGAAGCAGTCCGGAATAAACTTTTCGGCCGTCTGAGCCGGCTGACGATGATACCCGCGGGCTAAACCTACCCCACCGATGTAGAGCTCTCCCGCCACCCCGATCGGAACCGGCTGCAAGGCAGGATTGAGGACATAGAATTGGACGTTCGCAATCGGCCTCCCGATCGGCACGGTCGATGCCGAGCTCCAATCCTGCTGTCGCTCCGGCACGAAGTAGCTCGCCGTGATCGTGGTTTCAGTAGGTCCATACGAATTACACCAGACGATGCGGTCCCCGGAGAGTCGTTGCCACCGAGCCAAACTATCCGGCACCGCTTTCTCACTCCCCACAATGACCAAACGGATCGACTGCGGAAGCACGGCTCCGCTCCGCTCCATCGCGTCGATCCATTCGGCCCAGTATGGCGTCGGCAAGTTCAACACGGTGAGTCCGTGGTTCTCGATGAACTGCTCGAACTCCGAAAACGCCGGTACCCGCTCGTTGGGCCGCAAGACGACTGCGGCACCGGCCGCCCAAGTCGGAAAGCACTCCTCCGCCGCAACATCGAAGCTGATCGACGCGAATTGCAGCACACGATCAGTCGGCTGCAGACCGTAATGCCTCGCCATCGCCGTACTATGATTGACCAACGCTCGGTGGGAGATTGCAATGCCCTTCGGCTCACCTGTCGTCCCGGAGGTGTACAGCACATACGCCAAGTTCTCCGGAACCGTGCGCCACGGACCGTTACTGTCGGGCAAGACCGTAACGGCCGGCCACGTCTCGTCGAGTGCGATGACCGGAACCGTCTGGTTCTGAAAGTTCTCGACAAATCGTTGTTGCGTGAGCACCAGCTGTGCTCCGCTGTTCTCGATCATGAAACCGAGCCGTTCGCGAGGATACTGTGGATCCATCGGCACATAGGCGGCCCCGACCTTCAACACGCCCAGCAGACCGGTTACCATTTCCAGAGAACGTTCCATGCAAAGCGCCACGCGGCTTTCCATTGCGATGCCGTGCGAACTGAGATAACGGGCAAGTTGGTTGGCTCGTTCATTGAGGAATCGGTAGCTGTACGACGTGCCGTTCCACACCAGCGCGACGGCATCCGGCGTGAGCCGTGCTTGTTCCTCGAACAGCTGATGGAGACAGGCTTCCTGCGGATAACAGGAGGCCGTATCGTTCCAGTCCTGGAGCAGTTGCGTTCGCTCATCCTCACCAAGCACGCCGGGTTCGCTCACGCGAGCTTCAGGAGTCAGCACGATCTGCTTCAACAATTCCTGAAAGTGTCGGGCCATGCGCGCGATGGTGTCGCCGTTAAACAGGTCCGTGCTGTACTCGAAGGAACCGGACAACCGATCAGGCTCAACCACCATGTCCAGCGACAAGTCGAACAGCGTGGTACCGGGATCGATTTCCATGTTCTCCACTCGAAGTCCCGGCGTCTCCATGGATTGTTCCGCCGGTGTTTGTAGGGTGAACATGACTTGAAAGAGCGGAGAATGGCTCAAGTTCCGTTCCGGTTGCAGCGCATCCACCAGATACTCGAACGGAAGATCTTGATGCGTCTGGGCACCCAGCACGTCTTGTCTGACTCGATCCAACAGATCAATCCAGCGCGGGTTGTCCGGGATATCCGTTCGCAACACCAGCGTGTTGACGAAGAGCCCAATCAGGTCTTCCACCTCCACCCGGAGTCGATTTGCAATGGGACTGCCGACCAGAATGTTGGTCTGCCCACTATAATGGTGGAGCAAGGCCGTGAACGCCGTGAGAAGGGTCATATACAACGTGAGGCTATGCCGGCGGCTCAAGGCGGTGACCTTCTGCAACAATTCACCGGACACCGTGAATTCACAACAGGCGCCACGATAGGTCTGCATGGCCGGGCGAGGCCGATCGGTCGGCAACTCCAATGCCGGCGGCGCATCTCCCAAGCGGTCTTTCCAATAGGTGAGCTGAGCATCCAGAACAGTCCCCTGCATCCAGTGGCGCTGCCAGACCGCATAGTCGGCGTACTGTATGGGCAACGGAGGCAACGCCACCGGTTGGCCTGAGAATCCGGCCTGGTAGAACGTCACCACCTCCCTGATCAGAACATCCATCGCCCAGCCGTCGGAGATGATGTGATGCAAGGTCATCAGCAACACATACTCGTTGTCCTCAATGCGCCAGACTCGCGCGCGCATCAGCGGCCCATGCGCCAGACTAAAAATATGCTGTGCCTCCGCTTCGGTCTGTGCGGCCAACTCGGCCTGCTGTTTCTCAGCAGGGACCTCGCGAAGGTCGACGACGGGGATGGTGATCGTCACCGACGGCAGCACGACCTGCGTGGGTTGTCCGTCGATGTCCCGGAACACCGTCCGCAAGGCTTCATGCCTCGCGATCACGTGGTTGAACGCGGTCGTCAAGAGATCCACATCCAACACACCTCGAAGACGGAACCCGGACGGCAGATTGTAAAAGGGGCTCTCCGGCTCCAACTGCACGAGGAACCAAAGACGTTGTTGAGCAAAGGACAGGGGCAGCGGACCGGTGCGGGCGACCGACACAAACGGCGGCGCCTGGTCGGCTTCGCCCTCTTTCTGTGCGCGATCCACGGCCTCGGCCAAGGTCGCGACCGTAGTGGATTCGAACACCGTCCGCAGAGACAATTCGAGATGAAACGCGCCCCGGAGGCGCGACATGATCTGCGTGGCCAACAGCGAATGGCCGCCCAACTCGAAGAAATCGTCGTGAATGCCGACCCGCTCGACACCCAACACGTCGGACCAAATACCCGCCAGAATATCTTCCGTCGTCGTGCGCGGCGCCGCATAGGGACGGGCAAGTTGATCGCCCAAATCCATGGTCGCCAGCGCAAGACGGTCGATCTTCCCATTTGGTGTGCGCGGCAGAGACGGCAACGGCACGAACGCCGTCGGCACCATGTACTCAGGGAGCCGCACCTGTAGTTCCTCACGCACCGCGCGTATGTCCGGACTTCCCTCTTCATGTCCGACGAGATACGCCGCCAATCGTTTCTCACCGCGCGTGTCCGTATGCAGCAGCACGGCCGCTTCGCGCACGAGCGGGCTCGACAACAGATGCGTTTCGATCTCGCCCAATTCGATCCGAAATCCGCGCAGCTTGATCTGCTGATCGACGCGTCCGACGAATTCGATGGTTCCGTCTCGGCGATAGCGCGCCAGGTCGCCGGTCCGATACATCCGCGCGCCCGGCTCGGACCCGAACCGGTCCGGCAAAAAGACTTCGGCCGTGCGAGCCGGATCTTGCAAATACCCTCGTCCCACCCCGACCCCCGCCACGTATAATTCTCCGACTGCCCCAGGCGGAATCGGCTCCAACCAGGCATTCAAAATGTGCAGGCGGGTTCGTTCAATCGGGCGGCCGATCGGCATGTGCGTCTGGTCGGCCGGCGGCGGCTGCAGAATAGGATGAACGGCCACGTCGTCGGCGCATTCCGCCGGGCCATAGGCGTTCAACAATGGAACGGCGGGATAGCGGGTAAGCCACTGGCGGCACACCGACGGTGGCAAGGCTTCGCCCGTCGGCAAGACCCACCGGAGATGGTGAAGTCGCGGCGCGACACCGGACCCCGCTTCCGATCCTGCATCCAACAATCCCTGAAGCAATGCCGGCACGGTTTCGAGGATAGTGGTATCGGACCGTTCCAGATGTGCAAGCAAGTGAAAGGGATCATGAGCCGTCTCATCGGGAACGATGCTGGTTCTGGCTCCACAGGTCATCGCCGTCAGGAATTGCCACACGGAAATATCGAAACATTGCGACGCGGTCTGCGCGATGACATCGGACGGCTCCAGCGCCAATCCCGACACCTTGCTTCGAATATTGTTGAGCATGCCGCGTCTTGTCACCATCGCCCCCTTCGGCACCCCCGTAGAGCCGGAGGTGTAGATGACATAGGCCAGATGCTCGGACTGTCCGCGATCCCGTGGATTTTCTTCGCGGCCGACTCCGTCGAGAATCCGCTCGATCGAAATGATCCTGGGGCGTGAGTCCTCATCCATCTGCATGACCGCTTCTTGCAGTCGCGCGAGATAGTCCTGCGATGTCAGCACAATCGGGCAACGGCTCAGCGCGAGAATGTGCGTCAGGCGCGACACGGGATGGTGTGGATCCAGCGGCAAATACGCGCCGCCCGCCTTGAACACACCCATCATCATGGTCAAGAGAGTGATCCCGCGATCGTCCAACAGCGCCACGATGGTATCCGGAACCACGCCCGCTTCGGTCAGCACATGCGCAACACGGTTGGCCTGGCGATTGAGTTCCCGATAGGTCGCCGTCTGTCCACGGCACTCGACGGCGACGGAGTCAGGACGATGTTCGACCTGCGCTTCGAACAGACGCGCGAGACTCTCGCACTCCTGCTCACCGGCGATATCCACGCGGGGATTCCATTCGGTCAACAGGTACCGGCGCTCGTCCTGCTTGAGCGGTGATAGGTCGGCCAGTCGCGCGTGTGGACGATCCGCCATCGCTTCGAGCAACGTTTTGAGATGCCGGATCATGCGCCCGGTCGTATCGGCGTCGAAGAGCCGCTTATCGTAGGAGATCTTGAGTCCCAGCTCGCGTCCCGGCCATCCCATGACCGTCAACGGATAGTTCGTATGGACTCGGTACTGCTCCTCTTCGCCCTTGAAAATGATCCGCCCTTCATATAGCTCCCGATCCACCGGCGCGTTTTCGAACACGAATAGGCTGTGGAACAAGGCCTCTCCCCGCGGGATCTCACTCCATCGCTGCATCTGGACGAGCGGCGCATAGTCGTACTGCCGCACACGCACGTTCTCGGCCAGAAGGTCTTTCAGCCAATCCAACAGGAGACGGTCCGGCTGCATGGCAATTCGAAGTGGCAAGGTGTTGATGAACAGACCAAGAATCGATTCGACGCCCGACAATTCGGCGGGACGGCCGGCCACCGTGACACCGAACAGAACCTCACGCTCGCTGCTGTAGTAGTGGAGCAGCAAGGCCCATGCGGCCTGGAAGAAGGTATTCACCGTCAGACGATGTCGCTGTGCCAGATCCACCAGCGCCGCGGACGTTTCAACGCTGAGGTGTACACAGTGATCCGCCGCGTCTTCGTTCTGATCGGCGAGGCCTTCGGGCAACCGATCATAGGGCAGCGGCGTCGGCGTGGGAAAACTCTTCAAGTACGCGCGCCAGAAGGACTCGGCGGCAGTGATGTCCTGCTTTTGCAACCAGGCGATGTACTCGCGATAGGGACGTGGCTTCTCACCTGTGAGCCGCTCGCCGCGCACCAACGATCCATAGTGACCGAGAAAATCCATCAGGAGGAGGGAGATGCACCAGTCATCGAGCAAAATGTGATGGAAACTGTGGACGAATTGATAGGTATTTTCCGTCAGCTGGATCAACCGCAGCCGCATGAGCGGCGCCTTGGCGAAATCGAATCCCTCCCTGAGTTCTGTCTGTAATTCAGCATCCAATCGCGCGATCTGCTCGGCACGCGACTGCCCTCTCCAATCCAGCGAGATAATCGGCGCATCCACCTGTTTATGCACCGCTTGCAGGGGGCGCTTCTGGTTTTTCCACACGAACGACGTTCGGAGCACTGGATGCCGGTCGAAGACCAGCCCCCACGCACGCACGAAGGCTTCATAGTTCAGCTCACCTTCGAGCAGATAACGGTTCTGCATCAAATAAATCCCCGTGCCGGGATTCATGAGCGTGTGGAACAGGATCCCCTCCTGCATGGGAGAGAGCGGATAGATTGAGTCGATATGATCCGGTAATGCGGGCTTCGTCACTCCGTCACCTATTTCAATTCTTCCAGCAGATTGCTCATATCTTCGTCGGACAACTCGATGTCCACGGCTCCACCGATTTTTGGATCTTTCATCGGCGTTTCCTCTGCGGCGATCTCGCCCGTCGGCACCGACACGGCCGCGGCAGCCGCCACGGTCGGATGCTCAAATAATTGTTTGGGCGTCAATTTCACGCCGCGTTGATGGGCACGGGCCAACACTTGGAGCGTGTTGATCGAGTCGCCGCCCAGTTCGAAAAAATTGTCGAGCCGACCCACGCGCGGCTGTCCAAGCACCTCGGCCCAGATATCGGCCAGAATTCGCTCCGACTCTGTAACAGGCTCCTCATAGGTCTGCACCCTCGCGTGGAGATCAGGTGCCGGCAATGCCTTGCGATCCACCTTGCCGTTGGGCGTCTGCGGCAAGTCGTTAAGGAAGAGCATCACGGACGGGATCATATAGTCCGGCAGAGTCTCACGGAGAAACGACCGAACAGCCTCAGCATCCGGTGCCGTGCCACGAGGCACGACATAGGCGACCAATCGCGGGGATCCCGGCATATCTTCTCGGATCATGACGATCGCATCGCGCACGTCCGAATGCTCTGTCAACCGTGCTTGGATCTCCCCCAATTCAATCCGAAATCCACGCAGCTTGACCTGATGATCCAAACGTCCAAGAAACTCGATGCAGCCATCCGGCCGATAGCGTGCCCGATCTCCTGTCTTGTACAACCGCCGACCCGGGACAGCGCTGAACGGGTCAGGCACGAACTTCTCCGCAGTCAGGTCAGGCCGACGCCAATATCCACGAGCCAGCCCCACACCTCCGATGTGGAGTTCACCCGGTACGCCGATCGGCACCGGCTGTCCCTGCCGATTCAGCAGATAGATCTCCGTATTTCCGATCGGTCGCCCGATCGGCACCGCCCCTCGATCATCATGTACCTGATGGGCCATGGACCATACCGTGGTTTCAGTCGGCCCATAGAGATTCCAGGGATAGATATGGTATCCGAGGAAGGCTCGAGCCAGCTCCTGAGGAAACGCCTCGCCTCCACACAACACACGTATGTTTTGACTGGGAGCCCATCCCGTCTCGAGCAGCATCTTCCACGTGATCGGCGTAGCCTGCGCCATGGTCGCGGCGGATTCCGTCAGCAACATGGCCAGCCGAGCACCATCGGCAGCGATAGGCCGAGAGGCCAATACGACCCGACCGCCGGCTAGTAACGGCAAAAACAGTTCCAACACAGCAATGTCAAACGACAATGAAGTGACCGCCACCAATGTATCTTGTGGAGACGGTTGGAATAGATCAGCCATCGCGTGCAGAAAGTTGACGACGCTCCTGTGGCTGATCATGACGCCTTTGGGCTTTCCTGTGGATCCTGAGGTGTAGATCACATAGGCCGTCAGATCAGAGGAAGTTTTTAGGACAGGATTATGGATCGACGCTTGTGCGATGACCGGCCATTCATCGTCCAAACATAGAACCGGGACTTGAGTCGAGGGCAGGTCGGCAACGAGCGGCTGCTGCGTCAGCAGCATCTGTACCTGCGAATCGGCGAGCATGAACGCCAGACGTTCACGGGGATAGGTGGGGTCCAGCGGGACATAGGCGGCCCTGGCCTTCATGATGCCTAGCAACCCCACGATCAAATCCAGCGAGCGCTCCATGCACAGCGCGATGCGGACCTCCGGTCCCACACCGCGGTTCCGGAGATGGTGCGCCAGCTGGTTCGCCCGTTCATTCAATTCTCGATAGGTCATGGTCTGTCCGTCAAAGACCACCGCAACGCTACCGGGCGTCCGGGCGGCTTGTTCTTCAAGGAGCTGCGGAAGACTCTCACCCGCCGGATAGGCAACCTGTGTGGCGTTCCACTCCTCAACGACCTGCCGGCGTTCCTTCGCCCCCATTACATCAATCGCAGACAGACGCGTTCCTGGCCGGGTAATCAACTGCTCCAGCACTACCGCTAAATGTTCCGCAATACGCGCCACCTGTTCAGGAGAAAATTGCTGCTTCTGGTAGGACAGGAAAAAACAAAGCGATTCACCCGGCACAATATTGACGGTCAGCGAATAATTGGTCTGCCCTTCCAAATGGACATCGTGAGCGGTCAGACCGGAGCATCCGTCATCCACTGTTCGGTCGGTCGGATGATTGTCGAAGACGAGGAGACTATCGAACAGCTGGCTACCGCGCGGCAGCGGGCTCCAGCTCTGGATTTGTGCGAGAGAAGTATGCTCGTATTGGCGTAGCTCGGCATTCTGCTGCAGCATCCCGCGTAGCCAGCTCTCAGAAATGGCATCGGGCGACACCGTGACTCGAAGCGGCAGCGTATTGATGAATAACCCCAGCATCGTCTCGATACCCGGAATATCGGCGGACCGCCCCGACACCGTCGTACCGAACAACACGTCGTCCTCGCCGCAGTACCGGCTCAGCAACAGCGCCCACGCTCCCTGCACCAGAGTATTGACTGTGATACGTGTCCTGGACGCATACGCGTGAAGGACTGACGTCCTGTCGGCTGGAATAGTCAGTCGATGCAAGCCGTAACCACCAACCACTTGCGTGCCGTCCGATGAGTGATCCATCGGAAGGGATGTGGGGGCAGTGATGCCGGCCAAGGTCTTGCGCCAATACTGTTCCGACGCCCCCTGATCCTGAGCAAGAATCCACTCGACATAGCCTCGATACGGCTGCGACGGCGACTCGCCAGGATCCGGACCGCCCTGACAAAAGGCGTAGCAGTCCAAGAGATCCTTCAGAATAATGGAGAGACACCACCCGTCGAGCACGATGTGATGATGTGTCCAAATCAGGTAGTGCGCGTCATCTCCAATGCGGATCAAGGCCAGCCGCATCAGCGGAGGTCTCGTCAGATCAAAATCCGTCAGGCGATCAGTCCGAAGAAATTCTTGCATACGCGCATGCTGTTGAGTCTCGGACAGATCTCCCCAATCACGCTCGATCATGAGCGGTGCCTCATCCGGCAACACCACCTGCATGGGTGTATCGAGTTCTCGCCAGATGAATGCGGTTCGAAGAGGTACTGATCGCGCGATCACCATCCGCCAGGCTTTGATGAATGCAGCGTGGTCCAAGTGGCCTCGGAGAAGACAACTCAACTGCTCGATGTACACGCCGGATCGTGGTTCGTACAGGCTATGAAAGAGAAGGCCCTGCTGCAGAGGCGTAAGCCGATAGACATCTTCGCTTGTGGGATATGCATGTTGTATTGCATCAAGCACCGAGGGGTCGATCGATGGGGCCGTGGTCTTGTGCTCGGACAGCGATTCGATCGGTTGAGACTTGCCGCCTGCAGCCTCGGCCAATTCGGCAATCGTCTGATGTTGAAACAGATGTCGCGGTGTCAGCGGCAACCCTTGCGCCTTGGCGCGTGAGATCACTTGCAAACTGAGAATGGAATCCCCGCCCAGCTCGAAGAAATTGTCGTGAACGCCGACACGCTCCACTTTCAACACTTCCGCCCAGATCGCCGCCAATTGCGCCTCGATCGATGTGCGGGGCGCCGTCCATTCATCGGCTCCTGTCTGGCCCGGCTGAGGCAAGGCTTGTCGGTCGATCTTGCCGTTGACATTGCGCGGCAACACTTCAAGTGTGATGATCGTGGAAGGGACCATCGGCTCCGGCAATTGCTCGCGCAACAGTCTGATCAACCGATCGGCATCGCATGACGCACCCTCGCAAGGCACCACATAGGCCACGAGTCGTTTCTGCCCCGGACCATCTTGACGCACAACAGCCGCTGCTTCGCGAACGTCCGGAGAGGCCTGCAGACGCTCTTCGATTTCACCCAACTCGATGCGTACACCACGAAGTTTGACTTGCTGATCTCGGCGCCCGAGAAATTCCATCGTCCCGTCCCGACGATGACGGACGCGGTCGCCGGTCCGATAGAGTCGCGCGCCGGGCTCACCGGAAAAAGGATCCGGCACGAACGTTTCGGCCGTTCTGGCTGGATCGTGAAGATACCCTCGGCCAACACCGGCTCCCGCAATACACAGTTCACCCGTCGCACCGATCGGTACGAGCTCCAAACACCCATCAACAACATAGCCACGAAGATTGGTGATGGGCTTGCCGATCGGAGCGTGGGTACGAGTTTCGTCCAGTGGTGTCGTGATGGTCGCCATGGCGACATCATCGGCACATTCCGCCGGCCCATACGCGTTGATCAACGGCACATGCCGATAGTGCTCGAACCATCGGCGGATCAACGTAGGCGACAGGGCCTCACCGGTAGGTAACAACCATCGAAGCCGGGCGAACGTCGGCGCACCACTGTCGGACGAGGCAGCGCTGTCGAGCATGCCTTGCAGCAAGGTCGGCACAGTTTCGAGGACGGTCACGTGCTTGGCATCGACATAACTCAACAATTGCTCGGGATCGCGCGCCACGTCATCAGGCACAATGAGCGTGCGGGCACCGCAGAGCAACGCGGCCGTGAGTTGCCAGACCGAAATATCGAATCCCTGGGATGCGGTTTGCGCGATGATGTCGTTCGATCCGAGTCTGAGAGTGGAAATCTTGCTCCGTAGATGATTGACCAAACCCTGCTCGGTCACCATCGCGCCTTTCGGAACTCCGGTTGATCCGCTGGTGTAGATCACATAGGCCAGCTTCTCCGACGGCCACGCAGTTCGATTTCCTGACGGACGTGGCTCTTCGGAGAGACAGGCTTCGACGGTAAGCGCCAGAGGCCGTACAACCTCCGGCAGGTGATCGATCGTGTCATGGGTCTTGCGGATCCAGGCCTTCGTCGTCAGCACCACTAACGCGTGACTCGCTTCAAGAATGGACAGCCATCGCGAGGGGGGATGTCCGGGATCGAGCGGAAGGTAGACTCCTCCACATTTCCACAAACCCACCATCATGGCCACATAGTCGATGTCACGATCGCCAAGCACTGCAACCACGGTCTCGCAGCCGACACCGGCCAACGACAGCGCATGGGCAATCCGATCCGCACGGTCGTTCAAATCACGATAGTTCAGTGTTTCCTCGCCGCAGGCGACAGCCACGGCCTCAGGGGTTCGAGCCGCTTGCGCTTCGAAGAGGCGAACCATCTGACCATCTACGGCCTCCGATACTGCCGTATCATTCCACTCAACCAGCATCGTTCGGCGCTCCGCCTTCGTCAGCATCGCAAGCTCACTGAGGCGAGCCTGTGGATTGTCGACGATGCTGTCCAGGAGCTGCCGCAGATGAACAGCCATCGTGGCCACAGTTGCTTCATCGAAAAGATCCTGGTTGTACTCGAATGCGCAGTCCAACCCGGCCTCATCTTCCGTCATGTCGAGCGACAGATCGAACTTGGCTCCTCCTGCGTCCAACTCCATCGCGCTGACTTCCAGCGACGGGATGGCCATCGTCCTGGCCAGTGAAGTTTGCAACGTAAACATGACCTGGAACAGCGGTGTATGGCTGAGTGCCCGGACTGGCTGAAGGGCATCCACGAGTTGCTCGAACGGTAAGTCTTGATACGCCTGAGCGCCCAGAACCGTTTCCTGTACGCGGGCCAGCAGATCGAGGAATGCCGGGTTGCCTGAAAGATCCGCCCGCAGGACGAGCGTATTGGCAAAGAAGCCGATCAACAGCTCTGTTTCCCGTTTCGGTCGGTTCGCAACCGGCGTGCCGATGCAAAAATCTTCGAGACCGCTGTACCGCATCAGACAGACCTGGAAGGCCGCCACGAGCGTCATGAACAAGGTCGCGCCTTGGCTGCGACTCAGTGCGCGCAGCCGATCGGTCACATTGCGGGACACTGAAAAACCGAAGCGCGCGCCGCGATCACTCTGTATGGCCGGACGTGGACGGTCCGTCGGCAGATCCAACACCGGCAGTTTCCCGCTCAATCGGCCTTTCCAGTATGCAAGACGCTCTTCGACCACGGCTCCTTGCAACCACTCCCGTTGCCAGACAGCATAGTCTGCGTATTGAACCGGCAAGGGAGACAGCGGCGACGGCAAGCCGGCATGACGCGCTTCATAGAGAGTCCCGAATTCCCTCGCCAGGATCTGCGACGACCATCCGTCACACACGATATGATGCAGCGTGAGGACCAAGAGATGCTCCTGCGAGCCTAGCTTGAATAGGCGCATTCGCATCAATGGCCCGGTGCGCAGGTCGAACGGTCGGTGCGCCTCCACCCGTGCGGCTTCGGCGACCAAGACCTCTCGTTCAGTCGCCGCCTCCGAGCTGAAATCCACCAGCGGCAAGTCCATCGAGCCGTCCTCGTCGATCACTTGCATCAGCTCCCCATCGACTTCATCGAACGTGGTGCGGAGGATCTCGTGTCGCCGAACGATTTCATTGAGACTCCAGACCGCCGCTTCCTGGTCAAGCAGACCCTGCAGCCGTACCGCAAGCGCCGTGTTGTACGAGGCACTGTCCGGCTCCAACTGTGAGAGGAACCATAATCGTTGCTGCGCGAAGCTCGCGGGAAAGATGTCCACGTTCGATGGATTTCCCCCCGGAGCCGTCATGTCGGCAATGACGGCGTTGACTTGTTCCAACTTCACTGTCCGCTCTTGCTCGGTTCGGCCATGGCGACCAAAATTTTCCTCGGCCCCTTGAAAGGCGTGCGCCCATGCGCGACCAACATGTTATCCAGCATCATGACGTCGCCTTTCTGCCACGGGAACTGGACGGCGTGGCATCGATACACATCTCGAATTTCATTCAGAATGTCCGTTTCAATGGAGGTCCCGTCGCCGTAATAAGCCTGTCGAGGCAGGTCGGCCTCATCGACGATGGACAGCAGCGCCTCACGAACGACCGGCTCCAGATTCGACACGTGAAAGAGATGCGCCTGGTTGAACCAAACCGTTTCCCGAGTCAGTGGATGCGCGGCAATGGCTTGACACACCTGCCTCGTGCGAAGCTCTCCGTCCGGCTTCCACTCATAGGCAATACCCGAGGCGCGACAGAACCGCTCCACGACCTCCCGATCACTCGTGTTGAACACCTGTGTCCAAGGCACATCCAATCCATTCCCATAGTTACGCACGTACATCACACCCTTCATGATGAAGCGCTCTCTGATTCGAGCCGGAATGTGCCGATACACCTCACGGCTGTCTGCGATCGGCGTATACCCTCCTTCCGGCGACGCCTGCGCACAATAAAACCAGATCTTCATCGGCCATTCGGTGGTGTACGCTTGCTCGTTGTGCAGCGGGATGTGCTGGTGAGGGGGGTATTCCGTCGACGTATAGATTTGGTTGTGGATCTGCGACCGGGGCGTCGAGCCGAATTCATAGGAAGCCAAATCGGGTGAGATCATCCGGACCACTGTCTCGAAGTCGGCCGATGATTCGACAGGAAACCCTCTGAGCAGCACGCCCCCCACGGTTGAAAGATACGTACTCACCATCGACACGATGCTCTCCCGATGTTCCTCCAACGACCGCTCCCCTATGGGACTGATGACGATGGGAAGCGGCGTGTTCTGGAACAAGTAACTCATTCGGCAAGAAAGCGGCGTAACTGCGCCGCGGGCTTCTTCGACGGACAGTGGCAACGTATCGTCATAGTTGGTGTGCATGATCATGCTCCTCCACTCCTTGGCCATTCATGGCTGATTCGCTGATCGAGATCGCGTCCGAACTCCACGACCAAGAGAAACAACGCACCCGCGATGGACGCTCTTCGGTGACCAATGCACCGGCATACTCGACTCCCATGGGCAGAGTGAACATGGCCCACCGAGGATCTCTGATATCGCCGCCGATCGGCACGGCATACCGCGTCTCGCCTGCATCGGCGACATCAATACGATTCAGCGGCAGGTCCAACCCAACGCCGAGCGCCTTCACATATGCTTCCTTGAGCGTCCACCATGTCACAAACGTCTCGACCTGCGCCGGTCCGTCGAGTGAGGACAAGATCACTTGCTCCCGATCGGAACAGGTGTACACGGCAAGGTCGCCCCACGATAATTCTCGATCCCGCCATTCCACGTCGACGCCGACCTGACGATCGCGTGCGAAGGCACAGAGCATCAGCGCACGCGCATGCGAGATATTGAAATGCACCGCCCGCTCGTACCACGGCAAGCACGGCTTGCCGTTACGTCCTGTCGTCAATCTGATTGAACGCGGCGTTCGGTCGAGGTAATGCCCGAGCACCAACCTCAACACACCATGCGCGTGCGCATACCGTCGCCGATCTTCCTCAAACGCAAAGCTCCCCGCGCGAGCCCGCTCCTCCTCGCTGAGGACACCGTAGAGAAGGGCCTCGGGCCATGGTTGATCCGCGTCAGCGCACCACACATGCACATCACCGTTCGGGAGAGACGATGGCGTCGGCGGAGCCGACGGCATAAATCGTTCTGTCGGCATGGCGGTCATCGCGACGCCCCCTGCTGCAGGGACAAGACGGAGGAGAGCGTTTCCAGCACGATCTCTTGTGAGCCTCGGATGAAAAAGTGATCGCCTTGAAACAGCCACAACTGGAATCGCTCACGGGTATGCTGCCGCCAAGCCCGCAACATGACACCGTCCACATGTGGATCGGCCATTCCTCCGAACGCGGTGATGGGACAGTTCACCGGAGGCTCGTCTCGGTAGGTATATCGATCACGAAGCGCGAAATCCGCTCGAATGGTGGGCAACAGCATGTGCATCAGTTCCGGATGATTCAAAATATCAGGCGGCGTGCCGTTGAACCGGCGCATGCATTCAAGGAACTGGTCGTCGGCCAAATCCGATATCCGCTCTGAATGGGGAAGATGAGGAGCGGGACATCCCGAGACAAAGAGATGGCACGGCGCGATGCCACAGGTTCTCTGCAACTCACGCGTCAACTCAAAACTCACCAGCGCGCCGATACTGTGCCCGAAAAACGCGAACGGACGATCCAGATACGGTTCCAATTCCTCTCGCAACAGAGGCACCAGACGACGCACATCATCAATGGGAGGATCAGCGATCCTCGCCTCCCGTCCTGGAAGCTGGACGGCACACACCTCCATATTCGACAATCTGGAATCTTGCCCCCAGCTTCGAAATATGGAGGCGCCGCCCCCTGCGTAGGGAAAACAGATCAACCGCATGCCCGAGCTGACCTGCCGATGCGTGACCATCCACTGAGTCGAACGTGATACCGTCAGCATGAGGGCGCCGTCTTCTCGGTGTTGGCCTGCTCCTCCATCCATTTCCTCAAACTCAACGGCCGCATGTCGGTCCAGACCTCCGCGATATAGGCGAGACATTCGGCTTTGAGACCCGTTTTCCCAGCGTCGGTCCAGCCCAACGGGTTCTCGCGATAGGACGGCCAGATCGAGTATTGCTCCTCATGATTCACCACGACCTTGTATACGGTTGTGTCTTCACGTTCTTCGCTGTTCATCGTTCCTCCTCTTGTCCGTACCGTTCGTTAAAGATTGTTGTGATTTACGTGCCCTCTGTGCCGTTCGCGGAGGGCCTACCAGCGTCACCGTATGGACCGGCGTTCCGGCCAAGAATGGAAGTGGCATCCCATGACTCCAGTACGGTTGCTGATCTCGGTAGTGCGGTGAAAATGGATGGCCGGACTGTCCGCCGGGCATATGGTGGATACCTTCGTCCTGATGGCTCGGAGACACCACAAGCCGTTGGCTCGCGCCGAGACCATCCTGCATGACCCGAATACATTGCCCACATCCGGATGCAGGTTCATCCGGCATATTGAGAAGATACTCCAATCCCGGCAGCGCACCGCCGAGCGGGTGCTCCATTCGCACACGATTCAGATGTCCCCACGTCATCTCG
This sequence comes from uncultured Nitrospira sp., assembly GCA_964430555.1. GTDB lineage: Bacteria > Nitrospirota > Nitrospiria > Nitrospirales > Nitrospiraceae > Nitrospira_D. Next base: position 31,391 of record CAYSFU010000006.1, on the reverse strand, counting down.
GTCAGGGAGACCGCGCCGGACTCCGCTTTCAATTCCCGGACACTCTGTTCGACCGCGTTCAAGAGAAACGCCGACCAGGTGGAAAAATGTTCAGGGTCAGGGTTGAGCTCGGGGAGCTGCGTCGTGAGGAGCTGACGCAATGGCGTATCGAGATCGCCGTCATAGCTGAACCGAGCGTCTCGCTCCTGACACATGGACAAGAACGGAGCGAACACGGAGCGCGAGAGTACGCGGCGAAAACGGACTACCAGCGGGAAGCCACGGCTGTCGGCATCGGCCGTTCCGTTCCAGGCCTCGAAGGCACGGCGCGCGTCGGCCAAGGACGGTTCGCGCTCGATCACCGCATCCGTGAGTAGCTCTTTCGCAAGTCGTCGATAGAACTCATAGAGTTGGGTCGTCGAATCCAACTGCACTGCAAACAGGTCCCGCTCGCGAATATTCTCCATCGCTTCGAGGCGCTGCGAGATTCTGAATGCGCGATAGCCGTTGGCAAACGAATGACCGAGGACATAGGGGGATGTCGTCGCCAACATGCGATGATTGGCGCTGACGATGAACTCCGACGGGGGATCGATGATTCTCGGGACCTCCCCCGGAGACACATACCCTGACCACCCCATGCGTCCATCCGCCCAGGACAGGCTGACGGACCCATCAAATCCGCGACGGACTGGAATCTTGCCGGTGTATGTCCAGGCGATATGGCCGGCGCTGTCGGCGAGCATGACGTTGTTGGCAGGCCCTCCGGCGCGGGTCATCACCGTGATGGCCTCGTCCACCGACCGAACTCGATCCATCGCGAGCTGGCCGAAATCAACGGCTTCAGGATCGAGGGCAATCCAATGAACAGCGACCGGTCCATTCAACAGCTCATCCTGTGAGACGGGTCCCCAAATCGTCTCTCGAATCTCCGCCACGGAATCCTGAGCGCCCTTCACCTTGATGACTTCCCGTCTCGTCGTGAATCGAGTCCAGCCTTCCGGAGTCCTGTATTCATCCGCATTGACGGGATTGATCTCCACGCGTGCCAGGTCCAGAAAATCTCCCTCGACATTCGTCACACCCCACGCGACGAAACCGTTCGTGCCTGCGACGATGACCGGAATGCCGGGCACCGCGACGCCGGCCAACTCAACCTGCTCATATCGCAGCTGGACGCGATACCAGATGTTGGGAACGGTCAAATCCAGATGCATGTCGTTCGCGAGAATGGATCGACCGTCGGCTGTCTTGGCGCCGCGCACCACCCACGCATTCGAACCCAACCCATGGCTGCCGAATCGAACCAGGCCGGCCCTGCCCGCCTGCATCTGATCGAAAGACTTTCGCAGGGGCGCCAAGCCTTGGACAGGGATCGTCGAGAGCGAGTTCGAGGATCTCCCCAATAAGGCATCCGTGTACGGATCCGTTTCCGGGACAAGAAATGCGACGACCTCAGGAGGCAATGACTCCGCCATCACGGTTTTCATCCGCTCTTCCTCGTCAGTCCCGTTCAGCACCTGAAACATCTCCAGGAGAATGAGCAGGCTGTCCTCGACCGTCCAGGGATCGGGTTCATATCCCAACAGCAGAAATTCGAATGGAAGCATACGACGGTGAGCCAGATACTCATTGACTCCTTCGGCATACGCATCGAGAACCTCCCGCTGATCGAGAGGCAGCTTCGCGGCAATGACTTTCGCCGTGCCGGCCAATCCAAACGTCCGCCGGCTTACGTCGGATCGGCGCAGCGTTTCCCCGAAAATCTCGGCCAATCGGCCGGCCGCGCTTCGCCGCAGAAGATCCATTTGGAACAGTCGGTCTCGTGCGGTGACATAGCCCAAGGCACGGATCGCGTCCTGTCGTGATGTCGCCGTAATCGTCGGAATACCGTAGGTATCCCAGGTGACGGCAACCGGTTCTTGCAACGTCGTCAGTTCCAATCTCCCGTCCAGGATCGGCAGCGAGGCACGTAGCAGCAACACGACCGCGCCTAGACCAAAGGCCAGGACGAGAACGACGACGACTGTTACATGAACACGGCGTTTCATCAGTGTGTGCCTTGCTCCGCAGCTCGCGCCGCTTCGCAGAACAACGACGCGATCGTGTCCACCTCATCCTCCGTCACGATCAACGGTGACAAGAAACGCACCACACATCCGTTGCGTCCTCCCAATTCGAGGATCAAGCCACGACTGAGCGCCTGGGCCTGGATCTTTCGCGCAAGTTCTGGAGCGGCGGGATAGACGCCTCTGGCATCACGGCGTCCGTTGCTGTCGACGATCTCCACTCCGATCATCAAGCCACGGCCGCGCACCTCGCCGAAACTGTGCCGCGACGCCTGGGCCTGACGCAGATGAGACAGGAGACGCTCTCCCATGATTTGTGCGTGCTGATCGAGACGATAGGTCCTAACGAATTCTATCGTGGCGGCACCGGCCGCCATGGCCATCTGGTTTCCGCGAAAGGTGCCGGCATGTGCTCCCGGTTGCCACTGATCCAGCTCGGCTCGGTACACGACCACACTTAACGGCAACCCACCGCCGATGGCCTTCGACAAGACCACCACATCGGGAATGATCCCCGCCCGTTCGAACGCAAATAGTGAACCGGTTCGCCCCAGTCCGGTCTGAATCTCATCAATGATCAGTGGAATGTTGCGATCTTTGGTGATCCGACGAATGTCCCGCAGCCACGCATCGGGCGCAGGAATCACCCCTCCCTCTCCCTGAACCACTTCCAAGATGATGCCCGCCGGCGACACGACACCGCTGTTGGGATCATCGAGTAACCGCTCGATATAGGTGCTGGAGAGACGATGCCCCTCCTCGCCACCCACACCGAACGGGCAACGATACTCATATGGATAGGGAAGAAACTGGACGTCCGGCATCAACCCGCTGATGGCGGCTTTCGGCGACAGATGGCCGGTGAGCGCCATACCTCCGTGCGTCATCCCATGGTACGCGCCATGAAACGAAAGCATTGTCCGTCGCCCGGTCGCCGTCTTCACCAGTTTGACCGCCGCCTCCACCGCGTCGGCTCCTGATGGACCGCAAAACTGGATCCGGCTTTCCTCCGCAAACGCTTTCGGCAATGCGCCGAACAGCGCATCGACAAAGCGATCCTTGACCGGCGTGGTCAGATCCAGCGTCTGAAAGGGAACCCCCTCCTTCAACAATCCGTGGATGGCCTCCAGTACGACCGGATGATTGTGCCCCAACGTCAACGCGCCGGCTCCGGCAAGACAATCGATGTATGTGCGTCCGTCGGTATCTTGCACATAGATGCCATTGGCTTTGCTGAGCGCCAAGGGTAACCGTCTCGGATAGCTACGGGCGTTCGACTCCCGCTCTGCCTGTCGGTTCAAATATGGATTCTGCGCGCTGTCCTCGGTGGCCGAGTGCGGCGGCGGTGGAGACATTTTCCTCATCTCATCCACATGGACGGCCATCATGCGCTCCTTCCTTCACAAGGGCGGCAAGACGACTGCTGCGTCGACTGCCGCGTGTTATCGGTCATGCCGGACACTGCCATGCACCCACCCCTTCCGTCACAGATGTGAGCTTCCCCAGATCCATCCGGAGACATCGGTCCGCAACGGCGAAATACTGATCATCATGGGTAATGACGAGCGCGGTTTTTCCACGGGCCTTCAATTCAGGCAACAACTCCATGTAAAACACCCGGCGAAACACCGGGTCCTGATCCGCAGCCCACTCGTCGAACACATAGAACGGACGGTCTTCAAGATAAGCGGTCAACAATGCGAGGCGTTTGCGTTGTCCCTGTGACAGCGATTGAGTGGAAAACGTTCCGTCTCGGACTTGCACTTTCTCGCTCAGTCGCAGACGATCCACATAGTCACGCGCCTGTCGATCAAGGCCGACCTGCGGCAAGCCGAACAACGTGTCGAATAAATGGTAATCCGAAAACACGGCGGAGAAGAGTTGGCGATAGTTCTCCCGATTGATTTCGTCGATCGGAACGCCGTCGAGGCGAATCGCTCCCGATTCGGGGGCATACAGACCCAACAGGAGCAGCGCCAACGTCGTTTTTCCGCTGCCGTTGCCGCCGACAAGGAAGACCAATTCACCCGGGGTAAAACTGAGATCGATCGGGCCAAGATGGAAACTGCCTTCTTCATTTTCCCGGTAGTAGCGATGCGTCACATTCGCCATCTCGATCCGCTTCCAGCCGGTGCGAAGAACTGGTCCGCCCACGGCATTCTTGATCGTTTCGCGCTTTTCAATCTGGTCCTGCGCAGAGGCTGTTTCCAGCGACAGCCCCAGTGCCTCGATTTTTTTCAGCGCGACATCGGCCCGGCCGACGTTCGGCAGGGTTTCAACGATCTGGGAGAAGGGCCCCATCATGTACAGGAGCACGAGTGTAGATCCTGCGATCGCCTGAGGCGTCAGCTCGAGCCATCCAGGAAAGACAAACAGCACGAGCCCGATGATCGCATAGAACAGAAACATCCCCCAGTTGGTCGCAATGGTATACACCGTCATGCCTTCGACAAAGTCGCGCTTGTAGGCGGTCACGGTCGGCCTGAGAGCCGTGGCGAGAAAGGCTTGGCGGCGTTCACGGTGCAGCTTGAGCTCTTTGATGCCCTCAAGAATCGACTGGAAATGTCGAAACAGGGTGTCGTTCGTTTCTCGAACCCGGGTAAACAAGCGCAGGGCTCGTTGTTCTTGCGTGTGAAACGAAGCGGCGCCGAGGACCATGAAGCCGAGCACGACGGCCAGCATGGGCCATGACAGCCAGCCGAGATAGGCCAGACATCCGACCACCGTGGCCCCGTTGACGCAAATCAACGGAATCTGCACGTAGGCTTGTGCAATCACATCCGTGTCCTCGTTGAGCGCGGCGAGCAAGCGATGTCGACCAAGTTCCTGTACATGTCGGAGCGGAGCACGAAGAATCTGTTCGCTGAGGTGCAGGCGCAATTGCGCGATGATGTCCTGGCCCAGTCGCGTCAAAACGATCTCTGAAAAGGTCTTGGTCACGACCACGAGGACGACACTCACAAGGAATCCTACGCCGAGAGCGACCGTGCGCTCGCTCTCCTCCAGAGCCGCATTGATCAAGGCGATGATTCCCGCGCTGGCGAGACCGCTGAGCAATCCGGCGACCATCGAGAGCACGACGAGGCGCCAGGCATTACGGTATAAAAATCGAAACAAGCTCATCGTCTGGTCCTCAGGCCTCCGGTCGCAGTGGCGCGGCGTGCTGGATGCAATCCGGTTCTTGCCGACGCCCTTTTCGAGGAAGCGGGACGATCCGGGGAATGGCCGTGGCCACGCCGCTTTTTTCCCCTGCACGAATCTGTTCGGACAGACCCGCAACCGTCGGACGTTCAAAAAATGTTTTCATGGAGACTTCCCCCCCGAAGATCTCCTGCACGCGAGACAAGATCTGGAGCGCAGCCAGTGATTCTCCGCCCAGAGTAAAAAAGTCATCCTGCAGACCGACCTGTTCGACCCCGAGAATGTGCTGCCAGACCCGCGTCACCGTGTCCTCAATCGCCGCGTCGGGCCTCGACTCTGTTCGATCGTAGACCGCTCTCGTGTCGGGTCCCTTCCCGGCAAAACCGGCGACGTGGGACAATGTCGCCCCGGAGTTCTGCTTCACCAGGGACGCACAATCACGAACCGAGACGATGACTTGCGGAGACGACCACCTGTGCAATATCCGGCCGAACACCTCCTGCGCGTCCGAAGCCGCCATACCCTCGAGCTCCGCGGCGTCGAGCTGTAAGGCTTTCATTCGAGCTTCCGCCTGAATCGCCATGCCCACCTGATTCCATCGGTCAAAATTGACGGACATGACGCGCGTCCCTCGCTTGGAATACGCATGAGCCAGTGCGTCCAGAGTGGCGTTGGCGGCACAATAGCCGACTTGCCCTACACCGCCGGTCAACGCATTCAGGGAGGAACAGAAGCAGATAAAGTCCAGCGAGACGTTGCGGAACACATGATCGAGGACGAAGGCGCCGCTGATTTTCGGACTCAACTCGGCTTCCACGGCTTCTGTGGTTTTGAGGTCGATCAGCCCTCCGCCTGCAATCCCCGCTGCATGGATCACTCCGTTCACGGTGCCAAAGCGTTCCAACGCCTGTGCCACTGCGAGACGCATGTGCTGTTCGTCGGCGACATCTGCCTGGACGGTGAGGATGGATCCCCCTCGTTGTTCGAGCGTCTTCAGCTGGTGTTGCTGCTCGTCGGTCGGCCGTGAGCGTCCGATCAAGACCAGGCGCGCCTGGACCGTCCGAACCAGATAGTCGGCAAGTTGAAGTCCGACTCCCCCCAGCCCTCCGGTGATGAGGTAGACGCCTTGAGTTCGGAGCAAAACCGGCTGCCCGCCCGGATGATCCAACTTCACCGGCTCGAATGCTGGAACCCACCGATATCCTCCTCGATACGCCACGACTGAGTCGTCCTCTCCGACAAGATCTTCGGCAAGGAGTTTGGCAAGGCCATGCCCCGTCAGTGCGCCGTCCTCGTTGTCCAAGGCCTGAAGATCGATCACACGACATCGTAGATTTGCGTATTCCTGAGGAATCACTCGACAGGCTCCGATCAGCGGAGCGAATTCCGGGCGCAGTGTTTCTTCGCCGATGATCTCGAATAACCCGGTCGCCAGGATGCAGAGGCTTATCGGCTCAGCAGACGTTCTGCGGCCCAAAGCTTGTGAGAGAAACAGAAGACTGTACAGGCCTCTGGGTTGCGCACGACGGAAGGTTTCGTCGGATAAGGCATCTTGGGCGGGAAAGAGGTTCCAGCAATGCATCACTCGATTCGGTGACACGTTGTCCTCCCGCAACTCGTGAATCAGCCGGTGATAATCTTCGCGAACTCCCGCGCGTATCGCATACTGTCCGTCGGCGAGTCGTTCGTATCGCTCTCCGGCCGAGACCACGACGACCGGCCGCCCATTCGATTTCAGTTGGGCGACAAGGCCTTTTCCTTCACCCCGTTCACCCACGAAAACCACCCACGAGCCGTCTCGAATCGGTCCGATCGATGGCACGGATCGCGATCGCTTCCAAGACGGTTCATAAAACCAGTCTTCGATATCCGTCTTTTTAACGAGTGCTCCGGCCTGACCCGTCTCAGACGGCCGCTTCATCGGCTCGACCCAAAATCGCCGGCGCTCGAAGGGATACGTCGGCAAGGGCAATCGACGAGGACGCTCAGATCGATAGAGGCCGGCCCATTCGATCGAGACGCCTGCCGCCCATAGGTTCCCGACCGCGTCGAGCACGCTCGACGGCTCGAACTCCGGCACTGATCCGTTTCGTGGCTTACGCAACGAAGCCAGCGCCATCACCGGTCGTCGATCAATTTGTCGCTGGGCCAACGTGCAGAGGGTCTGTCCCGGTCCTACTTCGAGCAAAATCCGCTCAGGCGCCCGGCACAGCATCTCAATACCGTCGGCGAAGCGGACGGTCTGCCGGACATGATCGGTCCAGTATGACGGGTCCATGGCCTGAGCCGATGTGATCCACTCGCCGGTGACATTGGAAACCCAGGGGATCGTCGGCGCATGACGCGCGACGTCGGCAACCTGCGCGTGGAAAGACTTCAAGATCGGATCCATCATGCGCGAATGAAACGCATGGGAGGTAGGCAGTCGCACGCTCTGGACACCGCTGTTCGCCAACGTGTCGTGCAAGCGCTCGATCACGGACTCCGGCCCGGACAAGACACACTGATTCGATGCGTTGACCGCGGCCAGGTCCAGATCCTCGCGCAGCAGAGCCGTCGCCTCAACCTCAGACATCGACACAGCCAACATCGAACCGGCGGGCAGACGTTGCATGAGCGCGCCCCGAACCGCGACGAGTCGCAGCGCATCCTCAAGTGAGAAGACACCGGAGAGACAGGCGGCGACATACTCTCCCACGCTGTGTCCGATCATGCCCTGAGGAGATACGCCGAAGCTCATCCACAGTTTGGCCAAAGCATACTCCAGCACGAACAACGCCGGTTGTGTAAACGCCGTGCGATTGAGCCTCTCAGAATCAGTGGAAGATGCATCGAACAGAACCGACGTGATATCCAGCCCGATGTGAGGCGACAACAGGGCTGCGCATCGATCAACCTGCTCACGGAATATCGGTTCATGGGCGTAGAGGCTTTGGCCCATCGTGGGATACTGGGAACCCTGCCCCGAGAAGAGGAACACCACAGGCCTCGGTTCACCGACGTACGTGGTGGTGCGCATGGAATCGGGTCGGCTCAATGCGCGCATGGCTGATTCCACGCTGTCGGCCACCACCCACCGGCGGCAGGAAAACGCTCTTCGGCCGGCCTGCAGCGTATAGGCGACATCCGGCAGTTCGGTCTTCGGGTGTTGCTGAAGATAGGCGCTCAACCGTGAGGTCGTCTCATTCAAGGCCGCGTCCGATCGCGCGGAGAGCACGATGAGTCGCGGACGGGTCTTGATCAGGTCAGACGCGCGTTCGACGGCAGGTGCTTCCTCCATGACCACATGCGCGTTGGTGCCACCGAGACCGAACGAGCTGACGCCGGCCCGTCGAGGCGCGCCGGTATCGTTCCAGTCGGTCAGTTTGGTATTGACGTAGAACGGCGACGACGAAAAATCGATATCGGGATTCGGGGAGGCAAAATGCAGACTGGGAGGAATCTGCCGATGCGACAGCGCGAGAACCGTCTTGATCAGTCCCGCGATCCCTGCGGCTGCATCGAGATGGCCGATATTGGTCTTCACCGATCCGATCGCACAAAATCCGTTATCGGTGGTGCCGTCACGAAAAGCCTGGGTAAGGGCCGCGACTTCGATCGGATCACCCATCGGCGTGCCGGTCCCGTGAGCTTCGACATAGCGAATGGACTCCGGCTCAACCCTGGAGGCCACGTGCGCCGCCCGAATCACCCGAGCCTGCCCTTCCACGCGCGGCGCCGTATACCCGACCTTCTGCGCTCCATCGTTATTGATCGCGGTGCCCTTGATCAGTGCCAAGATATGGTCGCCGTCCGCTTCCGCATCTTCGAATCGCTTCAATAACACGATCCCGACACCGCTTCCTCCCACTGTGCCCCTCGCGTCCGCATCGAATGCCCGGCAGTGGCCGTCCGGGGAAGCGATCCCGCTCTTCTGATAGAGATAGCCGACCTTTTGCGGCACGTTGATGGACACTCCCCCGGCAAGCGCCATGTCGCACTCACCCGCAAGCAGACCCTGACAGGCCAAGTGAACGGCGACCAGAGATGTGGAACAGGCGGTTTGAACGGCGATACTGGGCCCTTCCAGATTCAATTTGTAAGAGACGCGGGTGGGCAGCGAATCCTTCTCCACACCCAAGATACCGGCCATATCAGACGCCGACTGCAACAACACGCCGTTCGGGAAAAGATTGAAGAGGTACCCGCTGGTACCGGAGCCCGCATAGACGCCGATCGATCCCCGGAACCGTTCCGGGTCATACCCCGCATGTTCGAACGTCTCCCACGCGCACTCGAGAAACACTCGATGCTGAGGATCCATCAACTCGGCTTCCTTCGGCATGATCCCAAAGAAGTCGGCATCGAACAGGTCGATCCCCTCGATGACTCCTCGCATTCGCACATAGTGTGAATCATGGCGCAGGTGCGCTTGAATCCCGGCGGATCGTAGATCGTCTTCACCGAGCGCCGTGATGGATTCCACTCCATCGCGCAAATTCCTCCAGAACGTCGCACTGTCTTGAGCCCCGGGGAAACGGCATGCCAATCCGATGACCGCCAAGTCCAATCCGTCGTGATCGCTGATCTGATTGCCTTCGTTCCGATCCATCTTAGGTCCTATCCATCGTCGCTTGACGTTGCTCGCGTTGCCGCTGCACGCGTCGAATGCCTGCCATACGCCGCTCCTTAGTCCGTTGCATCTGCTCAGTCTCGGCACCTATTCCCTGCCGTCCGCTCGAGGGATCATCTCCGCTGAGATACGCCGCAAGTGCCTGCACCGTCGGATATTGGAACAGATCCACCATGGCCAATGGTCGTGTGCTGATCGCGCGAACTTGGGTCAAGACTTTGGTGAGTAACAGGGAGTGTCCGCCCAGATCGAAGAAATTATCGTGTCGCCCGACCGACGCGAGTCCGAGGACTTTGCTCCAAATGTCTGCAATGGCTCGTTCCATATCGGTCTGAAGCGGTGTTGAAACCGATTCTGCCTTGAGGACATATCCTGAAATGGCCTTCAACGCCCGGCGATCCACCTTCCCGCGCGAAGTCAACGGCAACACGTCGAGCACAACCCATTCGGCGGGAATCATGTATCCGGACAACCGTGTGACGAGAAACGATCGGAGATCCTGAGCGGTCAGGGCAGTTTCAGCACGAGACACGACATACCCGACCAGTCTCGGCTCTTTCGCTCGAACAGTCACCGGCAAGTCGGAAGACTCGTTCAGGTTCTGCAGGACGACGACATCTTTCACAGCAGGATGTTGACGTATCGCATACTCAATCTCGGCCGGTTCGACCCGGAAGCCTCGTATTTTTATCTGATCATCGTACCGACCGAGAAATTCCACATTGCCGTCCGCCCGCCTTCGAGCCCTATCACCCGTTCGATACAATCGTCGACCGGGCTCTCGACTGAAGCTGTGCGGGACAAACATGTCGGCCGTTCGAGCCGCCTGCCGATGATAGCCTCTGGCCAACCCAGCCCCGCCGATGTAGAGCTCGCCCGCCACCCCGATGGGGACCGGCTGGCATGCTGAGTCGAGAACATACAATTCGACGTTGGCAATCGGTCGTCCGATCGGCACCGTGGCTGCCGAGATCCAATCTTCCCGCCGCTCCGGCATGAAATAGCTCGCCGTGATCGTGGCTTCGGTAGGGCCATACGAGTTGCACCACGCAATACGGTCACCGGCAAGCCGCTGCCAGCGCACCAAACTGTCCGGCAGGGCTTTCTCACTTCCCACGATCACCAAGCGGAGTGACGGCGGAAGAGTCGTTTTACTTTGCTCAATCGCGTCAATCCATTCCGCCCAGTACGGCGTCGGCAGATTCACCACGGTGAGGCCATACTCTTTGATAGACTGCTCAAAATCCAAAAACGCCGGCACCGGCTCGTTGGGTCGCAGCACGACCGATGCGCCCGCCGACCACGTAGGAAAGTACTCCTCGGCTGCGACATCGAAACTGATCGAGGCAAATTGCAGCACACGATCGGTCGACCGCAGGCCATAGTGCTTGGCCATCGCGGTGCTGTGATTCACGAGCGCTTGATGCGAAACCTCGATGCCCTTCGGTTGGCCAGTCGTCCCAGAGGTATAGAGCACATACGCAAGGTTCTGGACAGTTGCTGTTGAGGGGCAATCGCCATCGGGCAAAGACGCCAGAACCAGCCATATCTCATCCAACACGATGACCGGAATCGTCGCCTCGGGAATCTGTGCGGCAAACCGCTTCTGCGTGAGCAGCATCCGCGCGCCGCTGTCCCGCATCATGAAGTTTGTTCGCTCGTGAGGCGCGGATGGGTCTATCGGCACATACGCGGCCCCTGCTTTCAGCACTCCGAGCAACGCCGTGACCATTTCAAGCGACCGATCCAGACACAGCGCGACACGACTTTCCACCTCGAGGCCCTGCTGCCGGAGATAATAGGCCAATTGATTGGCATGCTGGTTGAGCGACCGGTAACTGTACGAAATACCATTCCACACCATCGCAACGGCATCCGGCGTGCGTTTCGCCTGACCTTCGAACAAGTGATGGAGACACCGTTCAAGCGGAGAATCCGCAGCTGTCTCGTTGTACTCCTGGAGGAGATGCCTTCGTTCACTCTGGCTCAGCATGCCGAGTTCGCTCACGCGCACATCAGGATTCACGGCAATCTGCCTCAGCAATTCCTGAAAATGCCCGACCATGCGTGCGATCGTGTCACCGGTGAAGAGGTCCGTACTGTACTCAAACACCGCCTCAAACCGGCCGTCCTTCATTGCCATCAGCTCGAGGGTGAGGTCGAAAACAGACGTTCCGGTGCTCGTCTTCATCCGGCGGACATCCAGACCGTCCAGCCTGCAGAGCTCGGGTTGCTCTTCTTCCAGGCTCAGCATCACTTGATAAATCGGCGTATGACTGAGACTACGCGGCACATGAAGAAGATCAACCAGCCGCTCGAACGGGAGATCTTGGTTGGCCTGCGCTTCGAGCACGGTCCTCCGCACCTGCGTCAGCAAATCAAGGAACGTCGGATCACCGGACAAGTCCACGCGCAACGCCACCGTGTTGACAAAGCAGCCGATGATGGAGCCGCATTCCGGCTGAGATCGGTTGGCAACCGGTGCACCGACACAAAACTCCGCTTGTCCGCTGTAGCGGGCCAACAGGACGTCGAATGAAGCCAGAATGGTCATGAACAACGAGGCCTGATGCCTGCAGCCGATGTCGTGGAGCCGCCGCCCGACCTCTTCGGGCACAGTCCAGACATACCGCTCCCCTTTCTGTCCCTGCACAGCCGGACGAAGATGATCGATCGGTAGCTCGAGTACATGCGGAACGGACGTCAGCTTCCGGCGCCAGTAGAGTTCTTGCCGCTTCCATTCCTCACTCTCCACGCAACGTCGCTGATCGTGAACGACATCCAGGTACTGTCTGGACAGTGGTGGAAGCGGAGACTCCAGTCCCTTCGTGAAGGCCTCATAGAACCGCGTCAATTCGTAGCCGAAAATTCTCATGGACCAGCCGTCGGCGACGATATGGTGGATCGTCAGGAGCAGGACATGTTCCGCTCGGCTCAATCGCAGCAGCCGTACCCGAAGCAAGGACCCCGCCGTCAGATCAAACGACAGATGGGCTTCATGCGACATCAGCAGCGCGACATGTTCCTCCTGCACTGCCCCGTTCAGACTCGTAAGATCTTCGACAGGGAGAGGACAGGCACCATGCGGATCGATGACCTGAGCCGGATGCTCTTGGTCGATGAAGAATCGGGCACGCAGAATTTCGTGGCGCCGCACGATTTCAGCCACTGCGCGCTGCAGCGCCGTGAGATCGAGCGGTCCCGTGATTCTCAAGACGACCGGAATATTGTTGAACGAGCTGCCGGGTGATAGTTGATCGAGAAACCAGAATCGTTGTTGGGAGAAGGACAAGGGCGAGACATCGTTGCGGATACTCGGCTCGACCCGCTTCCGCGACGGCGAGGACAACGATCGAGATCGTGAGGGAATCTGCGCGGCGAGGCCCGCCGCCGTTGGAGCATCGAACAGAGATTCGAGTGGAAGTTCGACTCCGTAGCGTTCTTGCAACTTGGCCAAGGCTTGCACACCGCGCAGCGAATCTCCACCCAACTCAAAGAAATTGGCGTAAGGCTCCATGTGAGAGCGGTCAAGCGCCTGAGCCAAGATTGCCGCCACGCCTGCAAGCAGCTCATCATCGACATCACCCGTGAGATCGGATCCTCTTTCCGCCTGCCCATCGTGGGACGCGGTATGCACGGCCTCCAGTTCACGGTCCAAAAACTTTGTCCGACACAGATGTCGTTGAACTTTCCCGCTCGACGTCTTTGGCAACGTGCCGGGTTTGATCAAGAGAAGGGCGTGAACTTGCACCTCGTGATGCTCCGTGACCGCGCGACTGATTCGTGCAGCAATGGACTCGAGATCGATCGACGAACCACCGGACACTTCCTGCACCACCACCAAACGCTCCTCATCATCGACCGGGACGGAGAAGACCGCGCCGCAGCCTGGCCGGAGAGAGGGATGGCTTTCCTGTACCGTGGCTTCGATATCGTGCGGATAGTGATTTCTCCCGCGGATGATGATCAGGTCTTTCAACCGTCCGACCACGAACAGCTCGTCGCGCCAGATGACCCCTAGGTCGCCGGTCCGAAGAAACGGACCTTCTCCGGTGTCCGCAATCGCGGCGGCAAACGTGCGCGCAGTCATTTCTTCGTGATTCCAGTATCCCTGCGCCACACTGGCACCCTTGACCCAAATCTCCCCAACACGACCGTGAAGACAGTGCGACAAGGTTTCCGGATTGATGACGGCCAATTGCTGATCTGCGGCGGTTCTGCCACATCCGACCAGCCGAGTAACGGAGCCCCCATCCCGGGAAGCCTCGACCACATCACCCTTCTCCAATGCGGCCTTCTCAGCAAGCCGGAGGACAGGTATCGCGCCACGCTCGCCGCCGGACACAAACAATGTCGCTTCGGCCAACCCGTAACAGGGATAAAAGGCTTCACGCCTGAACCCGCAAGGACCGAACATGTCCGCGAATCGATCCAGCGTCCCCGCGTGAATCGGCTCAGCTCCGTTGAATGCCACCGACCAGGAGCTGAGGTCCAATTGCTCTCGTTCCTCCATGGAAATCTGCCGGACACAGAGATCATAGGCGAAATTGGGTGCACCGCTCGTTGTGGCGCGATAGCGGGAAATCGCGGAGAGCCAGCGAAGCGGCTTCTGCATGAAATGCACGGGCGACATCAGGATGCAGGGTCGCCCGAGATAGAGCGGCTGTAAGACATTTCCTATCAGACCCATGTCGTGATACAGCGGTAACCAACCAAGAACGGTCGTGTGCTCGTCATGACCAAATGCCGTGTGAATCATGCGTTGGTTGTGCAACAGATTCCCATGGCTCACCATGACTCCCTTCGGAGATCCGGTTGACCCTGAGGTATACTGCAGAAAGGCAAGCGTCTCGGAGGTTACGACCGGCGTCCGCCAGGCGTTTCCGCCGTCTTCCCGGACAGCATCGGTTTCGATCCACTGCACCTTCGCGAATTCGCCCATTCCGGAATCCTGCCGGCACAGCCGCGTAACACCTGCGTGAACTTTCGAGGTCGTCAACGCTAGGGTTGCGCCTGAGTCCGCGAGCACCGCCCGCAATCGTCCCAGCGTTCGTTTCCGTTGCGGTGGATAGGCCGGTACGGCAACGACACCCGCATATAAACAGCCGAAGAATGCGGCAAGATACTCAAGACCCGGTGGATAGAGGAGAATGGCGCGTTCACCCTGCGCGCCGAGCGATTGGAGCCACACTGCGATCGCTCGCGCTTGGCGATCCAGCTCACCGTACGTGATTTCAGAAGTTTCGGCTTCTCCGTCAGTCAGAAAGATGAACGCCGATTGATCCGCGAGATCGTCTGCCTTCCGGCGAAGAAGGTCGACGAGCGTCTCGACGGTTGTGCGTGCTTCGGATAACAATGCCGCCTCTCTCGCACGTGAAAGACACACCAGGAGCGAGGGATATCAAGTACCCCTTCATCCCGAACCGCAGTGAACCTCTGTTGGGTTTCTTGCGTTGCCTCAGTCGGTGAGCTCGAAGGCCATCTACATCGAAGGGATTAGCGCGGTAACGGGACCGCGTCCCTTCTCTGATGACTGAATCGTTTTGTACTACTTAGACGGGACACGAAGTATTTTCCTCACCTCGGGTTATGCCCTGTCGTTCCCGTGGTGGTGGTCGTGTTCAAGTTCGCTACGAACAGACTGCGTCTTGCGCGATGGGAGATGCGTACCTCCGCTGTGGTGGGCCTGTGACAGGCCTGCGGAACACGTCCTGAAGCTGCCTGCATCCAGGTTAATTTTGGCTGGATCCCACCAGGGTCGTCGTGTCCATAACCAGATCGGCAAGGGCACGAGCCTGGCCGGCCAGTTCGTCGCACCCCATTGCAGTCCCTGGGTTGAGTATTCGGCTTATCCGATCAGACAGCCCTTGAGGTCGTAATGTGAGCGTGTCCATCGCACGGGCGAGCTGCTTCTCACCGGGAAAGTACTCTCGGTTCAGCGCGAACAGCACCTGAATGAGTGCGTGGAGCGTGTGCTGTACGATGGCGGCAGTGTAGATACGATCAACTCGCTCGATGGCGCTCCGGTAATGAGGATTGTTCGGCCAGAACCCCACCTCTCGTATGAATCGATGCAGCAGTGATCGGCGCAAGGCTTCCGGATAGACGCGCACCGCCTGCTTCCACCGATTGATGGTTCCATTGGCATCGGTCACAATCTGCATGGTACGGATGTCGGCAAGCACCGCATGGTCGAAGAATCCCATCACAGCCCAGGCGGAGTATTGACGCCTGATCTCTCCGTTCAATGAGGCCTGCAGCTTCTCTTCCACTGAAGTCTCATTGCGATGCCAGCACTCCACGCGAACGCCGTCGAGCACAAAATCCGTTCCGCCTTCAACAAACGAGTCGTCGCATCCCCAGGAAGTCACTTCGCTGGCATTCGGCAGCATGGTCGTGACCAACCTCTCTCGCTCTTGTCTTGGCGGAACATCCATCGAAAAGAGATACAGGTCGAGATCCGACCATCGGTCGGCACCCCCCTTGGCACGTGATCCTCCGATGGCGATGCTTACCCGACCAACACATAACCTGTGCAACAATGGAAGAAGCGCTGCGACGAACGGATCCGAGGTCATGCCACCAGTCTCTTCATGATCACGACCTCTCTATTTCGATAGATGCACGACTCTACTTTTTGCCAACCATGCTTGGCATAGAGAGCTTCGCTGGTGTCGGTAAATAGGAAGAGCGAATCGATTCTCAAACCCGTGGCCTCTCTGACGGCACCTTCTATCAATGCCGCCCCGATACCCCGGCGCCGACGATCCGCTTCCACATACAGGCTTGCCAGCCAAGGCGATAAATCCGGCCTCGTCTCCATGTCGCAAGAAATCAGACTGACGGTGCCAATAGCGACCTCCGCCTCCATCGCCACCAACGTGAGCGGGAGTCGATCTCGATGGAGTCGCCCTTGTAACCGAGCAATACCGCGCTCGACAGACGAACCGGGAAGAAAGCGTCCCCACTCATTAAACAGCCAGTGAGCAATTTGAGGAATCGCGTCCTGGCAATCTGCCAAATAACGGATGTCCATGGGAGATCTAGAGGTACTTGACTGCAGCGCCGAAATCGCTTCCTCTCTGAGATAATTGTTTGACACAGACAAGCAGTTTTTGCACAGAAGGCTCGTCCTTCAGCCAAACCTTCGTGCTCGAAAACTTATTGAAGAGCGCTTTGTGACTCTCATGCGACCTCGGGTCGGTTCGAGAATAGTATTCAGACGCCCAGGCTAGAAGCGCTTGCAATCCCTGCTCGGATTGATCTCGCTTCATGTGCTGTTTACTCTCCGATCCTCGCTGTAGAAGTCTCGCTTCACAGACCTCCCAAGGAAGATCGAGCCAAATGAGGGCTTCCGCATCGTCTAGATATTGTTCGGCAAGCTCGCCGAAGACACCTTCGACGATCCAACTCCCTCTGAGCTTGCTCTCTCGAACGAGAGCGGCAATATCCTCGCTGCTGCGTTTCTTATTGAAGCCTCCCGGCTCCCAGAATATCTCATCCAAATGGATCAGTGGCACAGAGGCACTGCCGGCCAATTCCCGGGCCAGCCAGGTCTTGCCGCTCCTGCTGTTACCGATGATGACAACCTTCATCTTTCTTTGCCTTTTCTAAATCAGCGACGTGACGAAGATCGAAGGGGAACGTCGCAACATCACGTAGCGTTTTCAATACGATGTGTCCTAGGGCACGCAATGCTACGGATGGCTGTACGAGATCCGGAACCTGCACCACGGTCATACCTGCACTGATCGCGGATCGCACTCCGTTTTCTGAATCTTCCAGCGCGAGGCATGCTGCAGGCGCCACACCGAGAATTTCTGCAGCTCGCAAGTAAATCTCTGGGGCAGGCTTACTACGAGACACTTGGTCACCGCCTACTACGGTAGCGAATCGATCTAAGATCCCTGCGTTGTGCAGTTTTTCTCGAGCTTCAGTCGTATATGTGGATGTGGCAACTGCCACTGGCTTTTGGAGGGATGCGATGTGATCAAGGAGTTCTGCGGCGCCTTCTTTTAGAGGAACAGGATTATCCATGGTCTTTTTGAGAAAGCGGTCCCACACATCGAGAAATGCCAAATGATCCACCTGGCCGCGTAAGCCATCTTCTAGTAGCTCACGGCCACGAGACTCGTTTGTTCCAATACAACGGATGAATAATTCTTCCAGTGGGGGAAGATCGAAATGCCTACACGTTTCGAGAAACGCGGACAGCGCTATCCTTTCCGTATCGAGCAGGAGCCCGTCCATATCAAAGACGATTGCTTTAAAGTGTTTCATGATACCGAAGCTTTACGCTGGAGAACCAAGACTGGGTCCACCTGAACGTCGGTTACAATAAAAATTACTGAGGCCCTAGTGCGGTCAGTACGTGAGTTCGGACTTCTCTCGCTCGGTTGACCTGAAGCAGTGCACGGTCAAAAACTCCCCCGCACTCCCATTCAAGATCCCATGTGTTTTGACAAGCCTCAGTGCGTTGATGTCCACGATCTTAGTGGCGGCCTTTTTCGTCGAGATGTTTCCTGTGCATGATTGAAACGACAACGTGGGGCGACACTTCACGAAACACTGTCTGAGTGAATACGTCATACGCCCATGTATAGTCAGGCAGACCAGTACCCGGCTCAACAAGGCATACCCCGATACAGCCATGCCGTGGCCCAAGAATGCCTGCTGCGACCTCGACGATGCCGGTGAATGCCTTTGGATCACAGATAGCTCCGGTATCCTTGGGCGTGAATCCATTCAGAATAGGGAATGACGGAGACTTCTGAGCTGGGAAAAACTTTTGCTTTACAATTTCATGGTAGAGAGTGCCATCACGGTGATGCCTGTTCTGCAAATCCACGTGTCTATCGCTCATCGGTTTTAAAACACCATATTCTCCTTTTTGATTGCGCCGTACCCATAAGACAAGGAACAGGTCTGCTCCTTCGCGAACAGCCACCGCGTATTTGCTCTCCCCTGGAACCGTTGTGAGATTCATCAGCCCAACCTTCGAGCCTGTAGCACGCTGCTTCTGTGCCTCCTCGAAACAGCACCGCCAGCGGGCCAATTCCTCCGTGGTCATTCTGGAAGTATCAATAGCCTGATACTGTAGCCATCCCTCAAACGTTTGCACATCATCTTCACTGATAAACTCTTTCATTTCACTAATGCCTTAAATGACCTGCATCTCCCACCGACTGACTCCCTCTGACGTTTCGACGTTTCCCTCATAGCTCAATTACCCTCGTACCCTTGCTTGATGGCTGCCAGAAATGTCCGTATCTGACGCGGCGACTTCAAGTGGTGCACCCGTTTTGCTGCAGCCGCTTCGGCGACAAGCTGCCGATACTTGGGCGTCATGTGGCGATGGCAGAGGGGAATTACACGGTAGCCGGCGAGCGTGCTGCGCCACATGGGACTGTTTGCTGGCCACCCCTCTGGATTTACTAGGATACCTTTGATGAATCGCTTGGTCACCCAGAGATAGTGGAGAACGAGTGGGAGATCGACATAGACCAACGTATCGGCGGCAGCGACCGTTCCCACGCGGACTCCACACAGCCGAATCCGTCGATGATCCACCGCTCATTTTGCAGGAGTTCGGCATGAATCTTCAGATACTCGGCATGAGGAATTTCCTCGCCACCCGGCTTGTACTTGATGGAATCAATCGGATGAAGAAGCAGGCCGGTGATTTCCACCAACATTTTCGCAAGTGTTGATTTGCCACCGCCGGCGTTCCCGAATATCGCAACCCTTTTCATACGTCATCACTGGCGAGTCAGCTTTGATTCGAAGATGTCTCACGGATAGCCGCTATGCTGGAGCCGTGGGCGATGCCGCTATGACTCGCATCGGGTACGACTATCCTCACTGCTGAAACCCGCGACAGACAGCATCAGTAGCTTATCAGTCAACAGCCCACCGCATGACCGCTACGGGAGCAACCAGTGCTTGGGCAACAGTTCGCGAAGCTCGACCACTTGTTCATTCGGGAGCACCACTCGCGTGTTGCTGTTTCGGGGGCTGAGTTGTGCCATGAGTTCCCGGCAACGGCCGCAAGGCGAGAGGACGCCTGAATCGTTGACGGCAACAATAGCGGCAATCTCGACCTCGCGATGCTTGAGCATCTCTGAGATCGCGGCGTGCTCGGCGCAGAAACCGACGCCGCACTCGAGATCAAGGCACACGCCTGTGTGGATGGCGCCAGTGACTGTGCGAAGAGCTGCGCCGACTGAAGCAGCCGAGAACTCAGACCTGGCGAGAGTAAACGCACCCTGTACAGAACGTGCAGCCGCAATCAGCTTCTCAATGTCCGGTTCCGGCATTTTTTCTTGCCGCCCAATGCCACGCATCAACGATGTTCTGTTGCATCCGCTTGTTCGACGGCCGGCGTAGCCTCTTCCACACGCGCCATTCTGAAGTTTCGAAAAACGACGCCCTTGTATTCAACGGTCTGCTCTCGCTCGACCTGAAAACCAGCGGCTTCAAACAGTTGCCGCGCCGCCAAACTCACGTTGGCCTCGAACCGTTTCACGCCGTTTGTTGCTGCCCATGAGCATGCTGCGTTCAATAATTCTCTACCAATACCTCGACGTTCATGGGTCGGATGGACATAGAGTAGATCGACCAAACCGCTACGCTCCATGCGAATGAACCCTGCAATTTTGCCATGAGCGTCAGCGACCAGGACTCTCCCACTGGATAATCGCTGACGCCACGCATACAGATCCGCCTCGACCGGCGCCCATGCGTCAATCTGCTCCGCTCCGTAGTGTCGCGCCGCAATTACGCGCACCGACCGAGTGAAGCACTCAATCACGGCTGCAAGATCATGGCCCTGAAAAGCGCGGATCGTCATATCACTGTGTCGCCGAACGATATTTCAGCCGATCCGTATAAGAACCGGATCTATCATTTCCTGTCTTCATGCCATGCCACGCCGCTACCGTTCGCAAACCATAGGCTCTGCTCACGTTCATTTCAATAAAGCACGGCTACAGGATCTTGCATCAAAGGTGACCGTGTTGTTCAGTGTATCGTCGGCGAATCGAATACTGGGCACGGCATCACGGACAGGCCTATCCCATGTCAGTTTCCCTTCTGCTACGAGCAGTCCGGTTGCAACCGCCGTAAAGAGCTTGGTATTCGATGCAATCGGGCAGAAGCGTGGTCGAAGTGAA
The DNA here is from genome assembly GCA_964430555.1 of uncultured Nitrospira sp. Taxonomy (GTDB): domain Bacteria; phylum Nitrospirota; class Nitrospiria; order Nitrospirales; family Nitrospiraceae; genus Nitrospira_D. The sequence goes on along the minus strand of CAYSFU010000006.1, from coordinate 10,419 downwards.
TGGCAGACGCTGCTCATAGTCCCGATAACCATAGCCTCTGGCAAGGATCAGGTTATCCTTCACGACGATCCCCACTCTAACGCCTGGAGCATTCCAGTCGTGTAGAAGTTGCTCCATCTCCTTATCAAAGTCTTGCAGTTTTTCAGACCGCACGTCTTCCACGCGGTGATCCTCCGCACGCGACACAACGTAACGAGGAGAGAAAGTCTTGTCAAAGGATCGGCTGTTCACACATCGTCTGTCAAAGCAATTTGAACACACGGTCACAACACGGTACGCGTAACAGGCTTACACACCAAACGTCAGTCAGGTCTCACAAGACCCGACAGAGCGGCAGGAGAGGAGGCGGGCTTAATCAGATGTTCTCGACCGCGTCGGATTTGTCGTCTTTAGGTTGTCACTCTCAATGGTTGAGTCTCACATTTTTGAGTCACGCCGGAAACAGCTGGTACCCCGACCCATTTGCGACAAGGCATTGCCAGGGACACCCTGAAAGCAACGGGTCTGGGCCAGACATGGACTCAAGTGATCGCTATGATGTTATGACACGAATCTCTCGATCAGTTGAACTCCAGTTTCACGGAGCCGATGACGGTGAATGGAGCGCCGGTATAGACGATCTCTCTGAGGTTCTGCGTGCCGGTAAAGTACCGTTGGTCCAGCACGTTGGTGAAGTTCACCGCGGCCAGGAGGTTCGTGCGGGTAAAGAATTCCGGTTTGCGGTAGTACACCGCAGCATCCATGCGGGCATATCCAGGGAGTTCGAACGACCCTTGGCAATTCGCCGGATCCGTACACTGGAATACCCCGTTCCGCTTGCCTTGCGCGTACATTCCGATTCCGGCACCAAACCCCTTCAATGGACCATCTTGCAGGAAATACGTCGTCCAGAGACTGCCTTGATGAAGCGAAGAGTTTGGAACGCGGCTTCCTTCAAGAAACATCAGATCTCTCGTGACTCGCGCGTCGATATAGGCATAGCTCGCAATGATATCCCACCCCGGCAAGATCCTTCCGGCAACGTCAAACTCGATCCCTTGGCTGCGTTGTTCTCCGGTCGCCGTCGAGAAGAAAAATCCGTTGAGCGGATCGGCGGTGAGGACATTCTTCTTTTTGATATGGAAGGCGGCCAGTGTCGCGCGCAACCGGTTTTCGAACAACTGAAGCTTGACGCCTCCCTCATAGGCTTTCCCGCGCTCCGGATCGAAAAGCGTCCCAGTGGTGCTTCTGGATCCTGACTCTTGCGGCGCAAACGACTCCGTATAGTTGGCAAAAAACGCGATCGGTTTCCAGGGTTGATAGGTCAATCCGACTGATGGGCTGAACGCAAGATCGGTTTGACTATCTTCGGTCTGATTCGGATCACTGTCATTGGGACGATTGGTCAGCTTCTGTTTAAAGTAGTCGAATCGGCCGCCTCCGTGCAGATGAAATTTATCAAACAGGGTAATATAGTCCCCAAAGTACACACCGAGGATGTCGTTTACATTTTTGGTGTTGCTGTATTTCGTCAGCGGTGTGTCTAGAAACAGCCTGTCGGCCGGATTAAAAATATTGATATAGCTGAACGCCCCCGGAGTCGAGGTATCGCCTCCGAAATCTCCGGATGCCGAGGCCGACGAGACTTCCCGCCCCAGCTCGACGCCGATAATTGCCTTGTGAAGGAACGGGCCGGTTGAGAATTTCGCGTGCAATTCATTTTGGAGGTAGTGGCTTTGAGTCGTTGTCGGGATGTAAAACTGCGCCAGGTTGAGGATGCCGTCGCGTTCATCTCCGACCAAAAACCAGGATTCCCGACTGGAGTATCGACCACGGGTAACCGCGGATCTGAAGGCTGTGCGCCATCTGAAGATGTCGTTAAAATCATGCAGGAGGGTCAGAGTGGCTTTCCCATGATTCACTTCATTTTTCCTTGTCGGGTCGCCCAAGAATCGCGTGACGGGGATAGACGCGACTCCTCCACCAATGGCTACCAGGCCACGATCGATCGGCTGCTTATCGTAGAGATATTCGCCTTCGAACCGAAATGTGGTTCGTGGTCCAATGTCCCATCCAAACGTCGGGGCAAGAAAGATGCGCTCCGAACGCACGCCGTCTCGGTAGCTGCCGGCTGATTCATATAACCCATTAAAGCGATAAGTCAGCGTTTTGCTCTCGTTCAATGGTCCGCCGATATCGATGGACGGACGATACAGATCGTAATTGCCGAGCATCAGTTCGGCCGCATAATACGGATTCTTCAACGGCGCCTTCGTGATTTGATTAATCACTCCACCGGGGTCGGATCGACCAAACAAATAGGAGGGCGGACCTTTGATCACTTCGATACTTTCGATGTTGATGATATCGCGCTGCGCGCGTGAACTATACGTACTGTCGTCCCGGAAGCCGTTCTTGAACACATTGAGCGTGGATGCAAATCCTCGAATCATAACCTCACCGCCCTGGCCGCCCTGCGTGTTGAACTGCGACACCCCGCTCACATTTCGCAGGGCATCACTGAACCGGATCACTTTTTGATCCTCGATCACCTGCCTGGTAACGATCTCGACCGAGCGAGGGACGTCCTGAACCGGCACGGGAATTCGGGTCGCACTTGAGACCTCTTCGACAGTGTACGCCTTGTCTTTTCGCTCCTTCGTCTCTCTCACCATGACTTCAGGAAGCTTGATCGGTTTGGGTGCCGTTGACACAGCTCCGACCGATGGTTCAGTAAGATCAGTCATGGCTGCACTCGGCGAAAGCGTGACGGCATTCGCGCCGGTCATGTGATAAGCCATGCCGGTTCCTGTCAGCAACGCGTGGAGGGCCTCCTCCGGCATATATCGTCCGTTGATGCCGGAAGAAATAAGACCAGCGATCGATTCACTGGGAACACTGACTTGCCAGCCGGTTGCGTCGGCGAATGCATTGAGCGCGGAACCGAGTGGCTGCGAAGAAATATTCAACTCGACCTGCGCAGGTTGGGTGTCCGATGAAAATCCTTCTTGAGCCGAGAGGTCATGCACCATCCCGAAGGTGAGTGCGAACAAGACAACACCCCATCGCCACAAGCCATGCCATCGATGCATCGTAGATATCTGCCGTGAAACATGTTCGTGATTGCACAATTCTGCTTGCTTCATCTCGCGTAATGCCTCCTCTTCTTGCCTCGTCTTGTGTAGACGGAACGAGCCCGATCCTCCCTCACCTCCATGTTCGCTGAGGCACAGTGAGAGCGGATCAGAAGAGGATCACGAGATGATCAGTGAGCCTGGTCATCGAGACTGGAACGGTTTGAAGAAGTAGTGCCAGCGCGGCCTGGGGATCATCGATGTTGTAGGTCCCGGTTATGTTCATCTCTCCGATCTCCGTATTCCACAACACAATCGTACCGGGGTAATAGCGACGCAGCTCTTCCAGCACCTGCGCAAATGGGACGTCCTGGACTGCCAACCGTCCTCGCATCCATGATGAAGCAGTTGCGACATCGACGGTCTGTGGGCGTCCCAAGAATCCCTGTTCCGTCTGAATCTGTGACCCCGCCATCACTGCGATCGGAGATGCTGCCTTCGATTTGGAATCAACTTCGACGACGCCTTCGAGGACAGTGATGCGATCCTTACCGGAGTCTGTTCGCACGACAAATGCCGTCCCGACAGCTCGAATGGCGGTTTCCGCGCTCTCGACGATAAATGGACGGTCGGCATCCTGCTGAATGTGAAAGAACACTTCGCCTTTCAGCAGCCGAACGCGACGAACCCCGTCATCGAAAAAGAGCGCGATCGCTGAGTGCGTATTGAGCGTGGCAATCGAGCGGTCCGGCAACTCAACGGTACGCCGTTCGCCCGTCCCGGTTCGATAGTCAGACTGCCAGCGTGTGATGACATCAAAATGATCGGCGAGGATACCGATCAAGAGAAGGCAGGCCAGGGCCAGCCATCGCAGAGAGCGTGTGGGCGTTGCCTCGAATCTGGTCGGCCCTCCCCTTGCAGCAACGATCGCCGCCGCGCTCAGCTCAGGACTCTCCCATACTCGATAAACCTTACGATAGATGAAGGCATGTCGAGGACTCTGCGCCTGCCAGGTCTCAAATGCTCGTCGGTCTTCCTGCGATATATCACCATTCTGTAAGCGAATGACCCAGGCAACGGCTTCTTTCTTGATCTTGGCTTCTTCCTCGGATAGCGCCATATCGCCTGAATCGTCGGTGTACTGCATGGGACGGTCTCGTCGGCGAACGCTCGGCGAAACCGCGGTCAGTATACAGTGAGACGATTCTGCGAACCAACTTCCTCACTATTCAGTCTTGTCGATCATCTCCAGCGCCTCGCAACTCTGAGCCAGCGCTCGCATCAGGAGCTTTTCCACTCCGCTCTCCGAAATGTTCATGCGTAGGGCAATCTCCTGATACGAGTAGCCGTATACTCGGCACAGCACGAAGGCTTCACGGCTACGTGGAGGAAGCTGTTCGATCGCCTGGAGACACAGGCGAAGCCGTTGTTTGGCGAGCAACTCTCGTTCCGGCGAAGGGGATTGAGAAGGGACGGCCATGGCGGCATCCATGCCATCAAAGACTTGAACACCACATTTTTCCTTTCGTAAATGGTCGATCGCCAGGTTCGAGGCAATACGATGGAGCAACGCGCGCGGCTGCTCCACCACATGCGCGTCGCCGAGTCGAAGCAACCGCACATAGGTATCTTGGACAAGATCCGCAGCCGTTTCGCGAGACTTGACCATACCGACCAGCCGACGTGTGAGTTCTTCACGGTACTGATGAAAGAGAGAGGCGATCTGCGTATACGTCAGACGCAGTGCCACCCCCACATTAGGAATGTCGCCTGAAGCCATGAGTGGCGCTTCAGCGAGGTGTGTGCTGTGTATCGTCATCGACAATCTCCTTCGAATACACGATGCGCAATAAAAAAAGCCCAAGACGCCTTACGACGCCTTGGGCTCCGGTCTTGAACGACCTCTGGCCTCATTCACTCGTGACTGCTATGAGTCACGCAACTTGTTCTACTTGTGGATACAGCACACGCTGTGGGATTCTGTTATGTCAAAAACTCCTCGACAAGCCAGCCGTTGTTCCTATTCAAAACTTACTTCTCGCTCAGTATTGATATAAATTCTCAATATCACTAGCGAGAGACCGTTGTCAACCCCTCACTTCATCACCAGACGATTAAATTTCTGGAACGACGCTGAGCAACGCTCTCCTTCCGGCCTATTTACCGAAAGAATCCACCGGCCTCAAATTGTTTCTACAGGATCTCCGAAACTCTTTTGCGATCATCGTTTCATTGAGCGTATGAGCCGATCGACCACATCCACATGGTCACAATGGCCGACAGGAGAACGGCAATCCCTACCACCAGACTGATCAATACCGGGAGATCGTCGTGTGAGTGATACCAAAACTTATTCGCAGCCATCTTGTATCCGCCTTCCTCAGAGCGATCTGATATGCTCCTCCGTCAATGACACATTTCCATGGATGCTGACTGTGCCCCTTTCGGCGCGACACCCACGGGGGATTGTACGATCATGGCAGCCAACCGCCGTACCGATTCGGCATACATCATAAATTCATCGCGGGTGAAGTGAAGCGTCACCGGACCGCAGGTCACATGCAGCTTGCCGCAGTCGCACAGCACCAACTTCATCGACGCATCCGTTCCCAACATTGTTTTCATATCCATACTCCTTTTCTTCCTCGTTGTTTGGGTTCCACATACGACCGATATCCGCCCGCCCTGACCGCATGGAGCGACAGAAGAGCGGTCTTTATCACCGCGTCTTCGCGATACCAACCACAGTTGATACATCTCCAGCGTCGTGCCCGATAATAATCGGGAGCTCGATCACCAATGACATAGCCTCCACACCGTCTACAGATCGACGTCATGTCGCCTCCTTTGCCCTACCGGTTGGTCCATGCGCTGTGCTGATCACGCCTTCCGCTCTTCCGCAAACTACTTCGCGATGCCTAGCGGGAGATTTGACCCTGTTGATTACGCCAAAATAAAAGCCCAACGCGCTTGTTCAACGCCTTGGGCTCTGGTCTTTACGACCTCTGGCCTCACAACTGAGTGAAACGATTTACAGAACCGATTGCCTGGTCAGAATGCCTCCTGTCGATGTTGATATGTATTCTCAATATCATTTAAATGGAATGCCTGTCAATCCCTTTTCTACGTTTCAGTACCCAACCGTAGAAGTGTTGACCGAAGAAGCGTGTCGAGAAATCACGACCACCGACGGCAAGGCCGATGATGTGCGTGAAGCAAAGAATTGATTATGCGATCGCCTGTCGGTGCTGTCGCCGATGCGCGGCCCGCTTCAACCACCACATCCGAAGGGCGGTCACATAGAGGATCAGCGGAACAAATCCACAGGCAAACACGATCCAGCGGCCAATCAATCCGAACGCTTCACCGTTGTGCAGCGGAAACAACCAGGCCAAAAAAGTCTCGCCGCCGGTGAATCGTTGCCAATTGACCACACGACGCACGTCCCCACTGTATTGATCCAGCCAGACTTCACTTTCTCCTCCGGATTGTCTTACCTCACCCGGCTGGCGAAACGTAAGCTGATAGACCCCGGTCTCGTCGTGAGGGAAACCGACCGACCGCAACTCTCCTTCCGGAAAGATGTGCCGAGCCTGCGAGACCACCTGTTCAACGGACATGGAAGGGACGCCGGACATCGGCACTGATCTCACCTCCTCAGTAAATTCCTTGACTGGGGAAAAGAGCCGGACGATCGGGACCACATACTCGCCAAATTCCAAATACACACCGGTACCGGCGAGCATCGCGAGGACGATGGCACCATACAAGCCACTCAATTTATGCCACTGGTAGTGCCGGCGGATGACGCTCTCCTTCGACTGAAACGTGAAGGCTTGACGAAGCCGGCCTGGTTGAGGCCACCACAGATACAGGCCGGTCACAATCGAGAAGAGCAACAACAACCCGATTCCCCCTACGATCGTCCCGCCGAATTCGTCCATCAAGAGCGACGCATGTAACTGGTAGATCAACGAGACCAGATGCCCTCCCCATTCTCGGTCTCGACTCAATACCGCTCCGGTGTAGGGATCAATGGCAACTTGATACCATCGAAACTTGCCCGTCTCGCCGATCGGCATCTTATGCCAGGCCTGAAAGACATCATGCTCATGCAGTGGAAATTCAAGACTATCGAGCCATCCTCCCGGAGAACCTCCGGATTGGGCGGAAGCCACAATCTCATGGAGGAGGCGGTACGAACCTGTACCGGCCGTGGTCAACTGTGCTGGGTGAAGCCATGCATCAATGGCTTTATAAAATACCAGGCAGCTACCGGTCAGCCCCATGAAGACAAAGAGCGCCCCGCCGAAGAGACCGATATACACATGCAGGCGCAACCAGAGGCGTCTAAGAGAGTAACGCAGAACGGGAGGTGTCGACAGTGGACTCGCCTGATCGACAAGCGACGCCGCTACCGTGGCCGTCCTCGCTGCGGGAGGCAGCGCGTTGTCGCGTTTCATCATGGACATGAGACGCACCGCTGTGACAGAGCCACGTCGTCCACCTGTCGCCTGAGCACACAGGCGGACGAAAACCATGCCGTGATTGGGAAGATCTGATGAAATGGGTTATCGGCGGTCACCGGAACTCAGGTCGCCGGGCGGCACTCCGCGGATGGCTGAGTGATGGATGGCAACGAAGCGTCCGCATCTGGTGCACTTGATGACCAAATCGTCCCCCTGCCAGCGCGCGACGAGCTTGCCGCACCGGCACCGAACATCGAGACCGCTCTTCGTTGAGGAACACCGACTCATAACGCCTCTCGTTGTTCCTTCTGCACTTATCGCCGCAGCGTGCACTACCCTGGCTTGATCCGCTTCAAGATGGTACGGCTTCGTCACCATGGGCATGAAGACCGGCCACACCGAAACACACACGCCGTTCCCTACTTGAAGGTCAGCTTCTTGAGTTCCGACGCAGCCAGTTCGACCTCGCCAAAATCAGATTGCCCTCTAAAGCTACCGGCAATGGCCAAGACAAAGTCGCCGGTCTTGCCGTCCGCCAGCGTGATGGAAACATTCGGAAGAGAGTTGTTTCCTGACGGCTTCAGATCGATGAACTTGATCGTGTCGAACTTGATTTTGACCGTAGCCGTCCCTCGCTTGACCGGCACTTCTTTGAGCTCGTGGGGGACGAACGCCGTCTCGCTTATTTTTTCTTCCCAGTAGAAGATGACATTTTTCAGGTCTGTCTCAATGCCTTTGGCGTCTGTCGCAGAAGCATGAAATGCCTTGTCCGATCGACTGTCCGTTTTATTTTGGGCCAAAGCCACGCTGCCCGACAGCCAGAGTGCTCCAATCACACACACAGCCTGAGTCACATGTCTTGTCGTTCGAATGATCGTCCAGCGATTCATGATGGTTCTCCTTGTTCCTTCAGTTCATATTTCGACGTGAATTATCCGTCCAACCGATAGTTGATCGGGATGAGAATGGTGATCTGTCGTTGACCGAGCGGGTGTTTCAATCTCAATGGGGAAGCTTTTTTCATCACCGCCATAGCCTCCTCGTCCAAAACCGCACGACCGGAGGTTTCGGCGATCTGAACCCCCATCACCTCTCCATCATCGCGAATGACCGCCGACACCACGACCTTGCCCTCCCAATGATTCATCCTGGCAATCGCCGGATATCGTTTCAGCTCCTCGATCCGGCCCCAGAGTGCATCTCTGAGCCAACCGAAATCCGCTCGTGTTTCCCGATGGTGCACCTGCCGATACTCCACCTGACGGTACTCGGTGCGTGACGCGACCGATTCAACCGGCATACGGTCCTCGATCACGGGTTGCTCCGACGATTCAACCGGCGTTTCCACCACAGACGGCGAGGTCACCGGTTCACTCTCGACCGATGTCACGGCGGCATACTCCGTGACCGGCTCGGCATTCGTGAGCACATCCTTGACCACTTGGGTCGTTTCCACCGGAACCGTTACCTCCTGATGAGTCTTCGGCATCGGTGGTTCCGCGACCGGCTGTTTGGTTTGCCGAATGGGAGGACTCGGTTTGGCAGGAGGTGGAGGCGGTTGCACAACCGGTTCAGCCGGTTTTTCCTCAGCCTGTGTCGGCGCTTCCACCATGGCAATGTCCCATTGGAACAGCGAGGGTGGCGTCGGTTGCTCGATCGCCCCCACCACAACCAGCGACGCGGCGATCCCTAGGCCATGCACGAACACCGACGTCACCCACCCTCGGGCTTGATCGGATACCGCACTGGTGTTTCGTCGATCGACTGCCGCAGTGGTCATGATCGGAGTACCTCCAAACTCACCTGCCGAAATCCCAACCCCCGCACCTCGTCGACCACTCCCACGAATCGCTCCAAGATCGTCAAACGATCTGCCCGAAACACGACAGAAGACTCGCGAGGATGCGTATTCAAAACAGTCGACAGCCCGTTCTCCGGAATGGCTTGGTCATTCAGAAACAGCCGCCCGTCGGCCGTCAAGGTGATCATCAGCGGAACCTCTTTATGGTCGCTCACCTCTTTCGCCTTCGCTAATTCGACCGGCACCTGCCCGGTCGAAATGAACGTGGCCGTGGTCAAGACAATGACCAAGAGGACCAACATCACATCCACGAGAGGAACGACATTGATCTCATTCAGTTCACGCTCCATACTGCACCTTGTACAGCGTGAGCAGCTCTGAGACACGGCGCCGAAGGATGTTGTTCAGCACGACGCATGGAATCGCCACCAACAGCCCGATGGCCGTCGCTTTGAGCGCCAGACTCAACCCGATCATAATGGTGCCGACCGCCATCGTGCCTGATGTGCCCATCGTATGAAACGTCAGCATAATGCCCAACACGGTACCCAGAAGCCCGATGTACGGAGCATTGGCCGCGACGGTCCCGATCACGACCAATCGTTGTGTCAGCGCCATTTCCAAGAGCTGCACATTCTCGAATTGATTCGGCGTCACACGTCGATAGTAGAGCCACCGCTCGACCGCCACCGCGAGCGCCCAAAAGCTTAGCGCCAGCAACAAACCGATGATTCCATAGTCCACCACGTCTTTAAGAGCATCCATCTTGTCATTCCCTATGTGTGATCAATGAAGAGTCAGCTCGCAGGCCCCGTCGAGATGCACGTTGGAACGTATCATCCTCTTGGCACGGATTCTTGCCTGCACACATCTCCATGCCAAACCAATCGAGAGCCGACTAGTACGGTCATATGTGAGACGAATCCGGCTCAATAATCCCTCACCTCCCCTTAGAACGATTGTCACACCCCATCTGTGGTTGGCTTTGGAGATCCTCAGGTGAGGAATGTGAGGAGTTACGACAATTCGAGATGATAGCGGTCCAAGGTCGTGGCTTTCTGGCGCTCCAAATGTGAGAGCGCTTTGTTGTAATCGA